>NZ_JBALDE010000258.1:0-51976 GCF_036917515.1 Nostoc sp. | reverse complement strand
CACAGGAGTAAGGTTTCATTCTACAGGCACTTAGACGTTGATATACTCCATCATCCCATACTGTATTGCACTCAAGCAGGAACTGCTATATTTCTTATGATTCTTGTAAAAGTTCTGGTTGCTGCTTTGGTGGATAAACTAAAACAGAACGATCGCCTGGATCAATTAACCAACCCAAACGACTACTATGTTTTAAACAATGTAGAATATTTCCAGTTACTTTAATTTGGCTTTGTTCTGGTGAAAGAATCTCAATTGTTCAGTCTGGATATGTTTTGAAGACATTAGCGACATCTCCACGCTGATCTAGAGGAATTTGTTCCCAAGCAAACACAGCTACATCAGGGACAATTGAACGTCCGCCAAAAGTACATCGCAATTCTGGGAAAGCAAAGGCAATTTTTCGACTTTCACCTACTTCATTTATACTTGTGACTAACTTACCTTGTAATTTACTATGTTTTCCTTGAGGCATTGGCTTTTGAATAATTTGACCCTTGATGTATTCTGAGCTAGGTTTTGTTTCTGATAACTTCAAAAACTCATCTAAACTTATGGGTTTAGTTGGTAATTTTACCATGTATTTGTACATTTAAATTTTTAATTTAATTAATCATCCTAAATAAGCTTTTTTAACTCGCTCATCACTAATTAATTCTGATGCTGCACCTGTTAAGGTAATAGAACCGGCTTCTAAAACATAACCGCGATCAGCAATTTGTAGTGCCAAATTAGCGTTTTGTTCAACTAACAAAATAGTCACACCTGTAGCTCGCAGATTTTCAATAATAGAAAAGATTTCTCGGACGATCGCAGGTGCTAAACCTAAGCTAGGCTCGTCTAAAAGCAACAGTTGTGGTTTACTCATGACAGCGCGAGCGATCGCTAACATTTGTTGTTCGCCACCGCTGAGGGTTCCTGCTAGTTGATTGCGTCTCTGTGACAAGCGTGGAAATAGCTCAAATTGGCGCTGAATATCTGCTTTTATCTCTGCTTGATTAGAACGAATATAAGCACCCAAAAGTAAATTATCAAATACTGTTTGCCGCGCTAATACTCTCCTTCCTTCAGGACAATGGGCGATACCAAGTTGTACAACTTCGTGAGTTTGGTGGCGGTTAATATTATGTCCATTATAGATAATTACGCCACTCTTAGGATTAACTACTTTAGATATGGCGCGGAGTGTAGTTGTTTTTCCTGCACCATTAGCACCAATTAGAGTAACTACCTCGCCTTTTTGAATAATTAAATTAATCTTTTTCAAAGCTTGGATGCCGCCATAATTTACATCAAGTTCTTGAACTTCTAAAATTGTATAGTTTGGCTTACTATCGGCTTTCATGGGCGGTTTATATTCAGAAATGTTGATTCAAAACCTAAGATACATCAATCATACATTTCTTAAAACAGTGCCTAGATATTGCTTCAACTTAAAAATTAACGACAGAATACTGCAATCCATATGATGTACTATTAATTACTGATAAAGATATCAAGCGTCCTGTGGCAAAAGTAGCAGATATTGGTAGCAAGCGACTAATTAATTTAGCTCCCGATGCATGGGTAAAGTGGGTGACACAGCGTCCTGAAGTCGTGGCGAAAGAAATTCTCGGCTCTGAGTTTCACTGGATTAGCCGCGAAACGGATGTGTTGGTGAAAGCGTACAGTGCTACTCACGGGGATTTTCTAGTACTAAATGAACTACAACTGCGTTACACAGCACAGATCCCTCTACGGATGAGAGCATACACTGCCTTAGCACAAGAACGCTACCGATTGCCAACTTACCCAGTACTGATCAACATTTTACCGCCCCCATCCACCTTAACTATTGACAGTAGCTACGAGCAGGAATTTTTGGGATTACGTGCTATCCAAGATTATCGCGTGATTAATTTGTGGGAAATCGATGCGGAGATAGTATTTGGGCAACCATTACCATCGTTGTTACCCTTTGTGCCAATCCTGCAAGGAGGGGGAGAGGTATCAGTTGTGCAACGCGCATTACAGGCGCTACGAGCAGATGAAGAGTTGAACGAATTAGAATCATTGCTGGCATTTTTTGCTAGCTTTGTGTTAGACACGCCTTTAGTGCAACAAATCATGAGGTGGGATATGGCAGTATTGCGAGAATCGCCTTGGTATCAGGAAATTGAGCAAAGAGGTATTCAGCAAGGTCTTCATCTAGGTACGCTACAGCAGCTAATTCGGGTATTAGAACAACGCTTTGGTGAAATTTCCCATGAGGCAGAAATAAGGCTTGAGGGCAAGAATGTGGAGCAATTAGAAACTTTAATGGATAGCGCGATCGCTGTGAGTTCTTTAGAGGAATTTGTGAGTATTTTATCTACTTGAGCAAACAGCGTAGGCGTGCAGCGACTTGTCGGTAGACATCGCCTTTAAATTTTTCACAATTATTATCTGCCTAAATTATTCAAATCTTCAAGGGAATTGGACATACTAATTGCTCAACCCAAAGACTGATTGCCCTCTAGCCTTCTTAAAACTACACCGAAACTGTTCTCAAAACTGCAAACGATGGGTCAGGATACACACTGTCTATACTATCGGCACTTCCTCAAAGTAGTAAACATCAAATTTGTTACTCTTCTGAGAAAACTTGTGTGTACATGGTAGCCTTTTCAAGGGGCTAGAGAAGATCAAAACTCCCACGAAATTGTGCCCTGTACGGTGAACGGCTCGCCAGGATAAACACGCAAAAGATCACTAGCAGACTCAAAATAATCCACATCAAACAGATTTCTGAAATTAAGCTGTGCGCGGAGTTGTCCTTGTTTATAGAAAATGGCAGCATCAGTACGGAAATAGCTCGGTAGTTCAAAGGAATTTTCTAAATCTGCCTGGCGGTTGTCCACATAGAATAATCCCAAACCAAAGCCGAGTCCTTTGAGACTACCAGATTGAATTTCATACTTCGTCCACAAATTGAAACTATTTTTTGGTACATTGTTGAGGCGATTACCTGGTGTGTAAGTTTCGTCCTCGGTGATTTTGGCATCCGTGTAAGCATAACCTGCAATCACATTCAAACCGGGTAAGATTTCCCCCCCAATGTTGAATTCGATACCTCGGCTGCGCTGCTCACCTGTTTGAATCGCAAAATCTTGATTATTTGGGTCTTCAGTCAAGACATTCGAGCGAGTCAGATTATAGAAAGCAAGTGTTGTAGAAATTCTCTGATTCAAATCTGCCTTAACCCCGACTTCATACTGCGTAGAACGTTCTGGTTCAAAGGTGCTGCCATCAAAGCTAATTCCAATCGCTGGAGTAAACGAGCGACTGTAGCTGGCATAGAGTGAAATTGGCTCTATAGGTTGGTAGACAATACCGAAACGAGGGCTAAATGCATCGCCTGACTGGCTGCTTTCGGTGTTTGCCACCAAATCTCCATCTGTCTGTTTAAAGGCATCAAACCTAACACCCAACAGCAACTTCAGATTCTCACTTAGCGCGATCTGATCTTGGACATAAATACCCAGTGCATCTGTTAGAGAGGAATTATTTGGAGTACTGGTAGTTTCACCAATGGATTGGTTATACACTGGGTTAAACAGGTCAATGGGTGCTGCATTAGCATTCCTAAATAAAGATTCATAAGAGAATCTACTTAGGTCAAATCCAAACAATAACTGATGCTGGATGGAGCCAGTTGAGAATTTGCCAATGATGTCTGTAGCCAGATTGTAAGCCTCGTCATTAAACTCTCCTTGATTAAATACTCGATTTAGTATTCGGTTATCCTCGAGAGGAGTACCATCACGTAGAAAAGCACTGGTTTCAAAATGATAAAATGTTGCCCGAAAAGCGTTTTTTAATGACCAGTTGTCACTAAATTTGTGTTCTAAACTGTATCTAATTCTACCAATGTCTTCATGAACATAATTGTCATTCTTGTTAGGTCCACTAGTGTTCAGGTTGCGTGGTATTTTCCCATTTGGGTTAGGTAGTACAGTGCCGACGGCTGGTAGCCACAATCGATTGGTGTCTGCACTTATATACTCTCCTTCCAGAGTTAGCTTTGTTCGCTCACCAATTGCAAAACTAAAAACTGGCGCAATGAGTAGATTTTTATCATGAGCAAAATCGATAAAACTGCCTGCATCTTTGTAGGACACATTCAGTCGATACAGCGATGTTTTGGTATCGTTTAAAGGCCCTGATAGATCCACAGCGCCCCGATAATAGCTGTAACTTCCAACCGTTGCTTCAAGGGCATAGTAAGGATTGGCGAGGGGCTGCTTGGTAATCAAGTTGATTGTGCCACCCGGACTACCATCACCAAACAGAGCTGAAGCTGGACCCTTGAGGACTTCCACTCGCTCTATATTGGAAAGTTCCAGCGATCGTCTACCCCGAGGATCTGCCAGACCATTCCTGAGGAAAGTCCCATTATCAAAGCCCCGAATAGTAAATGAACTTTCTTCGGTATTGCCAGATGATCCCAATGTTGTAATTACACCAGGAACATTTCTTAAAGCATCGTTCAAGCGGGTGACTTGTTGGTCTTTGAGTACCTGTTGGGGTACAACTTGAATTGATTGTGGGATGTCGCGCAAGGGTGTATCGGTTTTGGTCGCAGTGGTCGCATCGGGTACGCTGTATCCATCTTGTTCTCCTGTAACCACCAGCTCAATTGGCTGATCGCTTTCTGCCGATGGTTGCTGTGGCTGATTTTGGTTTGTTGGCTGCTCAACTTCAGGTGTTGGTTGTGTTTGGGGTGGCTGCTGTGCAGTAGATGCAGCAGTTGTCAATCCGAAGATAAGACCTTCATCACTGTCAAATAATTCGACTTTTGGTGAGCTTGCCTCACCTATGACTGTCACCCGAATAGTATTTGCATCAAAATTTGTTACTGTTATTTCAGTAACTCCCGCAAGTGGTTTTTCTGAACGGAATGTAAATGCCTCGCCTGACGGTAAGCGCAACTGAGCATTAGGAATATCAGCAATAAAACTATTACCAGTACTGCGATTAGTAACTTGTAATTGTTCCCCTTTGCTAGTTTGTAGAATCACCTCCACACCTAGTGCGGTGGGATTAGCTTTCACTGCCGTCACTTGCACAACTTCACTTGCAGGTGTTGCTTGTGGGGTTGGCGATTGAGAAAACAACCCGCTAACAGTTGTGGCTGGGCGTTCCATCTCACTGACTTGCTTAATTTTTGTAATTACTGTTGGCGAATTTTGTTTTACTTGTGCCCGTACAGATTGTGCCATCAACAATGGCAGAAAACTGATCACCAACCACAGCCAAATAATAGATGACAACCGCTGACTTCTCACAATAATACCCCACATTCCAGTAACCAAAACCCTCTTTGTTGAGAAGGTTTCTGAATAAACTCGAAATGTAGATTACAGGAATTGGATGAGTCGCGTCTACCCCAATACAGAACTAATCATCGTCAAACAGACTTTTCTGGCAACAAACACTGACTTGGAGAAATACCAAACTTACGTTTAAAAGCAACACTAAAGTGTGTGGGATTGCAGTAACCAGTCATAATTGCCACTTGCAGCACTGTGTGATTTCCTTCTCTAAGCCAGCGTTCTGCTCGCTCCATGCGTTTGTCTGTCAAGTAACCAAATACGGTAGTATTAAAGAGTCGCTGAAAACCACGTTGAAGGGTGCGATCGCTTACTCCCACCTGTTGTGCTAATTCTAATAATGATGGTGGATTAGCTAGGCGGGAGAGTAAAATTTCTTTTGCTTGGTATATACGCTCAACAGTTCCAGCTCTAAATCGTGGTTGTGGTTGCAGTCCACCTTGATCAGCTAAGAAGGGGGCAAGTTGCAGCGACATCAACTCTAGCACCTTCGCCTGTAAATACAAACGCTTTGTCATCCCGTGGTAGGGACAGTTGACTATTTGCTGTGCCACTGTCTGTATTGCTATTGTAGTTTTTGGGTAGAGCAATGTCTGCCACTCGTTACCTTTTGCCAAAAAACGTAGTTGCGGTAGAATTTCTCCGTCCCCTGTAGGAAAAAAGGTTGCCAACAACTCAACAGGCATACTGACACCAATACCCACCTGCGCTTGAGAAGCCAAAAAAGTCATATTTCGTTGAATGCCACCACCTGAAATGAGTGTGTATCCTTCTCCTAATTGCCCTCCAAATTCATCTATAGTTGTTCCTGAAATACTAACAGCAAATTCTAAAGGGTGAACGCATTCACAGCCTGGTTCCAGTATGTCATCGTAGTATTCGTAGTTACCAATCCCCAGCCATACTTGGGGATGCACTTCTATACTTCGGCTATATCCTTTGCCCAGTTGCCTGGGTATTTGAGAATAAGATTCATAAGGCTCTAACGAGTTTTGCTGGCTATTTTGTCTAGCTTCTGCCCAAAAATCTCTTTCCTGTTCCAACGTTAGGGTAATGGTCATAGTTAATGATAATAATAAAATTTATCATTAATTATAAGTTAGTACGGCGTTAGCAGAGCTTACGGTCGGTATCGCTCATGAGAGTTTTCAGTCACCACTTTACGGAATGTTGTAACTAGAAATAATATTGAGGAACTACAACAGATTTTGTAATTTAAGCAGATAGTTAGATATCATTCATTTCCCAAATAAGCTTCAATGACAGCTGGATCATTTCTGACAACTGCTGGTTCACCCAAGGCAATTAATTGACCAAAATCTAATACAGCAATGCGATCGCACAAACCCATAACCAATGGTACATGGTGTTCTATAAGGATGATCGTCAAATTAAAGCGATTGCGTAGGCTACGGATAAATTCACTCAATTGCTGCTTTTCGTTAGGGTTCATTCCCGCCGCTGGTTCATCAAGAAGTAAAATTTGCGGTTCTAATGCTAAAGCACGGGCAATTTCTAGCCGACGCTGATCGCCATAGGCAAAGTTTTTGGCTTTTTCGTCAGCGCGATCGCTTAATCCTACTAAATCCAATAAATCTAAAGCTTTTTGCTTAGTCTTCAACTCTTGATTAGGCGCTGGTGGTAATCCCAAAACTCCTGTAATCATATTACTTTTAGTGTGTAAATGTCGGGCAATTATCACATTTTCTAACGCTGATAATTCCCCAAATAACCGGATATTTTGGAAGGTACGGGCAATACCTAAAGCCGCAATTTGATGAGGACGCAGTTGAGAAACTTCTGCACCTTGATAAATTAATTGACCGCTAGAAGGTGCAATGAAGGCAGTAATCAAATTAAACAGTGTTGTTTTGCCAGCACCATTAGGGCCAATCAGTCCAAAAATCTCATGTTTATTTACACTAAAAGATACATTATTTACCGCCACTAAACCACCAAAGCGACGAGTTAATGCTCTTGCTTCTAAGACAATACTATTATTATTTTCTGGAATACTATGTGCCATTTTTGCATATTATTATGAATAACTCACTTTTTAGTTTTGCGTCTTTGAAAAATATCTGGAGTAATTAGCCCTTGGGGAAAAAAGATTGTACCTATTACTATGAGGAAGCCAAAAATAATTAATCTACCATCTTGCAAAAATTGTACTAACCAATTAGGTAAACCACCAGTATCAGCTAGGCTTCGCAGAATCTCTGGTAAGGCTGTAAATACCATACCTCCAATTACCGGACCTAAAAAAGTTCTTGAACCACCAATTAAAACAAAAGTTAAATATATAATACTGGCATCAAAAGTACCTTGACGAGCATTCCAGGTATTAAGGAAGTGAGCGCTAATTGCACCTATAACCCCTGCAAGTATAGCCCCTAGCGTAAATGCTAAAACTTTGTAATAAGTGGGAGCGATTCCCATTGCACCCGCAGCTAATTCATCTTCGCGGATAGCAATGAAAGCCCTTCCAACGCGGATGCGTTCTAAACGATAAAGTAGCACCATACTAATTAATAGTAAAGGTAGAGCAATCCATAAATATTCAAGTTGTGTTTGGAAAGGTTGAGGAATGCCAAAAATTCCGACAGCACCGCCTGTAATATCTAGATTCAGGGCAATGACACGCAGAACTTCCACAAAAGCGATAGTTGCGATCGCTAAATAAATTCCTCGTAATCGTAATGCTGGAATTCCCACTAATACACCCAATAAACCAGAAATTACACCCGCAATCAACATCTCCAATAACAACAATGGAATCGGAAATAAACTACTGCTGGATATGAAAACTTTTGTAGATAAAATTGCGGCAATATATCCACCTAAAGCATAAAATCCAGGACTAGCTAAAGACAATTGTCCTGTCATTAGCGGTAAGTAAAGTGATAACCCTAGTAGTGCCCCCAATACCATAGAGACAATTAAAGAAGCGTAAGTAGCGAAAAAATCAGCCATTTTATTTTAAAATATTTTCATATAATTTAAATCACACTATTGCTTTTATCAACTATTAAGCTATTAATATTTGCTCTGCTGTCAGCAGCAATTTAGAAAAAGTTAATGACACAATTTGTTCTGAACCTTAAATTGCTTGAAAGTTAATTTTTGTTTGATGTATGTTTTCATGGTGTTATGCTTCTTTAAACTTTCTGAATAAACCGCCGTCCTAACAAACCTTGAGGTCTAACTAATAGCATAATAAACAAAATTCCAAAGGCTACTGCATCTTTATATCCAGAGTATTCAGCAGGGACAAACGCCTCAACTAATCCAATTAACAAACCTCCTACCACTGCACCAGGAATACTACCTAAACCACCTAAGACAATTACCGCTAAACCCCGCAATCCAAAAGCAATCCCGAAATATGGCCCAGCAATACTAACACTAGAAGCGACTAAAGTTCCTGCTAATCCTGCTAAAAAACTGCTGATAAAGAATGTTAGGATGATAAAGCGATCGCTATTAATTCCTAACAAACTAGCTGTAGTTGGATCTTCTGCGATCGCTTGCATTGCTTTACCATATTTAGTTCGATTGATAAAATAGGTAAGAATTACCACAATCACTACTGATACAGTAAAAATTACCACCTGAACACTGCGAATCGGAATTGGGTTTTCTGGACTACCAAAGTTAATTGCAGGTGGCAAATTACCGTAAGTATCTGCGGGGTACGTGTAACTTTCCGCGCCTATTAAATACTGGATTAAATTCACAATTACCACTGCTACCCCCAAGCTGGAAACAACAGTTAGCAAGGGATCGGAGCCTTGACGGCGCAAAGGTTGAAAAGCAACACGTTCCATCACTACCCCTACCAATCCCGCCAAAGTGCTTCCTAAAATTAAGGATATAGCAAATGGTAATTTTATCGGTAAGACTGCATTAGCCAGCAAGCCATTAAATCCAAAGTTCCCACCCATAAGTGCATAAGTGAAATATGCACCCAAGGTAAAAATCGCGCCATGAGCTAAATTGATGATGCCTAAAATAGAATAAACTAAGGTATATCCCAAGGCAAAAATTGCATAGACACTGCCAATGGATAACCCATTTAATAATTGCTGCAAAAAGAGATTGATATTCATCTAGCAACTATTTTAAAAATGTGAATTTACCTTGACTTCCATCTTTTTCCATTTTGATTTGGGCAACATAGAAATCTTTTTGTACAACTTCACCTGTAGGAGTAAAACCAATTTCGCCTAACGGTGTATTGTATGCTCCTGCAAGTATTTGTTTGTTTAACTGCGTTCGTAATTCTGGTAGCTGTAGTTTGTTGATTTTGTTTTTCTTATCTAAAGATTGCAGTGCTTCGACATAAACCTGCACTGCTGCAAAAGCTTGGGCGCTAAATTGGGGTGGTTCTTTTTTATATTCTTCAATATAGGCTTTACGAAACGTCGCGTTAATTTCACCTGGATGTTCTGGACTGTAGGCTTGAGCAATCAATACCCCATCACAAAGTGCTTTACAAACTGGAAATAAATTCGATGTATTTAAACCATTTCCACCGACAATTAAACCTTTATAACCCAGTTCCCGCAATTGCCTAACTAAATTACCACCATCAGCAGCCAAGCCAGAAATAATTACCAAATCTGGTTTAAGATTAATTGCATTGGTAGCTTGGCTTTGAAAATCTGTGTCACTGGTTTGGAATTTTTGCACTGTTACCAATTCTAGCCCTTGATCCTTAACTGTTTGCTGAAAAATTTCCGTTTCTGATTTGCTAAATGCATCATTTTGAGCATAGAAAACTGCGACTTTTTTCAGTTGGGGATTTTGCTTAAGTGCAGCTTTCACAGAATTAGGCGCAACGATGGAAACTGGTGCAGAAACACGAGCAACGTAATCACCAATTTCGGGAATATTTTTAGCAGTATTTGATGGGCCAATAATTGGTACTTTTGCCCGTTCGCCAATCGGATCGGCACTAAAAGCTTGCTGTGACAAAGTTGGCCCGACAATTCCTATAACTTTATCTTTATTAATTAGAGTTTGAAAAGCATTAATTGCTCCTGCTTCATCACCACTAGTATCTTGAAAAACTAATTTAATTGGTGTACCATTAACACCACCTTTGCTATTAAAATACTTCTGGGCAAGTTTAGCTCCAGCAACTTGCTCTTGACCGAGTAATGCCACATTGCTAGTTTGGGCAACACCAATACCGATGGGAATAGCACTTGATAATGTACCTGTTGTCGCTGGCGTATTGGTTGCAGTGTTATTTGGGGTACTATTAGGACTATTAGTTGAAGAATTTGTCACTGTGCTAGTGCCACCACCACAGCCTGTTAGTAGCAAAGCGCAAGTTGATAATAATGCTGTTGTCCGAGCGATCGCGTTGTTCATCGTTGGATAATCATCTGGTTATGAGATATTCGGCAAGTGTTAATAGCAAAGTTCATAATCTGCAAACAAAATGATGCAGATTTACACTTTTGCACGAATTCTATTAAATCATTCTTATTTCACCATGCAAAGAGAAATACTCAAAGTGCTTGTAAATACAAATTATTATAATTAGTAATGATTTTATCATTACCTGGTTCTAGTGCTATGAAGTCGCTGGAAAATTATCTGCATCAGGGCGTCTGTGTTAACCAGACAATCTTAGGTGGGTTGAGTATTGAGTGAGGAATCTTAAGTGCTTTTTTCATTACTAGTTAATTCTTTCGGTTCGTAGTGACGGCAACCGTTACATGGGCCTTCGGGAT
Source organism: Nostoc sp. (assembly GCF_036917515.1). Taxonomy (GTDB): domain Bacteria; phylum Cyanobacteriota; class Cyanobacteriia; order Cyanobacteriales; family Nostocaceae; genus Nostoc. The sequence continues at coordinate 40,881 of NZ_JBALDE010000258.1, read as the reverse complement.
TGACAGCACAACGCATGTAGCCAGATCGGGCATTATATTTGCAGCTGATATCGCCAATTAGATAACCTACCCCTTCTAAATAATAGCGATCGCCTTCCACAGGTCTAAGGTTTTGCCGTCCCTGTACTATTGGAAAATTCATCGCTGCTTGCCTCATCCGCAAGCGCGATCGCCGGGTTTTACGCATCATCCACAGGGAAAACAGGGACGGTAAAAAACCAATGGCAATTACTAAAAGTGCCTTTAACACCTTCTTTTTACCTCCTTTGGGCGCTGATTGATTGTCCCTGATGTTTACACTCTGATTTTACGGAAGTGCAAATATTAGGGCGGCTTTGTTTCTTTGTCACCAACTATGGTTGCAAAGAAATAATGGCAGTGTAGTATCTAGCAATTTTGAGGAATAAGTTCCTTCTGCCACTTCAACCAGCATAACTGTTACAACCTCAGGGGTGATCTGCCGTTGAATGTTGATAATTTTAAGATTTGTTGACTAATACCTTTTTGAAGAAGCGTTTTGTGTCAGCTTCAGCTTTATTGTTGTTTTTTCTGTGTCGCTGCGATGCTAATCTTTTTCTGGTTTGCTGACGAAGTTGCTGTGCTAGCAGTGTAGCTTCTCTTTCGGCTCGGAATAAATCAACTTTTCGCGTTGTCAAAATAAATGATTCGTCAGACTTTTGTTTCACCCAAGGGATGCTAACTGCGAAATACTGACAAATATTTTTGCATAGCTCCTTTATCAAGAATGGGCAACGTTTTTGAGTATTCATTTTGTTAGCGATCGCTTTCAACTCTAATATCGCTACTTCTAACTCTTCCGCCATCTGATTGATGCGTTCGACTTGCGTTATAAAACGCTCCTGTTCACTGATGATTTTTTTTTCTTGGGGTTGCAGTGGCACTATCGCAGTAGTTACAAATGTAGGCTGGAACAGCAAAATGGGCTTTTTGTCCGTGTCTGGAATTTTTTTCATACTACCTCAAGCAAGGCTAGCTGACTTTTAAAGCATTTTAGCAGCTAGTTAGTAAATTTGTACTATAAAATCACCCCACCCCGGTTTTGTTTAAAGCCAAAACTGCCCGTCCCCTTCCCAATTCCCTTTCATAGCGATCGCTTGAGTTTAGAAATATTCCGTAGATGCATAGCAGTTTGTCGTTATATCATGTCCGGCTAATCACTATTCATATTTTGACAAAGCAACCTGCAAAAGGGAAAAATTGAGTACAATTACTCATGCAGAATATGGGATTTAGGGGTGCAAAGGGCACCCCAGTATGAATTATTGCGTCAAAATCTGACGGGTTAAAATACTCATAACTTCATTAAGATTAGCTGTTGGTAGTAGTGGACTCCAATCACCTACATTTGCATAGCCCAAAACATGCAACAAGTGAATGGTGCCGGTAACAGCTTTGGGTGAACCAATTAATAAATGTTTAATCCGTTCTCTTCTAGGTGATGAGTCTTGGAAAGATGAATGAAAAGGAGGTATGTCACCGCCTTGTCTGCCCAGAAACTGGGCTGGTTGTGATTTGGCGAACTTTTTTGATTGTGCCATGATAATATTTGACTCCGATTTTGGGGTTAAAAGAAGGCGATCGCAGACTCTTGCGCGAGGGCGATCGCCTTTCTTATATCTTTATTATATAGTATATTTTTATACTTTAAAATTAATTTTCTAAATATTTTTACATAGACTAAGCATGAAGAATCAGGGCGATCGCAGGGAATCTTCATCAGCAAAGCGAGATAAAGGCGCACCGAGCTTCGCAAAAATTAAATAGGAGTTGCATACTGCAATCAAACGAGAAGTACGATGTTGAATTCGGGCAGTCGTTTGTTGATTTCGGGCAGTCGTTTATTGAATTCGGGCAGTCGTTTCTTGATTTCAGGCGATCGTTTGTTGAATTCGAGCGATCATTTGTTGAATTCGGGCAGTCGTTTCTTGATTTCAGGCGATCGTTTGTTGAATTCGGGCGATCATTTGTTGAATTCGGGCAGTCGTTTGTTGAAATCGGGCAGTCGTTTGTTGAATTCAGATAAATATCAATAAATTCACGTAACAAATATAATATTATTTGTATTAAATACTTTATATATTACTGAATATTGCGGGTGTTAATCACCCCGATTTTGTTTATCCTAATGGTGTAAAGACAAGGATATAACTCAGTTTTTATCCTAGTGCATGATTAATAAAAGGAAAGTTATATATGTCACGTCCAAAACGTGGGTCTAAAGCACTTGATAGAGCACAGCGTCGGATTGCAGGTTTGAAATCAATTAGTCCCAGCTTAGATTTAGGTAATGGAGTCACTATTGACAGCTTTGCCACCGCCATCAAAAAAACACAGGACAAGTTGGAAGCTTATAACTCCAGCCTCTCCACCGTGGATCTAACTCAGGGAGCTTTAGAATTAGCCGAAAAGTCGCTGATGGAACTAACAGAACATATGTTAGTCAACGTAGCTGCAAAGTATGGCAAGAATAGCGATGAGTACAAAATGGCAGGGGGCGTTCGTCGCAGCGAACGCAAGCGTCCAGCGCGGAAGCCGAAGCAAGAGGTTGTTATTTGATAAAGACAATACATTTGGGTTTTTTGACACTCTCTCGAATTGAATTCGGGAGATTCTTGGTTAGGTGGTGAACCAATAGAAAAAAGATAACATTTAAATAGCGATCGCTTGAGTTTTAGAGAAATATTGCTTAGAGGCATAGCGGTTTGTCGTTAGACATCGCTCGGCGTTGAAATTGTCATGAAAGAAGTATTTTAATATGCTAGTCCAGTCAACACCTGCAGAACAAAGAACAGTACTACATAACATTAGCTGGGAAACCTTTGAAGCCTTGCTAAAAGACACAGGTGAGGATAGAGACTCTCGGTTTGCTTATGATAGCGGTACTTTAGAAATCATGACACCACTTTTTGAACATGAAAATCCCAAAATTCAATTTGACCGCTTGATATTTGCTTTGACTGAAGAAATAGGAAGAGAAATTAAAAGTGCTGGTTCTACAACATTGAAGCGTAAATTAGCAAGAAAAGGGATAGAGCCAGATAACTGCTACTATATACAAAATGAACCAAGAGTTAGAGGTAAGAAAAGTCTAAATTTAGAAATAGATCCACCACCTGATTTAGCAATTGAGATTGATATTACTAATAGTTCAATTAATAAATTTAATATTTACGCAGCGTTAGCTATAAATGAACTTTGGCGATATGATGGGCAAAATTTGAAATTTTATCAGTTGCAAGCAGGGCAATATGTTGAGTGTAAATCTAGCATCGCTTTTCCTCTGATTTCAGTGAATGAGATGAGTAAATTTCTTCAGCAAAGTCAAAGCATGGGTGAGGTTGCTTTGTTGAAATCTTTTCGTATTTGGGTTAGAGAAAAATTAGCATAGTTAACTACGATATGTCATGGCGATGCCTGCGGCGGGCTGCGCCTACGCACTAGGGCAGACTGTGTATGATTGTTTTTACCTAGCGTTGGCTATCACTCAACAATGCCAAATGGTGACAGCATAAGAGAAAATTTAAGAATCGTAATCAGAGTAAATTTAAATGCACGTTATTAGTCGCAGAATTCTACGAGAATTTTGTGAGGCACATGCAGATGCAAGGGAAGTACTTTATGATTGGTATAGGATAGCAACTAAAGCTGAATGGAAAAATCTGCTTGAAGTTCAGGCTATTTACCCAAAAGCAGAAGCAGTTGGTAACTTCACTGTGTTTAATATTAAAGGAAACAATTACCGTTTGATTGCTGATATTGTTTACGAAACTCAAAGAATCTATATTAAATATGTCCTGACTCACGCTGAATATGATAAGGATAAATGGAAAAATGACCCGTACTTTTAATCCAGAATCTTATGGTAAATTGCTAGCCGAATATCAGCCAAAAATAATTACTACGGATGCAGAAAACGAACAAGCGATCGCACTTGCATTAACCTTAGAACATCGTCCCAATCGTACACCAGAAGAAGAAATGCTGTTGCAACTGTTGGTGACTTTAATTGAGCAGTTTGAAGATACCCATTACCCAATCCTCCAAGGTACACCCAATTCGATGTTAGTACATCTAATGGACGCACGCGATACTACAACTGAAGCATTAGCTGAAGTAATTGGTTCATGGGAAATTGCCTCGCAAATTGTTAATGGCGATCGCACCATTAGTAAAACTCAAGCAAAAGCGTTGGCGGACTATTTTAATGTAGATATCAGTTTATTTACCTAGCTTATCTTCCATAACAACGCTCTTAAAACCAGCGTTTGGTATTGAGCCGAAAATTTAATATTTTGGTATGAGGTTAAAGGTGCGTAGACGCGCAGCAGCTTGTCCTTAGACATCACTTTTCCACTCGATACAACAGCTACAAAATCTTTTGTCATTTAGCTTCTAAAGCTTGAGTAAGCTATGAACCTGTATTAAAAATCCTATGTCCTAACCATCCCAAACCCAAGCCTAGACTAGAAGTGCTAGCTAAAATTAGAAAAATATGAAACTTGCCAAAAGATTCTAGTAATTTATTTCCAGCCCCAGTCACAGCCACAGCCCCAGCCACAGCCCCAGCCCAAGCCACAGCCCAAACCACAGCCCCAGCCCCAGCCACAGCCCCAGCCACAGCCACAGCCCAAGCCACAGCCCCAGCCCAAGCCACAGCCCAAGCCACAGCCCAAGCCACAGCCCAAGCCCCAGTTCCAGCCCCAGCCCCAGCCCCAGCCCCAGCCCAAGCCCAAGCCCAAGCCCAAGCCTCAGCCCAAACTATGTACGGAGCGTTAGACGCTACTAACAAGTAGCCTGTCAATAGGTAGCTTAACAATACACCAATCAACCGGCCCCAGGGAATAATTCTAGATGATTTAGTACTTAGTTTACTTGGAATTGGCTCTAATAGCTTGGCTTTGGAACGAACAACTTCTTTTTTATGGACTGGAGCAACAGATGGTGGAGGTGTTGCTTTTGGTGCTTCTAGCATATTCAACCATACCTGCATTGACTGAGGGCGGTCTTTTGCCTCCAGCGCCATACCTTTGAGAATTGCTTGATTTAATTGATCGCTGATGCTTGGATTAATTTGTTTAGGTGGAGTCAGAGACATATCATCAAGCTTGCGAGCTAGAGAAGTTGTGGGACGTTGACCTGTCACTGCATAATATAGTGTGGCAGCTAGACAGTAAACATCGACCGTTGGCTCTCGACTGCCTCTGCTCATCTGCTCGTAAGGCGCAAACCCTTCATTACCTGCAATACCCTTTGAACTCAAAGTTTTAGGTAAAAGTTCTTTAGCGATTCCAAAGTCAATTAAGACGGCTTTGCCATTTCTCCGCACCATGATGTTTCCAGGATGGGCATCTCTATGTACTAAACCTGCTTGATGGACTACGCTCAAAGCTTCCCCAATCTGGCGGATGCAAGGTAGAATCTCCACTTCTGGTAAAGCCCCCTTACGCCTCACTGCCTCAAACAAATTTTCTCCCTCAACAAAGTCCATTACTAAACAGTGGGTAGCACCTTCCCGAAACAAATCAATCACTCCCACAATATGAGGATGAGGGTCTTCTGATAAACGTGCGAGTATCCGTCCTTCTTGGATAAATCTCTCTATGTACTTTTCATATTCCGAATCGTGGCTGAGATATTCATTAGGTGTCTTAATTACAACTATCTGGTTTAGTTCAACATGCAAAGCCTTATAAGTAATCCCAAATCCCCCCTGTCCCAGGACTTGCTCAATTACATATTTGCCACTTTGCAATTGTTGTCCTGCTATCCAAGGCATGAATACCTCTAAGTAAAAAATTACTTTAATGCAAGCGTTTTAATGAGAGTTTAGCTAATTCTACGGTGTTTTGCTAGATGACGGACTGGGAGATACTGATGGTGGACTATTAGACGAAGGGGATTTTAATTTATCCATCACAGCACCCACCCCTGCAAGTAAGCCTCCTAAAGCTGCGATCGCCGCTATCACCACTCCCCAAAACTGGATGTTTCGCTCCCAATTTGAGTTAGTTTTAGATGGTTCAATTACTGAAGGCTGCAAGTTTTCTCCAGTCAAACCCAAAGAATCGAGCCATTCCCGCATCGATTGCGATCGCTGTTTCTGGTCTAGCTTCATACCTGTTAAAATTGCGCGGTTTGTGCGATCGCTAATTTGAGGATTATGTTTTTTCGGTTCCACTAAAGGAGCATTGTCCGCTTTACGTTTGAGCGCACTGACTGGTGTTTTTCCAGTCAGGAGTACATAAAGAGTCGCCGCCAGAGAATAAATATCGCTATATGCTCCAGTTGGTTTAGTATGTTGAGCATAAAGCTCAGGCGGTGTAAATCCCTCAGAAGTTTCTTTAGTTCTACTTGTGGTTAAGATATGGTCGAAATCGAGAGCTAAACCAAAATCAATTAGCACCGCTTCCGGTTGTCCTTCTCGCACTCGCAAAAAGATATTTCCTGGATGCACATCTCGATGAATCAACCGATTTTCATGTACTTTAATCAGTGCTTCTCCAATTTGTTGAATGTAGCGTAAAGCCTCTGATTCAGAAAGTATTTGTTGGCGACGGTCAGCTAAACTCACACCATCCACATACTCCATTACCAGACACCAGTGTTCTCCTTCTTTGAACGGTTCTGCAACCTGCACAATATGTTTGTGTTTACATTGAGTAAGTTTTACCGCCTCTTGCCAAAACATTGTTTCCAGTCGTCCGCGTTCCAACTGGTTCAGGGAATTTAGTAAATCGTCATTTAAGGTTTTAATGACTTGGCGATCGCCATTGTTATTTTTCACCAAATAGGTGATGCCAAAGCGTCCTCTTCCCAACTCTTTTTCAATGGTGTATTTTCCACCTTGCAAGCGATCGCCAGCTACCCAAGCCATCTTTGCAACTCCCAAAATGCTTAGATTAATTCTCACACAAGAGAGCCTTAATAACTTGAGCCTAGCTTAACAGAACTGGTGCGATCGCCCTGCTTCTGCCTTTATTGCTAAACTAAAAAACAACCCTTATCCAGTGCAAAGGTAATCTTATGACCTCTGCAACCAATCCAACCACCGACGAACTTACTCCTTTTCCTGACCATACGCAGCTACCAGAGTCTGACGGTACATTCGTGAAAAACTGGCAAGAGCATCCTCAAAGCATTTTACTGACTGACTCAATTACACCCGTGCTGAAGCAGTTATATTCCGATGGTCAGTATTGTATCGGCCAGGATTTAGGTATTTACTGGCGCTTGACCGAACCCCCAGAAAAAGGCGCAGAAGCACCCGACTGGTTTTTTGTACCGAATGTACCGCCTTCATTGGATGGACTTTCACGAAGGTCTTATGTGTTGTGGCGAGAATTTATTGCACCGTTGATTGCTTTGGAATTTGTTTCTGGAGATGGTAGCGAAGAACGAGACAAAACTCCTTGGAAGGGCAAATTTTGGATTTATGAGCAAGTAATTCATCCAGCTTTTTACGGCATTTATGAAGTAAGTAAAGCCAGTGTGGAAGTTTATGAATTAGTTGGTGGACAATATCAGTTATTAGTAGCAAATGAACGTGGACATTATTCTATTACACCCTTGGGTCTTGAATTAGGTATATGGCAAGGACAATATCAGAATATGGAATTACCTTGGCTACGCTGGTGGGATTTGCAAGGTAATTTGTTGTTGACTGGTGAAGAAAGAGCCGAACAAGAACGCCAACGCGCTGAACAAGAACGCCAACGTGCTGAACAAGAACGCCAACGAAATGAGATTCTGATTGCTCAATTGCGATCGCTCGGCATTGAACCAGAAGCATAATATTGATCAAAAATCAACTACTTATTTACATCTATAACGGAATGGATGGAAGAAACAAGTCAAATCTTCTTCCCTTCTGCCTCCTGCCTTGTTTTTTAGAAGAGGGATTATTTGTGATTAATTACTTTCTTTATGAAATTAAGAATATACGAAATAGCTGATACTGAAGAAATTATGAAATTGTTCTACGACACTATTCATGAAGTGAATATCCACGATTACACACAAGAACAAGTAGCTGCTTGGGCACCAGCAAACATGGATATTGAAGTTTGGATTAAAAGTTTAGGAAGTAAGTTTACTTATATAGCAGAAGAAGACAAAATTATTGGTTTTGGAGAGTTAGAGGCTAATGGTCATATTGATCGTTTCTATTGTCATAAAGATTTTCAAAGGAAAGGTGTTGGTAAGAAAATCTTAGAACAGATTGAATTAAAAGCAAACTCTTTAGGGTTGGAAAAGTTATTTACAGAAGCCAGTATTACAGCTAAACCTTTTTTTGAAAGTCAGGGATTTATTGTTATCAAAAAACAAGAAGTAGAGCGTAGAGGGCAAAAGCTGATAAATTTTGTCATGGAAAAATACTTAAAAAATTGACTAAATTCAAAGGTTGTTCTAGCTTATGGTTTGTAAGCGAGAGTCAGCATCATAGAAGCGGGAATTTCCACACCATTTTCTGTGACATACTTTGAGGCTCCCTCGATAATTGCGTTCTCAATATTACGCCGTTGCTCATCGCTTTGCATTGCCAACATCGACCCCAAACGCACCGAACTTACAATAATCTTTGGCATCACATCTTCAGGTGAAGAGAAAGTCCACTTGATGGGTAGTTCGGTGAGAGATACCTGAGTGAATCCTTCGGCGCTTAAAACCCTTTCGCATTCAGTGGGGTTGCTAAAGCGAAACAGGGGTGGCCCAGAAGGTAAGTTCACATTCATGCTGCCATAAGTCTGCACCGAACCCAGTATCAGAGCCATAAATGGATTGCGTGTTGGCGGTGTCCAGCAAGTGAAAGCATAGCGCCCTTCCGGTTTGAGTACGCGAAAGGATTCAGCGATCGCTTTTTCTGGGTTTGGGAAATGGAGAATACCCAAGTTACAAACCACCGCCTCAAATTGGCCCGACTCGAAAGTTAAGTTTTCAGCGTCCCCTTGATAGAATGACCCTTGAGGACATCGCCCTTTGGCAATGGCCACCATTTTCTCTGCAAAGTCTAATCCTGTGACTATAGCCTGCCGCTTTAGCGCTGCGGCACTAAGCCACCCAGTGCCGCAAGCCACGTCTAGCAAGCGAGTACCAGACTTAGCTCCCACGGCATCCAATATGGCTTCATCTACTTGAGAAGTCACAACAGCGATACCTGCGGTGAGCTTCGCTTACGCGCGATCGTATTCTTGAGCTACAACAGAAAATTTGTCGCGCTCAAATTGCTTAAATGCCTTGTGAGTAATGGTGGAATTATCTGTCATTTATTCACATCTAGTAACCGCGAAGTTTGGAACCGACTCATCCACTTCTCTAAATAAACTTGATTACCTTTTTGCTCATTTGGATCTTTAGTATCTGAAGGATAAGGCATCAGTCCCAAAATCGCTGCTGTCGTCACGCAAAACATCGATTTTTGGAAACTCATGCAAATTTGGACTCGCAAATCATCTTCACCCCGAAGACTGCGACGATAAATTTCGTGCAAATATTCTGGAAGATAATGACGCATATCTTGCATCAACAAGGTAGGAGGAATACCCGCGCCACCGATGGGTAAAGGATCGGCATACAATGCACCATATTGAAATCGACTTTGATCTGGAGGAATTTGATATCCTTGGGCATTGTATGAAACAGTACCGTGGAAAGGAGTTCCTCGGAAGAATACTGCTTCTACATAAGGTATTGCTGTATCTGCTAAGAAAGTCAAACCAACGCTTTTAGGAATTATTTCATAGACCTTACCTCGAATTTTGACAGCGTAGGTAATTGGGTTTGATGCATTTGCCACTAATCCTGCTTTAATATGGTCTACAACTTGGGGAATCGATTTGATTTCGCCTCGGTCATAGCGGTCTGATAAGTTGAGGAACATATCGGCCATGACTCGCCAGAATTGACCTAAACCGCTGTAGTAAGCAGATACACGCAACTGTTCTGTTAAGAAATCTGGAAAGAGTTGGTTAATAGCCATAATAAAGGGATTATTTGGGAATTTTGCTGCGATAACGGCTTGCGCTCTTTCTTTAAATTCTTGTGTATCTAAATACGTATCTAGTCCGCCACCACCGTGCCACATCATGCCTTTCATGCAATACTCGGCATATTCAAAATTTATTCGGTCATGCCACCAGTGACGGAGTAATTTTTGCAAAGAAACCTGTCCATTAAAGTATTTAAAAAATGGGAAAAAGACTAAAAACTGATAGTCGGCAATATAGTTAAGATTTATTGAGTAAGCATCTAAAACTACCCCATAGCTTTTCAGAATACCAACAACTTCCAATACATTCTCTGGACTATCAATGAGTAATGCATCTCCATTTTGTAGACGTTCAATATACTCAGCTAAAGGATTGTGAGTAGCTTTCTTTTTAATAGTTACCATTGCTATCTCTCCAAAAAGTTTAGGGATTGGGGCATTGGGCATTGGGCATTGGGCATTGGGCATTGGGAAAACTTTTTCCCCAGTCCCCAATCCCCAATCCCTAGTCCCTAGTCCCCATTGCTTTATCCAAGGACACTGTTGCTACTACGTTTTGGGTATTTACCATTGCTGTAATTGTTGGTTCAGTCCAGCGCACTAACCAACCAGGTTGAATGCCGAAAATCACAATCAGCACAGCTAAAATTGCAGCTGGTATGCGATCGCTCCAATACACACGTGGTAAGTTGGTAACTGGTGCAGATAGGCGTCCAAAAAAGGCGCGGTTAACGAGTATTAGGAAATAAACTGCTGTTAAACCAGTACCAAGCATACATAACAGGGTTTGCACTGGAAAAACTGGAAAACTTCCCCGATAAACTACGAATTCGGAAATAAACCCTAGCATTCCCGGTATACCAGCGCTGGCCATAGCTCCGACAATCATCAAGCTACCGATTACTGGCATACCTCGTTCTGGGTTCAGCAATCCTCGGATGATTGTTAAATCACGGCTGCCGGCTTTTTTATACACAACCCCTACCAACAAAAACAGCATTGCCGAAATCAAGCCGTGGCTAATCATTTGCATCACAGCACCCAACACACTTAAAGGTGTGGCCGCCGCCGCTGCTAAAAGCACGTAACCCATGTGTCCAATGGAGCTGTATGCTACCATTTTTTTCATATCGCTTTGGGCGATCGCGCAGGATGAACCATACAGCACACTTACTACTGCCCAAATTGCTAACCAAGGAGCTAAATAACTCCAAGCTTCTGGTAACAAGTTCATGCCAAAGCGCAGTAAACCGTAAGTTCCCAACTTCAACAGCACCCCAGCCAATAGCACAGAAATCGGCGTGGAAGCTTCAACGTGAGCATCTGGCAACCAAGTATGGAAGGGAACTAAGGGAATTTTAATCCCAAAACCGATCAAAATTCCCGCTAGCAGTAATAGCTGTGTTGCTAAAGGTAAAGTTGTTGTATTTAAAGTTGCTAGTGCAAAGCTAGAGGAACCACTCAGCCAAACCATGCCGAGGAAACTTGCTAAAATCAGGATTCCCGAAACGGCTGTATAAATGAGAAATTTAGTGGCAGCATAACCCCGTCTTGTACCACCCCAAATAGCTATCAACAGATATAGCGGAATTAACTCCAACTCGTAAAACAGGAAAAATAACAGTAAATCTTGTGCTAGAAAGGCTCCTGTCACTCCAGTGTTTAATAACAGTATCAAAGAGTAATAAAATTTAGGACGCTGTAGGGATTCATCGCTGCTGTAAATGGCAATACAAGTTAACAATCCATTTAAAACCAGCAACGGCAAAGATAAACCATCTATTCCAAGGTTATAGTTTAACCCTAAAGCATCTACCCAAGGGATAGACTCAGCAAACTGTTGAGTAATTTCTCCGGGATGGAACTGAGTTACTAATAGGATTGTCCACAAGAAAGCAATACTGGCAATGACCAAAGCCACCCTACGGGCAAATTTCTCACTGATGCCAGAGGGTGAGAAACCAATTAAAGCTGCGCCGATTAACGGCACTAGAATTAAAACACTAAGCATAGACTTCGGGTAAGCGGGGATGAGGGAGAATAACAGACGCGATAAATCACATCTCTACGTTTTGTACAGACGCGATTTATCGCGTCTCCTAAAAAGGCAATTTATCTAGTAAACCCAATGACCAACTGATGAAAAAACCCAGGACGCTGACAACTGCTAGAATGGTCAACATATAGCCCTGAGATTGCCCAGAAATGCTGTACTTTAAAGTTTGTCCGCCGAAAATGGTCGCAAACCCAACTAAGTTTACTAAACCGTCAACCAAGTAGCGATCGCTCCAAGCAGAAATTTTAGATAGCAATGCTACTATACTTACCACGGTTACAAGATAAACTCGGTCAATATAAAAATCATAACCTAACAGGTCTTGCAGAAATCTCCATGTCAAGATTCTGGATCTTGACCAAGCTTTGTGTAGATAAACTGTACACCCTACACCTACCCCCGCTACCGTAGAACTAACTAAGGCTAACACCACATACCAATTAATACTTTCCCAGTCTGGTAGTAAGTACCATTGCTGTAACATTAGAGGTAAAAGCAGAGTCAGTACTGTGAGGAACACCATTGGTAAGGCCATCTGCCAACCAACTTCAGGGGTGCGACGGGTCTTTTGTTGCGGTTTACCCCAAAAGACTAATCTAAATACTCTCGTCAAATTCAATGCTGTCAAACCATTGACTAATATTAAAACCCCAATTACCCAAGGGCTAATACTCACGAAACCGTCAGCCCACGCTAACATTGCCCAGAAACTTCCTAGTGGTAGCAGTGTTACCATCCCCGCTGAACCAACAACAAAAGCAGTGGTGGTGGCTGGCATTCGTGACCACAAACCGCCCATTTCTGTTAGGTCTTGGCTTTGGGTAGTCAAAATGACTGAACCAGAACTCATAAATAATAATGCTTTGGCGATCGCATGAGCTAACAGCAACATCAAGGCTACACCCCCTTGCTGTAACCCCACCGCCAAAAACACTAACCCCATGTATGCACTAGTAGAATGAGATAGCGATCGCTTAATGTCAATTTGAGCTATGGATACTAATGTCGCCCCAATTGCTGTCACCGTACCCATGACTACCAAGGCATTCAGGGCAACTGGCGACAGGGCTAACAATGGTTGAAGTTTATACAGTAAATAAGCACCACCAGCTACGACTAGAGAGTTCCGCATTACCGAAGCGGGGTTGGGCCCTTCCATTGCCTCATCTAACCACAGGTGCAGTGGAAATTGGGCACATTTACCAGCAGGCCCAGCAATTAACGCCAGCCCTAGCAATGTTGATGTTATTGGACTTAAATTAGCTGTTTGTGCCCACTCATATAAATCTGAAATATTCAAACTCCCAGCTAAGGTAGAAAGTGTCACTACAGCCATTAGTAGCAACAAGTCTCCTACCCGTTTTGTCCAAAACGCATCCCGCGCCGCTGTCACTACTAGTGGTTGAGCATACCAGAACCCCACCAGCAAGTAAGTTGAAAGCGTCAAGACTTCCAAAAGGGCATAGCTGAGAAACAAAGAATCACTGATTGCTAGACCACATAGCGCTGCTTCAAAAAATCCCAGTAGCCCAAAAAAACGCGCTAACGACCAGTCTTTTTCCATGTAACCCAGAGCGTAAACTTGTGCCAGTAAGCTTAACCCTGTAATTAAAACTGTTGCCCCAATACTGACTGGGGACAGTTCCAAGGAAAAAGATAAGTCTAAATCTGCTGCTTTGAACCAATTGATTAGTAAGTTTTCTGGTTCTCTATCCCAGATATTTTTAAATACAAGCAGGCTATGGAAAAAAGCTAAAACGGTCGTCAACAAGTTGAAGTATGCTGCAGGTCTTGGGCCTGTTCGCCGAATTATTCCTATTCCCCACGGCAATGTCAAAATTGCGCCTGATAAGCTATACAAAGGCACAAACCAACTTGTTGAAAATAGAAATTGATCCATTTAAATTTCCCTTAATAACTCAGCCTTTATTTTAAAAAAAATCAAAACAATTTTCTATTTAATAAAATTAATTTATCAAAATATCGATGTTTTTTTATTATTATTTTAACTACACTTCCAGAAGTACTTTTACTTAACACTACCCTATTAAATATAAGTAAAATATAACTTTACATAAGTAAAAGCATTTACTTGCCTTAACATCACTGACCTTTTTACATTTGTCTTTCTACTTTGACCAAAGTACTTTATGCAATATATTTGAAAAACTTATATATTTTTTACTTAGTCCTTGTACACCTAACAAGATTTGAGAAAAGACAGATACAGTAAAACATACAGCCGCTGCTTACCTCTCGTCAGATAGGATTAGCCTTGGTTATGAATGTCGTTTTGTAAATGTGATAAAGAAATTATAAAGCATAAGTGGCTGCTCAAGGAATCAGTAAACTTTAATTGCTCAGAAGCCTAGATAAATTTATGTTAAGTTTTTTAAAACTTTCTTATCATAAACTATTATAGTAATTTATATTGCCAGGAACGCCAAGCTTTCTTATGCTTAATTTGGAAGTGTTTTCTTAGCTATAAGATCAGGCTCTCCCCGTCAAAAAATTCAAACGATAGTACAGATTGCATTAATTTTGTAGGAGTTCTGCGATGCCAATTGCAGTTGGAATGATTGAAACGAAGGGCTTTCCAGCAGTAGTGGAAGCTGCTGATGCGATGGTGAAAGCCGCCCGTGTCACCTTAGTAGGGTATGAAAAAATTGGTAGCGCTCGCGTCACCGTGATAGTTAGGGGAGATGTCTCGGAAGTGCAAGCTTCTGTAGCAGCTGGAGTTGAAGCGGCAAAAAGAGTCTTTGGTGGTGAAGTGTTATCCACTCACATCATTGCTCGTCCTCACGAAAACTTAGAATACGTCTTGCCGATACGTTACACAGAAGCGGTGGAACAATTCCGTACTTAAAAGCTGTTTAAACAAAGTAATTAACGCTCTTTGCCTAATTGAGCATCACTTTTGTCCAAGGCTAAAAACTTTGAAATAGGGATTAAAACTAATGTCAATTGCAGTGGGAATGGTTGAAACGCTAGGCTTTCCAGCAGTTGTAGAAGCTGCTGATGCAATGGTGAAAGCTGCTCGTGTTACTCTAGTAGGTTATGAAAAAATCGGTAGTGGTCGGGTGACGGTAATTGTTCGGGGTGACGTTTCAGAAGTGCAAGCTTCTGTGGCCGCAGGAGTTGAATCTGTAAAGCGAGTCTATGGTGGACAAGTGTTGTCTACTCATATCATTGCTCGTCCTCACGAAAACTTGGAATACGTCCTCCCAATTCGTTATACCGAAGACGTAGAGCAGTTCCGGGAAAATGTAAATGCAATTCGTCCTTTTGGTAGAAGACCGTAATTCGTAATGCAAGTTGCCAAAGTTCGCGGCACAGTAGTTAGCACCCAAAAAGATCCAAGTCTTAGAGGTGTAAAACTACTGTTGTTACAATTAGTGGATGAAGACGGAAACATCCTGCCACAATATGAGGTAGCAGCAGATAGTGTAGGAGCAGGAGTAGATGAGTGGGTACTTGTCAGTCGTGGCAGTGTTGCTCGTCAAGTGCTTGGAAATGAACAACGTCCATTAGATGCAGTAGTGGTGGCGATCATAGATACCATTCACGTTGAAGATCGCCTCATTTACAGCAAAAAAGATCAATATCGATAGTCATTAGTCATTAGTCATTAGTCATTAGCTCTCGACAAATGACAAAGCGCAAAGTCTGAGCGGAGGTTTCCTCCGTTGGCGCAGCCCGCCGCAGGCATCAGAACTTTGTAAGAGAGGACAAATGACTAATGATAACTGACAATTGACAATACAGGAGGAATCTCGCGATGGCAGTCCGCAGCACGGCGGCACCCCCAACCCCGTGGTCAAGGAATTTAGCTGAACCCAAAATCCATGAAACTGCCTTTGTACATTCATTCTCCAATTTAATTGGGGATGTGCGAATAGGTGCAAATGTAATCGTTGCTCCGGGGACTACGATTAGAGCGGATGAAGGCACACCTTTTTATCTGGGTGAAAATACTAATATTCAAGATGGTGTTGTCATTCATGGGTTGGAGCAAGGCCGAGTAATTGGCGATGACCAAAATAAATACTCAGTATGGATTGGTAAAAATGCTTGCATTACCCACATGGCTCTAATTCACGGGCCAGCTTATGTAGGTGATAATTCCTTCATTGGCTTTCGCTCTACGGTATTTAATGCCAGGGTGGGTGCAGGTTGCATCGTGATGATGCACGCTTTGATTCAAGACGTAGAGATTCCTGCTGGGAAGTATGTACCTTCGGGAGCAATAATTACCAGCCAACAGCAAGCTGACCGTTTGCCAGATGTGCAAGATCAGGATAAAGAATTTGCTCATCATGTGGTTGGAATTAATCAAGCATTACGAGCTGGTTATCTCTGTGCTGCGGATACTAAATGTATAGCACCCATTCGGGATGAGAACGCTAAATCTTCTTATACAGGTAATGGTATTACTGTTTTAGAGTTGGAAAGGAGTAATGAAGTGTCGAGCAATAGCTTGGGTGGAGAAACAATAGATCAGTTGCGGTATCTATTGGAGCAAGGGTATAAAATTGGTACGGAACATGTAGACCAAAGACGTTTCCGCACAGGTTCTTGGACTAGTTGTCAACCAATCGAAACAAGATCGCTCAATGAAGCGATCGCAGCATTAGAAAGCTGTTTAACAAATCATAGCGGCGAGTATGTCCGACTGTTTGGCATTGACAAAGGTAGACGGCGCGTGCTAGAAGCCATCATCCAACGTCCTAATGATGATGCAAAACCAGCTACCAGCTTTAAAGCTCCGGCTAGTCGTGGTAATAACAGTTACAATTACAGCAGCTACAGCAATGATAATGGTAATGGTAACGGTTCTAGCAGTGGCAAAGTCAATGGCGAAACTCTAGAGCAAATCCGCCAACTATTGGCGGGTGGTTACAAAATTGGCATGGAACACGTAGATGAGCGGCGTTTCCGCACTGGTTCTTGGACTAGTTGCAAGCCAATTGAAGCAACTTCCACAAATCAAGTCATCTCGGCTTTGGAAGAATGTATCGCAAGTCATCAAGGCGAGTACGTACGTTTAATCGGTATTGACACCAAAGCCAAACGGCGGGTATTAGAAAGCATTATCCAACGTCCAAATGGTCAAGTAGCTTCCTCTGGTAGTCATAAATCGTTTACTAGTAGTACAGCACCCTCTGGTACGGGAACAGCTAGCAGTAAGCGCTTGAGTTCTGAAGTAGTAGACCAACTCCGGCAATTATTGGCTGGCGGGTCTAAAATTAGCCTTGAACACGTGGATGAGCGCCGCTTCCGTATAAATTCCTGGACTAGTATCGGTCAAATCCAAGCCTCCTCAGAAAGAGAAGCGATCGCAGCTATAGAAGCACACCTCGGCGAATACCAAGGGGAATATGTACGCTTAATTGGTATTGACCCCAAAGCCAAACGGCGGGTATTAGAGACTATTATCCAACGTCCAAACGATCAAGTAGCCTCATCTAGCAGTCAGAAATCATTTAGTAGCAGTAGCAGTGCATACTCCACTACTGCTACAGCAACAGCTACCAGTACCCGCTTGAGTAGTGAAGTCATAGACCAACTGCGGCAATTATTGGCTAGCGGGTCTAAAATTAGCCTTGAACACGTGGATGAGCGCCGCTTCCGGATAAATTCCTGGAATAGTATCGGTCAAATTCAAGCATCTTCAGAAAGAGAAGCGATCGCCGCTATAGAAGGGCATCTCCACGAATATCCAGGGGAATATGTGCGCTTAATTGGTGTTGACCCCAAAGCCAAGCGTCGCGTATTAGAAACGATTATTCAAAGACCGTAGCAGTGCTGAGTTAAAAGTGCTGAGTGCTGAGTTAACACTTTAAAGACACCAGTCATACCAACTGTAAACTCGGATTTTGGAAAATACTAATTACTCAGCACTCACCACTCACCACTCATCACTCAGAACTACATCTGGCTTCCGAGGTTAAAATTTCCATGTCTGTGCCGCTACTGCGCCTCAGCAATAACTTTGATACTTACATTAGTGGTGAGGTGACTATTCATCCAAGCGCGGTACTTGCACCTGGGGTGATCCTCCAAGCAGCTGTAAACAGCAAGATCGTCATTGGGCCAGGGGTCTGTATTGGCATGGGAGCAATTCTCCAAGTCCATGAAGGCACCCTAGAAGTAGAAGCAGGTGCAAACCTGGGAGCAGGTTTTTTGATGATTGGCAAGGGCAAAATTGGCGCAAATGCTTGTATTGGTTCAGCGACTACAGTTTTTAACTATTCGGTTGAACCTGGACAAGTAATACCGCCTGGTTCCATTTTAGGAGACACCAGTCGGCAGATTGCCCTGACAAAGCAGTCAGAACCATCTACAAATAACCCAACTTCTACTACAAATGCACCATCACCGAAGGAAGAGGAAAATCGCTCCGGTGGAGTAACTAATTTCTCAGCTTCGGCTTTTGTAGATTTCAAACAAAACAAGTCGATTTCTTATTTTAAATCTCCTGTGACTCCAGAAAGTCAGCCTCCTCCTGTGGAGGAACCAACGAATTATGCTGACTCAACTTTGGCAAAAGCCGCCCAACCGTCTACAGAACAGAACTTAGACCCTAGTCAGCCAGCCGCAGAATCCCCTAACGGTTTTGGGACTCAAATTTATGGACAAGGGAGTATAAACAGACTGTTGACTACACTGTTTCCTCATAGACAATCCTTGAGCGACCCAAACTCTGACGATTAGTTCGAGTAAGTGTTAATTGTAAGTTGTCGGCTTTTTCCGTATTTTGGAGAATTCATCATGGAAACATATAATCAACGGTCTATTCGCAGTATCCAGGGAGCGAGTAGTCGAGAAACCTTTCAAGATACTGCTTTGGGTTTAGTTTCTACCCAGAGCTTTCCGGCGATCGTTGGGACGGCGGATATGATGCTGAAATCGGCTGGAGTTCATCTGGTAGGGTATGAAAAAATTGGTGGCGGTCATTGTACTGCGATCGTCCGGGGTGGAATTGCTGACGTGCGTCTGGCGGTAGAATCAGGCGTGCAAACGGCTGAACAGTTTGGTCAATTGGTTTCTAGCTTAGTGATTCCCCGACCTTATCCCAACCTAGATAGAGTACTTCCGATCACAACCCGTTTCACTAAATTAATGCAAGAGGGCAATTCCAGCCGTCTGAGTAATCAAGCAATTGGTTTGGTAGAAACGCGAGGATTTCCAGCGATGGTCGGAGCGTGTGATGCTATGCTCAAAGCTGCTGATGTTCATTTAGCAGCTTATGAAAAAATTGGTGGGGGTTTGTGTACAGCAATTATTCGTGGTTCTGTAGCAAATGTGGCGGTAGCAGTGGAAGCAGGAATGTTTGAAGCAGAACGCATTGGGGAATTAAATGCAGTGATGGTAATTCCTCGACCGCTGGATGAAATGGAGCAAACTTTGCCATTGGCAAGCTGCTGGATAGAAGAAAGCGAACCGTTAAACTTGCCAGTGAATATTAAAGAAAAAGAACAAGTTGCGGAAATCGAGGTACTAAGATTACCAGACTTAACTAAACTACCTACAAAAGTTCAAGAAGAATTATGGAATGATGAATGATGATAGATGAATTTTAAAAAATCATCATCCAGCATTCATCGTTTAGATGGAAGGCATCTTACGCTTTAGCTATTCTGAATAATAGCTTCTTCAATCCATAATTAAAATACCTTTATTTTAATATAAATAATAGAGTTTTATCTATGATAAAACTCGTAACTTTCTGTGAGCATTACTATATCTATTTGCCAGTGTTCAGCAATACTAGTTTTATATCTGTTAATCGCTATATATAGGAGAATCACCTTTGAACCAAGCGACGCTACACCAATTAAAGGTGTTCGAGGCGGCGGCACGGCACAGTAGTTTCACTCGTGCTGCTGAGGAATTGTTTCTCACTCAACCTACTGTTTCTATGCAGATCAAGCAACTAACAAAATCGGTAGGTTTGCCACTATTTGAGCAAGTAGGGAAGCGATTGTATCTGACGGAGGCAGGACGGGAATTATTTGCTACTTGTCGGCAGATTTTTCACAATATAGCCCAGTATGAAATGAAGGTAGCAGATTTAAAAGGGCTAAAACAAGGACAATTACGTTTGGCAGTGATTACAACAGCAAAATATTTTATCCCACGTTTGTTAGGGCCATTTTGCGAACTTTATCCAGGGATTGATATCTCGCTGCAAGTTACAAATCACGAACAAATTTTGGAACGGATGGGTCAGAATCTGGATGACTTATATATTATGAGTCAAATTCCAGACAATATAGATGTGACTTGTGAACCATTTCTAGAAAATCCCTTGATAGTCTTTGCACCAACTAATCATCCTTTATCCAAAGAAAAAAATATTCCTATACAACGCCTGTCTAACCAACCTTTTATTATGCGGGAACCAGGTTCAGGAACTCGTCGCGCCGTCCAAAAGCTATTTGAAGAAGAAGGGATAACGGTAAAAGTCAAGCTAGAATTGGGAAGTAATGAAGCAATTAAACAAGCGATCGCAGGTGGTTTAGGAATTTCTGTTTTATCACGTCATACCTTACTATCAGACGCTTCAGAGTTCAGCATTTTAGATGTGCAACACTTCCCCATTCAGCGGGATTGGTACATGGTTTACCCATCTGGCAAGCAGCTATCTATCGTCGCTCGTGCCTATTATGAGTATCTACTAGCAGCGGCAAAAAATATTGTTAAACAAAAAGCTGATACTGTTTATAGTACCTTATAAACCAATTCACGGATAAGATAATTCGTAATTTGTAATTTATAAATTACGAATTCTCTACAGGACTTACGCACAGGTTACGGAAAATTAAACCACAGAGAAGCCAGTGCGTTGGGCGGGTTCCCCGACTTGAAGCAACTGGCGCGACGCAGAGAACACAGAGGAATAAGAGTTCAAGAGGTTTTTTGCGTAAGTTTTACTCTATAGGGGTTAACTGTTAGACTGGTAAACATTAACAATTAACCAGCAGAATCATTAAAAATGGGGGAAAACTGGTAGTGTTTAACCCGGAAATACCATCTTGGCGCAAAACAGTACAAAGCGAGATTGTAGCTGTTACCGTGTATTCTGACAGAGCATTGGTTACACGGCGGGGTGTAGTTGATTTAACAGGAATTGAACAGGAATTAGTAATTACCCCAGTGCCAATGACTCTAGAAACTGAGTCTATTCGGGTTAGCGGTACAGGTACGGTAGAGGTGCGCTTGGTGGGAGTTAGTAGCGATCGCATCTATACTACTGAACCTCTAGCAGAGCGAGTAGCACATTTGACAAGGCAAATTCAGCAATTAGAAGCAGAAAAACGCCACCTGCAAGCTCAGGTGGATGCTTTAGCATTGCAATCTAGTTTTATCGTCGGCTTACGTGAAAAAACAGAAGAACCTTTTGCACAGAGTTTGTCTCGGAAAAATCTCAGCCTCAGCGAAACTTTGGATTTCCTCAACTTTCTCGGAAGCCAGTATAGTGAATATGCGATCGCATCTGGAGAATGCAAAACTCAACAGCAGGAATTAGACAAACAGCTGCAAGCACTCCACACCTCATTGCAAATAATCCAAACACCCCATCCTAAAGAAAGTTTTAGCTTAGTTGTAGCCATTGAAGTCGGAGGTGAAGGTGAATTTGAATTAGAGGTATCCTACATTGTAAATCGCGCTAGCTGGAATCCGCTTTATGACTTGCGTTTTAGCACTACCAGCAATATTGTACATCTGAGTTACCTTGCAGAAATTACCCAAAGCACTGGCGAAGACTGGATTGGTGCAAATCTCACCCTTTCTACCGCTAAACCAGGATTAGGTACACTTCCACCCAAACTTGAACCTTGGTATATTGATACCCCACGTCCACGAATAGCGCGACAACAAAGACGAGCTCGATTTGCTGCCCAGCCACCACCACTGCCTAGCATACCAGAGCCGCCTGCTTCTGCTGCTACAGATTGGCAAGAAGAAGAAGATGAAGTTACAGAAGATAGTCTTATTGCAGCAGAAACTGTTACAGCAGAAGTATCTAAAGAAGGGAGTGTAGTTACCTTTAAACTGAATGATGGTGGTAACATTCCCAGTGATGGCGCACCCCATAAAACTACAATTTTCAACGATGATTATTCTTGTAGCTTCGATTATGTAGCAATGCCGCGCTTGGTAAGTTTTGCTTATCTACAAGCGAATGTGAAAAATAGTCCCAACGGTGCGACTTTGTTACCAGGTAAAGCGAATATTTTCCACGACAACGTTTTTGTCGGTAGTACTAGGTTGGAGAATATTTCACCAGGGCAAGAATTTAAACTGAATTTAGGAATTGATGAAGGTTTAAAAATTGAGCGCGATTTAGCTGAACGTCTGGTAGATAAAAGATTTATTAGCAATCAGCGGCGGATTAGTTATAGTTATCGATTGATAATTATTAACTTACTCGACAGAGAAGTAAATCTGAAACTCACTGAACAATTGCCAGTTAGCCGCAACGAGCAAATTAAAATCCGTCTCAGTCGCAGCAACCCACAAATTCAACTTGGTGAAATGGGGATTTTAGAATGGCTATTAACTCTTCCAGCCCAAGAACGACAAGAGATATATTACCAGTTTAATGTTGAATATCCGCCCGACTTAATGGTAGTTGGGTTAGATATTTAGGAAATCTTAAAAAATAAACTCTCCAAGTTCCATTTTCTAATTCACCATTTTTTTACCCGTCATTACAATGCGATCGCTATTTTTCCTCTGTCTAGAGTGGTAAAAGAGGACTATATACAACCTGCTTTCATTGCTTAGAACCGCTTCGCCAGAATCTGCGATCGCAGATAAGTTAGCTTTATATTTACCATCAGTCTTTTTTTTGTCAAGTCTTATTGACTGTTTGTAACGAAATTGTTATATTTAGTTACATAAGTAAATAAAGAAGAGAAAAAACCATGTATACCACCACTAACGAAGACGGCATTCTCAACAACTACGCAGCGGAACCTAAGATGTACTACGCTGAGTACCCAGCAATTTGGGAACAACGTAAATACGTTTTACAGGGTCTTTTTGCAACTTTAATCATCACCGCTTTAGTTTTGGTTGGTTTTAGCGTTAGCTAAGATTTTTTGATTTGGGTATCGCTGTATCTCATCGTCATTCATACTTCTCTCTGTTACCTCGGTTAGTTTCGCCGGGGTTTTTTGTATTTTACGTATGCCTTAAACAGTAGTGGTATGCTGATAAGTCAGTTTTATATCTACCATCAGTCTTTTTTTGTCAAGTCTTATTGATGATTTGTAACAAAACTGTTATATTTAGTTACATAAGATAACAAAACAAAGAAAACAAAAAACTATGTACACCACCATTAACGAAAACGGCATTCTCAACAACTACGCAGCAGAACCTCAGATGTACTACGCTGAGTACCCAGCAATTTGGGAACAACGTAAATATGTCTTACAGGGTCTTTTTGCAACTTTAATCGTCACAACTTTAGTTTTGGTTGGTTTTAGCGTTAGTTAAGATTTTTTGATTTGGGTATCGCTGTATCTCATCGTTAATCTCACTTCTCGACCTTACCTCAGCTAGTTTTGCTGGGGTTTTTTGTGTTTTATCCATCCCAAACGGCGAGTGTATTATATTGTCAAACAAGTGTGTTAGCGAGTCTTCTTCCAAGGAGAGACACTAAGGACGAACAAGCGTCACAGTTCGTCGCTGGTATCGCTCAAAGCAATAGCATAAACGTGTTGATTAATATGGGAGGTAAATTATGGATGGAGAAGAATTGAGAAGAAGATATGCTGCTGGGGAAATAAATTTTAGCGGTCTCAATCTCAGTGGTGTTAATATCAGCGGCTCCGAACCAATGGAAGATGTTTTTATTAATATTGACTTGAGTGGAATCAATTTGAGTGGAGCCAACTTGACTGATACTATCTTGGCTGGTGCTAATCTTACTGATGCCAATTTGAGTAACACTAATCTGACTGGTGCTAACTTGGGTCAGTGCAAATTGATTCGTGCTAATTTGAGTGGAGCCAATTTGACTAAAGCTTGTTTGGATGTTGTTAAGTTCATGGATAGTGACATGAGAGGTGCTGAATTGTGATCCGCTTCTATCACTCAAACTTGGCTGGGTAACACTAATATGAGTGGTGCCAAGCATGTGAGTAATGTTGACTGGACTGGTACTCGCGTCAGAGGTCTTGTTTTGGAGGATGGAAGTATCCTCAACGACGATCACGACTGGTGAGACTGTTGTTAGTTGAGAATCAATGCAATTTTATCTGCATCCTAGTTTTTTTATCACCCCGTCAGCAACAAACCACTGGTCAGCCATAAAATAAAGACAAATCAATAAAAGGGGGGTGTTTATGGCAACCCAACTCGGTGAAGCTAAATCTTCAACAGAATTGATAATATCTTGGGAAGCATTGCCTGCAGATTTTCAGCTAGAGGATGAACCAGTGGAAAATACAGGTCAGCCACTATTGGCTGGTGCTTTGCACGAAAGTCTTGAGATAAGTGGTTTCATCCAACCACAGATGTTAATAGCCTCAAATTTTGGACTTTGTGCGACGATAAACGGGCAATTTGTTGTTAAAGCACCCGACTGGGTTTATGTACCATCGGTAAATCAGGTTTTAGGAGAACGCAAAAGCTATACACCCAATTTAGATGGAGATATTCCGGCAATTGTGATGGAATTTCTCTCTGATACTGAGGGTGGAGAATACTCTT
This sequence comes from Nostoc sp., assembly GCF_036917515.1. GTDB lineage: Bacteria > Cyanobacteriota > Cyanobacteriia > Cyanobacteriales > Nostocaceae > Nostoc. The sequence continues at coordinate 16,090 of NZ_JBALDE010000258.1, read as the reverse complement.
TTAAACGAACCTATCCACCAGGAAAATAGTTTTTTTACGAGCAGATTCTTCAAGTCCCAATTTATATAATTTTTGACCCTTATGGTGGTTTGTTAGAATTTTACCAACTCGAAAACAGGCGCTACGAGTTAAAGCAACCTGATGAAAATGGTCGTCATTGGATTGATTCAATGAGTTTATTTCTGGGAACTTGGCAAGGAACAAAAGAAGCCAGAATTGGTTATTGGTTGCGCTGGTGGGATGAGGCAGGTAATTTGTTACTTTGGGCAGTGGAACAAATTGAACAGGAACGCCAACAAAAAGAACGGCTAATTGCCTATTTACAATCTCAAGGTATCGATCCAAATAATTTGCCTTAGCATATATAGCAAAGTGCTGAGTGCTGTTAGCGGTAGCGGGGCGTTTAGCCCGTGCTGAGTAAAAACCCAGTTTTTCAAGACTTTGAGCGCTCAATACTGTCATAACCTATGTGACTACAGCTACACAAATAAAATTTTCAACTATTTGAGTGACTCAGTTGAAGTAAATAAATACTATACGCGTAGTAGCTACAACTGTTAAGCTTACAAAATAGTGGAGTGTCATACAGAAATTCAAGCAAGGATGAAAAAGCTACTCAAAGAAAAAAAAGCAAGAGAAGAAAAAATAGGTTTTTGCTGAATCAAAAGCTAAAATTATTCGTCACTTAAACTATCAATTCCCTACCTACTTCTCTTGGAGGATGATTTATGTCATCACAAATGCTGCGGTTGATATCTTTGGGCAGTCTTGGCTTATCTTTGTGTCTGGGCAATTCGGCAGCAATGGCACAATATGATTCTAATGGCGATGGTGTAGTAGTACCAACAGTACCATCAGGCGGCACATCAGCACCAGTCCCAATAGACACATCGACAGGCGTACCACCCTCAGCTGACGGTACAACTCGGTTTACTTGTCAGATTTACAATGGACAGTATACTGTCATGTATCAGCCCCAAAGTCAACCAGGACAATTCTTTCCTTGGGCAGCACCTGCGGCTTTGGGCGGTGGTTGGGATGCACAAAGGCGTTGTGCAGCAATTGCTAGCCGTTTAGAACTTTATCGCCCAGATGGCTTACAAGAACTCCAGACAGCCGTAGAAAATAACGAAAATATTGTCTGCGTCACAACTGAAACTAACCCAACCTGTAGAATTGTGCTAACAGTCCCCAATGGGAAAGATCCCTATGTTATCCGCAATAGCATTTTTCAAAACTTGACTACTGCTGACAGTGGACAGCAGACTATAGCCGTTAACACTTATGGCGATCGCAGTAGTGGAGGCAACGAATTATATAATTTAGGACGTACACTTCTAGGCGGTGGCAATAATCGGGTTAGTTCATCTAGAAGTGCGATTAATTTGAAACCTTTCCTCGATCGCCAAGATGGCGGAACTGGAAACAATTTGCGGAGTGGAGTGGCAATTCGTCGTCAGTCTCAACCTAACGGTGCTCGTCTAAATCCTGGTAAGTTCCGGTAAGCAAGAGTGGCTTTTAATACAAAATGACTTTCAAATAAAAAATATCCAACTACTTATTGTGGGGCGGGCATCTTGTCCGTCTTTTTTTATGGGCATAAAATTATACCAATTTGAGAAATGAATGCGACAGATACATACTCCCAAACCTTTATTCTGTCTGGCTTTCTTAATGCATGAATTTTGAATTGGTATTACTACCTCCCGGACTTCTTCGAGAAGTCGGGCATCTAAATCCAGATGTATATTCTGAAGGCAACTCAATACCAAATATTTGTTCTTTTAACCTTTTGCTAGCAGTTTCTTAATGTTGCTGAGATAAGTTGAGGTTGCTGAATATGAATTAATACTAGTAAAAATTGTAGTTTGTTTGAATAATAAATAGTTTTTTTGATAATGATATTGGAATTGTCAATGTGACTTGATTGTATTGGCAAATTATTACTGAACATCAGCTTTTCAAGCGATTTTCAAACAATACGAAATAAATTGAAGGAGACGTTGTTAATGGCTTTGATACAGGGCGATATTGCTTTTACCTCTTTCAATACTGATGAAGATGGCTGGTCTATTGTCACATTTGTAGATATAGATCCGAATACAACTATTTATTTCAGTGATGGCACAGCTTCGAGTCCAACCGCCATTGGTAGCACTGACTATGGTCAGTATACTGGTTTCCGTAGTGGACAAGCCAGTTTTGTCAGCAATAAAGCGTTTGTTAACAATAGTGCTAATTGGACAATTGATGTCGGAGGTAACGGGGCGACGGTAATTCCTAACACCACAAACTTTGCGATCGCTAGTGAAAATCCTACAGTCAATTTATCCGTCAACTCTAACTCAGGAACTGAAGCAGAAACAACTTCCCAAAATATTACGATTACCAACAAGAACTCCAGCATTTTGCAGAAAGTTGGTGGCTTCACCAGTACTAATGGAGCCGAAATATCCGCCTTTGATCCTAGAAGCGATCGCTTATTTGTCGTTGCTGACTTCTGCGCTGCCAGCAATACGGTTGTGGTATTTGCTTCACTTACTGCAAACTTTGGCACATCAGAGGAAATTTAAGTACTAGCAAACAACAGATACTCGGTTTGTTTTTGTTTAATGCAGATTTAATAGAACTTCCGCAAAATATCTCTCAAATTCCGATTTCTTGGTACACTTTGCGCCTCTGCGGTTCCTTATTCCACCTCCCAATTTTCAAAGCAGTCTCATGTCTGGAATCTATCTCACAATTAAACATGGTAACTACTAATACAATTCGTTTTTCCCAGTTCAATGCTTCCCTAAATCGGAACGCTGAAGGTCAATTAGTCAGTGATTTGTCTACTCCTGACAATGCTCAAGCAAAGGCAGTTGCAGAAATCATTCAGCGTAATAACCCGGATGTGTTGCTAATTAACGAGTTTGACTATTCACCGGAGGCAGTTCAACTATTGCGGCAAAATTACCTAGCCCTCAGCCAGAATGGTACAACACCCGTTGACTACCCTTACTTCTACATCGCTCCTTCCAATACAGGTATTGCCTCTGGGTTGGACTTAAATAACGACGGTACAGCGGTTACAAGCCCAGGTACAGCTGGATACGGTGATGATGCTTTCGGATTTGGGAATTTTCCTGGTCAATACGGGATATTGCTGCTATCCAAATATCCTATCGACACTGCTAACATCCGCAGCTTCCAAAACTTCCTTTGGAAGGATATGCCCAATGCTTTGCTTCCTGATGAGCCGACAACACCACAGCCAAATGATTGGTATTCTGAGGAGGAATTGGCAGTTCTACGCCTTTCTTCTAAAAGTCACTGGGATGTACCCATCCAGGTAAACGGCGAAACAATTCACATCCTCGCCAGCCACCCCACGCCCCCAACCTTTGATGGCGCGGAAGACCGCAACGGTAAGCGTAATCACGACGAGATCCGCTTTTGGGCAGACTACATAACCCCTGGTAATGCTAATTACATTTATGATGACGAGGGTAAAACAGGTGGTATTGATACTGGGTCAAGCTTTGTGATTGTGGGTGACCAAAATGCTGATCCTTTGGATGGTGATAGTTTTGATAACGCTATTCGCCAACTCTTGCAAAATTCCAATATCAATACTAATGTCGTCCCTACCAGTTTAGGTGGTCTCCAACAAGCAGATTTGCAGGGTGGTGCAAACACTAACCAAAAAGGTAATCCTAGCTTTGACACCGCAGACTTTGCTGATAATACTCCCGGAAACCTGCAGACTGACTATGTGCTACCTTCAAGTGACCTAACAATTGCTGACTCAGGAGTATTTTGGCCTCTAAATACTGATCCAACATTTTCCCCAGTAGGTACTTTTCCGTTCCCTAGTTCTGACCATCGTCTAGTATTTGCAGATGTGCAAACTGGGACAACCGAACCAGGTAAAACCATTCCTAATATTGGATTTGTGGAGCAGAGTACTTTTACCACAGGCTTTATTCCTGCTGGCGTGGCGGGAACTGTCAATGGAACACCGACTGCACTAGGGGGACTATCTGGTGTCACCTACGATGCAGTTAACAACCGCTACTATGCAATCTCAGATGATCGCTCCCAAGTTGCCCCTGCCCGTTTTTATACCTTCACTGCTACCGATTCCGGGGTGATTTTTACTAATGTTACAACCCTAAAAGATATCAATGGCAACTTTTTTGCAACCAACAGCCTCGACCCAGAAGGTATTGCTTTAACTAACGATGGTACTGTTTTCATCTCTTCTGAAGGCGAAGTCAACCCTGCTACTGGTCGCGTTACCAATCCTTTTATTAAAGAGTTTTCGCTGACTACGGGGCAAGAAGTAGCATCGCTACCTATCCCTAGAAAATTCTTGCCAGTAGTAGAAGATACCAACAGCAACGGCATTGTCGATGCAGATGACACGCAGACATCAGGTGTTTATAATAATTTAGCCTTTGAAAGCCTCACCATCACATCCGATGAGAAAACTCTATTTACCGCCACTGAAAACGCGCTGTCCCAAGACGGATTAAAGGCTTCGCTCACTAGTGGCAGCCCTTCCCGGATTCTGCAATACAATCTGGTTACTGGACAACCAGAAAAAGAATACCTCTACATTACTGATGCAATTGCCCAACCGCCTAACCCTAGCACAGGCTCCGCTGACAATGGTTTAGCAGATTTATTAGCAATAGATAATCGTGGCACATTACTAGCGTTAGAACGTTCTTTTGCACAAGGTGTAGGTAATACGATCAAAATCTATGAAGTTTCTTTGCAAGGTGCAACTGACATTAGCTTTTACGATTCTCTCAACAATCTGAGTACTGAACAACTAGCTACTATCAAACCCGCTCAAAAACGTCTGCTGTTGAATTTAAATGACTTAAACCTGCCTAACGGTACAGATAACATCGAAGGTATTACCTTTGGCCCCAAACTAGCAGATGGTAGCCAGTCGATTGTGCTGGTAAGTGATAACAACTTCAACCAAAGCCAATTTACCCAAATCCTCACTTTGAATGCAGACTTAGTTCCAACTGCTGCACCCAGAGTAGAAACTCGTCCCGATTTATTGGACGATGAAACCCTACCAGTGGATCAACGTGCTGATGCTGACGATCCTGCTATCTATGTAAACGCGACAAATTCTGCCGAGAGCCTAGTATTAACCTCAGTCAAAAATGCTGGATTGCGAGTTTATGACTTGTCTGGTAATTTGTTACAAACAGTTAATCCTGGTGGCATTCGCTACAATAACATTGACCTGCAATACGGTTTTAAATTAGGCAATCAATCTGTTGATATTGCCGTAGCTAGCGATCGCCAAAATGATAAACTAGCAATCTTCAAAATTAACCCCAACCCCACCACTTCCGGTCAGTATTTGGAAGATATCACCGATAGCAATATTGGTACTATTTTCCAAGGATTGCCTTTTGAACCTCCTTATTCTGCATCCACTCGTAGTTCTTACGGACTTGCCCTATACCGTAGCCCCGTAACTAATGATTACTATGTCTTTACCAGTCGCCGACAAACTGGAGATATAGCTCAGTTCAAGCTAATTGACAAAGGTAATGGCAAAATCGGTGCTGAACTGGTGCGGGAGTTCACCATCCCCTCGCCCACCGCAGCTGAGCGTTCTCCTCAAACAGAGGGTATGGTGGTTGACCAAGAAACCGGCTTTCTCTACATAGCCCAAGAAGATGTGGGCATCTGGAAATTCAACGCAGAACCAGATAGTGGCACAACAGACAAGTTGATTGACCGCGTTCGTTTTGAAGGTGGTTCTCACCTCACCGATGACGCTGAAGGGTTGACCATTTACTACGGCAAAAACGGTACAGGCTACCTGCTAGCATCCAGCCAAGGCGATAGTACCTTTGTTGCCTACACTCGTGAAGGTAATAACGAATACGTGGGTAACTTTGCCATTGGTAACAATGGATCAATTGATAGCGTCCAAGAGTCAGATGGTGCTGATGTCATTAACGTGCCACTGGGGCCTAACTTCCCATTTGGTTTATTTATCACTCAAGACGGCTCCAATCAACCTGCCAAGACCATTGATGGTGAAAACGTCAGTTCTAACTTTAAGCTGGTGCCTTGGGAAAATATTGCCAATTCTTTCCCTAATTCTTTAAATATCGACACTACTAGTTACGATCCTCGCAATCCTGTCGCTCAACCCAAGCTGACCATCTATGAGTTTGAAAATCTACCCAAACTAGGCACAACCTCTGAAAATCAAGATATTTTCTTGGGTGGTTTTTCTGGGTTATATTTCCAAGGGTTTGCAGCAAATGGCAACCTGAAATTTGTCACCAATACAGATCGTGGCCCCAACGGAGAACCTGATGGTGTCAAAAGACCATTTTTATTACCCGACTTCCAACCAGAAATAGTCAGCTTTGAACTCAACCGCACCACAGGTGAAATCAGCATTACCAAAAGAACAGAACTATTGCGCCAAAATGGAACAACCCCATTAACGGGACTTCCTAACTTGCAAGCTGTAGGAAACGGTTTAGCCTACACAGATGAAATTGCCGTTGACTTAGACAACAATGTTCTAGCTAACGATCCTTTGGGTGCTGACTTAGAGGGAATTGTAGTTGCAGAAAATGGAGATTACTGGTTGGTGGATGAGTACCGTCCGGCAATTTACCACTTTGATGTTAATGGTAAGCTGATTGACCGCTTTATCCCTCAAGGAACTGCCACAGCACCCAACCCGGATCAACCAGCTGGAACTTTTGGCATTGAGGTATTGCCAGCAGTTTATGCCCAACGCCGCAATAACCGAGGATTTGAAGCTGTCGCACTAGAAGGTAATAAATTATATGCCTTTATTCAGAGTGCGATCGATAATCCAGATGTCGCCAATGACGCGACTTCCAAAAGTTCTCTCAACTTACGAATTCTAGAGTTTGATATTGTCACCAAGCAAGTAACAGGAGAGTATTTATATCGCCTAGAAGGTCTACCGGGAACTGATAAGATTGGCGATGCAGTTTCTTTGGGTAACGGCAAATTTGCAATAGTTGAGCGAGACGACAATGCTACATCTGCTGGCAATAAATTAATTTACCAAATTGATTTAGCTGGGGCGACCAACATCAACAACCCTGCTAACTTTAACTTGCCAGTTGGTAAAACTATTGAACAACTGACCTCTGCGGAGTTAGCTACTGCCAATATTATCCCTGTCACCAAAAGTCTAATCGCTAATGCTGCTCAGTTGGGTTACACCGGGGTGGAAAAGTTAGAAGGTCTAGCATTGGTAGCACCCAACACCCTAGCCTTGATTAACGACAATGACTTCAATATTACGGGTAATACGGCTGCTGAAAAACTCGGTATTCTTGAACTACCTAATAATCTGACAACTGTAGAGCCTACTTTCCCAAACGGTTTTGGTTCTAGTAACAGCGATACTGTCAATCTTGAGCCAGGACAATTCTTTAGTGCAGGTGACGGAGCAGACTTTGTAGAAGGTGCTGAAGGTAACACAATCCTGGCTGGAAACGGTGATGACACAGTGCTTGCAGGCAGTAACTCTTCAGTTTCCGGGGAAGATGGTAACGATCGCATATTTATTGGTCAAAATGACTCAGTTCAAAATACCAGTGCTGATGGTGGCAATGGTGATGATGTTATTAGCGTGGTGGAAGCCAGTGGTAGCAATAATTTGTTTGGAGCAGCAGGTGATGATAATCTCACAGTAATTGAAGGTACTCGTCAATCATTATTCGGTGGCTCAGGTAACGATATCCTCACGAGTAACGGTAGCAATAACCGTCTCTACGGTGGTTCTGGCGATGACAAACTCTTCTCTAATGTCAATGACTCCCTGTTTGGTGGCGATGATGATGATGTGTTATTTGCTAGTCAACAGGGTGGAAATCGCCTCAGTGGTGGTACTGGTGCCGATCAATTCTGGATTGCTAACGCCAGTCTACCAACTAGCAAGAACATTGTGACTGATTTTGCGATCGGCATTGATCAAATCGGGCTTGGCGGTGTTGGTATCGCTCAATTTAGTGCTTTAACACTGTTGCAACAGGGTAGTGACACCTTAGTGAAAACCGGAAATACCGAGTTAGCTTCATTACTGGGAATTAGAGCAAATATTCTCACAGCAAATGACTTCGTTTTCTTTGGCAGTATTGTCGCTTAATTTGTTCGCCTTGTTACAGCTTTATTACACAACCAAAGTTAATAAAGCTGTACTCCATTTTTATTGTAAAAGCAATTAAAGATAAATAAATTATTATTTGACAAAACTGACAATAAATGCATCGCTTTAATATATAAAAACAACTTTTTCTCATTAAAAATACGTATAAGTTTGTTAATCGCATATTAGGTGCAAGATTACAATACAAGATTTCTTAACCAGCCCACAATTTTTTCACAACATTGGCTATGTATGTTAATTAATATGCAATTTTCATAGTTACTTTTGATACCAAAACGCTCTAGTGAGATATCAATTGTAGTGGTGGTTGACATTTAATAGTTCAGACTCAACAAGCTTACAAGTCAATTACATCTTTGAAGCCTAAAACTATTAGTTTTTACTCACCATATTACTTTTTTGATTCCACTGGAGCGAAGACCATCTCAACAATTAAACACAGGGAGATTTTCTTTCATGGCTAAGAACGTCATCATTATGATTGGGGATGGTATGGGTTGGGAAATGGCTCGTGCTGCATCCATCTATAAAGAGATTCAAAATGGTAAGACAGGTGCTAATCTAAACGATTTTTATACACAAGGTAAGGGTCAAGGACTCAACTTCCAAACACTCCAAGGCTACGGTTTGGCAACCACTTATGGGACAACGATCGCTGATAGTAATGGAGTTTTTGGTAATGGTAATTCCGCTCTTGACGGTACTAATCCGATCACAGGAGAAAGCCCGGTTCGCCCTGGTTTCACCTTTGATCCAACTTTTAACCCAGGTAATACCCCAACAGGTGGTGCAAAAGTCAGTGATGGTGTTGTTGGAAATCTAGTAGGTTATGACCCTACCAGAGGTGGTGTTAATCCTTGGACTCCTGGTAACGATCCTGAATATATTAAGTACAGCTATCCTGACTCTGCAAACACCGCTACAACTCTGTACACTGGTGTCAAGAGCTACAACAACGCTGTTGGCGTTGATATTTTTGAGAATCCTCTAGAATCAATTCTCAAAACTGCAAACGAAGTTGGTAAATCTACTGGTTTGGTAACTTCAGTTCCCATTGACCACGCCACACCTGCTGCTGCTGCTGCCAACGTTAACCGTCGCAGCAAGTATGATGCTGACTATCCGGCATTAGACAACATCCTGCAACAGCAACTCCGTGTCTATCAACCGACGGTATTACTTGGTGGTGGACACCCTCTTTCAGCTCCTGGAGACTTACTACCAAACGGGGTTGAGCCGAATACGAGCAATGAATATATTAGTCAATCTACTTACACAGAACTTAGCACTAAACCAACTAATAACATCTACGATTACACCTTTTTGGAGCGGGGTGAAAATGCTGCACAGAAACTAGCTCAAACGGCGGCGACAATCGATCCAGAAAAAGGCGATCGCCTCTTCGGTCTATACGGTGCGCGTGGTCAAAATGGTAACTTACCTGTAAGTTCTGCCAACGGCGACTACAGCACTACTGGTTTAGATATGTTCAGCGTTTTCACTAACCAAGGTGATAGCGCCAAAGTGGACACCACACGTCCACTGCTTCCCGGAGAGACGGATGCATCTTTCATTGCCAAAGAGGTTAACGAAAACCCAACCCTCAATGACTTGACAAACGCTGCATTAGATGTGTTGGGTAAAGACCCCGATGGTTTCTGGTTGATGGTTGAGGGTGGCGATATCGATTGGTCTGCCCATGATAACAACATGGACAATTTGATCGGCACCACGTTAGACTTCGATAAGGCAGTTGGATCTACGATTGACTGGATCGAAAAAAATGGTGGTTGGGAAGAAAACCAACTTATCGTTACAGCTGACCACGATCACTACCTGACTCTTGATGGTGACTTTCCGACTTTAGTAAAAAATCAAGGTGCTGAAGCATTAACCAATTTGGATACCCCAGCAGAAGTTGGACACTACTGGGGGTCAGATCCCACTGTCAAGTATGGTTGGGGAACTCACACTAACCGTCCGGTACCTGTTTACTACCAAGGTGCTGGTTCTGAAGTGTTAAACAGCTTGATAGGTAAAGGTTATAACGCCTACGGTTCTGATATTCCAGGAATTGCGGGTTTAAACGATCAAACCCACATCTACCAAACGATGTTTGCCTCAATAGTACCAAAAGTTGAGTTAGTGGGCTTTGCCTCATTACCTGCTGATACTTTTAGTGATGGGCCTGCTTCTGGCAAAGACGTTTCAGCGAATGGTAGAACCGGGCCTTTCCCAGGACAGCCAATACAAGGCTTTAGTGGTGTTCAATTTGCTAATAACAACTCTTTCTACTTCTTGTCAGATAACGGTTACGGTAGCAAAGATAATAGTGCAGATTTTCTACTGCGGATCAATCGTCTAGACCCAAATTTTAAGGGAACAGAAAATGGAGACGGCAGCGTTAAAGTTTTAGACTATATTCAACTGTCTGACCCTAACCACAAAGTTCCTTTTGGAATTGTTAACGAAGGAACTAATGACAGATTACTAACTGGTACAGACTTTGATGTAGAGTCATTTGTCTTTGATAAAGATGGGACAATCTGGATTGGAGACGAGTTTGGCCCCTACTTGCTGCATTTTGATGCCACTGGTAAGTTATTAGAGGCTCCCATCAATACACCCGATCGCTTCAAAACTTTAGATGGAGAAGCACCATTAGTCATTGGTCATAGAGGTGCAAGTGGCTATCGTCCAGAACACACCTTAGAGTCTTACAAGCAAGCAATTGCGCGAGGCGCTGACTTTATTGAGCCTGATTTGGTAGTAACAAAAGATGGTGTGCTAATTGCTCGCCATGAGCCAGCTTTAGCAGTTTTAAATGCTGATGGCACTGTTAATTTCAACAATACAACCACAGATGTTTACAAACATCCAGAGTTTGCCGATCGCAAAAAAACAGTAAGCTTAGATGGCAACACAATTACAGGTTGGTTTGCTGAAGACTTCACCTTAGCTGAAATCAAAACTCTACGCGCAGAAGAACGTTTACCTTTCCGCGATCATTCCTTTGACGATAAATTTGAGATTCCTACTCTTACGGAAATCATCGATTTAGTTAAGCAAGTAGAAGCCGAAACAGGTAAAAAGATTGGTATCTACCCGGAAACTAAGCATCCGACCTATTTGGCCGATGAAGCTACTTATGTAGGCACGACGGAAAAAATAAACAGAAACATCAGTCAGTTACTCATTGATACGCTCAAAGCAAATAACTTTACTGACCCAAGTCAGATTTTCATCCAGTCCTTTGAAGTGAGTAACCTTAAAGAACTGCATGATCGCATTATGCCTGCGGCAGGTGTAGATATTCCACTTGTGCAACTTTTAGATGCCAGTGACATTGATATCAACGGTAAGATTATCGAAAGTCAGCCTTATGATTTGAAAGTCAGTGGTGACACTCGCACTTATGGCGACTTGCGAACTCCAGAAGGCTTGGCTGAAGTTGCCACTTATGCTGATGGCATTGGCCCTTGGAAGCGGATGATTGTTAGCGTTAAAAGCACTGATGCCAATGGCGATGGCAAAGCAGATGATGTCAATGGAGATGGGGTAGTAAATGAGGCTGATCAAACAACGTTACCTCCTACTACTTTAATTCAAGATGCTCACAATGCAGGGTTACAGGTTCACCCTTACACCTTCCGGGCGGAAGATCAATACTTAGCAGCAGATTACAAAGGTAAGCTAGAGCTAGAAATTCAGCAGTTCTATCAATTAGGAGTAGATGCACTATTTACAGACTTCCCAGATATCGGAGATAAGGTACGGGATCAACTCAGAGACAATCCTCAATATAATGTAGTGCGATCGCCACAAAACCCCGATGTACTTTCAGGAGATGCTTTTGCTAACTTGGCTGGTTCCAAAGGTTTTGAAGGCGGAGCAATCAACGCCAGCAAAACCAAGCTCTATATGCTGTTAGAAGGCACAGTCCAAGGTGATACTCCTGGTGCTTTGCGGATTAACGAATTTGACCTTGCTAGCCACAAATACAGCGAGCAGTTACATTACTACAGATTGGATAATCCGTCAAATTCCATCGGAGATTTAGCAGTCATTAATGATAATGAGTACCTTGTCATTGAACGGGATAACAATCAAGGGGCTGCGGCTAAATTTAAGAGGATCTACAAAATAGACTTGTCTAAAACAGATTCTAATGGCTATGTCGCTAAAGAAGAAGTTGCAGACTTGTTAAACATCCAAGACCCCAAAGACCTCAATGGGGACGGTAAGACTACCTTCGATTTCCCATTCCAAACTATTGAAAATATTCTGGTTGTTGACAAAAATACCATTTTGGTGGCTAATGACAACAACTATCCCTTCTCTATCGGTCGTCCTGGGAACGATCCTGAAAATCCAGTTATAGACAACAATGAGATTCTAGAACTGAAGTTAGAGAAGTCCCTTAACCTTGCTCCTGGTTTAGGTCAACCTCAAGCTAAAGAAATTAAATTTGGCTCCAATAGCAGCGATGATATTACCGTTCAACCAAATCAAACCTTATTCACAGGTGATGGAGCAGACTTTGTAAACGGTACTAAAGGTAACACAATTGTGACTGGGAATGGTGAAGACACTGTGGTGGTCGGCGGTGACTCCTCGGTGTCCACAGGGGACGATAACGATCAAGTCTTAATTGGCGCAAATAGCCCTGCTAACAACACTAATGCTGATGGTGGTGCTGGTGATGATGAAATTACCGTGGTAGAAGCTAATGGTACTAATAATTTACTTGGGGCAGCAGGTAATGATACTTTGACAGTTGTTGAAGGTTCGCGTCAATTATCCTTCGGTGGCTCGGGTAACGATACTCTCAAGAGTCAAGGTAGCAATAACCATCTCTACGGTGGTTCTGGTGATGACAAACTCTTTTCCAGTGTCAATGATTCGCTATTTGGTGGCGATGGTGATGATGTGCTATTTGCTGGACAAGGGGGTGGCGATCGCCTCAGTGGTGGTACTGGTGTCGATCAATTCTGGATTGCTAACGCCAGTCTGCCAATTAGCAAGAATATTGTGACTGATTTTGCGATCGGTATTGATAAAATCGGGCTTGGCGGTGTTGGGATCGCTCAATTTAGTGCTTTAACACTGCTGCAACAGGGTAGTGATACTATCGTGAAAACTGGAAATACAGAGTTGGCTTCCTTGCTGGGAATTACAGCAACTAGCCTTACAGCAAATGATTTCGTTTTTTCTGCGAGTATCGTTTAGCCAAAAGATGATTACAGCTTAGATTCAACCTGAGTTCATTAGTTAAGCTATAGCGATTTTGCTAATGCGGGGGAATCATATTCCCTCGCTTTTTATATCTATTAGTAATTTTGTCTTAAAAATTATTTTACTTTTTGTCCGAAATCTTAACTTGTTTATAACTTTCCTTAAACATTGAAAAACTATTTTTTGAAACAGTAACCAAAGTTAAGTTCATTTAATTGTCTGCACTAGTTTGTGTAGACACTAAGCATTTTGTCGCCAAATACTACTTAGGTCTCTGTAGCCAATAATTTTTCGCTTGGGTTGAGTGTAATTAATCGCTCATATAGACACACAATTGCTACGTAGGCGTAGCCAACCGTAGGTATCGCTCGTAGCTCATAATACTTAAGGAGTAATCGGTATGGCTGATACAAACGGCAATGGTAGAAATGTGATTATTTTTGTTGCAGATGGCTTGCGTAACGGTTCTGTAAACCCAACTGATACCCCAACTTTATATAGCATCCGTCAGCAAGGAGTTAGTTTCGCCAATAGTCATTCGCTGTTTCCCACATTTACCACCCCGAATGCTGCTGCGATCGCCACAGGACATTATCTTGGTGATACAGGTGACTTTAGTAACACTATCTACACTGGTTTTCCTAGTGCTAATGCCAATGGTAGTGTCACACCATTTATCGAAAATGATGCGGTTTTGGGGGATATCGACGAAAAGTTTCCCGGTAACAACTTTTTAGATGAAGAGTCACTTCTAGCTTACGCGCGATCGCAGGGTTTCAATACAGCAGCCGTTGGTAAATTAGGGCCTGTTGCTATCCAAGATGTCACCCAAGTTAACCGAGAAGGTGGTACTACAGGTACTATTCCTACTCCCAATACAATCATTGCCTACGGCAGGCTACGCCTACACAGTTTTTCTGCTTTCTCTGTACTCAAACTTACGGTATACTTTTTTTGCCATAATGATATGCTTTTACAGGCTTCAATTAGTTTACCTAAAATCTGTATCACCTAGCAAAGTTGGCTTGATAGACTACTAGCGTCTCTTATTGGTAAAATTGCTACTGTAGTCATGCTTCTAGCCTCAAATTGCTGCCTCAAATTATAGCTTTACGCCACATTTTACCTGATATCAAATAAATTGCGATCGCTTCTCTTCTCTACGAGAGACTGCGCTAACGAGACGCTTTAAAAGCAGGGTACGCTCGCTGTAGGCATCGTAAAAACACCATTGTCGTAGTCACTCCTAAAGTCTTGTCATGTACGTAATCTCATCAAGATAAAAAACTTTTTACTTAAAGTTTTGATAAAGTCAGCGTTTAATTACGTAGTTGAATTGATTTTATCCAACCAAGTTGGTATGATAACTTCAACCAAAAACACTAAATTGTATAAAAGCATACGCCATCAATACTGTTGAATAATTCATAAAGTTTAAACGCTCAGATCGAGACTGTTTAAGCATTAGTTAAGCTGTTCCACACTTTTTAAATCATATATGGTCGTGTTGGCTGTTGAGTGTTAACTCTTGACTGTCAACTCTCAGCAGTCAAAAAACCTCACGAGTGACTATGCAAGAAATATGTGTTTTAGCTTATCAAAAACGAGAAAGTGATTTTTTCTTTACTTATGGGCAATTAAAAAATGATGAAAAAGTATTTGCTTGCCGCTTCGCTGACTGCATTAGTTGTCAATCTTACTTTTACAAAACAGACTTTAGCAGCCACACTGGCTGCACCTCCTGAGGTGACTTTATATGCTGCTGGTAGCTTGAGGGGTGGGCTTTCGGAAGTTGCTAGTGCTTTTACCCAAGAATATGGGATTCCTGTGAAAACAGAATTTGCTTCCTCTGGTTCATTGAAAGATCGGTTGTTGGCTGGAGAAAAGGCAGATGTCTTTGCCAGTGCAGATTTAGGTAATGCCCTTGTACTAAATCAAAATAACTTAAGTGGGGAAGTCAAAACGTTTGCCAGAAATCCTATCTATGCGATCGCCACCCCTGAAGTGTCACTCACCACAGAGAATCTGCTTGATAAGTTTCTCGATACCAACGTTAAATTGGGTATTTCCAAACCTGTAAGCGATCCCTTGGGAGATTACGGAGTCGAAGTATTTCGCAAAGCTGAACAAATTAATCCAGGCAGCTTTGCCCAACTGAATGGTAAAGCTGTAATATTATCAGGAACATTGCCGCCAGAGAGGAATAGTCCGGGGGGCAGTATAGTCTACTATCTGCAAGATATCAACAAAGCAGACATCTATTTGGTCTATTACACCAGTGCTTTATCTGCCCAACAAATTTCACCAAGTTTACAGATAGTAGAATTGCCAGATAACTTAAAAACCCAAGCTGACTATGGTTTGACAGTACTTAAGGATGCGAATCCTGGAGGTTCAAAACTAGCTGATTATATCCTTTCACCAACTGGACAAAAAATACTAGCAAAGTATGGATTTAATAGTCCGAAGTCAGTTCCCGAATCTCAGGGGGTTGGTGGAATTTTACTTGCTGTGAGTGTAGCTTTTGCATTGCAGAAAAAGTTGATTGCTGCCAAACAGCAAAAAGTTCAAGTAATATCATGTCCGGATAATCGCTTACGATAGAAGTAGTGAGTGCAAAGATGACTAATGCCGAAACGAATTAGTGTAGCTACACATTTAAGT
>NZ_JBALDE010000257.1:0-71074 GCF_036917515.1 Nostoc sp. | reverse complement strand
GACCGGATACTTAAAAACCTGAAGATAAAAGCTCAAGCTTTTGGCTTAGAGCTCATCCCTATTTCCAACGCTACGGAATGTGTTTCTTAGGAGTCTACCTACTTTACATTAAGCACGAACTACATCCTCAATCAGTTCAGCCTTTGTGAAAAGATCAAAATTCCCGACTTTTGAGAACAAAAGTCGGGAAATATGTTAATCGCGAATGACTTAGGGACGCTATCTGACTAAACACTTTGACTGCTGCATAAGTTAGGAGTTCTCCCCATCTCCTCGATCTCCCTTTACTCCGACTGAATCGGGTTGTCTCTGGGATTAACTAACCTCAACAGTTTTTGCTTAATTTGAGCGTCGAATACTTCCCATTTCATTTTCGCATAAGCGGAATTTTCGTTGCTGCCAGATAAGAAGCCCATCGGAATTTCAAAGCCACCTGCGCTTGTTCTTCCACCGCCGAAAAAGCGCCCTGTGCTATCTTGCCCAAAAGCTTCTTTGATGAATTCATCAGGATCAAGGGTGAGTTTGCTGGTTCTCAGGGAGCCAATGACTATTTCTAATTCTTCGTCTTCATCGTGAACAATGCCGTAAACTACGGCGGTATGGACATTTTCTTCGGTGACGAGAAAATCAGCCGCTTGGGGGATGGCATCACGGTCTTCGTAGCGTAGGTAACCAACACCAGCAATGGAAAAGTTATTTTGGACGATGCGATTTTTTAGCGATCGCTCGATCACATCCATTACCCGCTTGGAACGGTTCGCCTGTAAAATGGCATTCAGCAGTTGGGCGTCATAAAATCGGCTTAAATACGCAGCTGCCATAAAATCTTCTTCTTGAGCTTGCATGAGCCGATTTGTATCCGATCGCAAGCCGTGCATCAAGGCAGTAGCGCATTTGACGTGTTGATTTATGCTGCTATCTAATGCCAATAATCCCGTTTGCAGATATTGAGTAAAAATTGTTGCCGTCGCTCTTACATAAGGACGGATATCCTCAAACTCTGATTGCAGATCGCCTTGGATACTGTGATGGTCGATCAGGACTACTAGGGGAATTCCAGCCTGCTGCACTGCTGACAGTAGTTGTGAAGTAGTTCCCTGATTATCAATTAATACAAAACCTTGGTAACATGACAAATCCTTGGTTTTCAAGGTTTGCGGCGTCCAGCGTTGGATAGGTAAATTAGTCAGCCTTACCAAAGCAATATTTTCTTGATGGCTTAATGCGCCAGCATAAATGATTTCACATTTTATATCATATTGCTGGGCAATTAACTGGTAAGCCCAGGCACAGGAAAGGGCATCAGGATCAGGAAAATCTTGCAGAATTACCAGTTGGCGATCATGTCGGTGTGCCAAAAGGGTTTTTTGCAGTTCTTCTGACTTTTGTTGTGCCAGAGAATTACTACGCTGACTAAGATATATAGCTCCTTCACCTACTGATGGCGGTAATGAGGGAGTTTTAAATGAAACTTCCACTGGCGCTTTTTCTATTTCAGGTTCCTCTGGGTTTGGCTCTGTGGCCGATGACAAACTCTCAAACTGAGTAACGGGAGAATTAAAGTACATAGGGAACTTTTTTAAAGTGTGAGGCTCCTTTAATTCAGAAATACTACGAGCAGCAATTCACTGAATTTAGCCACATTAATTACGATCTTCGCAAAAATCTTAAGACATTGCACTATACATCTAAGTATACTTCTTGTCAGTAACAGCGCTTAACAATCAACTAACTTCTGGCTGTATGTGGCGGCATAAATATGTTTTAGGAGTTTTTTTATCTTTCGTAAATTGAACTAGGGTGATTTTCATCTAACTTAGGGTCTACCCTCTATTTTATACTTTAAAATTAGTCTTTGATCTTTGAAATATTTTTATACTTAGTATTCTCATTATTGTGACTATCGAGCAATTAACAATTATTTTTGGATGAACAACACGTGTTTCGTATCCCCTTTGAAAATTCTGAGAATTTAGAGTAAAGTCCGATGTAAAAGGCAAAAGACAGGGAAATAAAGAGCAAAGGGGAAACTATATATACACACAACAAACTTGAAAGCTTGATAGTTGATACAATTACCTTCATTGCAAGCCATATAGCCACCAATTTTTTAACACTCCATAACTACTAAAAGTTATTGGCTATGTCTTAAGGAAAGAGGGTATTTCTTCTTTTGCCTTTGCTGCTCTAATTTTTTGCTCAAAGACCTATAACATACTTTTGCCACTCTGTGTGTAGTCCACTCTTAAGATGTTTGCTGACCTCGAAATAAAGACTACTATAAGGTTGGCGCGGAGGATGACGTAAAGGCATGTGAGCTTCGTGGGGAGTCCGACTGCCTTTTTTGACATTACAACGGACACAAGCGGTAACAATATTCTCCCAAGTATCGCCTCCGCCGCGCGATCGCGGTATTACATGGTCTAGCGTCAACTCATCCCCTGTGTAACCACAGTATTGACAGGCATGACCATCACGGTGCAATATATTTCGGCGAGTTAGAGGAATTTCTTTATAAGGAACGCGTACATAATGACGCAACCGGATCACGGTCGGCAACGGGAAATCCGTGTACAGAAATTTACCATTGTGTTCCACGCGTTCTGCTTTGCCCTTGATTAAAAGAACTACAGCACGACGCCAACTCGTTATATTGAGAGGTTCGTAAGAGGCGTTTAAGACTAAAACCTTCCCCATTATTTGCGCTCAGGGTATGAGTTTTACAATATATTAACACAAATACACCCTGCTAGGGAGATGAGAAGAAATTATACTTGGGAGAGAATTTGGAAATTAAGTTATTAGTTATAAAGTAAAATTTTTTACTTTAATAAGAAATTACGTAGACTAACACAATCGCGCAGCGTCTCGTAGAGAAGAACAAAGTGAAAAGTTGAGCTGTAAGATTTACTTCTAATTCTTAACTTCTACTTTAGCGCCGCAACATCTTGTATCGGTTCCAATCTGAAGGTTAAACTTCCTATTTAATCTGATCTCGCTTTTAAGAGCGTGTATAGATAGATAACTTGAAAGTTTAGCCGTGGCGGGATAGGAGTCAGTACAAATGTTAAGTCGCAAACAAATCCCTGGTGTAGTTCCTAATCAGCAGTGCGATACCTACGCGTGGTTTTCGCAACGAGCTTGGGTTGAAATTGATTTAGAGGCGTTGTCGTACAATGTAAAGCAATTGGTGCAGTTTTTATCGCCGCGTACCCAGTTGATGGCAGTAGTAAAAGCTGATGCCTATGGACATGGAGCGGTAACAGTCGCTCAAATTGCCATCCAATCGGGAGCTAGTTGGCTGGGAGTGGCTACTGTTCCAGAAGCTATTCAATTGCGAGAAGGCGGGATTCAAGCACCCATTTTGATTTTAGGGGCAACTCATACACTAGAGCAGATTCATGCGATCGCCCAATGGAAACTTCAGCCCACACTCTGTAGTCCTAAACAAGCTTTAGTATTTTCTGATACCCTAGAATCGATGAATCATGGTTCTCCAGTGCCTGTACACATTAAATTAGATACAGGAATGTCTAGATTGGGAACAGATTGGCGCCAGGCTGGCGAATTTCTGCAATTAGTGCAGCGATTACCACATCTTGACATTGCTAGTATTTATTCTCATTTGGCGACAGCAGACGATCCCCATACCACGGTAATGGAAGAACAGCATAAACGATTTGAAGATGCGATCGCTCAAATCAAAGCACTGGGAATTCAAGTACCTTGTTTGCACTTGGCAAACTCAGCCGCCGCACTCACAGATTCATCATTGCACTACGACATGGTGCGTGTAGGTTTAGCTGTTTACGGACTTTATCCAGCACCACATTTACAAAATGCGATCGACCTCAAGCCTGTTTTGGAACTTAAGGCACGAGTTACCCAAGTTAAAACAATTGCCGCTGGAACAGGTGTTAGCTACGGCCATCAATTTATTGCCCCGCGTGAACTTCGCCTCGCCGTCGTGGGAATTGGCTATGCTGATGGTGTTCCTCGCAGTCTTTCCAACAAAATGCAGGCGTTAATTCGCGGTCAGCGCGTGTCGCAAATCGGGACAATTACAATGGATCAGTTGATGCTGGATGTAAGTGCCATACCCAATATCCAAGAAGGAGAAGTAGTCACTTTATTAGGGGAGCAGGGAAAAGAACAAATTTCAGCGGACGACTGGGCAAAACAATTAAACACTATTTCTTGGGAAATTCTCTGTGGATTCAAGCATCGTCTGCCTCGTGTTGCGGTTATGTAATTGGGCACTGGAAGAAGACTTACTGCAACTTTTGCTCCGCTCCGTCATTGTCCAGTTCCTATTTCCTATTACCAAAAATAATTTGTTATGGTATGATAGTAAACTGATGCGGATGTGGCGGAATTGGCAGACGCGCTAGATTTAGGTTCTAGTTCCGAAAGGAGTGAAGGTTCAAGTCCTTTCATCCGCATTTTAATAAATTAAATTGCCTTATCTAGGCTGGTACTTATATTTGAGTTAAAACTTCAAGGATAGTTACCAGTCTATTTAAATATCGCTTAAATAAAAATATATTTCGCCAGCATAGCTTCAAATATAAGAGAATATTTGAAAAGATGTTTGTGATGGGCTATGCCTGTGAACGAGGCAGAGCAGGACTTTTAGCTTAAAAAGTCTGTTCTCCAAATGATAGCCAATGTGTAAAAGTGCACAAGTTCTAGTGGATTTAATAACCGACAATTTTCGTAGGTATGATCTATTAAGGGCGTAACGTATCATTTTGAGTACTTTCCGTGCAGTACCTCGGCGGTAAAACACCCTACAAAAGATAAGTTTTACATTCTGCTTAATCTACATTTTTAAATGTAAATAGTAAAAAATACATTTATTGCTCTCGTAAAAACAGTATTATTACTGTTGCCAATATGAAGTTACTCAATGGAAAGTGGCTTCATCTTGTCCTGAATTGTTTAAAAACTAGATCTTTTTTAAGTGTAAATACAGAAGTTCAAATATATTACCATCAACAAAATCAGTATTATTCCTGTGGTCAGATGAGGGTTACTCAATGGAAAGTGGCTTCATCTAGTCTTGACATTTTTATGTCTTATTTCTCAAAAGATGTTGATCAATCTCAGTAACACTAAGTAAATTAATCACAATTTACGAATTTACTAAGATTTGCTCATCTGAAAATAACGCTACTCCCGTTGAGTTTCACCACAAACCTAGATGTAAATTGATGTATTTAAAAATACAAATGTTTAATATTTTTTACTTAATTTTAATTGTGGAATAACTCTACACGAATTTAGCTTACACGTATCGAATTTAGCTGAAGTAAAAGCAAAATGAGCACAACTCCTATAGGTAGCTACAGGTTGTTCCAGAAACTACATCCGCTATCTCTGTTGGCACAATTAACTAGTCGGCGTGCTACGGGTTGCTTAAGCGTATTTACCGAGATAGTTTCTTGGTCAATCTATCTAGAGGACGGTAAACTTACTTATGCCTCCTATTCAGATAAACTATTTGAGCGCCTTGACAGTCACTTACGGCGCTTGAGTCAGCAAATTCCTGCTCTCAACAGTGCTACTCGCGTACAGATACGGTTGATGTTTGAGACGAAGAATGAACATCAATCAATACTAAATGCGGATTACCAAGCTATTTGTTGGTTAGTAAATCAGGACTATATTACCTCTGTGCAAGCAGGAAGCCTGATAGATGAATTAGCAAAAGAAGTAATGGAATCATTTCTGTGTTTAAAAGAAGGTAGCTATGAATTCAGTCCAGAAAGCTCTTTGGATGAGCTACCAAAGTTCTGTCATCTGGATTTACGGTTACTTGTTGAACACTGTCAAAAGCAGTTACGAAATCGGCAAAATATTCAGTCATCAATTCCGGCTGGTGGGAGTTCTCAAGTTCAGTCACAACTGCAAATAAAGCTTGGGCAAAAATTGCCAATACCAATCAATTTTGATATTTCTGAGAATAATAAAAATATTCAACTACCTGTTGGCAAAAAACTATATACAATTGCCTGCATTGATGATAGCCAAACAGTTTTAAATTCCATCAAGCATTTTTTGGATGAAAATACATTTTCAGTTGTCACGATCAACGATCCGGTAAAAGCTTTAATGCAAATTTTGCGGAGTAAACCCGATCTGATTTTACTAGATGTTGAAATGCCAAGTCTAGATGGCTATGAACTATGTTCCTTATTGCGGAAACATTCAGCTTTTAAAAATACACCGATTGTTATGGTAACTGGTAGAACAGGATTTATCGACAGAGCAAAGGCTAAAATGGTCAGATCGTCAGGATATTTAACTAAGCCTTTTACACAATCAGAATTACTAAAAATGGTTTTTAAGTATCTTGGTTGATTAAAACAAGGTAAATGAAAATAATACAATATGTTTAATTTATTTTTTTAGGAGATTTGATAGTGAGCCTGACTTTGCTTGGCACAATTTTGATTGTAGAAGATTCTCCCAGTGAATTGGAATTAATGAGCCATTATCTCAAAGAGAGTGGTTACAACGTAATTAAAGCAAGTGGTGCAAAAGAAGGTTTAGAAAAAGCTGTGTTAGAAAAACTAGATGCGATCGTTACTGATGTAGTAATGCCAGAAATGAGTGGATTTGAATTGTGTCGTTCTCTGAGAAGAAATCCGATTACTACAAAAGTGCCGATTGTGGTTTGTAGTTCTAAAAATCAAGAAATTGACCGTTTATGGGCAATGAGACAAGGTGCAGATGCCTATATAACTAAACCTTACACCCGCGAACATCTCTTACATACTATTAAATCAGTGGTAATTTGAATCAATGGCTAGTACAAACATTACTCTTTCTTCAAAACCAATTTCAAATAATTTAGCAGATGGTTATCTGAAGTTTCAGCTAAATCAACAAACAACTGCTGTTTTATCAATGAGGCATACGCAAGAAGCAATTCTGGTAGCTGTTGAATCTATTACGTCAATACCAAATATGTCGTCCTGCATATTAGGATTAATGAATTGGCGGAGTCGGATAATTTGGGTAGTTGATTTACCAAGAATGCTCAATTTAGAATCCCTAGATTATCGACTACGACAGTACAATGTAATCATTATTCAAGTGGAATCATTAGTGTTGGGCTTAGTTGTACAAGAAATAAAAGGTACAACTAAGTTCATAGTCGATGAGATTCATTCTCCTATTGGACAAGTGGCATCCAGTTTAGTTCCTTATTTATGTGGGTGCGTTGTGCAACAGGAAGAAATATTACTAGTATTAGATGCACAGGCGATTGTGCAGTCTTCTATTCTCCGCAGTGATTAGGGTTTACTACTAAAAAAAAGATTTTTAGTGTTCTTATTCACACACTTAGGAGAACTACTTTTATGTTTAATAAAACTAACGCAAATCAAGGTAGTGGTGTTCAAAATCGAGCATCGCTGATTTCATCCCAAAAAATTACTGGTAGCGTCGTAAAGCTACCAACTAAGACTACTACTGAAACAGCTAATAATTCTTCTCTAAATCAGGCTATTGCCTCTTTTACAAGGCTGGGATTAGTTAAGAAAGCGACTATTTTAGCGATCGCAATCGGTACAATACCAGTTTTGGGCATCGGTGCGATCGCTTTTGGTTTTGCTAACAAATCCATTACTAAGCAAATTACCCAATCTCAACAAGCCCATGCCATAGGGTTAAGTGATAAAGTTAACCGCTTTATGCTGGGACGCTACGCTGATATTCAAGTAATATCAAACTTGCTATTTTTAACAAGTTCTGAAGCTGGTGTCAATATCACTACTCAAGAAAAGCAAGCAGTCCTAGATCGGGTTATCGAAGCCTACAAAGCTTATGACAGTATTGCTGTTTTTGATCGCCAAGGTAACTTGATTGTTCAGTCCTCAGGCGAACCTCTGGAAAATCAAAAAGACCGTACCTATTTTCAAGATGCTTTACAAAAAGATATTCCTGTCATCAGCAAACCGGAAGCAGCAAAAAATACTGGTGTTGTAAGTATTTATCTAGCTGCACCTGTGAAAGAGACAAGGACGGGCCAAACTGTTGGCGTGGTACAAGCACGTATGCCGGGAAAATCTTTAGAGGAAGTCATCAAAAACTACGCAGCCAACGGACAGCAATACAATTTGCTCGATGCTTCAGGAACAGTTTTCTTAAGTTCTCAAAAAAAATTATTAGGGAAACAGGCCAAGGGAGAGTATTCTAATTTACCTAAACTGCTAGCAGCCAAAAAGGTAGATAGTTTTATAGAAGTTCCCAAAACTCACAAAAAACAAGAACTAGTCAGCTATGTACCAGCTAGTACTATAGATGGCTTACCAGATTTAAACTGGCAGGTACTTTTATCCACAGACACAGCAACTGTATTTGAACCGCAAAGACAATTATTGTGGACTATAGCCATTGGTACAGCACTCACAGCATTGATTGTGGGTGCGATCGCATCTCAGTTAGCTAAACTGACTACACAGCCGATTCTGAATGCAACTGCGGCATTAGCAAAATTAGGTCAAGGTAAATTTAATACCCGTCTGGAAATTGAAAGAGAAGACGAATTAGGGTTATTGAGCGCAAATATTAATCTGATGGCCGAACAATTGCAGGTCTTAAAGGAACAGCAACAAGAACTGGACGTTGAAGGGGCAAAATTACTAGCAGATATTACCCTACGAATTCGGAGAATTCTTAAAACTGAAGATATCTATCACGCAGCAGTCAAAGAAGTTCAGCGAATCCTAAAAACAGACCGAGTAATCATTTATAGTCTGAATCCAGGTACTTTGGCTGGCGTTGTCGTTGCGGAAGCGGTAACTGATAATTGGCCAAAAATGCTGGGAGTACAAATTGATCACCCCTATTTTCGGAAACATTATCTAGAAACTTATCACGATAAAGAGGTGCAAGCGGTTGCCAATATTCATCAAGACCAAAGCCTGAAAAATGCCGACAGTTACATCCAACTGTTAGAAAAATTTGCTGTCAAAGGTAATTTGATCGTACCGATTCTTGCCCAAGAAAAACTTTTAGGTTTGTTAATAGCTCATCATTGCGAAACTCCTCGTGTTTGGCAACAGCCGGAAATTGACTTGTTTCAACAGATAGCAACTCAAGTCGGCTATGCCTTAGAACAAGCCAAATTATTAGAAGAGATAGAAAAAGTCAGAAATGTTGCTGTAACCGGATCAAACGAACAATGGCAAGAAAACGAAATACTGCAACAACAACTTTTACAACTACTCAACGACGTAGAAGGTGCAGCCAGAGGTGACTTGACAGTGCGTGCAGACGTAACCGCAGGTGAAATTGGTACAGTTGCCGATTTCTTCAACTCCATTGTCGAAAGCCTCCGGGATATTGTTACCCAAGTTAAACAAGCTGCTATTCATGTGAATAGTGCCATTGGCTCTAACGAAGGAGCCATCCGCCATTTAGCAGAGGAAGCACTCACCCAAGCTGCTGAAATCAACCGCACCCTTGATGCTGTTGACCAAATGACCCAATCAATGAAAGCTGTAGCCGAAAGTGCCGAAAAAGCTGCCTTCATTGCTAACCATGCTGCTCACACCGCCACCAATAGCGGACACGCGATGGATTTGACAGTACAAAATATCCTCTCTTTGCGGGAAACTGTGGGTGAAACTGCTAAAAAAGTGAAACGTTTGGGAGAGTCTTCGCAACAAATTTCTCGCGTGGTTTCCTTGATTAACCAAATCGCGATTCAAACCAACTTATTAGCCATCAATGCCGGTATTGAAGCAGCACGTGCAGGTGAAGAAGGTCAAGGTTTTGCTGTAGTGGCTGAAGAAGTCGGCGAACTAGCAGTCAGGAGTGCCGCAGCAACCCAAGAAATTGAGCAAATTGTTGAAAATATCCAACGAGAAACCAGTGAAGTGGTGCAAGCAATGGAAATAGGCACTACCCAAGTGGTAGAAGGTACTCGAATTGTAGAGGAGGCGAAACAAAGTCTAAGTCAAATTTTAGATGTATCGTGTCAAATTGATTCCTTAGTGCAATCGATTTCTACTGCAACAGCATCTCAGGTGGAAACATCGCAAAGTGTTAGCCAATTGATGAAAGATATCGCTGCTATATCACAACGCACCAGCGATTCTTCTCATCAAGTTTCCCAATCTCTGCAACAAACTGTGGACATTTCCCAGCAGTTGCAAGAGACTGTTGAGGCTTTCAAAGTTAGTTAATGTCATTTGTTGTCATTTGTCATTTATCCTTTGTCCTTTGTCCTTTATTCTTTTACTAATGACCGATGAATAATGACTTTTGTTATTTGTCCTTTTAGCAATGACCAATGAATAATGACTTTTGTTATTTGTCCGTTGTCATTTGTCCTTTTACTAAAACCAATGACCAATGACTAATGACCAATGACCAATGACTAATGACCAATAAACAATGACTAAGGACAAAAACCATGCTACAAGACAAAGAACTAGAAATCCAGATGCAGTTTCTAGAAGAAGCAACAGATTACTTAAATACCTTAGAAGGGGTATTGCTAGAAATCGATACTAGTAACCGCATCGATTTGGATAAAATCAATGCTGCACTCCGGGCCACTCATTCTATTAAAGGTGGTGCAGCGATGATGGGATTCAAATCACTAAGTGATTTATCTCACCGTCTGGAAGATTCCTTTAAAGTTTTAAAAACTAAAAAAAACTCTTTAGAAATTGATACTCAGTTGCAAAGTTTGTTACTATCTGGAGTTGACTGGCTGCGTCAAATTGTAGAATTACTTGCAGAAGGAAATGTTGTTGAAGAACAGTGGTTAGCAACTTTTTGTTATCCAATTTTTGATGAGTTGCACGATCGCTTGGGCGACCCCACCCCGGAAGATGCCTCAACTATACTATCCCCAGAGGATGGGCAAGACGTTATCCCTTTGCTATTTGCCACAGAAGTAGAAGAGTGTTTGCAGCGTCTAGAATCTATATTGGCAGATACCAAACAGCCTGGATTGCATGAAGAAATTACGATCCTGGCAGCTGAACTAGGTGGTTTAGGGGAAATGCTCCAGTTACCAGCTTTTAGCAAGCTTTGTGAGTCGGTAACGCAGCATTTGGAAACTGCTAGCAGTGAGCGCATTCCTGAAATTGCCCAATTAGCATTGCAAACATGGCGGCGATCGCAAGCTTTGGTGCTGACAAATCAGTTAGATAACTTGCCTACAGCAATTGACTTGAGTAGTTCTACGCAATCTCAGCCACTATTACCAGCAGAAGTGATACCACAGCTTTTTCCTACAGATGTCATCGACACAGAAGCGGTGTCAACACAGGTTTGGCAAGCAGAGATCACTCCAGAAACTTGGACTAAAGATGAAGCAATCGCAGCTAATTTTACATTTATAGATGCAGAATTTGCCGATGAGGTAAATGCTGTCAATGTCACCGAGCACAATATAATATTTGCTAGAGAAGACAATCCTCCAGACGCCAAATTTAGCGAAGGCAAAGGAGAGCCAGTTGCCATTGGGAAAGAACGAGAAATTCATGAAAACAGCGTCCGAGTTTCCAGCAAACAACTAGAGCAAATTAATGATTTATTTGGCGAACTGATTGTTCAGCGTAATGGGTTAAATTCACAACTAGAAAGATTACGCAAACTCGTTCGTAACCTCAACCAGCGAGTCCAAGTTCTCGACCGCGAAAACCAAGAATTACGTATCGTCTCCGATAAAATTTCCACTCAAGCTACCATGTCTAATGGGGCACAGATGCCAGCTGGAAATGGCCACCAAGTACAAGGTACAAACACAGAGTTTGATGCCTTAGAAATGGATCGCTATAACGAATTAAACCTGCGCTCGCAGGAAGTTATGGAAACCATTGTTCAGGTACAAGAAGTGACAACAGATGTGCAACTCAGTGTAGATGATACAGACCATATTGCTCGAAAACTAAACAAAACATCAAAACAGTTACAAACTAAACTAAATCACATCCGAATGCGGCCGCTGTCTGATTTAATCGAACGTTTTCCGAGAGCTTTGCGCGATTTAAATGTCGAGTATGGGAAAAATGTTCAGTTAAAAACTGAAGGTGGCAATACTTTAATTGAACGCAGTATTTTAGAAGCTTTAAACGAACCTTTAATGCACCTATTAAGGAACGCTTTCGATCATGGAATCGAAGACTCTACCACGCGTCGCCTTTTGGGTAAACCAGAACAAGGATTGATTGAAATTACAGCTACTCACCGTAGTAATCGCACTATCATCACCATCCGTGATGATGGTTGGGGCATTTCTGTAGAGAAAATTCGTACTCGCGCCCAAGCGATGGGACTGGATGTTTCTCTACTTGCTAATGCTAGTGATGAAGAACTTTTATCGCTAATTTTTGAACCAGGTTTTACCACTTCCGAGCAAGTTACAGCATTATCTGGTCGCGGTGTCGGTATGGATGTAGTTCGCAACAACCTCAAACTGATTCGAGGAGATGTGAAAGTTGATACAGAAGCAGGAGTTGGTACTACCTTCACCCTCTCAGTACCCTTTACACTTTCTGTTGCCAGAGTTCTGCTAGTAGAAATCAACAAAATTCTATTAGCATTTCCCACAGATGTGATTTCAGAAATATCTTTACTGCAAGACGAGCGAGTTTTCGAGATGGCTGGTAGCGAAGTTTTAAATTGGCAAGGAACCATGCTGCCACTGATTCGCCTAACTCGTTATTTAGAGTTTAATTGCCTGCGCTACGATACGCCAGAGTTGGAAATTCCGGCAGCCATTAGTACTAACAGTGTGTTAGTAGTCAAAGGTAATAATCAGCCAGTCGCAATCCAAATAGATCGTTGCTGGGGCGAACAAGAAGTTGCGATTCGCCAAGTTGAGGGAAATATACCTTTACCTGAAGGCTTCAGCAACTGCACAATTCTCGGTGATGGTCGAGTTGTGCCACTAGTTAATGTTAATGAGTTACTGTATTGGATTGCTACAAATCAGCGGACTCCCAGAGGTACTCAATTACCATCAGCAAGGTTAAAAACACCGTTCTTGATATTTGATGAAGAGAAAATATCAGCAACATCTATTAAGCAGAAAGGCACAATTTTAATTGTAGATGACTCAATTAATGTTCGCCGCTTTTTAGCTTTAACCCTTGAAAAAGGGGGGTATCAAGTAGAGCAAGCTAAAGATGGTCAAGATGCTTTAGAAAAACTCCATAGTGGATTGAAAGTTGAGGCGGTAATTTGTGATATTGAAATGCCTCGTCTTGATGGTTATGGCTTTTTAGGTAAGATAAATTCAGAGGTTGATACAAAAAATATTCCCGTTGCGATGCTGACTTCTCGTAGCAGCAATAAACATCGGCAACTAGCGATGCAATTAGGGGCACGGGCTTACTTTTCTAAACCTTACAATGAGCAAGAATTACTCCAAACGCTGGAAGAAATAATTCATAATGTTGCAGAAAAGGCAGCTTCTAATTAAAAATTGATAATTCATAATTAAAACTCTATGCCATTTGTGGGATGGAGTTTTTGGACATGGGGAATGGGGCATGGGGAAGAAGTTATACCAATTCTCCAAAATATAGCTACACATGGACAGCAGGGGGCAGGGGAGAATTATCTGTAGTCAGAATTTAGAGAAATGGTATTACCAATGCCCAATGCCCAATGCCCAATGCCCTAAGCAATGGGACGACTATCCCTCTCCACGCCACTTGCTCTCTGGAGTTTCCCGTTGCTTTCAATAAAACCTTTTCACATATTCGGACACCCTGGCATATTATCTCCAAGCAGCAATCGTGCCAGACTGGGTAAAGCTTCACCATAGGTGGGATGGATGTGAACCGATCGCTCTAACAACTGCCAAGTTGCTCCTGCTTCCATCAGGGATAAAAATACATGCACCAGTTCAGCAGTTTCGTACCCCACCAGGGTTGCTCCCAGGATTTTGTCTGTGTCGCTGTCGATCGCCATGCGATAAAATCCCAGGTCATGCCCCCACTCGATCGCCCGCGCAATTTGGCTCATGGGTAAGGTGACAGCACGCGCGTTGATGCCTTGTTTTTGAGCCTGTTCTAACGTCATACCCACTCGCCCCACCTGGGGTTCTGTGTAAACCGCATAGCCAAGGACGCGATCGCTCCGTGTCCGGTTTTCTCCACACAAAATTGCTTTTAAGCGACGATAGTCTTCCCAAGAAACGTGCGTAAAGGCAGGCTGTTTGGCAGCATCCCCGATCGCATAGACTCCAGAACAGGTAGTATGGAACTGCTGATCAATTTTGATAAATCCTTGATCGTCTAGCTCAATTTTGCTGGCGGCTGCATTTAATCGACTTGTATTAGGTTTGCGTCCAATCACAACCAGCAACGCTTCTCCCTGGAGTTGTTCGCCACTGCTCAGGGTCAGGCTAAACACATTATTCTCGTGGGCGACGTGATTCACATTGACTCCAAAGTGCAGCCCAATCCCATCCTGTTTTAATGCTTCTGCTAAGACCTTGCTGACATCAGCCTCTTCCCGATCAAGGACGCGATCGCCCCGCACAATTAAGTCAGTCTGACTGCCCAAACGCGCTAGTCCTTGTCCCAATTCCAAGCCAATATAGCCGCCTCCAATTACCAATAAACGGGCTGGTAAGGTGTTCAAGTCAAAGAAGTTGCGGTTCGTCAGGTAGGGAGTTCCTGCAAGTCCGGGAATGTCAGGAATCAGCGCTGACGTGCCTGTGTTAATGATTACCAGAGGAGCCTCAAGGGTAACATCCCCACCTTTGACCGTCCGTTCACCCACAAAAGAAGCTTCCGCACAAATAACTTTGACACCCGCACTCTCCAATCGCTTGTGAATCCCTTGATTAAAGCTGCTGCGGATTCCCCGAACTCGCTCCATGACAGCAGGAAAATCCACTTCAATCTGCGTGTGGATGCCTAACTTCTTGCTCTGGCGCGCCCGCCCTGCTGCATGAGCCGCAGCTAGGAACGCTTTGGACGGAGTGCAGCCATAGTTGATGCAACTACCGCCTAAAGCATCCCGCTCAAACAAGACAACCTTACGCCCCTCATTGGCAAAATCAGTCGCCAGTGGAATGCCTCCTTGACCACTGCCGATCACAATCACATCTGCTGTTTCCATCAGTGCTAAACTCCTTGGAGATAGTTTGCTTGGGTCTAATTAAGTGTTTTTATTCTTCAACGCTGATTCCAGTCAAACCACTCAAATTATTTGAGTTAAAATTCAACTTATCAGGTTGTGCGTAGTATTCGTGATATTCTCTGTGAAAAATTGGAAAAGGTATTGAGCCGAGAAATTTCTATATCAATTCAATTTGTAGTGAATTTATGGTAACTGTAACACTGACGGCTGTTGCTACTGCGATCGCAACTACGCTTTGGACTAAAGCCCAGGAGAAAATCGGCGAAAATATTGGTGATGCTACATGGACGCTAGGTGGCAAGTTAATTGGATTACTCCGCCAAAAGAATAAATCGCCATTACTCACCAGTGCTGTTGAGGGAAATGAACCGCAGCGATTAGATTATGGTCAAGCAGTGCTAGAACTGACAGCAGCAGCAGACGCAGACCCAGAAATTGCTCAAGCTGTTGTAAAGGTGGAAGCAGCAGTTAACAATGATCAGTCTAAGAGTGCTAAGGAAATTCAAAAATTAGCAGATGAAATCAAGTCACAGCCCTCAGTTATTAACAAGTTTGCAAAATTAGCAGAGGAAATAAAAGCTGAGAAAGGTGCAATGGTTGCCCAACAAATCAACATTGAGCAACAGACCAATACTTACAACTGACTGAAGTCGTCTCAAGGGGAGGATGGGACAAAGTTAACTCCCGATGACTGGCGTGAAGTCTGCCGTGAAATACTCGCAGAACGGCGAAAGCTGACTACAAATCCTCTGACATCAACTGAAGGAGTAACCCTGCAAGTTGATGATGTTTACGTACCACTGGGATTAGTTGAGCGCAAAAAAGCATCCAAGCCTCAAGGTGATATTTCTCCAGAACAGGGTTCAGAACTGTACAAGGAAACACAAATCACCAAAACGTTTGAGCATGATGCTTTTCTCGAAGAAGTTCTCAAACAGAAGAACACGCCTAAAAGTCAAGGTAAGCGAATTGCAATCATTGGCGAACCAGGTGCAGGAAAGACAACACTGTTACAGCAGATTGCTGATTGGGTATCTCGTGAGATTCACCAGTCCATTGTCATTTGGGTATCTTTAGCAGATTTGCGAGAGAAGGAACTAAAATCTTATCTTTTCGAGAGTTGGTTAACTCAGGTTGCTGAAAAAACAGGTAAAGCTAAACCCACTGAGCAACTGAAGAATGATTTTGTAGCTCTATTTAATCAAAATAATGTCTGGCTGCTGTTAGATGGGTTAGATGAAATGTCGGCATCTTCAGGTAATCCTCTCACAGAAATTGCACGGCAATTCCGTGAAGCAGGCTCAATTGCTCAAGCGCGAATCGTGTTGACTTGTCGGGTTAATCTGTGGGATGGCAGCATTAATGCACTTGATGATTTTGATACCTATCGCAGTTTAGATTTTTCTTATCCACAACAAGTAGAGAGATTTATTCACAAATGGTTCGCTGCTATTTCTGAAACTGGGAAGCGATTATGCACTGCGTTGAAAGAATCAGGTAAAGAACGGATTCAGGATTTAATAAAAAATCCTCTGCGGTTGACACTGCTGTGTTTGAATTGGCAATCAGGAGAAGGTAAATTACCGGATACTCAAGCGGGACTTTATCAGCAATTTGTAGATGACTTCTACAAGTGGAAAAAAGATGAATTTGCTACAACATTTGAACAGCGTCAGCAACTCAATGTCAAATTAGGCGAATTAGCTAAAGCAGCAATAGACAAAGAAGCAACCCGTTTTCGCTTACAGCAGGATTTTGTTAATCGCTTCTTGGGGAATGCTGATGATGAAAATTCGCTGCTGAAATTGGCTCTAAATCGCGGCTGGTTGAACTGTGTCGGGATAGATCCGAATAGAAAACCTGTTTACGCTTTCTTTCATGCTTCATTTCAAGAGTATTTTGCTGCTATAGCAATTGATGACTGGCATTTCTTTCTTAACCATGTTTCCAAAAATCCCAGTCAAAGAACTTATCGCATCTTTGAAGCACAATGGAGGCAAACAATATTACTTTGGCTAGGGCGAGAAGAAAACCTCAAGCAGCAAAAACAAGAGTTTATCGATGCTTTAGTAAACTTTAAAGACGGGTGTACTGACAGGAATAGCGAAGATGTAGATAAAGGATTTTATGAATATCGCGCCTATTTTTTAGCAACCGCAGGAATTGCAGAGTTTAGAGGTTATTCTAAAGCCGATAAAATAGTAGCACAAATTGTCAAGTGGGGCTTTGGTTATTTCAACACCAAAAAACAAAACTGGACAGAATTTCCTAATCTAATTCAAGAGGGAGCTAGGTCAGCACTGCAACAAACAGACCGCATAAAAGCGATCGCCGCCTTGGTGCAACTGCTGCAATCAACTACTGTGGATGACTCCACCCGTTGGCAGATAGCATCTAGCTTAGAAAAAATCGACCCAAGCAATGAAATTGTGATCGCCGCCTTGGTGCAACTGCTGCAATCAACTACTGTGGATGACTCCACCCGTTGGCAGGTAGCAAATAGCTTAGAGAAAATCGGCACTGGCAATGAAATTGCGCTCGCTGCCTTGGTGCAACTGCTGCAATCAACTACTGTGGATGACTCCACCCGTAGTAGGGTAGCATCTAGCTTAGAGAAAATCGACCCAGGCAATGAAATTGCGATCGCCGCCTTGGTGCAACTGCTGCAATCAAATACTGTGGATTACTATACCCGTAGGCAGGTAGCATATAGCTTAGAGAAAATCGGTACTGGCAATGAAATTGCGATCGCCGCCTTAGTGCAACTGCTACAATCACCTACTGTGAGTGACTATACCCGTTTGCAGGCAGCAGAAAGCTTAGGGAAAATCGACCCAGGCAATAAAATTGCGATCGCTGCCTTGGTGCAACTGCTGCAATCAAATACTGTGGATAAATTCACCCGTATGCTGACAGCAGATAGCTTAAAGCAAATCGACCCTGGCAATGAAATTGCGATCACCGCCTTGGTGCAACAGCTGCAATCTATGTATTACTATATCCGTTGGCACGCAGCATCTA
The DNA here is from genome assembly GCF_036917515.1 of Nostoc sp. GTDB lineage: Bacteria > Cyanobacteriota > Cyanobacteriia > Cyanobacteriales > Nostocaceae > Nostoc. Next base: position 52,927 of record NZ_JBALDE010000257.1, on the reverse strand, counting down.
GCTTAGAGAAAATCGACAGTGGCAATGAAATTGCGATCGCTGCCTTAGTGCAACTGCTGCAATCAACTACTGTGGATTACTGTATCCGTAGGCAGGTAGCAGATAGCTTAGGGGAAATCGGCACTGGCAATGAAATTGCGATCGCTGCCTTAGTGCAACTGCTGCAATCAACTACTGAGGATGACTTGGTGCTTGCTATAAAATTTATGAATAACGACACCCGTTTGCAGGCAGCAGAAAGTTTAGGGAAAATTTTACAGGATAATCAGGATCGCTCTAAGGTAGTCAAAGCTTTAAGTGGTTATTGGCAATTGAATGGTGAATACTACGATTTAGCCTGGGAATGCGCCCAGAATATGCCTTACCCCGATTTCTATCAAGCTTGGCATCAGCATAATCTTGTTACTCATACAATGCGAAGATTAAAGAAAATCCTCTTCACAAGAATAATTTAACTACTTTTGCAGCAGTGACGTTACAAATCTAGTTGTGGTGGCAACAAACTTCGTCATATTTGTGGTAAATGCTTAAATCAAAGCTGCAAGCTATTTACGAATTGGTAAAATACGTACCCTAGATTGAGCTTGGTCAATAGTAACCAATGCACCTGACTCCAGTAAGGATTCAAACTGATTCAGGGCTGAAATGACTAGATTTTCGATACTGTTTGGCAAAATATCCTGAGCACGAACTTGAATTACACTGCGGGTATCAGCACCTGTTGCAGCTAACAAAGTACCAAAGTCTAAATCGTGAGTAAAGACGATATAACTGTTAGTTCTTGCCCACTCCATAATGATTGCATCTTTCTCACGGGGGTTGCCAATAGTAGACCAGTGGACAGACGAAATATTGTACCTCTGAAAAACCGCAACCCAATCAGGGAAAAGATTCATATCAATCAAAATTTTCATGCACTTTTTAGAGGCACTTCAATTTCTTCAACTCGCCATGCAGCATAGGCAAGTGCCTCATAAATATCAGCTTCTTCGAGGTAGGGATATGCTTTAAGAATATCGTTATTGCTGTGTCCAGATGCCATTAACCCAACGATAGTACCAACAGTAATACGCATTCCTCGAATGCAGGGTTTACCACCCATCACTTCTGGATTGCGGGTAATTCTGGTGAGATTTTGCATAGTTGTTACCTCGCTATGTGGGGTTATTGGATTGAAGAATTATGCAGGAGGCAGGGGGCAGGAGGCAGAAGGCAGGAGGTAAAAACATTACTTTTCCTGACATTCACGATTGTCATTATGTGCCAACCTATATGACTATGGCTATAACTGTGTTCATTTTTTCTATTATCTGAATTTTTCACGTTAAGCATTAGAAGTTGTTTTAAATTAGATGTAGGTTGCGTGAAGCGCAGTCCAACCCAACATGGATCTTGGTGTTGGGTGTCACGATCGCTCTACCCTACATACATTTCAGCATCATGTTGTTACTCGTGCGATGCAAAGCTTAAAGAAAATCCTCTTGAGAAGAATTTGAGCAAATTTGCAGCAGTAACGTTACAAATAAAGTTCCCGTGGTAACAACAGCTTGTCCATTTGTTACCAACACAACCTGTTTTGTTACGAATGCTTATCCGTTAGTAACGAAAACTTATGCGTTCGTTACCAACACAACCTGTTTGGTTACGAATGCTTATCCGTTAGTAACGAAAACCTATGCGTTCGTTACCAACACAACCTGTTTGGTTACGAATGCTTATCCATTTGTGGCAAACGCTTATGCGATCGTCAACAACGCTTAAATAAAACTTATCAATGAAGTTATTTCGTTACCAAAGCTTATCCATTTGTGGCAAACACTTATGCGCTCGTTAACAACGCTTAAATAAAACTTATCAATGAAGTTGTTTCGTTACCAGAGCTTATCCATTTGTGGCAAACGCTTATGCGATCGTTACAACAGCTTAAGCAAAACTTATAAATAATCATGTCTGGCACTGTATAGCTGTAGTATTGATGCTTAATCAGCGTCGGGTAGTTTACATTACGATTACACAACTGCAAAAGTTCTAAAGGTTTTTTATGAACAAGATAGTAACAGTTGTATTTGATGGAGGTGTTTTGCGCCCAGATGTTCCTTTGGATTTAGCACCTAACACACGTTACGTAATTACAATTCAAGAGTTGCCAGAATCATCGGGTGATGCTTGGGATGTTCTGAAGGCGATGACGGGAACTATTGATGCACCCCAAGATTGGTCTAGCGAACACGATCATTATTTGTATGGTACACCGAAGCAGGCAAATCCAGACAATCCACTTGTTTTGGCTAGGACTGCAATATCCAAAGCTTTATACTGAAGCTATCCCTTTTGCTGTATCTTGGACGATTAAATCGACGACATCTGAAAAACGCCCCGTTTGTTTGTAAATTTCGCGTTGTCGTGTTGCACCATTCCCAAACTCCATCGTTCTATGTACAAGAGACGAGACTTCATCCCATTCTCCGTACTCCTCAAGCGATGGACGCACGAAACTGAGAAAGCTCTCAACCATCTCCCGTGCCGGAACAGCTTTTATAGCGCTAACGTCAATTAAATCATCATCTAATCCATAACGTGCGGCACGCCAGTGAGCAGCACGTATAAGTTCGTGACGCACTGGGTGAAACGGTTTATCAGTTATGACTTCTTCGTAGCAAGTTCGCACCAAAGCACGTACAAGCCCTGCTACCATTACTGCTTCGTCTACTGTCTGGCAGACATCCGTGACTCGAAACTCTATTGTTGGAAAGCGCTCAGACAAACGCACATCCCAATAAATCTTCGTCGCCTCCGCGACACTTTTTGTCTCTACTAAATCTTGTACAAGCGCTTCGTAATCATTTAATGACTCAAAAATCAGTGGTACTCCAGATATAGGCCATCGACCCCAAATTTCGGTACGATAGCTTGCATAGCCTGTATCCGTACCTAACCAAAAAGGTGAAGATGCTGCCAGTGCCAAGAGTGGGGAAAGCCATACACGAGTCCGGTTCATCACCTGGATGGCAGTAGAGCGATCGCTAATTCCCACATGCACATGACAGCCAAAGATGACTAGTTCACGGGTGAGTTGTTGATAATCTCGCATCAAATCTTGATAACGTTCTTTGGGCGTGATCTCCTGTTCATCCCAATGTGAGAACGGGTGTGTGCCAGCAGCAGCAATTTGCTTACCGTCCTTAGCAGCAGCCGCAATCACTTCGTAGCGCAAACGAACAAGCTCAGAGCGTACATCTGCAAGTGTTTTACAGATAGGCGTACCAATTTCTATCTGCGAAAGCTGGGCTTCTGGCTGCACCTCTGAACCAATTGCTTTCTGGGCTTTTGGAAGAATATGCTCCACACGCGAACTTAGTTCTCGCGTCGTGGGATTGATAATTTGATATTCTTCTTCGACACCAATAGTAAATTCTTCAGTCTGGGATGGCATAAATTTGGATGGTCAAGCGTATGTTTAATCAATCAACATCAGCACCCCTAGATTATACTTATATTTTATTTTGTTAGACGTTATAAACTTGAACATCATTCAATATACTTGCTTACTTTAAATCTGAGGAATTTTAAGTGACAAAAAATAATAGAAAAAAGGCTATTGCTCAAGCTATTTCCACAGTTGTTGCTTTGGGTTGGGTGATAATGCAAGTAGAATCAGCCCAAGCTGCTACTTTGACGGTTAACAATCTTGATGATAGTGGCTTTGGCTCATTGCGAGATGCTATCAACACTGCAACTAGCAATGACGTGGTAGAGTTCCTATTGGGTAGTAATCCTAGTACAATTACCCTGACAAGTGGGGCACTTGCGATCGCTAAAAATCTTACTATTAATGGCCCAGGTGCTAACTTACTTACTATCAGTAGCAATAATAACTTTCCCGTATTTGACATTAACGCCGCGAATGTTACCCTTTCTGGGTTAGCGATCGCTGGTGATATCTCTAGACTAGCGATCGCTGGTAATATCAACGCTTACAATTTTAGTAACCTAACGTTTACTAATAGCACCATCAACGGCCACAATCTGAATATAGATAGTAACCTAACACTTATCAATAGCACTATCAACAGCCAGAATTTGGAGATCAATGGTGGACTAACAGGAATCAATGATAGTAATGTAACGGCTCTCAGTAAGATCACCATCGGCGGTAATTTAAGTAGTCCTAGCGGCAATTTAACTATATCTACTAATAGCCTGTATATTAACGGTGGTAACATTATTAATTTAGAAGCAGGAGGCAAGATAACTGTTACAACCAAGAGCCTTGTGATCACAGGTGGTAGTCAGGTAACGATTCCTAATAGCACTAGCGGCAATTCTGGGCAAATTAACGGTGGTAGCAATAGTTCAGGAGCAGGAGGCAACATTACTCTTATAGCCAGTGACATTTTACTAAGAAGAGTACCCGAACCAAGTGCGAGCGCTGATGATAGCAATCATTCAGGAGCAGGAGGTAACATAACTATCTCAGTCCCTAATGGTTTTATTATATCAACAGTACCCGAACCAAGTGCGATCGCTGGTAATATACTTGCTGGTAGTCTGGCTTGGCTGGCGAAGAGAAAGCAAGCAGCATTTCGCAAAGCAAAGGTATAATTACGTCTTAAAATAAATTTGCTAAATAGTTTAAATAATTAGCCCGCTCAGACTTCTGTGTGCGCGGGCCAATTATTTTGTGACGACTTCCAGGAATCCCCAGTGAACCTTTCTTAAGCCTCGACTTTTACACCCTTCCAGAAAGCGACATAGCCTTCAATATTCTTAGCTTTCTCCTTGGCGCTGGGATAATACCAAGCAGCATCTTTATTGATTTGCCCATCAACATTGATACTGTAGTAGCTAGCAACACCTTTCCAAGGACAAGTAGTGTGAGTGTTAGTGTCTGTGAAGTACTCCTTGTTAATGGTGTCAGCAGGGAAGTAATGGTTGTTTTCCACAACTACAGTATTATCACTCTCGGCTAAAACAGCTCCATTCCAAATTGCTTTCGGCATAAATGACTTTGTAAATAAACTATACATATAACATTTTGACACTATCAGCTTATTTGTAGTGAATTAATGGAGCCTGTGACGCCGTCAAAATAGTTCAGAAGTCACAAAAAGGCAATGAGTTGGAGGATTTACCTCTAGATATTAATTGCAATCACTTTTTTTTATCAATTGGAAAATTAAAAGCATTTGTTTCCATCATCAAGATTTTCTAGCATATTGGTATGGAAAGTTAAGCCAAAACAAAGTTGAATTTCGGTTGATAGCCTTAAGCAAAAAATCTTTAGATATGTGAATAGGTGATGTCTGCGGCGAGCTACGCTAATGCATCTTCTAAAAATATCTGTCAGATGAGGATTCTATTTAGCATATCTTTGCCTCTTTGAAGTTATTACTAAACTTTCTCATAATTCCCCATTTTTCCAATTGGGTTAAATTTAACTAACCAGTTTGGGTAAATAACAAATCAACCCATCAAGTAAACTTCCCATAAAAGATTGAGATTAAGAAAACAGTGAACTCTATTACTAGAGAATACTGATTGCACTTTATTAAGTTGAAAATAATTCTATGAAATTCACAAACTTGGTTAATTCTGCACTTATAATTACATCTATTGTTTTCATCCCTGGAATTACTGGCGCTCAAACAGTTAATACTAACAATGGCGGTGGACAAATAAATACAAATATCAACTCTAATGCTTTACGAAAAAACTCCACAGATACTAAATATCTGCAACCCTTCAATATTGCTTTTCTAGCTTATCAAGGTTATTTAAAAGACCAGGGTATTCCTAGTGGGGGCACTTTGTTATTCAAATACCAAACCGGATACTTGACTGCGAAAAATGTGGTTCAGGCTGCTATCAGGGCTAATAAGTTACCAGCGCAAGTTTTAAACGATCAAAGTTACGTCAACGCAGTCGAGTTACAGATGAAATCCTTTGGCGATACTAATGATTCACAATAGACAATTTAAAAGTACTGGAATCAATCTCCGCATCTCCCTATAAATTTAGTATTTCTCTAAATAAAAGCTTTACTTCTATATCCAATGCTTAGAAAACCTGGCTACAAAATTGCCAGCAGGATATGTACAACCTCTTTTAAATAAAACTGCTGTAGATTTTTCAGCCTGAAATACATACAGTACTATAGCAAAGTGCTGTTAGCGTCAGCGGGGCGTTTAGCCCATGCTGAGTAAAAACCCAGTTTTGTCAAGGCTTTGAGCGATCAACACTATCCTAACATTAGTGACTACTGTAAATCAAGTACACCCCTCCCCAACTCTCCTCTTGTAAAGAAGCGGAGGGTTGGGGAAGGGTATTTTTGTATCTCATAAACTTGAAATCTTTGGTTATAGTCAAAGGAGATGCCAATTATCGCCGATTATTAGGCGATCGCCATTGAAATTTTACTACCAACATTGCAGATATAGTCTCTTACTTACCCGTCCCGTAGCTCTACGCACCCTGAGGTCAGAAGTTATTGAGAAAGTAGCAAAATCTGACTCTTCTTGGTTGACAAATGGGCAGTCGGGTTGTATGTCAGTTGATAGTTTAGACAATTTTGAAAAATCGAGATAATTTGTAAGACAAGTATACGTATCTTCACTACTTATAGGGTCGTCTACCCTACCCGTATCACCACAATCGGCTTAGGATAGACTAGAAGAACTTTTTAAGGAAAATGGTAGAAAAAATCACAGCTGTATTTAATGGTAAAGTGTTCTATCCGGCTGAACCGATCGCACTGCCAATTAATACCCGCGTGCGAATCAGTATTGAAATTTTACCGCCCAGCGAACATGAAACAGTATCATTTTTGCAAACGGCGAGATCACTCAACCTCCAAGGGCCACCTGACTGGTCTGCCAATATAGATAAATATTTATACAATAAATAAACTTTTCATGCATTCTGAAGTCTTTCTTGATACATCATTTGCCATTGCCTTATCTGCACCGAGCGATCGCTTGCATGACCGAGCCTTACATCTGGGTAAAATGTTACAAGCAGCAGAAACTCGTTTGGTGACAACACAGGCGGTGATGTTGGAAATTGGCAATGCCTTATCCCAACAACCTTATCGTCAGGCGGCAATCATATTATTAAATTCTCTAGTAGCAGACTCTAGAGTAGAAATTGTCCCCCTTTCCCAGGAACTCTACGAACGTGCTTTCCAGCTATATCGTGAACGAACAGAGAAAGAATGGCGATTTGTCGATTGCGTATCTTTTATTGTTATGCAATATAGCGGCATCACTGAAGCACTGACTGCTGATGAGCATTTTCAACAAGCAGGGTTTCGAGCATTACTGCGAGAAAATTTGCCGTAAGGGTTTGGGCATTGAGAAGAGGCAGAGGGGCAGAAAGTAGAGGGGAAAAGAACTTAATGGCATTTTTCAGCTTACTCCTCTTCTGTCACTCTCCGAAAACATTTGCCATTTCTAAATTATTTTAGAGCTGTTGTATAGCAAGCGTAGGCTAGCAAAAACCGCAGGCATCGCGCGATTCTTTTCTAAGAACAAATATAAGACCCATTTTTTTCTAATAGTATAGCTTGTATTGATTGTCTTATGAGGCTTAAGCGCGATCGCCCTCCTGGAAAGTAGACAAAAGAGGGTTACAGCTATTTTCAGGTAAATAGACCACGCGGTAGGGGCGCAAGCCCTTGCGCCCCTACAACAGATGTGGTTCAAATACATGAAAACTGCTGTAAGTTGACACCAATGACAACTGTGCGCCCCTACTATTTTGGAATTAAAGGAGTTAGGAGTCTTAATTTCTAACTTATAACTCCTAACTTTTCACTTCAGTTTAATAAGCATCCATTGGCAGACAAGAACAAACAAAATTCCTATCCCCAAAAGCTGAGTCAATGCGACCAACAGCAGGCCAGAATTTATACTCACGAGTCCAAGGTGCAGGGTAGGCAGCTTGTTCGCGAGAATAGGGATGCTGCCATTCTCCGGTGATGAGACTTTCGGCAGTGTGGGGTGCGTTCTTCAAAACATTATCTTGGACATCCACCTTGCCAACTTCTATTTCGGTAATTTCTTGGCGAATAGAAATCAACGCATCACAGAAACGATCCAACTCTTGCTTAGATTCACTTTCTGTAGGTTCCACCATGATTGTACCCCCTACAGGCCAGGAGACAGTCGGTGCATGGAAACCATAATCTATGAGACGCTTGGCAACATCATCGATTTCGATCGCAGCTGATTTTTTGAGCGATCGTAAATCTAAAATACATTCATGGGCAACTAGACCATTTTTCCCCTGATACAAAACCGGATAGTACGATTCCAGTTTTTTGGCAATGTAGTTAGCGTTGAGAATTGCCACTTTAGTTGCTTGGGTCAAACCCCTTGCACCCATCATTGCAATGTACATCCAAGAAATCACCAAGATACTCGCACTACCCCAAGGTGCAGCTGCCACAGCACCAATATTAGAGGGCTGAGTTGAGTTGTTGATAGTAAAAACAGGATGTCCAGGCAGAAAAGGCACAAGATGAGATGCAACGCCAATGGGCCCCATACCAGGGCCACCGCCACCATGAGGAATACAGAAGGTTTTGTGCAAATTTAAATGGCAGACATCCGCACCAATATCTCCAGGACGGCAAATTCCTACTTGGGCGTTCATATTTGCCCCATCCATGTAAACTTGTCCACCATGACTATGGACAACAGCACAGATTTCCTGAATTGGCTCCTCAAAGACACCGTGAGTTGAGGGATATGTCACCATTAAGGCGGCGAGTTCATTGCTGTGTTTTTCTGCCTTAGCCTTCAAGTCATCAACGTCAATATTACCTTGTGAGTCACAGGCAACAGCTACCACCTTCATCCCACACATCACCGCACTTGCTGGGTTTGTCCCGTGTGCGGAAGTGGGAATCAAACAAACGTTACGGTGTGCTTCACCCCGATTTTCGTGATATTGACGAATTACTAAAAGTCCAGCATATTCGCCCTGAGAACCAGCATTTGGTTGTAGAGAAATTCCCACAAACCCGGTAATTTCAGCTAACCATGCCTCAAGTTGCTCAAACAGGATTTGATAACCTTGTGTTTGCGACGCCGGGGCAAATGGATGAATCTTGCCAAATTCCTCCCAACTTACCGGAATCATCTCAGCTGTCGCATTCAACTTCATTGTGCAAGAACCCAAAGGAATCATCGATGTCGTTAGCGACAAATCCTTGCTTTCTAGTCTGTGCAAATAGCGCAACAACTCAGTTTCTGAGTGATAGCGGTTAAAAACTGGGTGGGTGAGATATGTACTTGTACGGGAGAGAGGAAGATGAGAGTATGAGGAAGAAGTTAATTCTTCTAAAGTGAAGGGTAAATCATCTGTACCAGCGAAAATCTGCCAGAGGTCGATTAAATCTTCTGGTGTAGTTGTTTCATCCAGGGATATACCAACAGTAGTTGCATCAAAAACTCGTAGGTTAATTTGAAGTTGTTCGCTAACTGCCAGAATATCTTTTAAATTGCGTCTTCCCAATTCTACTCGCAGCGTATCAAAGAAATCTTTGCAACTGATGCTGTAACCCAAACGTTTCAGTCCTTCAGCCAGTAATACCGTCAAAGAATGGATATTTTCGGCAATTTGCTTCAGTCCAGTAGGCCCATGATATACGGCGTACATACTCGCCATCACCGCCAGCAATACCTGTGCAGTACAGATATTACTAGTAGCTTTTTCGCGGCGGATGTGCTGTTCGCGGGTTTGCAAGGCGAGACGTAATGCAGGCTTACCTTGGGCATCTTTTGATACTCCCACAATTCGCCCCGGAACCAGCCGTTTATACTCTTCCTTCGTAGCAAAGTAGGCTGCATGAGGCCCCCCAAACCCCAAAGGAATACCGAATCGTTGAGTGCTTCCGACAGCAATATCAGCGCCAAATTCCCCAGGCGGAGTCAGCAAAGTTAAACTTAAAGGATCTGCTGCTACCGTCACCAATGCACCCTTAGCATGGGCTTTTTCTATAAAAGCGCGGTAGTTGTAAATAGTGCCATCACTTGCAGGGTATTGCAAAACAGCCCCAAAAATTGGTCGATCAAAATCAAATGTTTGATGATCGCCGACAATAATCTTAATCCCTAATGGTTGAGCGCGTGTTTGCAACACGTCAATGGTTTGGGGATGGCACTCACTAGAGACAAAATAGGCATTTGCCTGATTTTTACAAACACCATAGCTTAGGCTCATCGCTTCAGCGGCAGCTGTAGCTTCATCAAGTAACGAAGCATTGGCAATTTCTAAACCTGTGAGGTCAATAATCAGGGTTTGGAAATTCAGCAGCGCTTCTAGTCGCCCTTGGGCAATTTCTGGCTGATAAGGAGTGTAGGCAGTATACCAACCAGGGTTTTCTAGGATATTACGCCCAATCACAGGTGGGGTAATACTGTCGTAATAACCCATACCAATGTATGAACGGAAAACCTGATTTTTGGCAGCAACTTTTTTTAACGATGCCAGTGCTGCATACTCACTTTCTGCTTCTGGTAACTTTAGCGGTTGCTTCAGCCTAATTGCCTGTGGAACTGTTTTATCTATTAAGGCATCCAGGCTGGGAAACCCTAAAACCTTAAGCATTTGCTGGATGTCATCAAAGTTAAGACCAATGTGTCTTGGCACAAAACTACTTAACTTTTGACTTTTTTCGTCCAGCACTTGCTGCTCATTAGACTTGAGAATAGGGGCGTTTAATACCACAAATTACTCTCCAGATGGTACTATTTCATATTTTGCAATAAATACTCATGAGAAGTAAGTGTAACTTTTCAATTTATCTAAATTTCATAACTTATTTTCCAGTGGAATGGAAAAAGGCAGGGGAGCAGAAGGAAATTTGCTACAAGTCTTTTCCCTCTGCCCCTTTGCCTCTTTCTTACTCCCCTTCTACTTGGGCGCGATACTCATCTGCTGTCAAGGCATCCTCAACTTCGCCAGGGTCATTGACGCGCACTTTCAAAAACCACCCTTCCCCATAGGGGTCTTCTGACACTTCTTCGGGAGAATTAATTAAAGCTTCATTGCGTTCTATAACAGTGCCTGTTACTGGTGAATTCAGTTCTTCAACAGCTTTCACTGATTCAATTGTGCCAAAGTTTTCTCCCCTGGTAAGAGCGTCGCCAATTTCTGGTAGTTCCAAAAAGACGATATCCCCCAATTCATGTACGGCAAACTCAGTAATGCCAATGGTAGCAATTTCACCATCGATTCGCACATATTCATGAGAATCCAGGTATCTGAAATCTTGAGGATATTCAAAAGACATATCACTTCCTCTCCCTTATCAAAAAAATTATTTCCCTAACAGTCATCCAAGTCATATCTGGTAATGAACCTTAGTGTAGTTGAATAACTCACAACACATTATTCCTCAAAAACTTCGGCGCTTATCAGTTGGCAACACGATTTTTTGACCGATAAAAGGGACGTTTAACTACAACTGCTGGATAAGCTTTGCCGCGAATTTCGACTTCTAGCTGCTGACCGACAGTTGCTAGCTGGGTGGAAATGTAAGCTAAGGCAATGGGATAGCCAAGTGTAGGTGACAGGGTGCCACTAGTAACTTCTCCCACAACTTTACCTGCGGATAACACTTGATAGCCGTGACGGGCTATATTGCGTGCTTGGGTTTGCAAACCCACCAATCGGCGATGCACTCCAGTCGCTTTTTGTTGTGCTAAAACTTCCCGACCAATAAAATCGCCTTTAGCATCTAAATGAACTAGCCATCCCAAACCTGCTTCTAAGGGTGTGGTGATGTCATCAATATCTTGTCCGTAAAGTGCCATTGCTGCTTCTAGCCGCAGAGTGTCTCTCGCACCGAGTCCACAGGGGATAACACCACTTTTATGGAGAGTTTGCCACAATTCTACTCCCACATTCGGGTCTACCATCACCTCAAAGCCATCTTCTCCGGTGTAACCCGTGCGGGCCAAAAAGGCAGGTTTACCTAGTAGGGTTGCTTCTAAATGTCCGAAGGCTTTAATTGTTTGTAAGTCTTCTTGCACTAACAGTTGGAGATATTTAATCGCTTTTGGCCCTTGCACGGCAATTAAGACTTTATCTGGTGAAAGGTCTTGGAATTGTAATTTATCTTGGTCAAGGTGTTGCAATAGCCATGCTTTATCTTTACCAGAAGTTGCTGCATTGACTATGATCAATGCCTTTTGTATACCAGTGGTGTCTTCACCTTGATAATAAACAATGATGTCGTCAATAATTCCGGCTTGGGGATTTAACAATACGGTGTATTGTGCTTGGCCGGGTTGCAAACGACTTAAGTCGGAAGGCACTAGTGGCTGGAGTTGGGAAATCAGGTTTTTACCTTGGAGAGTAAATTTGCCCATGTGGGAAATATCGAACATTCCGGCTGTATTTCTTACAGCCTCGTGTTCGCGGCTAATTCCACTAAATTGCACGGGCATTTCCCAGCCGCCAAAGCTGGTAAGGCGTGCTTTGAGTTCTACACCCAGTTGATATAAATGGGTTCGCGCCAGAAATTGGGCGTTGTCTTCTTGATTAGCCACAGGTAATTATTGCGATCGCACCTCAACATCTATCATCCTACGAGAGATTAGGGAAGAGGTGATAGGGGATAGGTGACAGGTGATAGGAAATAATCTGTACCCTGTAACCTGCATCCTATTCCCTTCTGTAAGGTTTAATAGTTAATGGTGAAGTGTTGAGATTTATTAAGAAGAGATTATGAAATATTGGCGACTGTTAGCTAGCTTTGTCTTAGCTATGGTTCTTTTTTTGTTTCCCCTATCGGCGCAAGCTGCAAGTTCTTCCAGTATTACCCGTTCTGTGGGTAATGATGAACTTAAGGGCAAGGATTACTCTGGTCAAAGCTTAATTGGTACTGAGTTTACCAATCTCAAATTAGAGAATGCTAATTTTAGCAATGCTGACTTACGTGGTGGCGTATTTAACAGTAGCGTATTGGAGGGAGTAAATCTGCATGGTGCTGATTTTAGTGAAGGCATAGCCTATCTAACAAGGTTTAAGGATGCTGATTTAAGTGATGCTGTGTTGACTGATGCAATGATGTTGCGTTCTACTTTTGATGGCGTAGATATCACAGGTACTGATTTTACAAATGCAATTTTAGATGGGATACAAGTGAAAAAGCTTTGTGTTAAGGCAAGTGGTGTGAATTCTAAAACTGGTGTGGAGACTCGCAAATCTTTAGGATGTAAGTAAATCATAACCCCTTCTTCGCTAGGAGAGGGGGATATTTTTTTAACGAATTACAAATTACGAATTATGCGCAGCGTTCGCGTAGCGTGCCGGAGGCAATCGCTAGTGATATGCTTCTTTTAAAAAGCTGGCATAATTTGCCCGAACCGTCATAGTTGTAGGATGACTTATACCTAAAGTCCGTTCACAAATTTTCAAAGCTTTCTCAAATAAAGGTTTGGCTTTCCTGTAACGTCTTGTATAACGGTAAAGTGCTGCTAGATTGTTCAGGCTAATAGCGACATCGGGATGGTTATTTCCCAGCAGGCGTTTACTCAGTTCTAAAGCTTGCTGATACAAAGGTTCGGCTTGCTTGTAACTTCCTGTAGATTCGTAAAGTTGTGCTAAATTGTTCAAGCTGGTGGCAACATCGGGATGGTTATCTCCCAGCAGGCGTTTTCTCAGTTTTAATGCTTGCTTGAGTAAGGGTTCAGCTTCACTGTAGCGTCTTGTATAACAGTACAATGCTCCTAAATTGTTCAGACTCGTGGCAACATGGTGATGTTCTTCTCCCACTAGGCGTTTCCACAGTTCTAAAGCTTGCTGATACAAAAGTTCGGCTTCGCTATAGCGTCCTGTAGATTCGTAGATTAATGCTAAATAGCTTAGGTTAGTGGCGACATCGGTATGTTCTTCTCCTAGCAAGCGTTTTCTCAGTGCTAAAGCTTTTTCAAGCAAGGGTTCGGCTTCTTTGTAGCGTCCTGTAGTTTCGTAGAGTAATGCTAAATTATTTAGACTAGTGGCGACATCGATATGTTCTAAACTAAGACGATTTTGAGTTAGTTCTAAACACCGTTTCAACCAAGGTTCTGCTTGCTGATAAAGTCCTTGAGCTTGATAAAACCAAGCTAATTTGGAAAACAGAGTAATTAGATTTTCATCGCCCAGATATTCGGATAGGTGGGTTGCAACTTCTGTAATATGCGGGATATGTGGAGTGAGGTTGAGAATATCTTCAGGGTTAAGCTGTTGCGGAATTAGCTTTGCTACCTCTAACATCATGGCTGCAAATCTAGTTTTTGCTTCATCCGCTTCACTTGACTTATCCAACTTCATTCGGAAAAGTCGCCGAATCTGTGGATTTAGACGATAAATTCCTTTACTTTTCTGTTGTAGCAAATGCAATTCCAGTAAATCGACTATGGCTTTCTCGTTGAGTTGTTGTTTTTTGTTTTCTTCTATTGTCTCAACAGATAGAGGAATGTCAGCTAAAGCACACAAACTTAGCAAACAGCCAAAGCTTTGGGCATTTTCATCCAACTGTTCCCAGCTCAATTCAAAAGCTTCAACTATACCGTATTCATCAAGCATCAATGAGTTAGCATTGACTACTAGTTCATGTTCCACTCGTTTCTTCTCTAGCTGCTTCAGCAGTGTTTCCAGAGACAAATCTGGCATTGTATCCAAATATCGTCCCACTAACTCTAACGCTAAAGGTAAATATCCCAAAAATTTACAAATTCTTCTGGCAACCCAAGCTTCTTGTTGCAGTCGTTCCCGAACCACTAGTGATTTTAATAATTTCATCGCCGCCAATGGTTTGAGGATATCCAATTCGCTATTATATTTTGTGCTTAGGTAAGCTTGTAACTTTTCTAGTTTGTCTCGATTGTTGAAAGTCGCTAACTCAGGATTATTCTGGGCAAACTTGTCATATACCTCACCCATCCACTTTGTGAAAGCAGCAATATCAACGTTTAATTCGGTGGCAAGTTTAACTTTAGTTTTACCTAAGTTTTCTGTCTTAAAATATTTTGCAAAAGCTGCCGTTTGCTCTAGAGATAAGCCATTCGTAGCAGCTTCTTCGGCTAGAAAATTAGCCCATTGCATAAACAGCTTGTAAAATTTATTTTTATTCTAGCTTTGTCTCATGGGGTAATCTCCTCTCTTTTAAGTAAAAATACCATTTGTATAGAAATATTTAAAAGCAGTGGCTGCCTTTAGGCATCGCTATTTGAGCTTTTGAAGTTCAAGTTTCAAGTTTTGTACTCAAAATGGATAGGCGATATCTACGACGGGCTACAGCTACACACTTTGTTACTTAGCATGAGAATTAAACCGCAGAGGCGCAGAGGGCACGGAGGAAGAGAGAAAAGGGAGCGTAGACACGCAGCGGCTTGTCGTCAGACATCGCTAGTTTGAAGTTAGAATTGATGGGCGATCGCTATTCCTCTGCTTGTTGTTTGAGTAAATTGACCAAACTATCAGATAACCACAAACCAGCGTTGCGCAAAGCTTGAATTTCAGGAGATATGCTTGGGATTAGTCCACGTCTTTTTGCTAATATCAGCTAGCCTCTGGTTCCGATAGTATTAATACTTAAAGCTTGATCACAACGCCGTGCTGCTCTATCGTCAACAATAGCAGTGCAGTCTGAATTTTTTAATGCCAAACTTAATACTTGTGATTCTCCCTTTCCCAAATCCCAAGCTGCGATTTCAGGTGCAATAGGATTAACTTCTATTATTTGTATCCAAGAAATACTGAATAACTGTGTTGATGCAACATCATATTTTGTTGTGACTTATTCAAAAACACCTAATGAAACTAAAATTTATGTGAATAATTGTGGAATTAATTTTGCTTGTTGACTTTTTAAAAGAACAATTAAAGGTGAAGAATTAGTAATTACATGATTAATCGACATTTGCCAGTTACTAGGCTAACTATTGAGTCGTATATTGCATAAAATCTACTTGGTAGGGTGATCAGGCATTAATAAATTCAGCACAAGTTAGTCCAGCGATTTCTGCAGTTAGAATTGATAGGCGATCGCTGCTAAAATTTAAACTACAACTGTTGTGTGGCATCAATTTTTGCTTGCAGTTGGGCAAAGATTTCCACAAGTGAAGGGCTATGGTGTGATTTTGGGAGAAAAGGTGCAATCACGTAGCATGCTGGAGGCGATCGCTAGTGATATATTTCTCTTAAAAAAATTGCATAATTTCCCCTTATCGTCATTGTATTGGGATGACCTACACCTAAAGTCTGCTCACAAATTGCCAAAGCTTGCTCAAACAAGGGTTTGGCTTCGTTATAGCGTCCTGTAAATTTGTAGAGTAATGCCAGATTATTTAGACTATTGGCGACATGATGATGGTTGTCTCCCAGTAAGCGTTTTCTCAAATCTAAAGCTTGCAGATACAGGGGTTCGGCTTCGCTGTAGCGTTCTGTAGAACCGTAGAGTAATCCGAGATTGTTCAGGCTAGTGGCGATATCAGGATGGTTGTCTTTTAGTAAGCGTTTTCTCAATTCTAAAGCTTGCTCATACAGAGGTTCGGCTTCGCTGTAGCGTTCTGTAAAACGATAAAGTTCTGCGAGATTATTCAGGCTAGTGGCGACATCGGGATGGTTGTCTTTTAGTAAGCGTTTTCTCAATTCTAAAGCTTGCTCATACAGGGGTTGGGCTTCGCTGTAGCGTTCTGTAAAACGGTAAAGTTCTGCGAGATTATTCAGGCTAGTGGCGACATCGGGATGGTTGTCTTTTAGTAAGCGTTTTCTCAAATCTAAAGCTTGCTGATACAGGGCTTGGGCTTCGCTGTAACGTCCTGTAGATTCGTAGAGTACTGCGAGATTGTTCAGGCTAGTAGCGACATCGGGATGGTTATCTCCCAGTAAACGTTTTGTCAGTGACAAAGCTTGCTGATAGAGGGGTTCGGCTTCGCTGTACTGTCCGATAGAATAATAAAGTGCTGCGAGATTGTTCAGGCTAGTGACGACAAGGGGATGGTTGTCTTTTAGTAAGCGTTTGCTTAATTCCAAAGCTTGCTCAAACAAGGGTTTAGCTTTGCTGTAGAGTCTTGTAGATTTGTAGAGTCCTGCGAGATTGTTCAGGCTAGTAACGACATCGGGATGGTTATCTCCCAGTAAGCGTTTTCTCAGTGACAAAGCTTGCTGATACAGGGCCTGGGCTTCGCTGTACCGTCCGATAGAATGATAGAGTTCTGCGAGATTGTTCAAGCTAGTGGCGACATCGGCATGTTCTAAACCAAGACGATTTTCAGCTACCTCTTGACATAGCTTGTACCAAGATTCTGCTTGCTGATAAAGTCCTTGATTTTGATAAAACCAGCCTAAGCCTGTGAAAGGGCAAATTAAATCTTCGTTACTGAGATACTGGGATAGATGGGTTGCAATTTCTGCAATGTGGGGGATAGCAGAAGTGAGATTGAAAATATCTTCAGGGTTAGGCTGTTGAGGAATTTGCTTTGCCACTTCTACCAGCAGCGCCACAAAAGCAGTTTTCACATTATCTGCCTCAGTTGACTCATCCAACTTCATTTGGAAAAATTGCCGAATCAGTGGATGTAGACTATAAATTCCTTTAGCCTGCCATTGTATTAAATGTAGTTTTTGCAACTGGGTTGTAGCTTTCTCCCAGAATTCTTGTTCATCCTCATTTTCTATCGCTTCAACAAATAAGGGAATGTCAGCCAAGCCATACAAACTCAGCCAACAGCCTAAGCCTTGTGCTTTCTCATCTAACTGTTCCCAACTCAATGCAAAAGCTTCAGCAACGCCGTATTCATAACGTATCAATGGGTTAGCCTTAACTACTGCTTCGTGTTCTAGTCGCTTTTTCTCTAGTCGCTTTAGTAGTGTCTCCACAGACAAATCTGGCATTGTATCCAGATATCGCCCCACTAACTCTAACGCCAAAGGTAAATATCCCAAGAATTTACAAATTCTTCTGGCAACCCAAGCCTCGTTTTTAAGTCGTTCCCTGTCAACCAGCGATTTTAATAATTTCATTGCCACCAATGGTTTGAGGACATCCAAACGTAATTGTGGCAAAGTTCTATCAAATTCCTGGCGCGTTGTCAGCAATACTTTAAACCGGGGTGATTCTGGGGGTAGATAAGGCTGAACCTGTGTTTCGTAGTCAGTAACATCATCAAACACCAGCAGCATCTCACCTTGTTGCCACTTCTCCCAGCAGGACTTCAGCCTATCTGCTAATTCCCACTCATCCGGTGCAATGAGGTTAAATTTCAATTGGGCAAATCTGAGAATCTGAATTCCGACATCAATTCCCTGTGCTGATAACCAGCAAACCCCACCTTGATAATTCTGCAAGTACTGTTTGGCGTATTGGGTAGCCAGTTGAGTTTTTCCCACACCACCCATACCTGCCACAGCTACAATGGCAACTTGCCGAGATGTTTGTAATGAGGAGTGCAGGTTTTGTAGTTCTGCCTCACGTCCCACAAATCTTTTAAATGGAACAGCAGTGGGAATATTTTGATGAATTTCTTTAATTGTGGTGTGGGTAGCGTTCGACTGAGTGCTCACGTCGAAGTCTTGCTTGTCATTATATTTTGCTCTCAGGCAAGCCCGTAACTTTTCTAGTTTGCCCCGACTCTTAGAAGTCGCTAACTCAGGATAACTCTGAGCAAACTTGTTATACACCTTAGTCATCAGCTTTTTGAAAACACCAACACCGATATTCAATTCACTGGCAAGTTTCACCTGACTCTTACCTAAGTTTTCATTTTTCAAACGCTCTACAAAAGCTGCCGTTTGCTCTGGGGATAAACTATGAGTAGCAGCTTCATTGGTTAAAAAATCAACCCATTGCATAGACAGCTTGTGAGATTTCTTCTTGATTCTACTTAATTTCTACTTTCTCTCGATTTCTAGGTAATTTCCTCATTCTTCTGGCATAAATACCATTTTCATAGAAACATTTAAAATAAGTTCGAGCCGTGAAAACTGCCTTTACAACTCCAATCAACTCCAATCAAATCACCCAAACTTCGCAATTAATCCCCGCCTCGCAAACATCGTAGAGAATCCATCTACTTGGATGCGAGATGGATATAGCCCTACTGAAATCATTCTCGCGGCGGCAATTTTAATTTTATTGTCCATTGAGGGAATTGCCTGTGTGTGGCGATCGCTATTCCCCTACTTGTTGTTTGAGTAAATGGATAAATTCTTCTGGATTTTTACGAATTGCTGAAAATACTGTTTCTGGTAATTAAATTGGTACTGTTCGCATAATTTTATCCTCAGTTGATTAGAGAGCATTCCTCTACTTAGAGTCAAAAGCACTAACTATTGACTCTTTGAACCTCGAAGTTAGCGTTTGGAACTTGAATGGGTAAGCAATGTCTACGAAGGGCTACGCCTGCGCTCTATTTTTCACTGTACTTTAGATATGAGGGAGCGATGCCTGCGGCGGGCTACGCCTACGCACTTTCTCACTTAGCATGAGAATTGAACTGCAAAAGACGCAAAGGGCGGCAAAGAAGAAATAACAAAAAGCGTAGACACGCAGCGGCTTGTCGTCAGACATCGCTGTTTGAAGTTAGAATTGATGGGCGATCGCTGGAAATATTCTTAACCGAACTGTATTGCGAGTCAAGGGATAATTGATAATTTGTTTTCCAAAAGAATTAATTTCAGAAATTAGACCTATCTAGCGGTATCTCGCGGTTCCGTTCAGTACTATAGTTTGATATGACTGTAATTGTCCAAACAGAGGGGTACGAATAATTCCTGATGTTCTTTCAGTAGTTAAAATGGCTTCGGTTTGAACAGGAGTTTCTCGAGTCCCAATTGGTAGGTTGATAATTGGTAAGAGAAAGCTCAGTTTAACTATATTTCCTCCCAAATCAGGGTTTGGTGGTCTGCTAATAATTATTGTCAGTAGTGTACCGATATCAGTAGCTAATGTCTGAATTTGATCGCCACTGAAATGCTCAGAAATATTTTTAGTTTTGTAATCAAGTTGTGGAACTCCATTGAGGATTGAATACTTGATGCGAGTACCTTTACCCTCAAGTTCAAATTCATTTGGTCGTTGCACAACAATTGCTTGTGCTGGCTTTGTGGATTTGGTCATCAAAAAAGATAACAGTGACGTCGTGGTTAAGCCAGTCACAAAAGTGAGAGCAGTTTTGAGAATTTGACGACGGGGAAAATTTGGGGATATGTCTTTAAGGTTCATAATCGCTAATCTAAACAATTTATAAAGATATATTTCTCTTTCTAGAAAGAGATTAGGATTGCGCTATCCGCTAACACAGTATGACGATCAGAAATACCTTTACTAGTATCATAAGCATCCTAATATAATTCTAGATTATTCAGTTAGCAAGGTTGACAATCTCGAAAAAGGTAAATAAAAGAAAGGAAATATATTATGAATGAACAATTTGCAGAAAAGAATATAAACACACCAGAAACAAATCTAACTACCGGAGCAGACCCAAATCTTGCTGCAACTACTATTCCCGACTCGGTACAAGACTATCTAGGGATTGCCGATGCACTTTATCGTTACGGTGCCGGCATTGACCTCAACGACGCAGCCCTATTTGCTTCTGCCTTTTCTGAGAATGCCGTCGTGGATTTCAGTGCCGTCGCGCGTAAGCTGGGTCTTGAGCTTCCTCCGCTTCTCATCGGCGGCGAAAACATCGTCCAACACATTATCAGCGTTGCTGGACCGCATACCACGACCCATGTGGTGACTAACCCACGCATTCGTGTTGAAGGAGATACCGCCAAAATGCTGGCGTTAGTCGAAGCCACACACCTGCCGCCAGACGACCACTCACGGCATTGCCTGATGAAAAACCGTTACGATGTCGATCTAATTCGTGACGGAAAAGATTGGCGCATTTGTCGGCTAACCATTGACACCACTTGGTTTACGGGAGACCCACAAGTTCTCTTGAGCAAGTGAATGACAAGTTCTTAGTTAAATCTTAGAGTTCTTTGTCTTATTTCAGAAAATGATGGCAAATGCGCGCCGTAAAAAAGTTTTGCAGGTCGGGAAATAAAAATGAAGATAAATATTGAAGTTGCACCTCCTGTCGGACATTAAGGTACGACCAACCATTCAGTTGCTCATCACCAAAATTTGAGCGAGTGAACTGATGCACAGTACACCAACTTTGGCAGAAAGTTTTTAACTGCTGCCTACCTTGCCTTAATAAGTGTCACAACAGTCACACTTGATCAAGCCGAGGTGAGCAGGGTGTGGTTTAATCAACAGTCCTCCTGTATGACCGCATTCCTTGCAAGGCGATCGCAACGCAATCAGCGTTGATGGATTTTTATTCATTAGCTAACTCCTCCTCGTTACCATTGATATTTGCCAGCAGCCATTTGGTGAATCAAGGGTAATTCGCCAATTTACCGGAACGGCTCCCCTAATTTTAGGTGTGGTGAATGCTCGAATATTAGTGTTCGCGCAGCGTCTCCTTCAGGAGAGGGTTGTCCTTTGTCATTTGTCCTTAGCTCGACTTTATCCATTTTTTTGGCAACGCTCAAGCTATTGTTGAAACCTCTGCGAGACGGGAGTTTTACTTTTTCAACTTCATCGATAATCTGTGAGGTAGAAAAAATATTTGCCAAAAAGCTAGGATTTTTGCCAGATAAAGAAAACCAAGTTCTTAATTATGGATAAAGTCGAGCTTAGAGGTTGTTTGAAAAGTCATGATTGATGTATTAAATATTTTTTACCCCACCCTAACCCTTCCCTTTACAAAGGGAGGGAACTGGATTTTTCGGTTTCCCCCCAATACATCGGGGGGATTAAGGGGGGTGATTAAAATCACAGCCAACCACTTTTCAAACAACCTCTTAGAAACACAAATGACTAATGACTAATGACGGTCTATACGGAGTTTGTGCAATATATAGGCGCATTAGCTTACTAGAATAAGAACTTCTCATGAAAAATTAGGTTAATTCTCACAACTTAGACCTATGATTAAGCAATTGTCTAAAAAATCTTGCCAGTAATCTTCTGTGTACTGTTCTATTGCTTGCTTTGGAATTTCTATAGGATGCCATGAAAACTTCTTAAACCCGGCTTCTGTAAGAGCTGATTCGTAAATAGATTGACTCCACCCAAAGTATTTAATAATAAATGGTGGATTTGTGTGAAATTCAGCTTCAGAATAAAAGCCTTCTGACAAAGGTTCTTGTTTGAGTACGGTAAGTCCATACTTTGTCAAATTTGATTTCTTCCAAGAGAAATTCGGATTAACCGTGATGGCAACAAAACGCCCGTTTGACGCTATATTTTTGCGAATATTACAAAACATCTGTAGTAGATGCTCTTTGTTTTCTGCATAATTAAGAAGATAAACCGCAGTAACTAAATTAAAACTGCCAAGTTTGTACAGTTTGGCAATATCTAACACTTGATATTCATTTCCAAGTGGATTTTTCATCTCTTGCTGGCGTGCAACATTTACCATTTCCTCTGATATGTCTACACCAACAACTTTTGCAGATCCTTGTTCTTTCAACAATCTGCTATAAAAGCCAGTACCGCAGGCTAAGTCTAGAATGGTTTTCCCTTGAAAATTACCAAGAATCTTAAATAGTGTAAATTTTTCGGCGATCGGCAATGTGGCTACAGTTTTAAACTGCTCGTAAACACTGCCAATAGTATCATATAGCTCAGTCATCAGATCCTCAGCCAATAGTAAATTAGAGTAATTATCTCACTCTCCCTATTCGATGCTGGGGTACTATACATTAGTCACATCTTTCTTAATAAAAAAGTGAAATGCTAGAAATTAAAATACCAGTTGTTCATTTTTAACTCTCCTGCTAAATAAAAATAAATTTATGATGACAACATTAAGTGGTGTTGCAGTTCATCAGCGAGCGCACTTGAGCATCTGAACCTCAAAGTTGAGCCTTTTATCCTCAATGTTGCACCTTTTATTCTCAACGTTGAGCCTTTTATCCTCGAAGTTGCGCCTTTTATCCTCAACGTTGAGCCTTTTATCCTCGAAGTTGCGCCTTTTATCCTCAACGTTGCATCTTTTATCCTCGAAGTTGCACCTTTTATCCTCGAAGTTGCACCTTTTATCCTCGAAGTTGCACCTTTTATCCTCGAAGTTGCACCTTTTATCCTCGAAGTTAGGATTTGCTACTCAAAATAGCCAGATAAATACTCTATCCCTTCTGCCTCCTAATACTAAGGTGACTGATTTAACACCCACTTCAACCATTGCCTAAAGGAACTTACAACATTCAACCTTTGAACTCCAGGCGCACGAGCGGCGGCAAGTCCATCAACGGCGACTAATGCGGCGTATTGTAAGCCCAAGAAACTATCAACTGCGGCATAAGGGCCACCTAAAGTAATAGCTCCAGCCGCATACATTTGACCTTGATCGCTACGCATTTCTACTAATTCAAAATTGTTCGCTACAGTCAATCGTCCCAGGTGGTTTACTGGGAGGTTGTAATGTTTCACTAAATCTGCTAGCAGAGGATTGGCATCTATTTTGGCATCCAGTCCGGTAGCATCAACAATAAAGTCAGCTAACAATTTCATTTCCCCAAAGTTTTGTTCTCGGATACGGGTAATAGTCCGGTTTTGGGCATCTCGTTCTACATCCAGAACCTCACCGAAGATAATTTGATACCAGCCTTCGCTTAACCCTTGAGCAGTAATTTGCTGCCAGTCGTGGCGGTCAGCGGTGGTAGTTCCACCCCAGTCTGCTAGTAAACGCTTACGCTCATCAGGGGTAGCTTTTTCTAACATTGCCCGGAGTTCGCCGCCCCAACAGGCTTTCGGCCAGTTAAAGGGTTGAAATTCGTAATGATTTTTGACTAGGCGCGTGGCTTTTTGAAATTTGTTGCCTTGGGGTTTAGGCGATCGCATTAAATGCAAAACTGCAATATTTCGATTTCGCTTTCTGGCTTCATAAATCCGCTGCACAATCCGCGAAGCCACAATTCCCCGCCCTCGAATCAATACTGTACCACCATGTTGCTCTAGTTGCTCATAAACGCGATCGTGGGCTTCATAAGCATTGACGACAGATGTAAAATCTTGATATTTTTCTCTATAAGCTTGCAAATCTGGGAGAAACTGAATTGCTGGATACCCAGTAGCTAAATGTAAATAACGACTAACTAAAAAAGCATAATTGCCTGGACCGCGAGAATAGGCTACGCAATACCTGCCATCATCAGTTTTGCGAATTACCCTAACTCGCCCATAGCGATAAATTTGATTCCAGCCAATGCGCTTCGTCTCCCGGTCGATGGAATCAAAGACATTACCCGCACGAGGAGTATAAGTTTCTGCAAATGTTGGTTCGGCAAACACTTGCCATAAATACTTGAATGCTGACTTTATCTCTCCCTTGGCTAAGTCTTTCCAAGCTTCACGCAAGGCATAACTAGGCCAACCCCAAATATTATCGGGACAAGAGTCAGAATTAGAACGCAATCTTTCATATAAGGGAATCTGTGAATTCAAACAGAGGCGTTTGTAACGAGCATAAGGTTCCGCCTCTAATCCCAAAGCCACAATCTTCTCAGCACCCACACCACTAATTCTTAGCAAATCAGCCCATAAAAAGCTACCCAATCCCGCCCCGATCGCTAGATAATCAGATTCATCTACTGGTAATCCCGTAGCATGAAGTGCTTGCACAGAAACCTTTTGGGCCTGAAACGCCAATGGTGGGAAATTACTTACCACGGGTGTTAGCGGCTGAACTACAGGTAAGCTGGGGTCTGGGCGATTAGTCTTTGCGTTGAAGTGAATCGTTGAAGGGGGAGTGGTATCTGGTGCAGAGGCGTTAGCACCAAATGTCACTGCGATCAAATATGGGCCAATTTGTAACGTATCGCCATTAACCAAAACACTGCGCGTTTGTGGTTGACCATTGACATAGACACCGTTAACGCTACCTTGGTCAATCACTACTAAATGGTCTTGTTCCCAGTCAATTAGGGCATGATAACGAGAGACTTCATTACTGTTAAGTAGCATCCGAGAAACGCGTACTCCCCTAAGTTCAGTAGGTAAGCGAGCAAATTCTCGACCAAAAGCAATCGGCATACTTAACAGTGGTTCTCGCCGTTCACCCGTCGCTGGTTCTTCCCAACTCAATTGGATTTGTAAGTCATTTGTCATTTGTCATTGGTCATTAGTCATTAGTCATTAGTCATTAGTCATTGGACATTGGGCATTGAGTATGGGGATTGAATCTTCAATTTTGAATTTTGAATTTTGAATTGATTTCTCTCCTGCCCCTCCTTCTTAAGTACCCGGTTCTACCAACACACTCACAGCCGCAGCTAAAGATGTCCCACACCAATGACAGCCAATTTGTAGATTCTCTCCTGGGGACACTTTATGACATTTGGGGCATTCTAAGCCATAAACCCCTGGTGGTGGTGCGGGGGGTGTTGGTGGGTGATGGTGATGTTTAAGATTTACTGCTGGATTGGGTGGTAGCAAAATTGTTGCTGGAATGCTACCCGTGGAAACGCTTATAACATTGAGTTTTATTTGTCCCAAAGAGATACTAGTGCCCTCAGTTAAAGGCATTTCACCTTGGACTAATTGCCGTCCATCAACAACGGGGGGATTTTGCGATCGCAAATTCCTAATATAAAAGCGCTGTTGCTGGTGATGAAAAAATATTTCAACGTGCAGACCAGAGACAGTAGGGTGACTCAGAACAATGTCGCACCGGAGAGGGTCGCGACCGATGCGGACAGTGCCATAATTTTGACTTGGCTGTTGTTCGTAAATATTCTGAGTTTTATCTTGACCTGCATCGTGCCACTGTAAAGTTAGTGCGTTCATTGTTCTAACTTTGTAAATCGTATTTAGCTACTTCAACTTCTTTCTGTGCGATTCCTAACACGATTGAGTCGGTGTAAGCAAGTATTTAGAAAAAACTTCAACAAGCTTTATTTTGCCGACGCTAGTTTATCAGCGATGCGTGTAGTTTCTGGCAGCCGATATTTGGGTGTACAGCGTAATACATAGTCAATCGCTGTCGGTAAACTAATTCGATGACCACTGGAGATATACAGAGGTTTTACTCCTGTGCGCGATCGCAAAACTGCCCCAATGGTTTCACCGTTATATATCAGTGGTTGCGTGCTACCTTTGGTTTCTGCCAATTCTTCATGCTTACCTATCAACCTCGACTTAGCTACACCAATTGTCGGCATATCTATAAGTAAGCCTAAATGGCTAGCTATACCTAATCTGCGGGGATGAGCAATTCCCTGACCATCACACAAGATAATATTTGGTGTTGTTTTAATCTTTTCTAAGGCATCAAGGACAGCTGGAATTTCCCGAAATGAAAGGAACCCAGGAACATAAGGAAAGGTTGTAGGACGATATGCTAGGCTTGTCTCGATTACTTGCAAATCAGGAAAACTCAGGACTGCGACTGCTGCACGGCTAATTGTTCCATCAGCTTCAAAACCCATATCCACTCCAGCAACGTATTGGATAGGGTCTTGCAGTTGGTCTTCAGTAATTACTTGATTTTGCAGCGTTTCTTGGATAACTATGGCTTCTTCTAGCGTCGAAGGCCAAACATGATCTCGATCAAAGTTCATATTTAAAATTGGAATTAACTGATTAATATTAATCTTGTTAATTTGGTAAGCACAAAAACAAGAGTTTTTGTAGTTTATGTGGAAAAATATATTTTTGTAAAAGTCTGTGAATGACTATCTTTATACTAAATATTTTAGCCCAAGTTAGCTGATATTTTGCATCATCATGTTACTTCAGGCTGTCAAGAGGGAATCCTGAGAATATAAGTTTATTTTTCTAGATTTTCCCTTTTACTGGTTATGATACAGCCAAATATTCTGGAACTTGCAAAACAGGGAGATGCAGAAGCGATCGCATCTCTGATGAACCGCCACCTATACCCCAAAGGAATCGCTGCAAAGGTTACTTTCCAAGATACTTGCTTGGAGGTAATGCTAGAATCTGCCGAAGTACCAAATCAGCAAATTTTAGTTGCATTTATTCGCAAAGGTTTAACGGCTTTAGAGGCTGCATCTGTTGAAATAGTGAGAGTTTATGGACAACAAACGGGTAAGGAGTTTCCAGCTTGGAGTCAAGAATTTGATTTGGGCATAGCAGAAGCTGAACTAGAAGCAGTAGATAATGAAGAGTCTTCTAGGAATTCTCAATTCCTAACTATTTGTATTAATTTAAGTGGCGATACTGTACAAGGATTAACAAATCAAGATTTTGAGTTTATTGCTAATCAAATCAGTACTGATATTTTATCATCTTGTCGTGACGTGTTTATTCAAAAAGTAAGCATTACTAATGGTAGTTCTGTGATTACTAAGGAACGTTAGTATTTCATTTACCTTATGTAATAATCTCAAAAAAGTCTCATTTCTAGATTTTTTATAGAAATATAAAAAACTAACTAAAATTTAAATATAGAGATATAAAATTTTCGACAAAATTGCTTATAAGTATAGATGATCAACCATAAAATAGACGATGATTTATCAATTTTTTGAATTTATTGGTTATGAAACAGCCGACTAATCAGGACGTTACTAAGCAAGAACTACAAAATTTTTACTGGCCGTTATGGTTTCCTTATCCTAGTTCTTGGTTAAAAGCATTAATTTTGACTCTATTTTTGAGAGTTATTATATTTGTCATCAAAAATACTGGAAAGGTAGGCTATGATATCGTATATTTTGTACACAGCCCGAAATTATTTTTTATATTTACAATATTATTAATCTTATCTCCAATTCCGATAATTTCTTTGACTCATCACTACTTATACTTATTTATTAGTCGATTGGTATCAGAAATTCAAGTACCCGAAATAGGTAGAACACAAGGATTCTTACCAGGAATGATGAGTTGGTGGGAAGGATTGTACGCTTGGCTTGTAATTGCAATTTCTACACTGATAGCAGCTTTATTTTCTATAATACTTTTACTATTCTTTCATCCTAGTTACGACAGACAAATTGAATACTATACACAAATAGAAAACATCAATAGTAATCTAATACTAATATTTGGATTATTCTATATTTTTGCAGGTGCATTGATTTATCAAATTAAATATTTGGTAAGGCACAGAATAATATCTGCTCATTCTAGCAACAAAGAAAAGGATACTAATAAACCAAACATTAATTTTAATACAGATAAAGAACTTAATAGATTGCGTGGAGAAATGGGTTTACACACAATAAAATCAAAGATTTTATCGAATACTGAAAAATATACAATTATTGAGATTCGACGGAAAGACCGTAATTTAAATAAAAAGTTGTTAATCGTTTTTATAATATTTTCAATTTTTCTAGGAATATACTTTTCTTCAAGATTTGTAGAAATATTCCCCCTAACTTCTAAAAATTCAACACAAATACCATCAAAGCCTGTATTAGTTACACCCTCATCAGTGACTTCAGAATCGCCGACTGTGTTACTTAAAGCTGATACATTTCGAGAGGCAGTAAGTAAAGCAATTAATGCAGCTAACCTGACTCAATCTGCGAAATCTCCAGATGAGTGGAAAATAGTTGTGAGTCAGTGGCAAGCTGCGATCGCACTTATGAAAGCTGTGCCATCTTCTAGCCCAAATTATGTAGTAGCTCAACAAAAAATCAGTGAATATCAAAGAAATTTCAACTACGCTAAGAAAAATTCCCTTGGTAATAAGTAATGCGATCACACTTTAGCGTTAAGCTAGAAAAAGCAGTGCGTAGCTTGCTGCCGTAGGCATCGCTCGACTGTCCAGATCAAAATAAAACCCTATAAAGACCAAAACATTAACTGCGATTCTTCACAAAGAAGATTTGTATGTTGCCGAATGTCCTGAAGTCGGTACAGTTGACCATTTCGGCTCGATCGAGTTGAGGAAGATATTATCCAATATCTCGTTTGTTTTGCTTGAATCAGATACGATATCCTCTAGGTTAGAAGACAGTAAATAGACTGTTGAGGCTGTTATCTATCACGCAAAAGCACAATAACATGGCTTTTTCTCATGAATTTCAACGCTATCGGAGCATGGGCCTCCTCGATATCCTCCCAGGTCTAGTTAGTTCCATTCTTCTACACTCTATTTTACTGATCGGAAGCAAATATTGGTTCACAGCTTTTATGCCTGAGCCTAAGCAAGAGATTCCAATTGAGGTAGTTGAAGTTTATCCCAATGAAACACACATACCCCAAAAAACCTCATTCCGGGCTACTAAAAATTCAATTGCAGGTGGGAAAGCTTTACCAAAAAAACCTGTTTCTGCGGTGAACTCAGCTAATTCAGATGCACATAAAGCCTCTAGCAAGAGTCCTTTTGACTCAACAACCTTATCTTCAGCAGAGGGATTCCGGCCAGAACTAAAGCAGCAGAAAGCGGAATCACCAAATTTATCTCCTCAACAACCCAAAGTTGAGCCAACAGCGATCGCAAGACCAACAAGACCATTAGCACCCAAAGTTGAGCCAACAGCGATCGCAAGACCAACAAGACCATTAGCACCCAAAGTTGAGCCAACAGTGATTGCAAGACCAACAATACCATTAGCACCCAAAGTTGAGCCAACAGCGATCGCAAGACCAACAATACCATTAGCAGCTAAACCACAACCAACTGCGATCGCAAAACCAACAATACCATTAGCAGCTAAATCACAGCCAACAGCGATCGCAAGACCAACAATACCATTAGCAGCTAAACCACAACCAACACTGATCGCAAAACCAACAATACCATTAGCAGCTAAATCACAGCCAACAGCGATCGCAAGACCAACAATACCATTAGCAGCTAAACCACAACCAACAGCGATCGCAAGACCAACAATACCACTAGCAGCTAAACCACAGCCAACAGCGATCGCAAAACCAACAATACCATTAGCAGCTAAACCTAAAAAAATAGCAGTAGCGCCTAATACTACACCATCCTCAGCCCTACCCCGAAAAACAGCGCTTGCACCTGCTATTAAATCACCAGTACCCAATCATAAGAAGTTAAGCCAGTCGGGAAGACTTTCAAGTGGGCGAACACCTATAGCTCAGTCATCTCTGAAAACAGGTGCAGCAAGCTTGCTGGGTGGTACTCAAAGTGTATCTAGTCGGAATTTTAACGGTAATTATCTAGCAGCTTTACCTAATTCCAACCGAGATAATCAAGCTCCTTCTGGTATTGATGCCAGCAGTCAAGATATAGATATCACCTCTTACTTAAACCAACTACAGCAACAAGTCAAGCAGCAGTGGCTACCAGAAGTAACCGAGTCTTCTCGGCGAACAGTACTTCACTTCACTATTAACCGTTCCGGGCAACTAAGCAATCTCCAACTTGCACAAACCTCTGGATTCAGCGTCACTGATCAAGCGGCGCTCAACGCTATACAGCGATCTGCACCCTTTGCACCTTTGCCTACAGGATATACCAGTAACCACATCAATATTCAATTTATATTTGATATCAATGTCTATGGGCAGCTAGATTTATCGGGGAACGGTGGCTAACAACAGGTAAATAATAGTCAGGAGTGCGAAACATCGCTTTTCTACTTTTGAGCGTTTTTGCTTAAGGTTTCTATAAATATCGCTTCTTTGAGTAATTTGCTTGTAGATCTTCTGCGATACCACCACATCACAAAGCCAGTAATAAATAAAATTAATGGTGCAAGTCCAACAAAGATATAGAGGATGCGCGTAGGCAATCCGCCAAAAGTGCCGTAGTGAAGTGGTTCAAAAGAGTTGAGAACTTGATCGCCCAACGGTATCTCTAATATGTTATCCACTCGCAACACTTTACCACTGTACTGGTCGAGATAAACATAGCTTTGCCCATTCTCATCATCATCCTGGGGCAATTTAAAACGAATGCTCAAAGCATCTTCTGGTTTACGAGGAAAATAAATCGTCCCCAGCATAGCATTTGGGAACGTAGCACGAGCAGTTTTTAGTTGGTCTGTCAGTTCCAATGGGGTTTTACCTGGAATCAGCTTAGAGACTGGTTCCGATGCTGACTTGTTGGTAAATGTGACTGCATAAATTATCGGATTAGTGAAATCAGAGAAATTCCAGCAGAAACCAGTGAAGCCTGTAAGGACAATAAATATAGCCGTAACAATACCTGCAACTTTGTGAATATCAAAGTTAATGCGTTTTGGATGAGCATTAAGTTTGATTTTGAAGCCATTAAGCAGTTTTCTCCAACCCGGCCAGAGGACAATGCCTGTAATACTGAGGATAAACATCAATAAGGCAGCTATCCCAGCGATCGCATATCCAGTTTTGCCTGCTAATAAACTGTAGTGGAGTTCGTAGACAAAGTAGAAAAAGCGCTCAGAAAAAATTTTCTGACTGTTACCAATGATTGCTCCGGTATAAGGATTGACATAGAGTTCAGCCAAATCACTTTCCTGTTTCCTGGGAACAACGATCGCAGGAGCATTTGGCTTTGCAGATATATAAATCCGATCGATTGTAACATCTGGTTGATTTATATAAGCTGTTTTCACCTGATTGAGGATAACTTCCACAGGCAAGCGTTCCCGCTTCGGGTTGCCGTAGGCATCGCCTTGTGGAGTAATCGTTCCAATGTGGCGATACAATAAAAATTCACTAATTTCATCATGAAAGACTAACAAACTACCCGTTAGACCGATAATAATTGCAATTAAACCTATAGCTAACCCGATATAACGGTGTAGTGTGAATACAAAGTCTCGGAGTTTTTTGGAGTGCATAAAGAATACTCCTTTGTATTCTATTGGGATTAAAACTGCCACGAAATTCTGCCCTGTACCGTCAACGGTTCGCCTGGAAAAACTCTGAGAATGTCAGAAGATGATTCGTAGTAATCAACGTTGAAGAGATTTTTGATACTGACAGCAGCTCGCAAGCGATCGCGTTTGTAGAAAATAGAAGCATCGGTGCGAAAATAGCTTGGTAGAGTAAAATTATTATCCAAATCTCCTTCTCGTTCGCCAACATAGAAGAAACCCAAGCCTAACCCCCATCCTTCTAAACTACCGGATTGAAATTTATAGGATGTGAACAAACCGAAGGAATTTTCTGGCGCATTAATCAAGCGGTTTCCTACAGCATAATCTGTGTCCTCGCTGATGCGAGCATCAATGTAGGCATAACCAGCTGCAATGCTCCATCCTGGCAAGATTTCACCACTAATGTCCAACTCAATGCCGTGACTGCGTTGTTTCCCAGTTTGGATAGAAAAGTTAGAATTATTGGGATCGCTCGTCAGCACGTTAGAGCGAGTCAAGTCAAACAGTGCCAAAGTTGCAGACAGTTTGTTACTCAAATCTCCCTTAATGCCCACTTCATACTGAGTTCCAGTTTCTGGCTCGAATAAATTGCCATTGGCATCAGTGCCACTGTTGGGGTTAAATGATCGACTGTAGCTAGCATAAAGAGAAATTGGCTCAATAGGCTGATAGACAATTCCTACCCGTGGGCTAAATGCTTCATCAGATTGGCTGGTTTTTGTATCTGCGAGCAAATCCTTCGAGTCCTGATTAGCCCAGTCATACCGTCCGCCTAGCACTAATTTCAAGTTATCTACTAAAGCAATCTGATCTTGAAGATAAACCCCAACAAACCCGCTTGATTGAGTACTATTACCTCTATTATCAACAGCACCTCTGGGAGAGCCATACACCGGGTTAAACAGATCAAGCGGTGCAACTTCGCCAAAGATATACTCATTATTTGTGCGTTTGGTGTTATATACCTCCGTCCCAAACAGAAGTGTATGCTTAATCGACCCAGTTTGAAACTTACCAGTCAAGTCAGTCGCTACAATAAAGCCGTTTACGGTATCATCTGTATTTGGAGTTGGATCGTCGAAGTAAAAGCGGCTAAGAGTTCGACCATCAGGGTCAAGGCTACTACCAGCAGTAAATCCACCCCCTCCTCTTTTTAAAACTGCGTACCGAAAGACATTTCGTACTGACCAATTTTTGCTAAATTGATGCTGCAAGTCATACCCAATTCTGGCAAACGAAGCAGTCTCAAAGTCACCTGGCTCACCTATAAAGCGATTGATGGGAATCTTACCGTTGGGATTGGGCAGCACCGTACCCACAGCAGGTAAGCCGGCAGAAGTTTGACTTACTGTTTTCGACACATCTCCTTCAATGGTAAGTTTGGTATTCGGGCTAATCTGCCAGCTAACAACCGGATTCACCAACCAACGATTATTACGACTAAAGTCAATAAACGTATTTGAGTCTTGATAAAAAGCATTTAAACGATATAGCACAGTGCGGCTATCATTGAGTGGTCCGGAAAAATCTACTGGACCTCGGTAGAGGTCATAACTCCCAGCGAGAAACTCAAGGTTATAGAAAGGGTCACGTAATGGCTGTTTGGTGACAATATTAACTGCACCACCTAAAGATCCCTGACCATATAGCACAGAAGCCGGGCCTTTCAAGATTTCAACGCGCTCAATATTCGTGAGATCGTTTCTAGATATTGAGCCAAAATCGATGTCTCTAACACCATTTCTGAGAATATTCGAGCCACTGTCAAAGCCCCGAATAGAAAAAGAACTTAACCCTGCTTCATAGGAAGGATTGGAGGGAATTACACCGCTGACTGTTCTGACGGTATCATCTGGGTTGGTAACTACTCGGTCTTCAATCACCTGGCGGGGAATTACCTGAATGGATTGAGGAATATCGCGGATGGGTGTGTCAGTTCTAGTTGCAGATGAAGCATCAGTTGTACCATATCCATCTTGCTCACCCGTTACCACTAATTCAATCGGTTCATCATTTTGTGCCGATGGTTGACTTGGCTGTGTCTGATTGTCCGGCTGAGGTTGCGTTTGAGGTTGTTGTGCCGATGATGCAGCAGTCGCCACAGAGAATATAAGACCCTCATCTGGACTATCATACAACTCAACAGCAGGCAAACTCGCTTCACCTGTCACCGTCACCCGGATAGTACTGGCATCAAAGTTTGTGACTGTGATTTCTATAACCCCTTGAATTGGTTTTTGGGAACGGAATGTGAACGCCTCACCACTAAGTAAACGCAGTTGAGCATTGGGAATATCACCAATAAAATTATTGCCAGCACTGCGGTTTGTGATTTGCAACTCTTGCCCTTTGCTAGTCTGCAAAATCACCTCCACACCCTTAGAAGTAAGATTTGCCTTAACTCCAGTCACTTCAACTAATTCAGGAGTTGGCGCTGTTACTGGTGTTGGCGACTGTACTAACTGTTGAGCGCTACTGATAAAATGCGTTATCTGGCTGAGTTGCTGAATCTTTTTGATTGGTTTAATAACCTGTTTTTTAGTAATTAGTTGAGTAGAGTCTGCACTAGCCTCAGTTGATGCTGTAATAGGGGCAGTTTTTGTACTTTGCGCCCAAACAGGTTGAGCAACAAGTGACATCAAGACACTTGTGATGCATCCAGATAAACTGACAACAAAAGATAATAAATTAGGCGATCGCTGAACCTGCATAGCTCCTCACACATCAAAAAAGCCAATACCCTCCTTGGCAACTCATCCAGGAAAACTTCCTTTTTGACTCACAAAGTTGTTGAAATTAGTTGGCAATTAATTAAGTTATACGGAGCATACAGGATTTCATTGACCATTTCCGCTCAAGGAAGACCGCTTGCAACTCAAAGAAAACCAAATGTTTGATAAATTTCAAACAACAGGCTTTTCTCCTGAGCGACAGGCGCTGGGACTAATGCTATACTTGCGTTTGAAAGCCACAGCAAAATGTCCAGTATTGGCGTAGCCCACTATATTTGCTACTGTCGCTACGCTCAACTTCCCTTCACAGAGCAGCTGCCGTGCTTTCTCCATGCGATAATCGTGCAGGTAGCCAAATACAGTTGTGCCAAAAATCTCACGAAAGCCTCGCTTGAGCTTGTTGTGATTAATTCCAGCTTGCTTTGCTAAGTTGAGTATTGATGGCGGATTATCCAAATGCCGCAGTAAAATTTCTTTAGCACCATAAATGCGGTCAATATCAGTAGACTTGAGGTTTGTAATCAAATTTAAGCCCTGTTCGCGCTTGACGATTTGCTCTAAGTGCAAAACTAATAATTCTAAAGCTTTGCTTTCCAGATATCGCTGTTTGATCCATCCGTGATAAGGGCAAGTTAGAATCTGCCCAATTGCTAGCTGCATCGCTGGAGTCGTTGTTCCCAGCAGATTGAAATCTTCCTGTTTGTTTCCCTCAATCAAATTTTTTAACTGCAATGGCAATGAATCAAGCTGGGCGCTACCATAGGATTTGAGAAAAGAAGGCTCCATGCAAATCTGGACTCGAAAGATTCGTTGGTTTGCAGGCCACTCTTCTGTCTCCATCGCAGAGCCAAATCCGAAACAATTCTGTCCGCTAATTTCGTGAAAGTAGTCGTTTGTCTTGTGAATCACTACTCCAGCATCGCCGCAAATAAAAAATGTCAGGACTGATGCTGTCCATCCTTCTTCATAATCATCACAACGAATAAATTCTCGGCATTCAAATTCCCGAACGCGAAGCCAAAATCCATCCTGAAGCCAAATTAATCGCCTGTATCCTGTTCCTAACTGTTTAGGGTAATCAAATATATCGTCGAAGTCGTCTGATTGGTAAAGACGATGGGTATTCTGCCAGCTCTGCTCCCATAGTTCATCATAGTCTGAGGCTGAAAGAGTGATTGTCATTGTTGCAGTTATTATCAGGTTTATTTTTAAGCTTATTGAAAAATAATCTTATTTTTTCTGACTAGTTGATAATGGAACTCAGGTAAACTACGAGCGGTGAAAGGTTAAGGTCGGATAGCATTAGTCAATACGCAATAATACTTAAAACCTAGTCAAAAATTGAGGTCGGAAACACAATTTTTGAGCAGGCGATCGCATTTAGTTTGATATAAAAGGCATTAATCGCTTTACCTGCCACGCTTTTTAGATTAATTTTCCCTAGCTAAGATATTAGAATAAAAGTAATTTTGCACCCAAAGCCAATCATGACGGAAGCAAAGACGCGGCGTAATTTCCTAATTACCAGTATTGCTGTGACAGGAGGTATTGTGGCAACTAATACTTTACAGCAAAATACTATCAATACTGCAACACCGCCAGCAACTATTCCAGAACGGTTACTCGGACGGACAGAAGTAAAACTCCCCATTTTTGGGTTAGGAGGAGCAGGACAAACGCCCCTATCCTGGGAAGGAAAAGAGAGTGATGCTGCGGCAATTATTCAAAGAGCGCTGCAACTTGGCATTCGTTATTTTGATACAGCACCTAGTTATGGCCCAAGTGAAGATTATTTAGGTAAAGTCCTACCATCCCATCGCTCAAAGCTGTTTTTAGCAAGTAAGACCGATCAAAGAGATCGGGATAGTGCATGGCGAGAATTGGAGCGATCGCTCAAACGCTTAAATACAGATTATCTCGATTTGTGGCAGTTGCATCGCGTCTCTTTTTCAGAACAACTCGACACTATCTTTAGTTCATCAGGTGCAATTAAAGCTTTAGAAGAAGCCATACAACAAAAATTGGTGCGCTTTGCTGGTATTACCGGACATCACGACCCTCAAGTAATTGCCGAAGGGTTGCGTCGCTATCCTTTCCACACTACACTGATTCCTGTGAATGCCGCTGATAAACACCACCCACGTCCATTTATTCCGGTAGTTTTACCAGTTGCTCGAGAAAAAAATGTCGGTGTGATTGCGATGAAAGTCCCGGCTTATGGTCGGCTGTTTAAATCAGGTGGATTGACAGGTATGGAGGAAGCTTTAGGTTACACACTGTCTCAGCCTGGAGTTCATTGTTGCGTGATTGCCGCAGAAACAGTTGCACAATTAGAGAATAATGTCAAGATAGCGCGGGCTTTTGTACCCTTGAAGGAGCAAGAATTGACAGCGATCGCACAACGGACTGCTAATATCTGGGAAGATAGCACATTCTTCCGTGCTTGGACTTAGCCTAACCTTGCACATATTACAAAGTGTATTTTTACTAGTCGCACTGATAATATTGTGCCGCTTACGACATATTAAACTGTAATAGCTTCTCTTCTCCCAACTTGTAGTGGAAACTCGGCTTCAAAAGC
Organism: Nostoc sp.; assembly: GCF_036917515.1. Classification (GTDB taxonomy): domain Bacteria; phylum Cyanobacteriota; class Cyanobacteriia; order Cyanobacteriales; family Nostocaceae; genus Nostoc. Next base: position 15,796 of record NZ_JBALDE010000257.1, on the reverse strand, counting down.
GAAATATTCAAACTGCGAATAATTTCTGTTGCCACAGCTTTTGCTAGTAAAGGTGGTACAGAGTTCCCAACTTGCCGAAATCCGTGCCATTTGGTTACATGAAATCTAAACTAATCGGGGTAAGAATGCAATCTTACCGCTTCCCTGACGGTGATACAGTGCGGCGTAAAAGGATGAATTGGTCTTGGAGATGTGAAAGAACCCCTATACTTATCTGTTCCGGCTCTTAAGGTATTACAGACACCAGTAGAATGCAGCTTATAAAAACGACTAATTTTTTCTCTCTCGCCTTGTTGAGTATCCTGAAAACGTTGAATAGTTTCTGTAGAATGTTTGGTTCTTAAACTTGAAGAAAGTATTCGCACATATTCTCGTTTGTAAGAATAATCATCGTCTAGGCATTCGATACCGCGAAGTATAAGAGCATAGTTACTACTAAGCTTTTGGTATTCTGCTACAACCCAATCTCTTGTTAGTAACTCAGGATAATTTTATATTTTAGGTAAATCTCCAATAGCATCCTATACTGTAGGACTCAATAGAATGTCAGATACTTTTTGAGAAATTAAATTATTTAATAACGCTTTTTTAGTAATTAGCCGAGGATATTTCGGTAACTCTACATTTTCCCTTGCACCTATGAGAAATAATCTCTCACGGGACTGTGGGACTCCGTAATTTGCAGCATTGAGAATTTGGTAATTTTCTTCTACTTTATAGCCAGATATTTTAAATTAAAAGCAGCGCTGAATCAGAAGTATTACAAGAGTGTCTTTTATCGCTATTACAGGGTTGTGCCATCCATTTGCTTTCAAGATTCTGGTAAAAAGTTCCTATAAGTTGGGAACCGTTCCAAACTCGATACAGTTCTCCCAAATCATCTGGCACTGAGTCAATTTCAATTTCTGGTGCTACTGCGTCAGCTAAATGGTCAACATATTCCTCAAACTCTGCTTGAGCCGAGACTTGATTGTCAAATTCATCTTGTACAATCATCTGAGTAACCTCATTGATGGGGTTTAACACTCATGCGATCGCATTTCTTTTCCCGGAGGGGCGATCGCCTTTTTGATTTCAGATTTTATTTTAGTTACTACAGTAACCAATATCAATATATATATGAAAAACTTTATTCAGTCACTTCCACTGTACTAAGAAAATCTTTTAAAGAAATACCCAAAGCTAAGCAAACAGCCTCTAATACTTTTATAGAAACACTTTCAGATTCGCCATACTCTAATTTTTTCAGGTTTTGATGAGAGCATTCCCCACCCTTAGAGCTGATTCGTAAAGAAAATCTTAAGGGTACTCAACTCATTACTAGGTCTAAGTTTCAGCGAATAAGTGCTTTATTGACTTAAATTCCTGAAACCCTTACTAGACAAGTACTTTACTTGAGTTTACGAATTAGCTCTTAGCCGAAATTTCATCTACCAATTTCTATCGGGACTTTTTACCACGTATACACTTTAAAACTTCCGCTCAGTTATACAGGACTATTGACACAACTATTTTTCTACCAGACCAATCCTAGTTTTTGTAACACAACCCTCTCTTCTCCCCCTGCTCAATAACTACTCAACCTACACAGCAATTTTAGGTTGGTGAACTACTACTTTATTACTTCAAAATCAATTTTTATTTGTAGTGATCGCCTTGTCTTACTTTCTTTAGATTTCTTTAGAGACAGCCTCTTACTTTTAGTTAAAACATCAACCAAAGGCTTATAAATTCTAAATACCATTGATTTAAATGCCCTGTTTAATTAAATAACTTTAAGCGTACTACCACCAAATAAAGTAAATTTCAAAAACTAGACTTTTTAAAATCAATTAATAAAATTATTCTAGGAATATTACCATGATTCCAAACTTCATGCTCAAGTGTATCATCAAAAACTAAGCACTTGCCTTCTTCCCAATTTTTAGTTTCATGTCCTACACGTATTGCACAGTCAGTAGGTACAATTAAACCCAGATGACAACGGAGTACAGTGTTTATATATCCCTTATGAGGAATTATATGAGTTCCAGGTGCAAGAGAAGAAAAAATCGCGGTGGTTATTCCAGAAATAGATTCTACTAATTTTGTAGTTTCTGGACACAAACGACAGTTTTCTTCTATTTTTTTGCCAAAAGAATGCAAGTTGAAAATATCCCAACCTTTATTATAAAGAAACTCTTTTTTCCAAGGAATAGAATTATCTTGTTGTAGTCTATTAAACTCTTCTTTAATGAGTAGCCAGTTTGATTCTAAGCTTTGTGTAAATCCAAAAGCAGCAGTTTCGTAAAACATTTTTTATTTAATTATTTAACATTCGATGGCTTGAAAGTAATAGGAAGAGATTTTAAGCTGCGAAAAGGAACTTTTTTACGCCATTCAACCTGTTCTTGTAATAGTTGTATATCAGATAATTCCTGTAAAAGAGTATTAATAGCAATTTCAGCTTCTAGCCGTGTCAATGCTGCGCCTAAACAAGAATGAATACCATCAGCAAAGGCTAAATGATTATTATTAACTCGCGTAATATCAAAACGATCTGGTTCAGGAAATTGTGCTGGATCTCGATTTGCAGCCCCCAATACAACCAATACTTTGTCACCAGACCGAATAGTCACGCTATCTAGAACAACATCTTCAGTTGCTACTCGTGTAGTAATTTGAATTGGACTTTCATAACGCAGTATTTCTTCTATAGCACTTTGAATAAGCATTGGCTGTGTTTTTATTTTTTGCATTTGCTCGGGATGATGCAATAAAGTAAGCATACCGTTACCTATGAGATGAACTGTAGTTTCTTCACCAGTTAAGAAAAGTAACATACAGATGGAAATAATTTCTTCTTCACTGAGCTTATTATTTTGCTCTTTAACTATGATTAAAGCACTTAATAAATCATGTTTTAGATTTTTTTGACGTTGAGCAATTAAGCTCCTAAAGTAGTCAGTAAATTCTATCGCTACTTTATTCATCAAATCGTAGTCTTCTAAAGATTTGAGGGGATTTAGAATTTCAGATAATTTATCTGACCAATAATACAGCTTATACCAATCTTCAGCAGGTATGCCCAAGATTGTGCAAATCACATTACAAGGTAGAGGACAAGCAAAATCGGCGATTATATCTATATAGTCTTGATACCGAATTTTATTAATTAACTGATTTGCGATTTGTTGAATTGGCAAATATAAACTTTTAATGTTAGAAGCAGAAAAAGCTTTATTTATAAGTCCTCGCAATCTAGTATGTTCTGGTGGGTCTAAAAATATCAACCAGTTACTAATAGCTTGTGCAAGTGTATTGAAATTACCTAAATAATTACTTTTGTCTTTAACGTGCCTTGGCATTTTATCAACACAAAAGCGAGAGTCTCGTAAAACTGCTTTAGCATCTCTGTAACGGGTAAGTACCCACATTCCTGTGAAACTTTGGTGTATTGGTTCAATAGAACGAAGTTTGTGATACGTAGGATAAGGATTATCTTGAAATAATGGGTCATAAGGATTAAATTTAAAAGCTTGTTTACTTCTTGATATTTGAGTATTATTTATAATTGGCTCCATTTTGTCTTACTCCTTCCTTTTTAAATTCTTACATTAAAACTTACTGGTAAAACCTTTAAACCACGAATAACTATATTTTTTTTCCACTCTAATTGACTTGAAATTAACTTTAAATTATTAAAGCTTTGAATCAATGTATTAACAGCAACTTGAGTCTCTAGGCGTGCTAATGCAGCTCCTAAGCAATAATGAATATTATCAGCAAAAGCAACATGATAATTCTGATTTCGATTAATATTTAACTGATCAGGATTTGTAAACTCAGTAGGATCTCGATTAGCTGCACATAAGCATAAAACTAGGACTTACGCATCATACATATGTACTATACGTTCTTTGGGCTTTTGAGCCATGTCTAATAGCTAAAACAGTAAATATGCGACTAAATCAGGGTCGCAGTCAACACGTTAAATGTACATTTTGCGTAGTACATATTATGGTCAATTTGTACAGTGCGTAAGTCCTAAAAACTATCTTTTCACCTGCTTTTATTTGTTGATTGCCGATTTTTAAATCATTAGTAGCAATTCGGGTAATCATCTGAATAGCACTATCGTAACGAATAATTTCCTCTACAGCACCTTGAATTTTTGTTGGTTCTTTTTTTAATTGTTCCATTTGGTCAGGATGATTTAGTAATGCGAGCATTCCATTAGCTATTGTATTACCTGTAGTTTCTTCCCCTGCACCAAATAACAATGTGCAAACTGCCAATATTTCCTTTTGAGTTAATTTATCACTTTGCTCTTGAAATGCAATTAAACTACTAATTAAGTCTTCTTGGGAATTTTTTTCTATTTTACAAATCAAACTAGATAAATACTCTTGGATTTCTTCTGTAGCTTGATTTATAATTTGATATTCTTCTAATGATAAAAGTGGATCTAAAATCCGAGATAAAACATTAGTCCATTGATGTAATTGAGCTTGAGCTTCTTTTGGTATTCCCAAAAGCCTACTAATCACTTTTACAGAAAGTGGACTGGCAAGATCAGCAACAATATCCATATTGCCTTGATGCTGAACTTTGTCCAACAACTCATTCACAATTTCCTGAATTTGAGGACGTATTCGTTCAACAACTACAGGAGAAAAAGCTTTAATTAGTAACCCACATAATCTAGTGTGATCTGGCGGGTTCATATAAAATAAAAATTTGCTAGTAGTATAAGCTAGAGTATCAAGATTTTTATTTTGATTTTTCAGATATTTGCTTCTTTCATTAATTGATTTTGGTCTATCATCAGTGCAAGTACAACCACTTTTCAAAACTGCTTTGACATCAGCATAACAAGTAATAAACCAATCCCCATCAATTGGATATTTATATACTGGATCTTCTGAACGGAGACGATGATAAGTTGGATAAGGATTTATATTAAATTGAGGATTAAAAATATTATATTTCAGTTTTTGCATGAACCTTAATTATTGATGATGAATAGTAATTTTACTTCTTTGTTCATGTTACTAATATCCCTCTTTTGTTACGACGAAGATAGAAAAATACTACTTTAAGTCTGAACACTAAATAAAATAATGAATTGTGCGATGGCTGCGCCAACGCCAAGGGCGAATGCATCTCACGTTTGTCATTTAAATTTATTTGTTGAGAACAGACGTAAAAATAAAGATTTCAAATTATTCTCTACCGAAGGTAACAAAAGAGGGAATATACTGTGTTTGATGCTTTTTGCTTTAAACACTTTTTAGAGAAGTAAACAATGCTCATAACTGACATTCCTTTGCTAAATACTGCGCTAATCCTTCAATGTTAGGATACTCCCAGAAAAGAGTAATTGCTAATTCACAGCCTATCCACTTAGCTAATTCACCTGTTATCGTGACTGATACTGCTGAATCTAAACCATAAGCGGTAAAAGGCTCTTGAATATTTATTTCATCAGGCGGTATTTTCAAATATGAGGCGAGATGATAAATTAACCAACTTTGAATTTCTGTTTCTGTTAAAGGTAGTTTTTCAGAGTGGTTAATATCCGAATTTTGTATTTGTTCTTGCAGTTCTTGTAAGCCTATTTGTTCAAGATTGACAGTCCATTCTCCTACAATATCCAAGTTTCCATTCAAGAAACCAGTACGACAGGCTTGACGCTGAATTTTGTTACTCGAAGTTTTCGGGATAGTTGCGGTTTTCAGTAAAGCGATCGCATATACTTGCAACTGATGTTCTTCAGATATCGCCTGACGTATTGCTTTAAACATCTCCAAAGTATTTAGCTTACCTAAGTAAGTTCGCTTTACTTCTTGCACAATAACTAGCTGTTCAATCCTTGCAATTTCGGTAGAAAATGCGGCTCCATAATGAGGACGTAGTGCTGGATGGCTTTTTTGGACTGTTAATTCAATATCTTGGGGATAATAGTTTTGTCCTCGGATAATCATCATGTCTTTAAGGCGACCTGTGACAAATAGTTCGCCATTGAGCAAAAATCCTAAATCTCCCGTGCAAAGATAAGGCCACTCTTTCGTATCTTGCAGTTGAGCATGAAAAATTTGCTGGGTTTCGTCGGGTTTGTTCCAGTAACCAATGGTTACACTTGACCCTGCAATCCAAATTTCTCCGACTTGTCCATCTGGACACTGAGTTAATGATTCTGAATCAACGATCGCAATTTTTTGATTAGGGGTACTGTGACCAACACCTACGATCGCTTTACTATTTTCTGTTTCAGCAGTAGCATCAACAATCAAATTCTGTTTCAAAGCCTGGTCTTGCACATAGCGGATCACTGGTGGAGCTGCTTTCAAACCTCCAGATACAATTAAAGTCGTTTCTGCCATACCATAGCAGGGGTAAAAAGCACTTCTTTTAAAACCACATTTTGCAAAGGTTGTGGTAAATTTCTCTATAGTTTCTGCACGTATAGGTTCAGCACCATTGAACGCCACTTCCCAACTACTTAAGTCAAGCTGTTGCCTTTGTTCAGGAGTAATCTTTTCAATACATAGCTCATAAGCAAAATTGGGGCCACCACTAGTAGTCGCTTGATAGTCGGAAATAGCTTTTAACCAACGAAAAGGCTTTTGTAAAAATGACTCTGGTGACATCAAAGTAACTGAGCAATTACCGTACACTGGCTGTAATACTCCACCAATTAATCCCATATCGTGATAAAGAGGTAGCCAAATAACTCCTCGACTGTTAGCTGTATGCTCAAAAGATTTATAAATTAAATCAGAGTTGTGTTGTAGGTTGCCATGACTTACCATCACTCCTTTCGGTTTGCCTGTTGTGCCAGAAGTGTATTGAAGAAGTGCTAACGAGTTGTGATTAATTTTTGGAAAAAACCAGTCTTCTGCTAAATCGTTATTAATATCATTAGTTGCTATCCATTCCAATGTTGTTAATTCTGCTTCTTGTTTGATGATTTGTGCAGAGTTGTTAATTACAGATGTGGTGCTAAGTGCAAAAGTTGCTTGTGCATCAGATGCGATCGCTTGTACTCGTGTCATCCGTTGTTTACCTCGTGGTGGATACACAGGTACAGCAATAATGCCTGCATATAAACAGCCAAAAAAAGCTGCAATAAAGTCCAATCCAGACGGATAAAGCAGTAATGCTCTTGCTCCAAAAGCTTTTTTACTCTGGAGTAAGGCGGCTATTGCACGAGCTTTTTGGTCAATTGTGCATAAGTAAAGCTAACTTTTTCTGCTTCTCCATCTACTAAAAATTTATATGGTATGCGATTCGGCTGTTTTATTGCCCTATAGTTTAACAACTGAACTAAAGTTGCTTTTTGTATAGAAGAAAGTAAATTGTGATTCATTATTATTTATAAATTATTTACTTAATAAATACTGAAAGGTTTAGTACTGGCAAAAAGTAGAATTATCTGCTGCAAAATTAACAATACCTTCGCCAAGTTATGAATTTTCTTGTCGAAGGTATTGTTATTAGTTCTAGATCAAAACGTTGTTACCAATAACTAAAGAGTCAACAGAAACATTATTTAAGGTCGTTAGTAGGCTAAAGCCTTGGGTAGATGTCAGTCCATCTGGATCAATCTCAACTTGAGTATTGACACCACTAGCAACAAAACGCAAGTATTCATCAGCAATAGGATTGCTCCCAGCGTAACCTAGACTATCAAATAAGCTAGTCAACACTAGTTTGTCTTGGTTGGTATTAAAGTCAGTGATGGTATCACCATCGGTTCCCTGATCGCTGAAGGCTTGATAAATAAACTGATCGATACCTGTTCCACTTGTAAGGATATCATCGCCAGTTCCGCCAACTAATTTGTCATTACCTACATCACCGATTAAAGTATCGTTACCTGCACCACCGCGCAGTAAATCATCGCCACCACGACCATTTAAGCGATCGCTACCTCTTTGACCATTAATGACATCTCCTACTGAATCTGAACCATTGAAGGTATTATCTAGGTCATTGAGAAATATTATAGAGTTACTTCCAGTAGTCCCGCTAAAGTCATTATTAAGGACATCAAAGCTATTCGTAACACTTGTTTGACCGTCAAAGATAATGTTTCCGATACCTGTAACGGCGTCTTCTAAGTTTTGTAGAGCAAAGTTTTGTAAGACAACTTTAGTATCGCTCACTCCCTCAAAAGTAATTTCTAAATTAGTTCCCTGTTGAGTCAGGAGTAAGTTTTTAGCTGTTAAACCACTACCAGTAAATTGAAGAGTGTCTATCTGACTAACTATCTCTGATGGTGGGGTAGGATTGTTGCCTGTTCCAAAACCCCCAAAACTCACAACGGTGTGATTTCCTTCTCCACGAGGAATCACAAACTTTTTTTGACCTCCACTACCAGAAACAGTGTCAGATTCGTAAGCGCCAATATCCACAGTGGCAAACTTAATGCGGTTAAAGTCGCTACCTCGTTGGTCAAAGGGAATGGATTCAGTAGTATTGCCATCTCCATCCAAATCATTTGTATCTGTCGGAAGATTGGCATTATTACCAGCATTGATTGCAATACTAGTAGGAATTAAAGCGTAAGTAGCTGTACCGCCACCATTATTTTGTAAGGTAGGGTTAAGAACCTGGTTAATGTTGGTAATCCCAGCTTCAGCAAAAGTAATGTCGCTACCTGTACCAATAGTTCCTGATGCTCCAGCAGTACTACCAATTAGGTTATTGGCATCGCCTGTAATGTCACTATCACTAGATAAATCGGCTGCTTGATTATTGCTGTTAATATTTCCAGCAACAATACTGTTGTTGATATTAAGAGTGCCATCAAAAAAGTTTTCAACCCCACCACCGAAAGTACTGTTGAAATTAACCACCACACTATTGTTGGTAATAGTGTTGTTAATTAAGGTAGCTGTCCCTAAGTTACCGATACCACCACCTCCAAACACTCTGGCTTGGTTACCCGACAGAGTAGTATTGATGACGGTAGCTGTACCTGAGTTTAAGATGCCACCACCTGCATCACCTTGGTTATTTAAGAGTGTGCTGTTGATAACGGTCGCTGTACCAAGGTTATCTATTCCACCTCCAAGGTTGCCGCGATTACCTTCAACAACACTGTTAGTTAACACTAAATTACTATTCTGATTAACTAAAATGCCGCCTCCGTCTCCTGTTCCGGCATTACCATTAGCAATTGTCAAACCGTCAATTCTGGTATCTGTTCCTCTTCCAGAAATACTCAAAACGCGGCTAGCATTGTTACCACTTACCGTTAATTGTTCAGCTCCGGTTCCAGAGATAGTGACATCATCTGTAATTCTGAGTTGCCCAGAAGTGAGAGTGATGGTTTGGGCAGTGGCAAATGTTTCTGTGGTGTCAAAATCAACTGTATTAGACCCAGCAAAAATATTGGCATTTTCAATCGCTTGCCGTAATGAGCCTTCACCACTATCGTTGATGTTGGTGACAGTGGTATCGTTACGAGCGATCGCAACGCTAGCAGTTGGGTTGATTGTATCAATAGTATAAGCAGCGTCGGGAACTAGATTGAGTTGTAATGTTTCGTCAGCTTCCGCCGCTAAGTCATTGATAGCAGAAAGATTAATATCAACAAAGCTTTTCCCATTAGGAATAATAACGGTCAAAGTATTGCCAGAAACTGTAATTTCACTACCATTGAGGGTGTAATCGTTTACAGAAGCACTGCTGCTACCGTCAATCGTCAGTTTGACGGTTAAGTTACCAACATTATCAATACGACTGAGACGGTAAGTTCCTACTGTTCCTGTTTCTGTGGCAGTGGGAGAAACTGCTTTTAGGCTGACAATTGTTTCCTGTACTTCAAATGCACCGATATCTACCGTACCAAATTTGATCCGGTCAAATCCTGTGCCTCTTTGGTCGGTAGTAACACCAGGAGGGACAAAGCTGTTATTACCTGCGTTGATGGCTGGAGAACTAGCTAGTAAAGCATGGGTTTGAGTGGGGCCGCCATTATTGGCTAGGGGGGCTAATCCAGGGTCAGGATTGACGATATCGCTACCAGTACCGATAGTTCCAGAAGCCCCAGCTGTAGTCCCAATCAAGTTGTTAGCATTGCCTGTAACATTACCAAATAGATCAGGAGCCTCACCACCTAAATCCTTATTAGTAGCAATGATAGTATTGGATGCGGTAACCGTACCACCGAATTTGAAAACTCCTCCACCATCACCCGCACTATCGTTGTCAGCATCTGCTGTGTTGTTGACAATAGTACTGCTATTTAGAATGAGTAAACCTGAGTTAGTGATTCCGCCACCAGAAGAATTAGCAGCGTTGCCTGAAATTGTGCTGTTACTCACAGTGGCTGTATTGACTGTAGCAAAAGCACCACCGTTAGCACTAGCTAAGTTGTTAGAAAGGGTACTATCATTTATCGTAATTGTGTTGAAATTAAAGATTCCACCGCCACCGATGAGAGATTGGTTACTGTCTATCGTACTGTTGGTAACGGTAGTCGTACCTACGTTGGAGAGAGCGCCGCCACGAGCTGCTGTATTATTAGAAAGCTTGCTGTTAGTTAGGTTAAGAGTATTTCCATCATTGACTAGAATAGCACCACCATTTGCTGTGCCTGCGTTACCATCGGCGATCGCAATCGCATCAATGGTAGCATCTGTTTGAGTCCCAGAAATATTGAAGACGCGGGAGGTATTATTACCACTAACGGTTAAGTTTTTCGCTCCTGTTCCTTGAATAGTGACATCATCAGTAATACTTAATTCTCCAGATACCAAGCTAATCGTATCTGCAACGGCATCAGTATATTCAGTTCCAGCAAAACTAACTGTGTCAGTTCCAGCAAAGGCATTAGCATTTTCAATCGCTTGCCGTAATGAGCCTTCACCATTGTCATTATTGTTAATTACTACTGTATCGTTACGGCTGATTGTAACAGTAGCTGCATTACTAGCGGTATCAATTTTATAAGTTGCGTCATTTGCTAAATTCAGTTTGACTGTTTCGTTAGCTTCGGCTTGAATATCATCAATAGCAGTTAAATTGAGATCAACGAAGCTTTGTCCATCAGGAATCACCACCGTAGCAGTACTTCCAGATACTGTTACTTTGTTTCCACTAAGATTATAGTCTGCGATCGCTGCACTACTACTACCATCAATGGTGAGTTTGATAGTTAAATTACCGTCTGTACGATCTCGATTAATACGATATGTGCCACGATTGCCAGTTTCTGTAGCAGTAGATGCTAAAGAGGTAATTGAAACTGTAGATAATATCATACTTAATGAATATTTACTTAAAATTACAACCTAATAGTGTGTTCAGAGCGATTACAAAGGTTGTATTGCTCAGAACCAAGATGAATGATTAATATGCATCTTCCGCCTACCCTGTGAACTAATCAAGCAAGATGCCAACTCCATAACAGGTGGTCAAATGTTTTCTATAAATTTTTTATTCAGCATTATCTTTCAATCAAAAAAAATACAAGGACAGTTAAGACAGTATTGATACGGCTGTTGTTTTTATTTAGCCTATCCAAGTTAGAAAGACATCACGTATAGTGACCTTTAGAGTACTACTTGATTATTTAGTTTGTCTTCCAAGTAAATTGAATTATCAGAAAAGAATTCAGGAGTCAGGAGCCAGAATTGGGCATGAATTCTGTGCGACTGCTGGATGAATAAATTGTGAAACACCACACTAAATCTTCTCCTTCTCCTTCTCCTTCGGAGACGCTAGCGCGAACGGAGACGCTAGCGCGAACGGAGACGCTAGCGCGAACGATTTAGTGGTCTTCAATCAGTGGTGGGTCTGAATCCCTCACTAATTGATTCTGAATTTTGGCTTCTGAATTCTTCTTCAAGCTATCCCCTACACAGGAATTTACAGCTTATCAACAGTATAATCAAGGGTTACTACAAAACATCCTACAAAACCCACTTTTCCCACCTTTTTTACTTATACCAACTCTCTATGTGCATAGAATAAAGCTTCAGAGAATAGAGCTTCGAGGATAAAATCATAACTTGTCAAAGAGGAGATTACCAGAGAAGACATTTGAGTTAACTCTTGTTCAACTCGTTGGCGCAGTTCGTGTAAATTAGAGAAATTCTCACCCTTAAACTGTTGTTTGATAAACTGCCATAATCGTTCAATTGGATTGAGTTGAGGGCTATAAGCAGGTAATAATTTCCCTTGGGCGTGTTTTCAAACTTGCTGTATCCTAAAAAAATAGGCGTTCGCGGGGTGGATTAATGAATCGAGGAGACTTAACTAACGAGCAATGGCCAGGGGTTAAAACGACTACTTCCACCCCAAAAACCACACACAGGCAAGCTTTTAGAATGACCAGCGCACGGTTATTAATGGTGTTCTATGGATATTGAGAAATCGAGCGCCGTGGGCAGTTGCTGCCGGAACGTTATCGAAAGTAGCAAAGCATAGCAACAAGGTTTTACCGATGGCAAAAAACCGGGGTCTGGAACCAAATATTAGAAAATCTGAAAGCGATGCCTGCGGCGGGCTACGCCTACACCGATCAAAAAGGAAATCTTGATTGGGAAGTTCACTACATAGATGGAACCGTGATACATGCCCACCAACATGCCGCGGGTGGAAAAAAGGCAGCCAAGAAGAGGAAAAATTAGGTCGAACACGCCAGAGGTTTTAGTACAAAAATACACATACCTTGTGAGGGTAAGGGCAAACCGATAACTTTTCTTCTCAGCCCTGGTCAAGGTGTTTCCTAAAAATTGATTACTATTAGACATTTATAATATGTTTGTTCGGTATAGTAAGCTGCCAATAATTTATAGCTTGTTTGATATTCATTGATAAAACTTTGGGGTCTCCCAGATCAAAAACATCTTCAGGAGTAGTTGGATTCATTCCCAAACATTTCATAATTTCTGCACCAATTGCTCTCGCCAAAGGTGGCGGAACTGAATTTCCTACCTGTCTTGCACCATGCCATTTTGTGATGTGAAAACGAAACCAATCTGGAAATCCATGTAATCGTGCCATTTCTCGTACAGTAATACAGCGAGGTCTACTGTAATGAATAGGTCTTGGAGATGTGTGTGAGCCATGAGCAGCATCAGTTCCTGCCCTTAAGGTGTTGGCTATGCCATTTTCTGCCAACTTGAAAAAGTGAGAAATAGGTTCTTTCTTTCCCTGTTCCGTGGCATGAAATCTATCTCGTGAGATTTGCGAATGATTAGTTCTTATGCTTGAAGTCAAAAGCAAGGGATTCCAATTTCTTCTATAGCCAAAATGCCAACTTCTATCATCTAAACATCTCATTTCTCGCCCATAGTTGCTGGGATTACTCCATTGTTCCGTTTCTACACAATCACTATATAGTAATTCCTCAAATTCTTCTGCTTCTGGTAAATCTTTGAGGGCATCCCAACAAGATGGCGTAAGAGGTAAAATAGCATTGACTAACTCCGCAGAAGGTAGTTGGCTACATGGAGCAGGATACTCAGGTAAGATAAAACCTTTTTTTGCGCCAATGAGAAATAGTCTCTCTCTCTTTTGTGGTATTCCATAATAAGCAGCATTAATAACTTTCCAAGGTAAAAGTATTTGATAATTATTATTACTAAAAATTTCGATTAGTTCATGTAGAAAGCATTTATGTTCGCCAATCGTCAAACCTTTGACGTTCTCAAAAACAAAATAAGAAGGCTTTAGCTCTAAAACTATTCTTACAAAATCTTTTACTAAAAAATTTCTGGGGTCGTCTAATGCTCGGCGACCCATGTAGGAGTATCCTTGACAGGGTGATCCAGAGATTATAATTTCTATATTTTGATTACCAATTCCAGTTCTTTCTCGAATATCTTTCCCTGATAACTCAGTTATCGAACAAGGTAATACTACGCTATAAGGAAAATTAAACTTATGAACAACAGCATGAACTGGATCGATTTCAACAGCAGCTTTCACATCAAATCCAGCTTGCTCAAATCCTAAACTTAGCCCTCCTGCACCAGCAAATAAATCTATTGCTATTGGTCTTTTTAGCCTATTCTTCATTCTTTTTGTTAAATAACCTGCTAAGTTGTTTGAGCTTATCCTGAGAAATTAATTTTTTCTGATTATATTTCATAATTACTGAAGGTTGATTTGATAATTGAGGTATCATTTTTCTACTATATTAGGCTTTGCTTCGTCACGTATCATTGTTAGTAGGCAAGCAGCAGGATTCTTTACATCAGTTTTACTACAATATTCCTGAAAAGCTTCAATTGATAACTTAACTTTATGATATTCACGATTTGCTATTTACTGCTTTAGTTTTGAATTTACCTTAATCCTCATTTCGTTAATTAATTGAAAGATATCGGAGTCTTCGGGTTGAATATCAGCAGCATGAACTTCGTGGGTCTATGTATATTAGTTGTAGAAGAACTTGTCTCAGATTGATTTATTCTTATGGGAACTATCTTTGTTGATGAGTTAGTAGAAGCTTTCTCTCATACAGCACATTTTATCTGAATGAGGTACACAAGGGCGGGCAGGATGCCCACCCCACAAGATTTATTATTTTAATATGTGTACTTCATTTACTTGCAAAGTGCTGTAACTGCGATCGGAGGCGATCGCACTCATCTCTAAGTTCGTAGATTTCTGCGACATGACCTTTGAGTTTTTCATTCTGATGTTTGAGTTCCCTAATCTCAGCTTCCAGTTGTCTAATTCTTTGTCTGGCAACTTTATGTAGAGTTTTAAGGCTATGGGGTTTTAGGTCTTTTTGTTCTAAGAGATTTAATTGAGTCTCCTTTTCATGTTGAATGTTGTGGATATATGCCTTAATATCATCCCATTTGTATAGATAAGAAATAGAACAGCCATTGACATTTGCAATATTTGCAAATGTCAATGGCTGTTTTTGAGCAAGTATTTCTTGAATAGCTTTTAATACTTGCTCTTTTTTTTGTTCCTTTCTTTGAGCTTGAGTACGACGCAGAACTTCAGCTTGTTTATCGCGATTATGATTTTTAGCCATTTGCTAAATTTTTTAGTTCTGGTAGCCATTTATCCATCGCCTCGATAGTGGCTTTGGCTTCTTCTTTTGCTAGTTCTGCACCTGCTAGTTCTGCTTGAGTTAGTCTTTGTTGTTCGCCTCCATACTGGCGTTCGTAGAGAGGTAATTTAGCAGTGCTAAGACGAAAACTGGAACAGCCATAGCATTTGGGATAAAGATTAACAGGACAGGGCGAGGGCACAGTGTCCATAGACCACTAAGCGTGGGACAATTTGAGGTCGAGTTCGTGTGCTTTAGGGTTGTTGAGCAGGCTTTCTGGTAAAGATTGCCAAGGAAGGAACCTGTTATCGAGGTTCATTAGGAATTTTAGATAAGTGAGGTTTAATAGATGCGCAGACTGGCAATCACCTAACATAGTTGGTTGGTGGCATTCTCTTAACGGAGTGCTAACTTTCAAAAGTTCAACTAGTTTTTCGTATCTACGTTTTCTAGGTTTAAAGCTACTAACTTGACCATACTTATTGACATAACCTCTAGAATTAGCCTCCTTCTCCAATCGCTCTAAAGAACGCTTACGATAATGGGGTAGCATATCTAAAGAAGCATGACCTAAAACCGCAGCAATATATTCATCTTCTGCTTCACAATAAGCCATGATGCTAGCTTTAGTATGGCGGAAATGATGACTGTTAAGATTAAATTTATAACCTTGTTTATCTTTAATGTCTGCTTCTTCAGGGGGCGACAGGGGAGCTAAAGAGCTTGCTGTATAAGTGACATAGCTTTCAAACCCTGGCGATAAAACCTCTGTTTATTGCGAATAGA
>NZ_JBALDE010000256.1:0-66612 GCF_036917515.1 Nostoc sp. | reverse complement strand
TATCCGCAAGCAACTGGAGTACTTCCCTACCTTGCGAGCGGCAATGGAGTATGTTCTGAGTTTAGTGTCCTAACCAACCTGGCGGTTGCTATAAAAGTATTATGAATGGTGCAAAGACTCATGCACAAGATGTGTGTTATTGGAATCAGCAGGATTTTCAAGCATGGGCTGAAAAAGCAATTACTGTAGTACGTGAGCTAAAACGTAGTTTTCCTAGTGAAGCTAACTTGGAATGGAGAAAAATTGCTATGCAAGCTTATCAAGATAATGGTCTTGACCCAGCATCCTTAGCAAAAAATTTACGCGCTCATAAATTAGCTAATCTCCCAATTAGTGGATAGTTAAGAGGTAGGGGCGGGCATTCGCCCACCCCTATTAAAATCAGGTAACACCAAAGACAACTACTAAGCCCAAAACCGCCCCAAACACAATCAAGGCATAGAATTGAGCGCGGCCGTTTTCTAGATACTTCAGACCTTCACCACTAACAAGGGTGAAAAAGCCTGTGAGGTTAACAGCACCATCTACAACGCGGAAGTCAACTTCCATAACTTGTCTAGCTACGCGACGCAAGCCGAGGACAAAAACCCGATGGTAAATGTCATCAAAGTACCACTTGTTGAGGGATAACTCGTAAAGTGGTTGGATTTTAGCAGCGATCGCAGCCGGGTCAATCTTACGGGCCAAATACATCAGCGAAGCTAAAGTAATCGCAACCAAGGAAATTCCCACTGAAGCACCCGCCATAATGTAGAATTCCGTCGGATTGAACTCGGAAGCTTTTTCTAGAACTTCGGTGAGAGTTTCGCTAGGAGGAAAGATAAACTCTTCAAAATAATTGGCGTAGGGAGTTCCCACTAAACCAATGAAAATCGAAGGCACAGCCAAAAATACTAACGGCAGAGTCATTGTCCACGGCGATTCGTGAGGAGAGTCGCTGTGATGTCCGTGGGAGTCATGATCGTGGGAGTCATGGTGTTCACCAGTGGCAGTCAATTCTCCTTTTTTCATTGCCCCAGGCCCAAAATTCGGGGCTAGTTCTTCTGACTGCAACTCCAGAACAATTGTCGCCGCCTTCTTGAGTTTTTCCTTAATTTTCTCGTCAGTACCCCGGAATTTGCCTTCAAATGTCGAAAAATACATTCTAAACATATAGAAAGCAGTAATCCCGGCAGTTAGCCAGCCGATAAACCAGAGAAGTGGGTTAGCCTCAAAAGCCTTCCCCAAAATTTCATCTTTTGACCAGAAACCAGCAAAGGGCGGGATACCAGAAATTGCCAAGCAACCAATCAAAAAGGTAGTTGCTGTGACGGGCATATACTTTCGCAGTCCACCCATCAAGCGCATATCTTGGGCTAAGGCAGGGTCGTGTCCAACGACACCTTCCATACCATGAATTACTGAACCTGAACCCAAGAACAGCATCGCCTTGAAATAGGCATGGGTCATCAGGTGGAATAGTCCTGCACTGTAGGAACCTATTCCCATTGCCATCACCATGTAACCAAGTTGGGAAATGGTGGAGTAAGCCAAGCCCTTTTTGATGTCGTTTTGGGTAATGGCAATGGTTGCCCCCAAAAACGCCGTAAACGCCCCAGTAAAGGCAATGACATTCATTGCAGCTGGAACGTCTTCAAATACTGGGTACATCCGGGCAATCAGGAAAACACCCGCTGCCACCATCGTTGCTGCGTGAATCAAGGCAGAAATGGGAGTGGGGCCTTCCATCGCATCTGGTAGCCAGACATGGAGGGGGAATTGGGCTGATTTCGCCACTGGCCCTAAGAAAACTAAAATCGCAAACAGGACAGCGAGAAAATTACTGATCGAACCTGATTCCACAAGTTGGGCGAGGCGATCGCCCATAATATTAAAATCAAAACTTCCTGTTGCCCAGAACAGCCCTAAAATACCAAGTAATAGACCAAAGTCGCCTACGCGGTTGGTAACAAATGCTTTTTGCGCGGCATCAGCTGCTGACTTGCGATCGTACCAAAAGCCGACCAACAAGTAAGAACACATCCCCACAAGTTCCCAGAAGATATAAATCTGTACTAGGTTGGGGCTGACCACCAGACCTAACATTGAGGAGCCAAACAAACTGAGATAGGCGTAAAACCTCACATAACCGGGATCGTGAGCCATGTAGCCATCGGTGTAAACCATGACTAACAACGCTACCGTTGTGACAATTACTAGCATTAGGGCTGTCAGGTGGTCAATAGTGTAGCCCATGCTCAGGTGAAAATTACCTGCCGCCGCCCACTCAAAGGTGCGGATATAAGTCGCGTGTCCTTGAATTTGACTCCATAGCAAGGCAAACGATAGCCCCATAGCTGCTGCCATCATGGAGATAATCACCACAGCGTTAAGCTGCCGTAGGCGGTTTGTCACCTGATTCAACGAGATTAACCCTAGACCGACCAGTATCGCCCCAAAAAGAGGGAACACCGGAATCAGCCAGGCATACTGATAGATTACTTCCATCACTGACGCCTACTTTTAGAATTCTTGATTAGCGTGTCAAAACTGTTAACAATTGTGACACACACCCTTTAGGATAAAATAACCCACCCAAGGCTGATTGGGTGGGGTATTAAGCATGGTTTTAGATTTGGTCATTGGTAATTGGTCATTGGTCATTAGTCCAATGTCACATGACGCCAGTTGCTTCAAGTTGGCAAAGCCGCCCAACGCACTGGCTCCCCCATGCCCTATACCCAATATCCATCAAGCTGATCGGCACTCTAAGTCCACTGTTTTTGAACTTTTGTAGATTTTGGGGTAATTGCTGTAGCTAGCTTTAATCTCTTCTAAAGCTAGACGTAAATCTTCTCTGCCACGAAAGCATTCCAAGCGATGGCGAATAGTGCCATTTTCAATCAATAGTAAAGTGGGTAGTGATTTTAGCTTATAGGTAGTAGACAATTTAAAATTTTGATCGGCGTTAACCCCGACTAATTTAATTTCATCCCCGCACTGGGCCTGAAATTGCAACAACAATGGGTGAATAACTCGACATAAGCCACACCAAGGTGCTTCAAAGTTAACTAAAACAGGAATAAGAGATTCTAAAACTTCTTCAGTAAATGTCCGCTCACTAACCGACAACACCATGACGCCTCTTGGATTATAAGGTTTTTATTTTTATATCAAACTAGCTATCAGTACTGAATTGAGTAGTGCTGAGTTCCGAGTTCTGGTTGCTGAGTAGAAGTCCATAACTAAAGTTTGCGGATTGAATGAACAACTCGTTTATTTTTCTTTTAGAGTTAAAGCGGAGATTAGGACTAATTGCCAAGCAATGAATACTAAGTTGCTTGCTTTTACTCAAGACTCAAGACTCAGCACTACTTCAGTGGGGGATTGGCAAGTCAATAACTGCCGATAGATGCTTTCAGGACACAGAATCATTAGCAAAAATTGAGCGCGTTAATGTGTCTCTGACTCAAAAGCGACCTTAGAAGTCGCGTTGGCTTTTTTGGATGTTAAACTCCTGATTGCCGTGACCGCTTGGGGATCTGACTGAATCTACCACTTTTTTTCAAGCAAAGGCAACTGACAACAACTACTAATATAAAATCTCAAGCTGGCTGAACGCACCCCCCACTGAGTAGATGTTTGAATTTATCCTACATTGATTTGGAGCAATTGATAAGCTGAAATTTCCATCTATTTCGGATTTTCTGCTGACACCGGGAATCGTCTAAGATTACCATCCTATGCTACTAGTTGCTTCCAGTAACAGAGGGTGCGCCCACCAAAGCAAAGCTATAAAAATGGTAACTCCCAAATAAGCAGGGCGGAGAAATTCCTGCCATTTGAGAGATTGACGCCCGTCAAAAATTGCTTTAAAGGGAATAATTGAAGTCCGCTGTCTAGCAATTTCAAAAGCTTCTCCATAACGATGCACAAGACGGCGATCGCCATGCCAAACGCCAAACAAGTGATGCAATACCAATCCAATGGAAGTCACAAGGGTAAAGGTAGTGCCCAGCCAGAGAGTATGGGCAACACACCAAATTATTTGTCCTACCATTTGGGGATGACGGGTAATCCGAATAATTCCTGTTTCGTAGAGATGAACTTGGGGCTTTTGAATAGCAGCAATTTCTAGTAGATTGAAGGTAGCAGGATATAAAAACAAAAACGAGATTGCTGACAGCAGCCAAACAAATTCTCGAACTCCTGGCACCCCTTGTACCTGCCAAAGTTGCAAACCATCATAGCGGTGCCCAAAAAAGTAAATAATTAATATCACAGCCAACGGTAGGCTGACTAATGCAAAGAGAATGCGATAAAACCTTGGCCCAATGTATTTTTCTGCCCAAGGGCGTAAAGCAGCGCCTCCACTGTGAGCGATCGCAAAAACTATTTGTAACCCTAATATGACAAAATGACTGGGTGTCAACCAAGAAATCAGCAACATATAGACAGGTGAAGTAATTTAAAGAAAACTAAATTCAGTACAACCAATACCACAAAGTATTCAAAAGGGGACTTTAGTCAAGATGTTGTGCTACTGTCTTTTTCGAGTCAAACCTTCAAGTTTAATATGCAACAAATCATGTCCGGCTGATTGCTGCCAAACCGGATTTATTACATACATCTGCTCCTTTAAAATGTTTGTGGGTTGAGCCTTATGTCTGACCTTCCTTTCACTTTAGATCAGTTACGTATCCTGAAAGCGATTGCCCAAGAAGGAAGCTTCAAGCGTGCCGCTGATAGTCTTTACGTTTCCCAGCCCGCCGTCAGTTTGCAAGTCCAAAATCTCGAACGGCAACTTGATGTCCCCTTATTCGATCGTGGAGGACGACGCGCCCAATTAACCGAAGCTGGGCATCTACTTTTAAACTACGGTGAAAAAATCCTCAGTCTCTGCCAGGAAACCTGCCGCGCCATTGAGGATTTACAAAATCTCCAAGGTGGTACTTTAATTGTCGGTGCTTCTCAAACCACCGGCACTTATCTTTTACCCAGAATGATCGGTATGTTCCGACAAAAATATCCAGATGTGGCAGTGCAATTACACGTCCACTCTACCCGGCGGACTGCTTGGAGTGTCGCTAACGGACAAGTCGATCTGGCAATTATCGGCGGTGAAATCCCTGGTGAACTCTCAGAATCTTTAGATGTGATTCCTTACGCTGAGGACGAGCTAGCGCTGATTATACCTGTCTTTCATCCTTTTACCAAACTTGAAAAAATCCAAAAAGAAGACCTATATAAATTACAATTCATTGCTCTAGATTCCCAATCGACTATCCGCAAAGTAATTGACCAAGTGCTAGCACGCTGTGAAATTGATACCAGACGTTTTAAAGTTGAAATGGAATTGAATTCCATTGAAGCGATTAAAAATGCTGTGCAATCTGGTTTAGGAGCTGCCTTTGTTTCAACTAGTGCGATCGCTAAAGAGTTACAAATGGGCGTTCTGCACCGTACTCCCATTGAAGGCGTTGTCGTCAAACGGACGCTATGGCTGATTTGTAATCCCAATCGCTATAGATCCAAGGCCGCAGAAGCCTTTAGTCAAGAAATTTTGCCCCAGTTTGCTAACCCAGGATGGAATCAAGATGTGTTAAAATTAACACAAAAAAGTCTAATGTTAACTACATTGGAGGTAGCAACACCTAGCTCATCTGGCGAAGACTGAAATCAGGTTATTAGTCTCTTGTCATTTGGACTTTGTTTCTTGTAAATGACCAAATAATTCGTAATGACGCTCCTCTGTCGCTAACTTAATTCGTAATTATTAACTCTTTGTGTTCGTACAGAGTGCAGTAGACAAGCCAAGGGTTTGATATCAGGAAAAAAGTTTCATGTTCCTGATTAACAAATTTATACCAATTTGAAAAAAGAATGTGACAGATATATACTCCCAAACCTTTGTGATGTCTGGCTTTCTTAATGCATGAATTTTGAATTTTGAATTGGTATTAGCTACTCTGTAACCGGAACTAATTACGAATTACGTAGCTTGCTTCTTGCCATTCGCTAGCATCTCCTAGAGAAGGCGAGTATTATCAATTGCGAATTATTTTGACTAATCACGAAAATGGAAGTTTACTGTACTCGTCCACGTTGTCCACGTCCACAAAACTATTTTGCCGATTTAGATGATATTACGACACTGAAAACAACCCAGCAAAAGTATTGCACTACCTGTGGTATGCCATTGATGCTAGATGGTCGATACGTGCCAAGGAAACTGCTGGGAAGGGGCGGATTTGGAGCCGCATTTCTGGCACGCGATCGCCGAATACCAGGAATGCGTCAATGCGTGGTTAAGCAGTTTCAACCATCGGGAAATTTAACCTTAACTCAACTGCAACAAGCGCAGTTAATGTTTGAAAGAGAAGCAGAAGTCCTAGCACAGCTTGGTAACGATAGCGAGCAAATTCCTGACTTATTTGCCTTCTTTCCAGTAATAGTTAATAGCTTGCAACCAAAAGAGCAAGACCAATTTTTTTACTTGGTGCAAGAATACATTGACGGGCAAACCTTAGAAGAAGAATTAGTTCAACAAGGCAAATTTTCTGAACAGCAAGTATTAGAGGTATTACAAGGAATTCTGAGGGTACTAGAGTTTGTCCATGACAGAGGGATTATTCACAGAGACATTAAACCTTCAAACATCATGCGTCGTCGTGATGGTAAACTTTTCTTACTAGATTTTGGTGCAGTCAAGCAAATAACAAATGTTGCACTTGGTTCTGTGGCTTCTTCCACAGGAATTTATTCTATGGGATTTGCACCGCCGGAACAGATGGCTGGAGGGCAAGTATTTCCATCTACAGATTTATACGCTTTAGCTGTAACTCTTATTACCTTGTTAACAAATCAGGAAGCAATTCAACTATTTGATGTCTATAATAACCAGTGGAAATGGCGAACCCAAGTAAGTATCAACCCTCGCCTTGCTGACATTTTAGACAAGATGCTGCTACCTGCTGCTAATCAGCGCTTCCAGTCAGCCCAAGAGGTTCTACACGCACTTAACTCACAGGCTCTAGCGCCTACACAATTTAATTCGCCCTCTGCAACCCTCCCGCCACAACCACCTCAAGGTTCTAGTTCTGTTGTTCCCCGTCGTCCTCCAATTGGGCCAGCGTTTTCTACATTGGAATTATTGGGTGGGGCGGCATTTAGTGGATTTGAGGGTGCATTGATCGCGATCGCCCTCTTCAGTCTAGTCAAATTACCAATAGTTACTTTGATTACTTCCGCCTTGATTTTAGGTATACTTATTTTTACCCAAACTCGGCGATGGATTGAAAAGTTCGATTTATTAATTATTCCCACAATTACTTTTGCAATTATTTTTTTTCTCCCTTTTTTACGAGGAGGTCTTGACCTTTCGTCAGTGGTGATTTTAGCAGTTGGAGCAGGCTTAGTAGCTATTTCATTGACAGCTGTATTTCGACTTATTTATAAATTACTATCTCTCCTACTTTAAAAAATTTCTGGTACTAACAGTTACATAAATATCTCAGACACCCGAAACACTTAGTCTTTTTTTTAGCCGTTGTCATCACTATTGGTTTAATGTTTGATGGTCTATGGTTTCTTATGCAACTGTGGGCGCAATTAAACGGAACTGGCAAAAAGTGGGTGAGACAAATACCCGCAATTTATTTGTAATCGTTAAACAGAATGGTCAAATAGACCAGTAAGCTGGTGAAGCTTGTGCAAATTGGCTGTTGATACCTCAGGGTCAAAAATTGAGCGAAAAAGCTGGATTTGTTAAAATTAAATGATAAAAATGCTTAACTTTAGCCAAATAATTAAAATAATAAATATTTTTTCTTTATTCAAATTTGTTCATGTCACAAAAGAATGAAACCGCAATTTTAGCCTTGGCTCTGCTGCTGACAGTTGGTATAGTTGGCGGTGGTTTTTGGTGGTTTAGTAACAATGGGGTGAAAATTGGTAATAAGATCATTCAAAATCAAGAATCAGGCAACAATTCATCTTTACAAGACCGCATTAGTTTTGGAGAAAAATCTTTTATTCCGGGTGACATTTCTCCAGTAAAAAAAGAAGGAGTACAGGCGATCGCAGCTAAAAGTTACAATCGAGCGATCGCTAATTTCACAGCAGCTCTAAAACTCAACCGAAACGATCCAGAAACGTTAATTTTTCTTAACAATGCCCGCATCGGTTCTTCCAAGAGCTATACCATCGTGGCTTCTGTACCATTCGGCACTGACCCCAATACTTCTTTAGAAATTTTACGTGGCATAGCTCAAGCCCAAAATCAAGTTAATAGCTTTGGAGGGGTCAAGGGAGTACGGTTGAGGGTAGGGATAGCTAACGACGACGACAATCCAGAAATAGCCAAGCAAATTGCTTCTACCCTAGTCAGCAATTCTGAAGTATTAGGTGTAGTTGGGCCGAATACTAGCGATTCTACCTTAGCCGCAGGTGCTATCTATACTTCTGGACAACTTGTAGCCATATCTCCCACTAGTACATCTGTCAAAATTTCTAACTTTAGCCGTTATATTTTTCGCACGGTTCCTAGTGATTTTATGGCTGCGAGAACTTTAGCCAACTACATGGTGAGAACCTTGCAGAAAAAAAATGCAGTGGTTTTCTTTAATTCTCAGAGTAACTATAGCCAGTCTTTAAAGTCAGAGTTTGTCTCATCCGTTTCCTTGGAGGGTGGACAGGTAGCCAGCGAATTTGACTTATCCAGGGCGGATTTTAGTGCAGCTAAAAGCGTAGAACAAGCAACAAAGCAAGGCGCAGAAGTGTTAATGTTAGCTGCTAATACTGAAACTTTAGATAAAGCGCTACAAGTACTTCAAATTAACCAGAAAAAGTTAACTCTGTTGGCGGGAGATGATGTATACACCACTAAAACTCTGGAAATTGGCAGAGAACAAGCTGTGGGGATGGTACTAGCAGTTCCCTGGCATATTGATGGCGATCCGAAGTCAGATTTTCCCCAGAAATCGCGGCAATTATGGGGTGCTGATGTCAGTTGGCGAAGTGCCCTCAGTTATGATGCCACTGTTGCTCTAATTGCGGCATTAGAACGCAATCCCACCCGAGATGGAGTTCAAGAAGCACTCTTGTCCTCTGACTTTTCTGCGACTGGCGCTTCTGGGACAATTCGATTTTTAGCATCAGGCGATCGCAATGCGCCAGTCCAACTTGTAAAAATTGTTCCTGGTTCTCGCTCTCGCACTGGTTATGACTTTGAACCAGTGCGTTAACCAGCAATAAAAAATTAAAAGTTAACCAATCGTTAACCTGGAAAAACCCTGAAGATGAGAAATTAAGCTTTATGGGGAAAAATCTTAGTATCAACTAACAACTTATCCTCACCAACATTCAAGCCTTGAGAAAAAAGACAAATAATCCAGGGGAAATTTATTATACCTTGATTTATAAAGTAGTCAGAAGTGAGGATTTATCTGCATTTTTAGTAAAACACCCGTCCTCCAAATACAATCTCAAGTAGCAAGCACTGATCAAGTCAAGCACTTATATTGAATGGACGCGCGGGTAATTATACTATGTCCCAAAAAAATGAAACAACTATTCTTGTATTATCTATCCTAATCACCGCCGGGCTAATAGCTGGCGGTTTTTGGTGGTTTACTAGAAAGTCTGGTGTTAATTTAAATACAATTAATTCTGGTAGCACCAAAACACCCCAAACCGGATCGGAACAACCTAGTGGCAATACTTTCACTTCAGTAAAGGATGTTCCTACAGGATTATTCAATTACGGAGGCAGTACATCTTGGGCACCGATTCGACTAGTTGTCGATCCAGCAATTCAAGCCGTGCGGCCAGAGTTACGGTTGCGCTATGTAGAACCCAGTAATGCATCTCCTGGTTCTGGTACTGGCATTCAGTCCTTGATAGACGGTCAACTAGCCTTTGCCCAGTCCTCCCGACCAGTTCTAGATCAAGAATTAAGTCGTGCCCAGCAGCGTGGGTTCAGTTTAAAACAAATTCCTGTGGCAATTGATGGTTTAGCAGTCGCAGTTAACCCCAACCTGAATATCCCTGGACTAACGATAGACCAGTTAAAGTCAATTTACACAGGCAAAATCAATAATTGGAGCCAGGTGGGCGGTTCCAATATCCCTATTAAACCCTATTCCCGCCGCATTGCTGATGGCGGTACTGTCGAACTTTTTGTCCAAGACATCTTGGGTGGTCAAGCTTTCAGCTCCAATGTAGAATTTATCTCTACAACCACCCAAGCCTTGCAAAAATTGGCTGGTAATCCTGGTAGCATTTACTACGCTTCTGCCCCAGAGGTGATTCCTCAATGCTCAATAAAAGCCTTGCCGTTGGGGCGCACGCAAGGGCAATACATTGCACCATACCAAGAACCTTCTGTCCTCCCGTCTGAATGTCCTGGTAAACGGAACAAGTTGAACATTGAGGCTTTCCAATCAGGAAAATACCCGATTACCCGCAATCTGTTTGTGGTGGTCAAACAGAATGGTCAGACTGAGCAGCAAGCAGGTGTCGCTTACGCCAACTTACTGCTGACTGAGCAGGGACAGGAACTAATTACCCAAGCGGGGTTTGTCAAAATTCGCTGACACCCGCAATCGCCTGTAGCGAGGTTTAGCCCATCTACTCAAGACAGAGTGGCGGAAATCGCCGCTCTGAACTGTATCTTAACCAGCTCTATTAATCGACTCTGCTGGCAAGCATATTAGATTATCCCCTTGAGTCAGGATTAAACCACGTTGACGCAGCTTACCCATCAAGCGGGTGACGGTGACACGAGTCGAACCAATCGCGCTACCAATTTGGGCATGAGTCAGCGGAAAAGGCAGACAATAACCGCGAATCACATCAGGATCGGTGTCGCTCATTGCTGGCTCTCCATATTCCTCAATTAACAATGTGAGAAATCCTAAGAGTCGGTCAATTGTGCGGCGTTGTCCTAAGGCACTCAGCCACAGCAGCTTACGCTGGTGCTGATACCTAAAGGCATCCATAACTTCGCGACGGAAGTGAGGCCAATTGTCTAAATCGTGCCAGTACATCCACAGCACCGCAGTTTGATCGACATGGGCGTAAGCCTGGAGTGTGAATGGTGATTGAGCAACAATTTCAAATGGCTGTCCCGCTCCCACAAAACCCAAGAACGCTTCTTCTGGGGTTCTGTTAATTCGTCGAGACGTTAGCTGACTGGCAGTCGCACTAACTTGGGCGGTTCCTACCATGCGGATCGCACCCCTTTGCACTAAATATAGCAATCCAGGCCGGGCTGGAATGCGCTCATCTTTGCTAAAGGTACGGCAGCGATAGTGTTCTTGAGCCCAGTCAAGAATGCGTTGCCAAGTCAAAAAAGGCCGTGATGCCTCAGAAAAGGAGGATGGAGATTGCATAGGTAACAAAGAGCGTTCGGCTGAAGACAAAGACGTAAATAAAAGGGTGCAAGGAGTGTCTTTGTGTTGGCGAGGCAGGCTTAACGCCTAACAGCGCCAGCCAATCCAAAGAATAGAAAGCAAATTACTCTCTACTCTTTTGTTATACTTCCTACTGTACAATGATGGTAGTAAAGTTTACTTACTATTCATCGATTATTCATCAAATTTTATCCTCTTCTCATTTTTCTTCATCCAAATTAAATTTATACCGCAAGATGGATGACAGAAATGTAACAAATATATCTTACATGACTATTTAAATAAGATTACGTGCATCATAGATTACCAGTTAGCAAATATACGTCAATCAAACAGCTATTATATAGTTATTTAATAAAATCAATAAGCATTGATACTTACAAAACAGAGTATAAAGGCATAAAAGACGGAAAAATTCCTCTATATAAAGGTAGAGATGACAATAAAGTTTTCTATACCTCAAGTGTGTCTCTGCGACTATCAAAATCTCAGAATCGAAAAGCGATGGAGCTTGCCAGTGCGATCGCCTCTGATTTATCAAGGATTTGTGAAGACATTTTTAGCATCCAAGTAGTTCCCCCTGGTTGGATATATTTTGAATTAACTCACTCAACCTTAGCGACTTGGTTACAAAGTCTTGTAGTTGGGAGTTTGGGCAGAGCAGGGGAGCAGGGAGCAGGGAGCAGAGAGCAGAAGGAAGATTCCTCTCCTCTGCACCCTTCCCCCTGCCCCTCTGCCTCTTCCCAATGCCCAATGCCCAATTCATTGTTTGCTGTTGAATATGCTCATGCACGCTGCTGTTCGCTAGTGCTTCTGGCTCATCGAGAGGGATTGATTAAACTTAGAGAACCAGTTCCAAATACTAGTCCGGCTTTTTGGGACGTTATCTCTCCTAACCCCCTACCTTGGCTTAATTGCGACGGAGCACTACGATTCAATCACCCAGATGAGCATCGTCTAATTGGCGAATTAATACAAGTGATAGACAACATAGAGTGCCCTGATGTTAGCGGTTCTGTGAAATGGGAAAAAGTAGCGCTGAATTTGAGCCAAGCTTTTGAAAAGTTTTGGTCTAATTGCCGGATTTGGGGTGAGATCAAAATTATGTCACCAGAGCTAGCCCAAGCCAGACTCGGATTGCTCATGGCTACTCAGTCAGTATTAAGATTTGTCTTAGAGGAGAATCTAGGGGTTTTTGCGCCTTTGGAGTTATAAATCGGTAATCTCGCTTAGGCAAAAATAAAAACTTTTTATATAGCTATTGACTCAATGCACCACCTCGGCTACATTAGCTCTTGTGTGAGGAGCGAACCAGCAGGGGCACCGAGACGAAACACGGCCAGTCGTCGGTGTCCTTTCTGATTTATATGGGTTAGGTTTGAAAAAGTGCCTTACTACAGCAAAAACTTTTCAATTGCTACTGCTACCCCATCTTCCTCAACGCTAGGAGCTACCCACTTAGCGATCGCTTGCACTGCTGCTGGTGCGTTGCCCATAGCTACACCAAGTCCCGCATACTCCAGCATTTCCACATCATTGAAGTTATCGCCAATCGCCATAACATTGGCTAATTGTAATCCCAGCAATTCTTCGGCTAGGTAACGTATAGCAGTCCCCTTATTGACAGAGGCGTTAGTTACTTCAAAAAAGGTAGCAACAGATGTCGTCAGATAAAGTTCAGCAGGTGTGTATTGGCGGCGCAAATTTCCCAATAGCTTATCGATTACATCAATGTCATCAGACAACGCAAGAATTTTTGTTGGTTCATTCGTTAAGGCTTGACGCAAATCACCCACAGGAATTGGGATAACACTAGAACGTTCTGCATAAATTTTGGTTTCTCTGGTTAACTCACGGACGTATAGTTGATCGTTGATGTAAAAGTGGACAGATAGAAGTGATCGCAACTCCGGCTGTTCAAAATAGTCGATTAGCTGGTGGGCAATTTCCCTGGAAATAACCCAATGGCGATGAATTTTTTGGGTGATTGGGTCTTGAATCCAGGCTCCCTGATAGGCCATTAATGGTAAGGTAGAGCCGATGTCTTGGTGAAAGCGCAAGGCTGAACAATACATTCTACCTGTAGCGATCGCCACTTGAATTCCTTGTGCTTGGGCTGCAAAGATTGCTTGCTTTACAGGTTCGCTAATAGTGTTAGAGTGTCCAGCGATCGTGCCATCTATATCCAAAACTAGTAGTTTAATGTCTTTTGCAGCAGCCTGATTGTTAGTAGACGCTTTCTGCATGATTTGTTAGATTTTAAGTTCCAATAAGAGGTTAACAGGCTCTAGCGACTAGTGGGGAGTTGTAGAAAAAATTGCCATATCTAGTCAATCCATCCTTACTACAATATCTAAGCTAGTAATGAAAAGTTTGTAGTAAGCACTTTAGTGCTTAGAAAATTAAGGACTAAAGTCCTTACTACGAACTTGCTTACCCATCAATTTAAACTTTACAGACTACTACCGTGAGGATATAGGCACAATAAAAAAACCGATTCTCGAAAAAATCGGTTTTTTTCATTATTTAAATTAGAGAGCCTGATTGATAGATAAAATGGAAAAAACCTATTAATTAAACATCTTGATCCAGCTTTTTTTGCGCTGTGACAATAGACAAAGCCCAGCAACTAAACCAATTCCCAGTGTGGTAGATGATTCAGGTACTGATTTAGCATCGTAGTCATAAGTTACTTTGACACCTGCTTTTGCATAAGTATCAATATAGGATCTCATGTTACCCGAACCCGTAACTACAGAGCTAGCTAAAGCTGAGAACAAAAAGCCTATATTGCCATTACCAGTGAAAGACTGCAAGAATTGAGTATTAGTGAAAGATTGAGTAGCAGATTGTGTGGCAGTTAAGTTAGAAATAGTTTTTCCAGAGATGCCATTATAATCAGTTTTACCGTCGTATTTTGCAGCTTGATAACTTGAGATATCTTGTGGATTGAGCGCAAACAGAGACTGATTATTTAATTTTAAATTGAGTTTACTAGCAAGATTTACTGTCACCTGAGTCGCGGTTGGACTCCTATTTTCAAAACCTGCATTTCCAAGTAAGTCGCCAGTAAAATTTATCGTTACACCCTTAAGTGTACCCAAAGATGAGTTAAATTTTTGGACGCTCAGAGGTGCATCAATGATATCTGTTAAATCGTAATCAGTGGAACTAGTGTAAGAGAGAGAAGCTGCATTAGCTGCTCCAGATATTGCAACAATTCCTACCAAAGTTGTAGCAGCAACTAGAGTGTTAAATAGTTTTGTTGTCATGGATAGAAGATGCCTTTCTGAAATCAATCATTACGAGATTACTAACCTATTTCTAACTTTGAAACTTTGCTTATAGTCTTGATAAATATACGTAACTTTATGTAAAGTTATTATGTTTAAATTCCTTCGATAAATAGACTTTTTGAAGAATATATAAAGTTTTGTTAAGGCAAATAGTTTTGATAGTGGTAATCTTATGTCGAAATATTAAGCTAATTGTTGTTAGTTTCTGAGATGTAAGCTAGGTCAACTGAATTAAATATAAAAGGCTTAGAAAATAAATCCCCGACTTCTGATCAGAAGTTAGTGATCTAGTTACTATCTGGTTACTATACTTATACTCGTATACTTAATTGGACTGGTATCCCTGCCAAAAAATGGTTCTACTTGACTTCCGTATTAAAGCTGTAAATGCTTAGATATCACTTTGTCTAAAATTAGATGCAAAACTAACTAGTACGTAAAAACTCGGCTATTGTCACCAAAGCCAAGCTGAACGAGCAGATGAAATTGCCAACCACGTGACAAAGCTTCTGGCTAAAATAGTGCTATGTCTGAAACTTTTACTTCTGCAACTGCAACCCGCCCCACCTTCATCCTCGTAGATGGGCACTCGCTGGCTTATCGTTCATACTTTGCTTTCGCCAAAGGGCGAGATGGTGGACTGCGTACTAAAGCAGGCATTCCCACCAGTATATGTTTTGGTTTTGTCAAGTGCCTGCTGGAGGTAATGGCTACACAACAGCCTCAAGCAATGGCGATCGCTTTTGATTTAAGTGAGGCAACTTTTCGCCACGAAGCTGACGATACTTATAAAGCTGATCGCAAAGAAACGCCAGAAGACTTCATTCCCGACTTAGCAAACCTGCATGAGTTGCTGAATGGCTTCAATCTACCAATTTTCACTGCCTCTGGTTTCGAGGCTGATGATGTTTTGGGAACCTTAGCACAACGAGTAACTGCTGCTGGATATAGAGTAAAGATTTTGACTGGCGATCGCGATTTATTTCAACTGATCGACTCTAACAAAGAAATCACTGTTCTGAATTTTAGTCCAGATGCCCTAAAGCGCTCTACAAATAGCATCACGGAATTTGAAGCAGAACAAGTCAAAGAAAAAATGGGCATTTTACCTTCACAAATTGTTGATTTCAAAGCTCTTTGTGGTGATAAATCAGATAATATTCCTGGTGTCAAGGGAATTGGTGAAAAAACAGCGGTGCAACTACTAAATACCTATGGTTCACTTGAGAATGTTTATGCTGCGTTAGATGAAATTAAAGGCGCAACTCAGAAAAAACTGGCAGATGGGAAAAAAGATGCCGAAAAGTCTCGCTATTTGGCAACTATAGTTTTAGATGTTCCTATAGAATTTGATTTAGAAGATTGCAAATTAAAGGGGTTTGATACAAGCGTTTTATCACCAATTTTAGAAAAGTTAGAATTGAAGTCTTTTTTAGATAAAATCAATGACATCCAGCAACGTTTTGGTGGCAAAGTTGAAGAAAAACAAAAAGCCCAAACAGAGGCAATTAATCCCAATCCTAACTCAGAATTAAGCACTGATGAAGATAATGATTTGTGGTTTTTCAGTGCTAGCGATACAGCAGCAGTTACACAACAATCTACTTCCCCAATTACACCACGCATCATTAACACTGAAGCAAAATTAACTGAGTTAGTGAAAATTTTGCAAAAATTCATCAATCTAGAAACTCCCGTTGCTTGGGACACTGAAACCACCGATTTAGAACCAAGAGATGCTGAGTTAGTAGGAATTGGTTGCTGCTGGGGAACGAAACCAGATGACGTAGCCTATATTCCTGTCGGACACAAAACTGGGGAAAATTTGCATAAAGATTTGGTGCTAGAAACATTACGTCCAATTCTCGAAAGTGCCAATTATCCCAAAGCTTTACAAAATGGTAAAT
This sequence comes from Nostoc sp., assembly GCF_036917515.1. GTDB lineage: Bacteria > Cyanobacteriota > Cyanobacteriia > Cyanobacteriales > Nostocaceae > Nostoc. The sequence continues at coordinate 50,016 of NZ_JBALDE010000256.1, read as the reverse complement.
TTGACCGCTTAGTATTTAGATGTCAAGGAATTAATTTGGCGGGAGTGGTGTTTGATCCCATGCTGGCAAGTTACATTCTAAATCCTGATTCTAGCCATAATTTGATGGATTTAGCGCAACGATATTTGGGATTGATATCAAAAAGTTACTTAGATTTAGTTCCCAAAGGCAAAACCATTGCTGATATAGATATTCCTGCCGTCGCAGATTACTGCGGTATGGATGCTTATTCTACCTTTGGTTTAGTGGCGAAATTACGTGAGGAACTGGATAAAATTCCAGCTTTATCTAAGCTCTTAATGGAAGTTGAACAGCCGCTAGAAGCTGTTTTAGCCCAAATGGAATATACAGGCGTTCGGATTAATTCAGCTTATTTACAAGAACTTTCGCAGCATTTAGAAACTGAGTTAGCCAGATTAAAAGAGGAAGCAACTGAAATAGCTGGGGAAAATTTTAACTTGGGTTCTCCTAAGCAATTGAGCCAAATTATATTTGAAAAATTGGGGTTAAGCACCAGACATTCTCGTAAAATTCAAACGGGCTACTCTACAGATGCAGCAACACTAGAAAGACTTCAAGAAGATGATAACACTGGATTTGTTAAAGCGATCGTTGAGTATCGCACCCTATCTAAATTAAAGTCTACTTATGTTGATGCATTACCTGCATTAGTGCGTCCAGATACCCAGCGAGTGCATACTGATTTTAATCAAGCAGCAACATCAACTGGTAGGTTATCTTCTTCTAATCCAAATTTGCAAAATATCCCTATTCGTACAGCTTTTAGTCGCCAAATTCGGAAGGCATTTTTGCCCGAACCTGGCTGGTTAATGGTGGCTGCTGATTACTCACAAATTGAATTGCGGATTTTGGCTCATTTGAGTCAAGAGCCGATATTAGTGCAAGCATATCAGCAAAATGAAGATGTTCACACTGTGACGGCACGGTTAGTGTTTGAAAAAGAAAATATAACCTCAGAAGAACGAGGGATAGCAAAAACTATCAATTTTGGCGTGATTTATGGAATGGGTTCTCTAAGATTTTCGCGCTCAACTGGGATAGATAAGACTATTGCCAACGAGTTTATTAAGCGGTTTAATGAACGATATCCGAAAGTATTTGCATATTTGGAGCGAGTAAAAAAAGAAGCGATCGCTCTTGGTTATGTAGAAACTATTTTCGGTCGCCGTCGTTACTTTAACTTTACTAATAACAGTTTACGCAAATTAAAAGGCAGTAATCCTGAAGATATAGAACTGAGTAAATTGAAGAATTTGGGTGCTTTTGATGCAGGTTTATTACGCTCTGCGGCTAATGCACCAATTCAAGGTTCTAACGCTGATATTATCAAAATTGCAATGGTGAGATTGCATGAAATTTTGAAGAAATATCAGGCGCATTTATTGTTGCAAGTTCACGATGAATTAGTGTTTGAAATTCCCCCTCATGAATGGGAAGAATTACAACTACAAATTAAGTCAGTGATGGAAAATGCAGTCCAGTTGAGTGTGCCGTTATTGGTTGAGGCGCGTGTTGGTGAAAACTGGATGGAGACGAAGTAAGTTTGATTGGGGATTGGAAGAACTAGACTACTAATTTGTAATTCGTAATTAAACCGATAACGTCATTAGTAATTACGAATTGCAAATAATAATATTTTACTATTATTAATTATATAAGGAATTTTAACATGTATCGTCGTTGGCTTTTACCTGCTTTAGCAATTTTGTTGAGTATAGTTTTAGTTGCTTGCACTATTGCAAATACTCCGCAGCTACAAACAAAAGTGGAAAATACCACTGAGGCGACTAATACCAATCAGCAATTACTAAAAGGATCTGCAAAAAGAGTGGTTGCTCTTTCTTCTCTATCGGCTGATATTATCTCTCGACTTGATCAAACAAAAGTTGTTGGAATCACTGGTAGCAAATTATTTAAGAATGACTCAAGATTTAAGGATATTCCTCGCGTTAGCGAAGGTCAAAGTCCACCAAATTTAGAGAAAGTGATAGCACTCAAACCAGACTTAGTTATTGGTGCTGAAGGTTTTTCTAACATTCCAATTCAAAAACTTCAGCAGCTAGGAATTTCGACTTTGCTCACTAAGGTGAATAGCTGGGAATCTCTTGAAGAACTTACAAAAACACTGGCTCAGTCAATTAATGCCAATCCTCAGCTTTTGTTAAATCGTTATAAAACTTTCTTGCCAGATAAGCCAACTCAGAGTCCTTCTATTCTAGCGCTGGTTAGTCGTCAACCAATTTTAGCGCCGAATAAAAACAGTTGGGCAGGGGATTTACTGGCAAAATTCCAGGCGAAAAATATAGCAGCAGATTTACAAGGAAAAAGCCCAGTTGGTGGCTATGTGACGCTTTCGGCTGAGAAAGTTTTAGAAGCAAATCCAGAGGTGATAATTTTAGTTAATCCTCCCCAAGGTAATTCAGAAGCACTGCTTTTAGATTCTTTGAAAAAGGAAGCTTTTTGGCAGCAACTGCAAGCAACTGAAAATAACCGAGTCTATGTGTTTGATTATTATGGTCTGGTGAATCCAGGTAGTATAGATGCAATTGAAAAGGCTTGTCAGCAACTTAAGCAAGCGTTGTTTATACCACAGAGTTAGCTCAATAATGGAAGAACATCGCAGTCAATAAAGAATACATTTAGCTTCAAATTTACCATCTAAAAACTAGCTATTTACAGTGTTGTTGAAGAAGAGATACAGCTAATTCAAAACTATTAGGTTGAGTTTGTACTGCATAGGCTTCTTTTTCTAAATCTTGTCGTTTGATATTGGTATAGTGTGTAAAAAATGGTCGAGCATAATTGCTTGGTTGAATGTTTAAACCTAAAGTTTTTATTTTTCCTTTTCCGGCACATATTTGTGCTGCATGAACAGTTTCATGGATTAGTGTTTGAGTCCCAATATGTAATTCAAACACTACCGGATTAATCCAGATTTTTTTATCAGCTTCTCTTAGTAACCCATAAGCTCCTCGCTTTGGTGGTAGTGCAATGATTACCTGAAACCCTTTCTTTTCTAGTTTCTTTTTTAAATCTAAAAATTTTGCTTCTGGATTGGGTATTTGAGACAGCAACAGTAAGGAATTTAATATAAAAATTTTGCTCATTGCTTTTTTGATTAGTTGAAAACATTTGTATTCAATTCCAATGGCAAAAATATCAACTGTGGCTTTAACTAAAGTAGCTACTTCTGGATGGACATCAGCGTAGCCATCGTAAGCGATCGCAAAGGCAATTCCCAGTCTATGACTGGGAATAAGGCAGACTGAAAACGAGGTAACTGACTGTGTTTTTAATCTTTTGCAAAACTTATTTATTTTTGAGCGAAGGGAATATTCTTTCTACCTTCAGGAGAAGTACCTCCAAGACTGCGGAAATACAGTCCTCCAATGGTTAGTAAAAACGTCACATATCCCACTGCTTGCACAAGATAGAGATTATCTCTATAACCAAATAAAGATTTAAGAATAATGCCAGGAAACTGTTCCTCAGGCAAAATTGTGGAAGTATTGGAAACCATTGGCCCCAAAATACAGGAGTGGACTTTAGTAAAACGTTCGTAATAGAAACAAAGACTTTGTGTAGCACGACTACCAAGGGCAAAGTTAGCCACAGCGCTGTCAAAATTTTGCAAGGCTGAAACTACCAACCCAGCCACAATCAGCACTAATAAAACACCCATTACCTGGAAAAACTGGCGGATGTTAATTTTGATACCCCATTTAAATAGCAGCACTCCAATAGCAGTTGCCGCTACCAAACCAGCAACAGCGCCCAATGCTGGCATTAATCCCTGTTGAAAATTTGCTGCAACGAAGAGAACAGTTTCAAAGCCTTCGCGGACAACGGCAATTAAAATTAAAGTAAAAACACCCCAGCCAGCATTTGAGTTTTGTGTCAGCGCTTCTGTTACTGCTCCCTCAACTGTAGCTTTCATGAATCTGGCTTGTTTAGTCATCCAGATTAGCATCCAACTGAGCATTGCGATCGCTAATACACTAAACACACCTTCTAGCCCTGGCTCAACTACGGAGGTGTATTGAGGATTAAGTGCTCCCAGTACTTGAATTATCCAACTGAATAGCACACCGATTAAGGCACTGACGACAATGCCAACGCCGACACCAGCATATACCCAAGAGTTGAGCCGGGATTGTTTAGCTTTTTTCAGTAAAGCTAGCACAATACCAACAACAAGAGCAGCTTCCACTCCTTCTCGAAGTGTTATTACAAAAGTAGGTAGAGCAGTACTAAAATCCATCTTTTATCCTTTGTTTTTTGTCCTTAGTCAGTTGTCATTTGTCATTTGAATTTGTTTTTGACTGATGACTAATGACTAAGGACTAATAACTATTAACCAAAATCACGTAACATTTTTTTCAGTTCGAGATTATGCATCTCTTCTTGCCCAATCATGCCACGAGCGAATTCTTCAAGGTAAATGCTGGCATCGGTAACAGTGTCGAGCAATTTTTTATACAGATCCAATGCCTTTTTTTCATGGGATAAGCTTTCTGCCAAGATATCCTTGACTTTATGCTGGTAAGTTTCTTCTATTGGGGCGATTTTTAGGGAGGGATGCCCATCTAAACCGGTGAGAATTTCTCCCACTTGTTCAGCATGAAGTAAAGATTCACTTGCCTGTGCTTTGAAAAAAGCCACAATTGGAATACGGTTAGGGCCAGTTACCATCAAAGAATAATGTGTGTAGCGCACTACCCCTGCTAGTTCAAATTCCATGATGGCGTTCAGCAGGTCAATAGTCTTTTTCTGGTCAAGTTCTTGCATCAGTTGTTAGTTAAAGTAAGGAATGGAGTGTAATTAGTTAGGAGTTAGAAGTGAGGAGATTGGGATTCATAACTCATAATTCATAACTCCTAACTCTTAATTATTTTAAACTCCTTAATCTATACTTCCCATTAAATTAAAGTGTTATCTCTGTGCTTGGGTATTGGATTTGCCAACAACTTTTTGAGAGTTTTCCTCAATGGTTTTCACTAACTTGGTAACATCATTAGGTGTTTTGACTGCTTTTGCTGGTGGGATGGCGGCGGGCCAAACTTTAATTAGTTCAGCAAAACTTGTGTCGATCACTTTGTGTGCTTCGGGATCTGCTTGAGCTACTTGACTAGAAATTCCTTTGTATAATTCATTGGCGTAAAAGACAAAACCACGGGAGTCTTGATACTCAATTGGCGCGGTGACTTTACCATTTGCGATCGCCGCACCATATTCGGAGTTAGCTGAATCTAGTAGTTCGTTAATTACCTGTAACGCAAATCCTGGTTTTGAGCGTTGATCTGCTGGCAAAGCTGCGATCGCTCCATCAACTGCTTGCATTGAAGAAGTAAAATTAGTTTTAACTTTGTTATCCTTCGGGCTAGATTTCACTAAATCTTGCAAACTTACTAAAGTTGTCTTAAATTCTTTGACTTTTCGTTCATTCAATTGATCTTCTACATCAACGTAAATCTCCTCAACTGGATGCCCAATATGAGGTTCTGCCTGTTTCGGCTGATTCTGATCCAGCAGTTCTTTTGCTACCAAAAGATGCCCTTTCATTAAGCCTAATTTAGACATATAGTCAACATCTTTTGCCTCACCTGTGAGTACCACTTCTTGAACACCAACCTGATCTTTAATTTGGTCAAACTGTTCTTGAGTAATTACTTTTTTAGTAACTAAATCTTCTGGTCTGCCATAAGGACGATTTGCCTGAATTTTGTTGGATAAAGCCGGGACACCTAGCTTGGCTTCAAACTTATCCAATTCTGACAAGATAGCGTTGTTAATATTAATTTTTTCTTTGTTATTGTGACCGCTATGACTGTTATTACTTACTGCCTCTGTGGCTGGAGGGCTAGCAACTGGTGCTGATGGATTTTCTGCGGTTGGCGTACTACTACAGGAACTCAAGGTAACTACTACGGCTGCTGCTGCTGCTAAACAGATATAACGAAGTTTTATCATCTTTACTCCTGACACAAATTAAAAGGTATTAATTGAAACACTTCAAACTATTTCTAGAAAGTAGTTTGTTTGACAGATTGTCATAGATTTTACTGTTGCATATAATGAGATTTCTTATCAACTAGTTTGCTAAACTTTCATGAATTAATTACGAATACTCATAATATTGTCAGGAATTTTTAACATTATTTTGAGACTTGCTCTCAGCAAGTACTTCAAATTGACCCATGCAACCATTTTCTGCGATCGCATCCTGATGGGGATGGAACATATATTTACCCGGGTAGCGAAAAGCAAATTCTAAAATGTGCCTTTCTGCGATACCCATCGTAATCACATCAGTTTTTTCGCTAGGAGTCATACTCATGCCATAGCGATAGACATCAAAGAAGTTGGCGTGCAGGTGAAACGTTACTGCCGGATCGTATTCAATAATGTTGAGGACATACAGCCGAATCAACTGATCTTTGTAAATTTGAATCGGATGATGCATGAAATGATGGGGCGAACCGTTGAAGGCATAATAGTCATTATGGCTATCATCATTCACGTCATACCCAGCCATAACTAGTACAATCTCATCAGCCGGGGGACGAGGCGTAGGTGGATCGATGATAAACATCCCGTACAGTCCCTTGGCGATGTGACGGGTAACTGGTTCAATATGGCAATGGTATAAGTGAACGCCATAAGGTTCAGCATCAAATTCATAAATTGTGGCTTTGCCGTTGCTGATTGGGCGAACACCATCCATTTCTGCCGGATGAACGCCATGAAAATGCAAAGAGTGGGAATGTCCTGCATTATTGAGAAATAATACCCGGATGCGATCGCCTTGTTTTGCCCGTAGCGTTGGACCTGGTATGCGACCGTTTAAATCCCAGATGTTGTAAGAGACAGCACTATTGAGTTTTATTATGGAAGTACCCGCAGTTAACTGAAATTCCCGGATAGTCCGTCCATTTTCTTGCTTCACCGTCCCATAATCAAAATCCCTTAACATCTTCATCGGGTTAGTACCGTCGTCTGGTGCTTCTATATTGAGTGGCGGCACTTTGACGATTGACTTACTTTGTAGATTTAGCATTTGCCAAAGTCCAGCTGCACCAGTCACTCCAGCACCTGCTAGCCCCAGCTTTAGTAATTCACGGCGGCTCAAAGGTTTTACGTTACCCAGAGCGAAGTTGTTGGGCATGACATTTAGTTACGGTTAGCACCAAAAAAGAATTGCAAATTATTTGCAATTCTTTTTTATATTTTAGATGAATTAGTAATTATTGTCAATTATTTTTCGGTGCTTCAAAACTGATAGTTAAGTCGTTAAATCTAGATCAAGCTCTAAAAACTCTCGCCAAACTTTATTGCTTTTAACTGTATTTATACGTCTATTTATGTATAAATAATATTCAGAAAAAATTAACTGTTTCATGCTTATTCCTGATCTGCTGATTGCTTCAGCAGTACTTAGAGTACAAACAATGGGTATAATAGCACCTTGAATATGGACGCAAGCAAGAAACTGTTGCTAATCTGTAGCGTATTTAATTGGTTTAGGGATAACATAAGTCACTTTTATTCAAGGGATTTTGAATGCTTGGTAGAGAACTTTTAATTTTTAATTTTTATCTGTTACCTTCGTGTTAGCAGCGCTGAAAATGCTATCACTCCAAACCATGTGTCATTCTTTTGTTATTTGTATGGACTTTATGTGTAGATTTCTGCATCGCGATCGGCCGATGTCAAAGGATAGTATAGTATTCACTAAAGTTGAATTACACAATACATTTGATACACACTTGTCAAATACAAAGTTGATGGTATATCTTTTTGCAATCAAGCGGCGTTATGCCCTTTGATTGATGAATTACTCTAATTTATTATTAGGAGGTCAAAAATGACTAGTTTTTCTCATATTTCACTATTGCAAAAGACGGCAACTATCACCTTATCCAAGCCTGTGCAGGTAACGCTTTATATGCTGCTATCTTCTTTAGTTATCTGGACTGTTTTGTTTTCTACCTATCCTGCGGTTCATAATACAGCACACTCAGCGCGTCACCACACATTAGGCGTTGCATGTCACTAAATTATCATAATCCCAAGATTTTTAGGTGCATGAAGCTTTGCTATATCACATAACAAAGTTATAACGCTAAAATAGCGCAGATTTCGCGCCAGAGTTTTTGTTGGGAAATAAATTTTAGGTTTTGTAGAGATGATAAATAAAGCATCTCTACATGACCTTGATTTAATTGATAATGTCTGATTTATGACTACTTATTTGACTGGGATTCTTTTACTTAATAATAATTTTGAGTAACTTTCATCCACTGCAATGAAAGTTTCAGTTGCAGAAATGACATGAGTTTCACATTTACCGGAAGTTTTTATGAAAAAATATCGACTTTTTGGAGTTATCAGCGCTGTTTGCATTGTTTTGTCAATTCTTTATTCTTTTGTAGGGAATTCCCAACTTCCTACATCCAGAGTTATACTTTCCACCAACCCACCTTTAGAACGTATTCTTCCTTTTGAAGCAGAAGCAGAAAAACCACAATCTCCTGTTACTTTAACTTTACAAGCTGTTGATGCTGCGGGTAAATCTTTAGCAAATGCCAAAATTAATTTACAAATTTTGACGCCACCGCGTAATCCTTGGTTAACAACAGATTTCCCCATTGTCGAGGGAACAAAATTGTTGCAAATGAATGCCACTGCACCTGATGGTAAGCTAGAAATACAGCAGATGTTACCCATCCGTGGTAATTACCAACTGCTAGTTAAAGTGTCACCTTTGGTAGCAAATACTTTTGCGGCTTATGAACAAACCTTAAATCTGAATATCCACGAAAATCCAATCAAATATAAATATTTTGTTGCGATCGCAGCTATCTTACTATCACTTGGATTGTTAGGTGGTTGGATTATTGGCGGTCAAGAAGAACTACAACAAGGAGAAATCGCACCACAGTCAGTCCGCCTTTTATTAAGTGCATTAACTGTAGTGGCTATAATAACTTTAATAGTTATCAACATCAGTGCAGAAGTTGCGGAAGCTCATGGCAGCGAACACCACTCAAATAGTACTGAAACGATAGCACCATCATTTCAAAAATCTCAGGGATTAGAAATTAACCTTGAGGGAGATAAAAACGCAACTGTCGGAAAACTTGCGAATTTAGCGTTACAGGTGAAAGATGCTGCAACCGGACAGCCTGCAAATGTAGCATTACAGGTAAAAGCGATCGCCACAGAACATAATTTAACAGTTTTTGACTACAAAGGTATTCCTGACGAACAAGGTAAGTTAACATGGCTTGAACAATTTTTTGATGGTTCACCCCACAAAATCGAGGTGGAAGCAACTCCTCTACCAGGATCTAGCCGTCAATTTATACCAGTGAAGGTAGCACAAGAAGTTGAAGTTGAAGCGATCGCACCACCAATTTACATCCGATTGATTGGTTTATTCTACTTTACAGCCTTTGTTGGTATTGGCATGGCGATTGGATTGCTAATACAACATCGACGAAAACTACAAGTAAGGGCAAATTAGTAATATCAGAGTTGTACTAAAGATTTCTGCTAATACAAAGATGTAGATTAATCAATCAAAATAGTTGTGGTCAAACCACACTATTTTTTTTGTTAATGGGTTGTATAAACTATAAAAAGGTAGTGTGATAGGACAAGGTAAGCGATTGCAATAGCTTTAAAGGTAAAACTTCTATTCGAGCTTAGGATTTTCTAGAAACTCATATATTTATTAAGTAGAATTTTATTATTTCCAAGCTCATAAAATTAATATTTACCGAGAAATTAAGAAAGTAATGCTGACAAAAATTGCGTTTGAAACAATTCTGGAACGTGCTTTGATGGGATACGACTTATCTCCCGAAGAGGGAGTAGTATTGTTACAACAAACAGAGCCAGAGGCGATCACAGCAATACGTACTACATCCGACACACTCCGCCACACTCAAGCAGGCGATACTGTCACCTACATAATTAACCGTAATATCAACTTTACTAACATTTGTGAGCAACACTGTAGTTTTTGTGCCTTTCGTCGAGATGATGATGATGCCGATGCATACTGGTTAGATTCAGCGCAAATTTTGGAAAAAGCCACAGATGCAGTACAACGGGGTGCAACAGAAATCTGTATGCAGGGGGGGTTAAATCCCCAAGCGCAGATAAATGGTAAATCTTTGCCCTATTATCTCAAAGTAGTAGAAACCATTAAACAGGAATTTCCTCAGATACACCTTCACGCTTTCTCTCCCCAAGAAGTTCAATTTATCGCCAGACTTGACGGACTGGAATATGCTGAGGTGATTGCTGCTTTGCGCGATGCTGGTGTTGGCTCAATGCCAGGAACAGCAGCTGAAGTATTAGACGATCAAGTAAGGCGGATATTGTGTCCAGAGAAGATTAACACAGCGACTTGGCTAGAAATTGTTACCACCGCTCACAAATTAGGCTTGCATACCACTAGCACCATGTTATCTGGGCATATTGAAACCCACGAACAGCAAATCGGACATTTAGAAAAATTGCGATCGCTCCAAAAAACCGCCATCAATCAGGGATATCCAGCAAGAATTACAGAGTTTATTTTATTACCTTTCGTTGGACAAGAAGCGCCCAAATCCTTACGTCGTCGTGTTGGACGCGATCAACCAGTTTTGAGTGATGCACTGCTATTAGGGGCTGTAGCACGGATTTACTTAGGTAATTGGATTCCCAACCATCAGCAGAGTTGGGTAAAACTAGGGCTTGCAGGTGCGACAGAAGCCTTAGTTTGGGGTTGCAACGATATCGGCGGCACTTTGATGGAGGAGCATATTACCACAATGGCAGGTGCTTTGGGTGGTACGTGTATGGAAGTGGAAACCTTGCAAACTGCGATTGCTTCTTTAGGAAGACCTTACCAACAACGAGATACTCTTTATCAAAAAGTTATTAATCGTTAGGCATTGGGCAAGGTTATTTTCATTGTCCCCCTTGTCCCCTTTGTCCCCTTGTCCCCACTCCCCACTCCCCGCTCTCCATTCAATTGATCCCCTAGTTACCAATCCAAGATAGGATGGACGTTGATTTAGTATTCTTTTACTTAATGCATATGAAGCGCTATTGGTCGCGTTTGCTTGCGCTGGTTTTGGTTGTAGCTATCGGCTTAATGGGTTGTTCTGGCAGTCCAGATAGTTTGACTGGGGATTATCGTCAAGACACCTTAGCTGTGGTCAATATTATGAGACAAGCTCTGGATCTCTCACAAGATTCACCAGACAAAGCAGCAATTCAAGCACAAGCGCGTCAAAAAATTAATGACTTTTCAGCTCGCTACCAGCGAGTTAACTCTGTTTCTGGTCTTGGCTCGTTTACAACCATACGAACAGCCCTTAATTCCCTAGCTGGACACTACAGCTCTTATCCAAATCGCCCCGTACCTGAAAAACTCAAAAATCGTCTAGAGAAAGAGTTGCAGCAGGTAGAAGCGGCGTTGAAACGTGGCGGTTAGCGATTAATTATTGCTTACTCCATCATCAATAGTCAGGTGTTACAAGTTTTGACTCCTGACTATTTTGTTTGTCAATGCAGGACGCAGGAAGTAGAAACTTTTTATGTCTGATACCTAAGTTCTAGATTAGATATCTCCAATAACTATCAAAGCCTCGCTGTGACTAGCTATTAAGGTGCAAACGCAAACATTGCTAATCATCACCTGGTCTATAGGAGAAAATAAGGGTTTGAGATATTTCTTGTAAAGAACAAGACAAAAATATATGGTGATGTGCGTTAATTTCAGATCGTGCGATCGCGTGGATTTATGGTGATAATGGTGGTAATATAAGTGCCCCAATTCGGAATTTTACTATTCCACAAATCTCTATTACCTTAATTCTTTTTTAAAGTAATCACGTAGTCGGCATAATGCCAGAGTGATTAACTTCACTATCTCTTTTTGGCAGCCTATCGCATCTATTGTCACAATACATCCAGCCTGAAAGCTTATTACCGTGGCTTTCGATATATCTATGAAATATTAAAAATGCTTCCAGAAACCCCTAAGCCTATTTTATTAACCCAGATTTTTGCCAAGCTTACTTGTATAGGACGTATTCATCTCGCTTCTACGAGCGTTGAACCCTTGTAAATTGGCAACGGTATTGTTAAATACAATATTATTTTACGTAGAAAAGTGGGAAACGTAGGAAAAGTATGATATTTTCTAGTTTGTCTTGATTATCGTGTTGATAAGCTGTAATTTGATAGCTAGTAAATAGTCAATGAATATATAGCAGGAGGTAGGAGGTAAACTATTACTAACTCTAGCATTCACTTTTCCCAAATGTCCTAACCTGTGTGACTACGGCTATAAAAAATTTGCATGAACCTATCCTAATAATAGTATTCTTTGAATCCAGATATGTATACAGTCTTAACTGTCTACTCAGAACTGATTTGTAAATAAAATCTTAAAAGGATTTAACTCATTACTAGGTCTAAGTTTCAGTAAATAAGTGCTGTATTGATTTAAATTACTAAAACCCTAATTAGACAAGTACTTTACTTGAGTTTACAAATTAGCTCTTATTGATAACTAAATGTTTTAACTTTCATTGCATTTTATTTATCCAGCTGAGATTGTCTTATATATAACTGTTTATGGCTATTTGTTGGAGTAGAGCAAATATAATACTTGGCTGAAAGTGGATGACAAATTTTCTTATTTGGTTTGAGTTGCTGCGGCAGTAAACCTAGTCCTTCAAAAGCAGTAATTGATAGTTAATCAATATATATTTATTAAAACTCTTGCATAATAAAAGTTTCACTAACAAGCCACTTGACAAGAGTAAATTGTGAGTTTTTTAATTACAAGGAGTAACTTCAATGCATCAAAGATGAACCGCAAATGTCAAGTTTAAGAATAATTCAGTTATTCAGAATTTAAAAGTCAGAATTAATTAGTAGGGGATACTCTATGGCAAGCAAGCTACAGATCCACCACTGATTGTTCGCCTTTAGGGTTCCCGTTGGCGACAGCCTTTCGTAGAGAAGGGTAGACCACCAAATTTTCACTTTGATGTCGTATTTCACCATTTATTTATCCGCTCTGACGCTCGATGACTCGCTAACGCTGCGCTAACGGGTGACGCTCATGAGGGAAACCCCCTTGGCGCTAGCCTCTCCTTTTGGGAGAAGACCGCGCTGCCTCACCACTCGTACAGAATTCATACGCTTATTCTGACGAATGACGCATGTATTCTTTTTTGTCAACACGATTTCGATCAAGACAAAAAGCTTAAAGTGATAGGTTTAAATAGACAATGACTTCAAGCAAGCAACCTTTTAAGTTGCCAAGTTTTTATGTGCCTTGGCTGGCACGGCTGAACCCAAACCTGGAAGCGGCACGGGTACATTCTAAAGCCTGGGCTTATGAAATGGGGATTTTGGGTGGGGAAGAGGGATCGGAAGATTATGGGATTTGGGATGAGCGCAAGTTTGATGCCCATGACTATGCATTATTGTGTTCCTACACCCATCCAGAAGCCGATGAACCTATGCTCAATCTGGTAACTGACTGGTATGTTTGGGTATTTTTCTTCGACGATCACTTCCTTGAGCTTTACAAGCGTACCCAAGATATGGTCGGGGCTAAGAAGTACCTCGATAGACTACCAGCGTTTATGCCTGTGCAGCCCCAGCAAACGCAGCCAGAACCCACCAATGCCGTAGAACGGAGTTTAGTAGACCTCTGGACTCGCACCATCCCCAATGCCTCCCAAGACTGGGTAATCCGATTTTCTGAGAGTACCATCAATCTTCTCAAAGAATCTCTCTGGGAACTCGCCAACATCAGCCAAAATCGAGTTGCTAACCCCATTGAGTACATTGAGATGCGCCGTAAGGTGGGGGGAGCGCCCTGGTCAGCTAACTTAGTGGAACACGCGGTTGGGGCAGAAATTCCGGCTGCGATCGCGCCCACTCGACCAATGCGTGTCCTCAAAGACACCTTTTCTGACGGGGTACATCTGCGAAATGACATCTTTTCTTACCAAAGAGAAGTGGAAGAAGAAGGAGAAAATGCTAACTGTATCCTGGTTTTAGAACGATTCCTTAATGTGAGTACCCAGGAAGCGGCCAATCGAACTAACGACTTACTCACATCGCGGGTGCAACAGTTCGAGAACACCTTTTTTACTGAGCTTCCTTCCTTGTTCGAGGAATACAGTTTGAGTCCCGATGAGCGTCTGAAAGTAGTCTTATATGCCAAAGGACTTCAGGACTGGCAGTCGGGGGGTCATGAGTGGCACATGAGGTCGAGCCGCTACATGAACCAGACATCAGACAAATCTTCGACCCTCAGCTGGCTTTTAGGCGGCCCCACTGGATTAGGCACATCGGCGGCTCGTCTAGGAGACTTATACGATAGTTTGGGACTAAAACGGTTCAAAAGCTTCGCCTATGTTCCCTATCAGCCTGTAGGACCAGTAAAACTGCCGCAGTTTTATATGCCCTTCTCCACCAGTTTGAATCCTCATCTAGAGGAGGCTCGACGACATTCTAAGGAATGGGCGCGTCAAATGGGGATGCTGGACACACTGCCAGGGATGCCAGGTATTTATATCTGGAATGACCACAAATTCGATGTGGCCGACGTAGCTTTATGCGGTGCTTATATTCATCCCAATGGGTCCAGTGCTGAATTAAATATCACAGCCTGCTGGCTAGTTTGGGGAACCTATGCCGATGACTACTTTCCGGCATTGTATGGCCATAGCCGCAACATGGCAGGAGCAAAAGTTTTCAACGCTCGGCTATCGGCGTTTATGCCCCTTGATGGAGATCCCACTCCCGAAGCAACCAACCCAGTCGAACGGGGTTTAGCTGATATTTGGGCACGGACGGCTGGCCCCATGACAGCTAATGCTCGTCGCCAGTTTCGTCAGGCGATCGAGGATATGACGGAAAGTTGGTTATGGGAACTGGCTAACCAGATCCAGAATCGTATTCCCGACCCAATAGACTATGTGGAAATGCGTCGTAAGACCTTTGGCTCCGATCTAACTATGAGCCTGTCTCGACTTTCCCAAGGGGACGAAATCCCACCAGAGGTCTTCGCCACCCGAACCATGCAGGCAATTGATAATTCAGCCGCCGACTTCGCCTGTTTGACGAACGATATTTTTTCTTATCAGAAAGAAATCGAATTTGAGGGCGAGATTAATAACGGTGTGCTGGCGGTTCAAAATTTCCTTAATTGCGATATCCCCCACGCTGTCGCCATTGTTAACGACCTGATGACCTCGCGTGCCCTTCAGTTTGAACATATCGTTGCGACTGAACTCCCTATCTTGTGTGACGATTTCGAGCTGGATACCAGTGCCCGTGAGAAACTGTACGGCTACGTCAAGAAACTGGAACAGTGGATGTGCGGTGTACTCAAGTGGCATAGGGCGGTAGACCGCTATAAGGAATTTGAATTGCAGAATAGTTCGACACAAAAGCGGTTACTTCAAGGCCCCACAGGATTAGGCACTGCCTCGACCCAGATCAGACCAAGCGTCGGTCAGGAAAAAACTCAAACCAATGTTCAGCCAGTGATGCAGAACTTACTGAGTAGTCCAACAGGGTTAGGGACTTCAGCTACCAAAATCGGATCGCTGTTAGGAAGGAAAGGTTAACTCAACTTAAGTTTCTATTCCGGTCAATCAAATAACTTGTCAACAAACATTACTAATGGAGATTAATCATGACTAATACAGCAAACACTCCTATAGAAAATCAAATTGAGCAATTCCCAATGAGTTTGCAGACCGAAGCGGCGCGTAATTTGGCAACGACCACCAAAACCCAACCCCAAATGCAGGGAATTACCTCACGGTGGCTCTTAAAACTGCTGCCTTGGGTAGAAGCAGTGGGTGGTAGCTTTCGGGTCAACCGTCGCTTAACCTATACGGTTGGAGATGGACGAGTTAGCTTTACCAATATAGGAGCGCAGATACAGGTCATTCCTCAAGAACTTTGTGAGTTACCTTTGTTGCGCGGATTTGAAGATGTCGAGGTCTTAAACGCCTTGGCTAATCAATTTGTGCAACAAGAATTTGCTCCGGGAGATGTGATTATACGAGCAGGCCAACAAGCTAATCAAGTATTGCTGATTGCCCATGGTAAGGTAAATAAAATTGGTCCAGGTAAGTATGACGATCAAGTTGTTTTGGCTGTATTAGCTGATGGCGACCATTTTGGCGACTACGCTTTAGTCGAATCCCAAGATACTTGGGATGTCACCCTCAGTGCCATTACCCGTTGCACGATCTTGTCTCTACCTCAAGCAGCCTTTCAAAACCTGGTTAATCAGTCTGAGGCTCTGCAAGCGCAAGTGGATCAATTTAGAGCAAAATTGCGCCAACCCAAAAACGAAGAAGGGGAAGCCTCAATCGATATTACCTCCGGCCACCTCGCAGAAGCATTATTACCCGGGACTTTTGCAGATTATGAAATCAATCCACGGGAATATGAGTTAAGCGTCGCTCAAACCATTTTGCAAATCAATACACGGGTTGCTGACCTCTACAACGAACCCATGAACCAGACGGAGGAACAATTACGGCTCACCATCGAAGCATTACGGGAACGCCAAGAACACGAAATGGTTAACAATCGTGACTTCGGACTTTTATACAATGCTGATCTTAAACAACGCATCTTTACTCGCAGTGGCCCCCCAACTCCTGACGATCTCGATGAATTGATCTCTATTGTTTGGAAAGAACCGAGCTTTTTCTTAGCTCATCCCCGCACCATTGCCGCGTTTGGTCGGGAATGCAACCGCCTTGGACTTTATCCTCATCCCATCCCTATGGGTAACAGTGCAATTCCGGCTTGGCGTGGTATTCCCATCTATCCTTGCAATAAGATTCCCGTTACAAAAGAGCGTACTAGCTCCATCATGTTAATGCGTGTAGGAGCATCCAACCAGGGAGTAATTGGTCTGCATAAAACTGGCATTCCTGATGAATATCAACCTAGTTTGTCTGTCCGCTTTATGGGTATTAACGAAAAGGCCGTTATTTCCTACCTGGTTAGTGCTTACTACTCTACAGCCATTCTCGTTCCTGACGCGCTAGGCATCCTTGAAGATGTAGAAATTGGTATCTAAGTAGTCGGATATCCTCTTCAAAGTAGGGGCGGGCCCGCCCCTACTCCCTGATGCTCTCTGTTAGGAATGTAAATTTAGTCGCATGAAACGTTAACTTTATGACAGATGCTTTGATTAGGCCAGATTTATACCAAGAAAATGGGCAACCCCAGATGAGCTTAAGCACGAAAGGGGCGCGGAATTTAGCCAAAACCACGAAAACTCCGCCCCAGATGCAAGGCATTACCCCAAGGTGGTTGTTGCAGATGTTGCCTTGGGTGCAAATCACGGGTGGGGCCTATGGGGTTAACCGTCGCTTAACTTATGATGTTGGCAATGGACGGGTTAGCTTTACCAATACAGGGAGCCAGGTGCGGGTCATTCCCCAAGCACTTTGTGAACTATCTTTACTGCGTGGGTTTGAGGATATTGAGGTACTCAACGCCTTGGCAGACTGCTTTGTGCAACAAGAATTTGCCCCTGCTGAGGTAATTGTACAGGAAGGTCAAGCAGCCGACCAGGTGTTATTAATTGCTCATGGTAAAGTTAATAAGCTGAAGGCAGGCAAATATGAGGCGGAAGCTTTACGGGATATTTTAGCTGATGGCGATTGTTTTGGTGGCGAAGCTATAGTTCTATCTCAGGACACTTGGGAGGTTAGCCTGAGAGCTGTTACACGTTGCATAGTTTTGTCTTTGCCAGTACAAGCGTTTCGGGAGTTGATGAACCAGTCGCAAGCGTTGCAGACTCAGGTTGATCGCTTTAGAGCTATGTTGAGCAAACCTCAGGATAGGCATAATCAAGCCGAGATCGTTCTGTCCGCAGGTCATAGTCCGGAAACTGAGTTACCCAGGACATTTGTTGATTATGACTTGAATCCACGGGAGTATGAGTTAAGCGTCGCTGAAACTATTTTACGGGTGAATACGCGAGTTGCTGACATCTACAACGAACCCATGAACCAGACGGAGCAACAATTACGGCTGACTATCGAAGCGTTGCGGGAACGACAAGAATACGAAATGCTGAATAATCCTGATTTCGGGTTGTTGCATAATGCCGATCTGAAGCAACGCATCTTTACCCGTACCGGGCCACCGACTCCAGATGATTTTGATGAATTGCTCTCAAGGCGGCGCAAATCCCATTTTTTCCTCGCTCATCCTCGGGCGATCGCTGCTTTTGGCCGGGAGTGTAACCGTCGTGGCATCTATTCCCCAAGCAGGGAGGTCAATGGAAAGATTGTACCTGCATGGCGTAACTATCCGATTTTTCCTTGTAACAAAATTCCGATCACCAAGGAAGGTACTAGCTCTATTTTGGTACTCCGTGTCGGAGAAGAAAACCAAGGGGTGATAGGTTTACACAAAACGGGCATCCCTGATGAATACCAGCCCAGCTTGTCCGTCAAATTCATGGGTATCAACGAAAAAGCTGTCATTTCTTATCTTGTCAGCGCCTACTACTGTGCAGCCATTCTCATCCCCGACGCACTCGGCATCCTTGAAGACGTAGAAATCGGGCGCTGAGGGAAGGGTAATACTGTTTCACTTTAAGGTTGATAAAAATAGGAGGCAATAGAGCAGGAGGAAAGAGGGTTTTCCTATTTCTGCATAGATTACGGTAATTATAAGTAATCAAACAAACATGATATTAATTCCTAAAGCAGCGTTGTTTAATAGTTCCTGTCAGCCAGATTTTGTCAATTAGGTGTAGTACTATAATTTTGAAGATAAATATTTATGGTGAATACTCAAATCTTTGAATGGTCATCTGTTAAAAAAACTACTTTTGACCTTAAAGCCTATTTATCAGAACGGCGATCGCAAGTTGAAGTAGCGCTTGAACAGTCAATTACTGTAGCTTATCCAGAAATACTCTACGAATCTATGCGCTATTCTTTGCTGGCTGGAGGAAAGCGCCTACGCCCGATTTTATGTCTTGCAGGTTGTGAACTTGCTGGAGGCACAATCGAGATGGCGATGCCTACTGCTTGTACGCTGGAAATGATTCACACCTTTTCTCTAATGCATGACGACTTACCTGCAATGGATAATGATGACTATCGACGCGGAAAGTTAACTAACCATAAAATTTATGGCGAAAACATTGCCATTCTAGCTGGTGATGCACTTTTAGCCTACGCCTTTGAGTTTCTTGTGGTTCAAACCAAAGAAGTTACTGCCCAGCAGTTGTTGCAGGTTGTTGCCAAGTTGGCTCATGCAGTAGCAGCAACAGGTCTAGTTGGGGGTCAAGTTGTTGATTTACAATCTGAGGGATTGCAGAATATTGACATTGAAACTCTCAACTTTATTCATGCCCATAAAACTGGCGCTTTATTGGAAACGTCTGTTTTATCAGGAGCACTATTGGTGGGAGTGGACGATAAAATTCTGCTGCCGCTTTCTCATTATGCTCGCGATATTGGTCTAGCTTTCCAAATTATTGATGATGTGCTTGATATGACTGGTACTCAGGAGGAACTCGGTAAAACTCCGGGCAAAGATCAAAAGGCGCAAAAAGTAACTTATCCCAGTTTGTGGGGTATTGAGGAATCAAAACTCAAAGCGCAAAAATTGGTTGACTCAGCAAAAGCAGAATTAGCTTGCTTTGGCGAAAAGGCCCAACCTCTAATGGCGATCGCAGACTATATCACAGCTAGAACACATTAGTTAGCGCTCACTCTGCCAAGTTTTTTAACTTTCTATGATTCGTAACTGGCTATTTTTTGGATAAAAGCATATATATGGTACAGGAGTCTTTGGCACTAATGGGACTTAGACAAAAAGTAGCCAGAAAAATACCTCAAATGTATATACAGAGAGACTTTGACATTGCTTTGCCTAGTTGATTGATATATCTGGGTTGAAAGCATTTTTGAGCCAGGGGTGTATTTTCCTTGTCCTGTATGGGTTTGAGGCTTGTTTTTCCCTCAAAAATGTTTAAGTCCCGTTAGTCTTAAAAAGCTTGCTGAAAAAGGATTCTGAATAAAGCACAACATATACGGTACAGTAATTGAAATTCGGTGTTAAAGGTGACAAGCAATGCTGGACTGGTGGGAGAAAAATTTTGCCACCTGTGAGTTAGGAGATCGCTGATTAAATTAGCGTGCAATGTCAATCGGCTATGTTCTCAGTCTTGAATTCGGCAAAGCATTGTCAGAAGTCTTCAACAGTGGAACTGTACTAAAGAAAGCATACGAGTTTTTGCCAACCCTAAAGTGGAATTTAGCAAACTAATACAGCCGCATCTGATGACGGCAGAAACTGTTGCAGAATGCGATGTAGTGCTATGTGTAAAAGACACGACTTTTCTTGATTATGCCGTATTACGGCTAAAAAAGAAGGTTCTGGTCTAATTAGTAAGGGAGGTAATGGTTTAATATTACACCGCACTCAGCCAACCGCCGACGCAATTGTTATCCTTAATCCCCTTCAACTTCGCATAATGAGCGCTAAATCACCCAAACTACCCAATACATTAACAGTTAATTGGGCTGTGCAAGCGTTGGCGCAGCCCGCCACAGGCATCGCTCGTTTCGGGGGCTACTTAGAACATCGACATAAAAATCCTATTGGTATCCAGGTACTGTGGCGAGGCTGGTTAAAATTGCACGACAAGAGTGAGGGTTGGTAGCTTGCAAAAGAGATTTAACGGGAAAAGTCTGATGCATTAATAATGTGAGCCGATGCATTCGCATTGCGGGTGAAGTTTTAATATCTACTTCATGCACTGAAACCGCTATAAAAGAATACGGCAACAGAAATAGACCTTTGAGAGTCTTGAAAAAATAGGTTTTAAAACCTTTGGTATTTAACTATATAATTCGATACACATTGCCCACAATTATTTGAGTTGGGATCGATGATTATCGCAAATTAAAGGCTTTAAAACCGAATGTTAACATGTAGCTCAGAGTTAGAGCCACTTCGCCTTTGCTCAGTTACCCTGTGGTAAGCAAGTTACAGTCGGAGTTTAAATCCCTGTCTGAAACTTTTTTAAATTTGTTCATCTACTGGTAGGTATGTCTAACTGTCCCTTGAACGTTGCAAGATCAACATTATTTTGGCGGCGCTTATGCGCTATTGTTTTTACTAGTAGTTTGTTGCTCCCAAACTTGGGAAGCGAACCAGCAAGGGCGCAAGTAACTGAGTATTGTCAGTTATCATCAGCGGCGGTGCAACAAAAAGAAAACTTGCGTTTGTCAGCCCTCAAAGGCAGACAAGATGCTCAAACGCGCTACCAAAGCATAATACAAGAACAAGCAAAGAAATTAAAGGAATGTCGCTCTCGGACTTGGCCGCAAACCCAAGCCATTTGGTTACGCTTATATCCCTGCGACATTCAGCCAGGAATAATCGATCAGATTATGGATCGGATTGTTAATCGTGGCTATAACCAAGTTTATATAGAAGTATTTTACGATGGACAGGTACTTTTACCAGCAAAAGCTAACCCGACGGTTTGGCCTGCTGTGATTCGCACTCCAGGGGCAGAAAATATCGATATACTCGCTACGGCAATTAAAAAAGGTCGGCAACGTGGTTTGAAGGTCTATGCCTGGATGTTTACCACAAATTTCGGCTATACTTACGCCCAGCGCCCAGATAGAGAAAGTGCGATCGCTCGTAATGGCAAAGGTCAAACGAGTTTATATGTGGTAGATAATGGCTCTCAACTATTTATCGACCCCTACAACCTGCAAGCAAAACGTGACTACTACCAATTGGTACAACAAGTTGTGCGCCGTCGTCCAGATGGCTTGCTATTGGATTACGTGCGTTATCCTCGCCAAGCTGGAAGTGATTCTATCGCTACCAAAGTTTCAGATTTATGGCTATTTACTCCTGCAACCCAAGAAGCTTTATTTAAGCGGGCACAGAATTACAAAGGGCTGGACTTGATTCGCCGCTTTTTGAGTAGGGGATTCGTCAGCGTCGGAGATGTAGCGGAAGTTGATAAACTTTATCCCCAAGAAGGGGAACCCCTCTGGCAAGGACGCATCCCACTAGCGCAAAAGTCAATCCTGTCTGCAACCAATAGACAACCAATTTTACAATGGGAGTTGTGGCAGCTAGCAGTTGCCCACGCCATGCAAGGAATTCTAGATTTTGTCACTATCGCTAGTTACCCAGCAAAGCAGCAAGGTATTTCTACAGGAGTGGTGTTTTTTCCTGATGGCAACCAAACTGTCGGACAAGGGTATGATTCCCGTTTGCAACCTTGGGATCGGTTCCCCAGTACATTAGAGTGGCATCCTATGGCTTATGGGAACTGCGGTAATACCAGTTGTATTGTGGCGCAAGTGCAACGGGTTTTAAGTATGGCAAAACCGGGTACGCAGATAATCCCGGCTTTAGCTGGTCAGTGGGGAAAATCTGTTAGTAATCGTCCATCCCTAGAAGTGCAAATGCAGGCACTTCGACAATTTGCCCCCCAACTGAAGGGAGTTAGCCACTTTGCCTATTCTTGGCAATATCCTCAGAGTGATAGCGATCGCAAATTTTGTCGAGTTAAGTAGACTTCTTACAGAATTAGTGAAAAGGGATTGAATTTCCCTTTCAACTTATAGAATCACACACTTTACAAATTCATACCAAATATAGCGATCGCAGTCATAACTACAGTTTAAGTATAGTGTGCAGCGAGTCGTTGGAATGCCGACGGTGCTGGACTATCTGTGAGGTGCTGGCGTATCACTTCGGCACACGCACCTGGGCTTAACAACGAGGTATCCACTTCAAGGTCATAGATGCCAGGGATGTGGACTTCACGCTGCCATAACTGAACCGGATGTGGTATTGGGGAGTCGGCTGTACTTCCCATGTTCCACCCCGTGTTTTGTCGCCGTTCCATAACGATCTTCATGGGGCAGTGAACGCCTACGAACAAGACTGGCAATCCTTTCAAACGTCGAGCACTATCAGCCAGAATGCCCCGCTCAATTGTATAGGCGTCATGGTGTCCGACATCAACCACGACATTAAGACCCAAGCGGCTGTGGGCGGCGATAGACTCATACATGGCGCTGTACAGAATGGGAACAAAGGGTTCGATGTCCTGGCGTTCTCCCCCTGGCCGCAGACCAATCCCAGGCAGGTATCGTGCGGGAGTCATTTGCATAAACCTATCAACACCCAAGTTCATCCACAGACCATCAAATGTCTCCTGAATCACTGCGACAATGCTCGACTTCCCCGATCGCGGAACACCATTTAGGATGATAATCTGTCCTAGCTTCTGTGTCTGCCCCATGATTCCTCCTCGCATCCTTAAGGAACTCCAAAAAATAAATTATCCCAATTTATGGACTCAACACGACTGTTCCTCCCCCTGCTCCCTGCCCTAAATGCGATGGGATATTTTTTAGTTGAAAGTTTTTTATATCTGTACTTTAAACAAAGAAGCACAAAATAACTTACGGAAGCTGAATTGAGAAGAAACAATGCAAAAAATATCAAAGATGAGAAATCAAGCAGATTTCTGCGCTGATTTAGCTGAAGTGGAAGTATGCTTTTTAACAAAAAGATAGCAAATTCTACACATTAAAACAAAAAGCGCTCTCCTTTTACGGAGAGCGCTTTTTGATTTAGCTAAACTTGAGAATTAACCGTTGATAGCAGGAGCAGCTAGAGCTACAGGAGCAACATCACCAGCAGCCAAATCTAGAGGGAAGTTGTGAGCGTTACGCTCGTGCATTACTTCCATACCCAGGTTAGCGCGGTTGATTACATCTGCCCAGGTGCTGATGACGCGACCTTCAGAATCAATGATTGATTGGTTAAAGTTGAAACCGTTCAAGTTGAATGCCATTGTGCTTACACCCAAGGCGGTGAACCAGATACCGACTACAGGCCATGCTGCTAACAAGAAGTGCAAGGAGCGGCTGTTGTTGAAAGAAGCGTATTGGAAGATCAGACGACCGAAGTAGCCGTGGGCTGCAACGATGTTGTAAGTTTCTTCTTCTTGACCGAATTTGTAACCGTAGTTAAGGGACTCAGTTTCGGTGGTTTCACGAACCAAGGAAGAAGTTACCAGAGAACCGTGCATTGCACTGAACAAGCTGCCGCCGAATACACCTGCTACACCTAATTGGTGGAAGGGGTGCATCAAGATGTTGTGTTCTGCTTGAAACACGATCATGAAGTTAAATGTTCCGCTTATTCCTAAGGGCATACCATCAGAGAATGAACCTTGTCCGATGGGATATACCAAGAATACTGCACTTGCTGCTGCAACGGGAGCAGAGTATGCGATTGCAATCCAAGGACGCATTCCTAAGCGGTAGGATAGTTCCCATTCACGACCCATGTAGCAGAATACGCCAATCAAAAAGTGGAAGATTACCAACTGGTAAGGACCGCCGTTGTACAACCACTCATCTAGAGATGCTGCTTCCCAAATTGGGTAGAAGTGCAAACCGATGGCGTTGGAGGAAGGTACTACTGCACCTGAGATGATGTTGTTTCCGTAAATCAACGAACCTGCTACTGGTTCGCGGATACCATCGATGTCTACTGGAGGTGCAGCGATGAAGGCGATTACGAAGCAAGCGGTAGCTGCTAGCAGGGTGGGGATCATTACTACGCCGAACCAACCGATATATATGCGGTTATTGGTGCTGGTGATCCATTCGCAGAATCGATCCCATACGTTGGCGCTTGAGCGCTGTTGTAAGGTTGCTGTCATGGTTTTATGATTGCGGTTATTTATGAATCAGGCGGTTTTGTTTTCGCCTGTGAAATTACTTTACACTGCTTTACAATTTTTAATCAAGTTTTATTACTTCAGTAAACCTGATACGAATTATCAGGTTTACTTATTTAAAAGCAAACAATGAGACAGAAATACGCCGAAACTCTCTTTTCCCGGATTTCTCACCATAATTCTCAAAGCCTTATGAAATCTAGATTCCGGTTTTTCATACAGCATTCAAAAATAACCTGTAAAAAATGCCCGAAACATATTCTGGGTAATGATTATGAGAAGTGCGTAGGCGTAGCCCGTCGTAGACATCGCAGAACTTGTGAGAAATGCGGGTTTTGTATGACATCATAATATATCTGGTTATAATATGGCTCTTTAGAATCGGTGTCTGATTTACAGCACAATTTAGGAGTAAAACACGCTTTATATCTGGGTAACAGACGAATCGTTGTTTACCTCACTTTCCTTGAAATCTACTGTATGTCTACGATTGCTCAACGGTAGTAACTCTCTATTCGCACAGCCTTTTGTAAAAAAAGGAAGAAGAAGTTCTGATTGCAAAGACTGACCCTGTATTACACCAAATTAAAAAGGGCTACAAGTATTATTTGCTTACTTATCTGGGAATAATAGCTTTGTATATTACCGCTATTTGAGAAAATTAACCCTCAGCTTATCACTAAGGGCTTTTATTGTTTGGCAAAATGGCATATCTGTAAATTAGAGGGTTGCTATGGTATTGGAGTAGGATACATTCCATGCGAAAGTACTGACTTGCATTACCCCTGGTAGCTAGCCAGGGGTTTTTATTTAAACTCAGAAACTGAGAGCGATCGCTCTTAAAGATTCTGCTGAAAAATTTATTTTTAGCGATTTTGATATAAGTGATTTTAGAATTCCCTGCTTTTGGGAATTAATTAGCGATCGCGATTTTAATTCAACCAGGAAATTGACAATAAATATAAGCTTATATTAAGTGGAAAAATCAAGTACAACGAATTAACAATGACAGACGCTAAAAATGTAATTGATGGAAACCTAGAGGTTTGCTGTACTTCTCCGATGACTGGGTTTTACCGCGACGGTTCTTGTCGTACGGGTGGTCAAGATTTCGGATCGCACGTTGTATGTGCCCAAGTGACATCAGAATTCCTAGAGTTCACCAAATCGCGGGGAAACGACCTCAGCACAGCTGTTCCTGATTCTAATTTTCCTGGATTGAAGCCTGGCGATCGCTGGTGTTTGTGTGCTTCTCGCTGGCAAGAAGCTTTAGAAGCTGGCGTTGCTCCACCCGTAATACTTTCAGCAACCCATGCTAGAGCTTTGGAAGTGGTTTCTCTAGACGAACTGCAAAAACATGCTCTAACTTCCTCTTGATTGGGAATTGGGGATTGGAAATTGGGCATGGGGCATTGCAAGAATCAATATTTCTTCTTCCCCTGCTTTTCCTACTACCCACTTTCGATTCCAAATCAACTCACTGGAACTTGCAGAGGCAGTTCTAATATGTTGGCAACCGCAGCAATCAATTTATTAGGGTCAATTGGCTTAGATAAATGCTGCTGAAATCCTGCTGAAACAGCTTTCAAACGGTCTTCCTCTCGCGTGTATGCTGTTAAAGCAATCGCGGGGATGCGTCCGCCTTTTTCTGGTTCTAAAGAGCGCAGTTTCCTAATTAGTGTATAACCATCTTGCTCTGACATACCAATGTCGCTAATCAGAATATCTGGTTTTGCTTGTTCAAGTACTACTAGCGCTTCATCAACTGATGCTACTGCAGTGGCAAAAGCCCCATACTCCTCAAACATAAAACTGAGAAAGTTACGGGTATCTGCTTCATCATCTACAACTAAAACTCTTAACCCAGCAAGAGGCGTCGATGCCACAGGGGAAGAAATTTCTCCTGTAGCTTCTTTACTCACCCTACTACCTTTATTGTCTTGTAGAAGTGGTATTCTAACAGTAAAGGTTGCTCCTTGTCCAGTACCTAAACTTTCGGCAAAGATTGCACCTTTGTGCAGTTCCACTAGATGACGGACGATCGCTAACCCTAGTCCTAATCCATTGTGCGATCGCGTTGTGGTACTGTCTGCTTGCCGGAACCGCTCAAATACTTTGGGTAAAAACTCGGAACTGATACCAATACCTGTATCATTAACTTTAATTTGGGCGTACTGGGATTTTGAATTTTGGATTTTGGATTTGAGATTATTGCTTTCATCAGTATTTGCAGAGTCTAAATTTTCACTATCAGATTCAAATCTCAAATCGTTCGACTGGCTTGTACTGATGATTGTGGAAGTAGCGCCCACATCAAAGTCTGAAATTGAGAATCCAAAATGCTTTGACAGTCTGACTTCTACCCTACCACCTTTAGGGGTAAATTTTATTGCATTAGTTAGTAGGTTCCAGACAATTTGCTGTAAACGGGCTGGATCGCCATAGACTGACCCGATCGAAGTATCCAGCAGAGTATTTAATTGAATATCTTTTGGCTCTGCTAGGGGACGCACTGCCTCTAAAGCTGCCTCCATCACCGAGATTAGATTTACTGCCGATACGTTTAACCGCAACTGACCGCGGATAATCCGGGATACATCCAAAATATCCTCAATTAGTTGCATCTGAGATATAGCGTTGCGTTCAATCGCCTCCAAGGCGCGAGAAGTGGCTTTTTCGTCAAGTTTCTTGGTGCGGAGGATTTTTGACCAGCCGAGCATTGAGGTTAGAGGTGTGCGGAGTTCGTGGGAGAGAACAGCTAGAAACTCATCTTTCATCCGATTCGCGGCTTCTGCTTCCTGTCTTGCTGTTTGTTCGCGAATCACTTGAGCGCGGACTTCTTCTGCTTGCTTGCGTTCGGTAATATCTTCAAGAGTGCCTACATAACCCAACAAGTCTCCTTGACTGGAAAGCATCGGTGATGAACGAACTTGAACCCAACGAATGTTACCGTAAGCAGCTTGAAAGCGAAATTCTTCTGAGTATTCCTGACCTTCACAAATGTAAGCAGACCAACTTACGATCGCTCTTTCTTTGTCTTCTGGATGAACAGATTCCAGCCATCTCTTTTCTATACTCTCTGCCGCTTTCAAGCCACAAATTGCCTGATAGCGGGGATTAGTATATTTACAGTTGCCTTCGGTATCAGTTTCAAAAATGCCAACAGGTGAGCAGGTACTTAGTGATCGGAATCGTTCTTCACTTTGCCTGAGTTCGATATTCACAGCTACCAGTTGCGCTGTTTGTTGCTTGATGGCTTCTGTTTTCTTAAATAGTTCTACAAATACTGTGACTTTAGAAATCAAGATATTGGGGTCTAGTGGTTTGAGCAAATAATCAACAGCACCCAAGGCATAGCCTTTAAACAGCATTTGGTCGCTGGTGCTAAAGGCGGTGAGAAAGATAATTGGAGTGTGACGCGATCGCCCCCGATTGTGAATTAAGGTAGCAGTTTCAAAACCGTCCATCCCCGGCATTTGCACATCTAGCAAAATCACCGCAAAGTCTTGATGCAGCAGACACCTCAAAGCTTCTTCCCCAGAAGTAGCTCTCACGAGATTCTCCCCTAGTTTTTCTAGGATTGCTTTTAGTGCCAGCAAATTTTCTAGTTTATCATCTACTAGTAGGATGTTGACTTTGGATTCCATCTGCATCGGTTTATTTCGGTGATGATTGACAAAGCTTGACCATCTGGGAAGCAATGTTTAAGAGTGTCAAAATCCAGTCTACTTCAATAGCAGAAATTGCTGCCTCTGGCATAATGTCGCTTTCAGCTGTGGCAGGTTCTTGTACAATAGTAATTCCTCCCCGCGCTTTTATTTTCTTAAGACCTTGCTTACCATCTTGGTTTGCTCCTGTCAATATTACACCAATAACTTCCTCTGTGTAGACATCGGCTGCCGACTCAAACAGCACATCAATAGATGGTCTAGCATAAGAAACAGGCTCATCAGTCGAAAGAGCAAAGTGACCTGGCTCAACCAGTAAGTGATAATCTGCTGGGGCTATGTAGATATGTCCTGGTAGTATTTCCTCCTTATCTTCCACTTCGTGAATTTTCAACAAAGTGGATTCTTGTAATAAATCCTGGAGTGTGTTGCTAGACTCTTTATGACGGTGTTGCACGATCGCGATTGGTACAGGGAAGTCTGCTGGTAAATTACTCAGGACAATTTTCAATGCTGATAATCCGCCTAAAGAAGTACCAATTACCACAATTTTAAACGACACTTGTTTCGCCCTCACACCTTGCAGAATGGGGGTTACGTAAATAGCAAAGGCTATTTTATCCTGAATCAGTCAGTGTTTTCTTGCTTCTTTGCTCTTACCAGTAACCCATGTTTAGGTGCAAAAATCATTGCTATGACAAACAACAAGGTTTGCAACACAACTATGCAACCCCCTGTTGCACCATCGATATGATAGCTGATGTAAGTCCCCATAACACTAGAAAATACTCCAGATGCCATTGCAATTACTATCATGTGATCGAAACGGTCTGTTAACAAATAAGCCGTTGCTCCCGGAGTAACTAACATAGCGACAACCAGAATAATTCCCACTGTCTGAAGTCCGGCGACAGCAGTTAATGAGAGTAATGATAGTAAAATATAATGCAGCGCTCCTGTATTCAAACCGATGGAACGTGCATGAGTGGGGTCAAAACAAAATAATAGTAGGTCTTTGCGTAAAATAGCTATTGTTACTAAAGTAATTACGCTAATAATTACTGTTTGGATAATGTCTTCATTAGAAATACCCAAGACATTCCCAAACAAAATATGTGTCAAGTCTACGCTGCTTGGAGTTTTGGAAACTAGTACCAAACCCAGAGCGAAAAATCCTGTAAATACAAGTCCGATGACAGTATCTTCTTTAATTCTCGTCTTCGCTTTGATATAACCGATCGCAATAACTGAACCCACTCCAAAAACAAAAGCGCCCACAGCAAAAGGGATATTTAAAACATAAGCAATTACTACCCCAGGCATTACCGCATGGGAAACAGCATCTCCCATTAATGCCCAACCTTTGAGGGTCATAAAACAAGATAAAACAGAACAGACTACCCCAACCAAGGCACTTACACAAATTGCCTTCACCATGAATTCATGCTGAAGGGGTGTGGTTAACCAGTCTAATAATGCGAAAGTATTCATATTTTTATAACTCTAATCCAAGCAATATCAATTAATATTTATCAATCAATCAGATTCATTTTGATTTCCACGGATTATCTGACTTTTGTTGAGAGATAAATCTACAAGAGAACCGCCAAAAGTGCGTGACAGATTTTCTTCTGTGAAAACTTCTGATGTATTTCCATAAGCTAAAATAGTACGATTGATAAGTACTACTTGGTCGCAGAAAGTAGTGATAGAGGGTAAATCATGAGTAGAAATTAAAATTGTATGACCTTCTTCTCGTAATTCCAGCAATAAGTCAATCATCGCTTTTTCTGTTTTGATATCTACCCCGGTGAAAGGTTCATCTAATAGCAAAACTGTTCCCTGTTGTGCTAAAGCACGGGCAAGAAACGCACGTTTTTTCTGTCCACCAGAGAGTTCTCCTATTTGGCGATCGCGCATCGACCACATTTGCACTCTTTCCAAACTCTCTCTCACCACTCTGTGATCTTTTGCTCCCGGAATTCGCAGTATATTCATGTATCCATAGCGCCCCATCATCACCACATCATGGACACTGACTGGAAAATTCCAGTCTACTTCTTCTGATTGTGGTACATAAGCGACCAAGCTTTTTTTCTGTACAGTTTTTATCGGTAAGCCATTAATCAAAACCTGTCCTGTAACTGGCTTCAAAAAACCCATAATTGCTTTAAATAGGGTTGATTTACCACTACCATTCATCCCCACCAAACCACTAATTGAACCTGCTGGGATTTGCAAATAAGCACCATGTAAAGCAACTTTACCGTGGTAAGCAACTGTCAGATTTTCGACATCAATACTAATAGATTTCACTAAAAATCACCTCTAAGATTAATCATTAGTTTGTAGTAAGTGACTCCAGCATTTTTGCGAATACGTAACGTTTGACAGATAACAAAATAGGACTAAAGTTCTTACTACAGGCTAATTTTAAATAATTAAATTTATTCTTACATACTTGCTCACTTTTCCTCTAATCCCTGAGTTAGAGTAGTAATATTAAGTTCTAGCAACTTGAGATAAGTTGGTGCTGGCCCATTTGCTGGAGAGAGCGAATCAACATAAAACACTCCACCAAACTTTGCTCCTGATTCTCTAGCTACCTGACGTTGCGCTCCATCGTTGACTGTACTTTCACAGAAAACTACAGGTATTTTATTTTTTTTAACTATATCAATGACTTTTTCTAGCTGTTTGGGAGTAGCTTGCTGTTCAGAGTTAACTGCCCAAAGATAAGCTTCTTTCAAGCCATAATCACGGGTGACGTATGAGAAAGCGCCTTCACAGCTTACCATATAGCGTTTGTCTGCTGGAACTACCGACACGCTTTTTCGCAGTTTCTCATCAACTTCTTTAATTTTTTGGCTGTATGCTTTGGCATTGGTATTATAAGTCTCTGCATTCGCTGAGTCTAAATTAACTAATGCCTTGCGAATATTCTCTACGTAAATCAAGGCATTTTGTGGTGACATCCAAGCATGGGGATTAGGTTTCCCCTTATAGGCATCCTCCGTAATTTCTACAGGTTTAATTCCCTCACTTAGAGTAACGTGAGGTACATTAGGAACGCTATTATACAATTTCTGTGCCCAACGCTCTAAATTCAGACCATTATTCAAAATTAGGTCTGCTTTTTGCGCCCTCACCAAATCGCTAGGAGTTGGTTCGTAACCATGAATTTCCGCCCCTGGTTTGGTGAGGGATTCAACAATCGCCTTGTCTCCCGCCACGTTTTGCGCCATATCTGCAATGACTGTAAAGGTGGTAAGAACTACTTTTTTACCTTTTTTATCTAGATTTGTAGTAGTAGTTATGGCTGAGTTTGGACTTAACTGTGGTTGAGAATTGGAGGCTGACGGGCTACACCCAGCTAAACATAGCCCCAATAGCAGCCCAGACGCTATGGCCAATCTTTGTCCGTACTGCGGTAGTTGCATCTGAAAGTTATTGATATTAAATCTCATTTACAAATTTCATAATCTTCTCACTTTTGTCTCACTTTAGCAGAAGTAAGATAAAAATGAAAGAATTATGAAAATAATATCAAAGAAAAAAAGGGAACCTGTTGCAATCAACTGTATTTCTACCTTTTTTTATTTTAAGGGGCTTTTTGAGTAGTTCAAACATTTTTGTTATTTGCATCACAAACAAATATTTAATTATTGTAAAAATCCTTACATCTAAATTTTATTTTTGGATTTTTTTCGTTTAAAATAATGCCAAAATAAATACATTATAAAAATATTTTTTTGTTGGATAACTAACTTTTAAAAGTTTAATTTTAATTGTTTTGACAATTCATAAAAATTTACTTAAGCTAAAGATAGGTTAAGCAAATCAACAAAGGACAGCGATTTGATTTAGCTACATCAAGAATTGCTGTTGCAGACTATTGGCATAAGGAAATGAATCAAAACCAAAATTATTTCATGTAGGCAATTTAACCAAATTTTGCTACAAAAAGCTAAGACATAATTAAGCGTATTGCACCGCGCAAAGATTGAACAGAATTCGGTCAATTATGGATGGATACTTGTGGTGATGTTAGTGAGTGTCCATCAATTATTGAAGCTTGACTAGCGATTTTAGATTTTTGATTAAGTCTTCTAGTTTATATCTCGTCTGAAACGGAATAAATCTAAAAGATGCTCGCTAAGACTGCGCGATCGCCAATCCAAAATCCCAAATTTATTGACCAAAGTGCGGTAGATATCTCCAGGAGAAGACGATGCTTGAGTATTTGACATCTTTGAACGACCACAATTTGCCCTATCCAGATACGGTTCATCCCATCGTTGTCCACTTCGTAATTGCGATGGTGTTGTTTTCCTTCTTGTGCGATGTAATTGGCTATTTTACCGGTAAATCCGGTCTTTTTGAGGTGAGTTGGTGGAATATGTTGGTTGCCACGATCGCCATCTTCGTCGCGATTATTTTTGGTCAGTTTGAAGCGGGATTAGCACAGCCTTACAGCATAGCGAAATCGGTGCTAAATTTGCATACGCTAATTGGTTGGTCGCTTTCAGGAATTATCACAGCGATTACAGCTTGGCGCTATGTAATTCGTGCCCGTAATCCGCAAAAAGTATCGATTTATTATTTGAGCGCCGGATTAATTTTAACCCTGATAGTTGGTTTACAAGTATATCTCGGCGATGAACTTGTTTGGGTGTATGGATTGCATACCGTGCCAGTTGTGGAAGCAATAAAGGATGGTGTGTTGCGATGAACTCAGAATTAATTAACCAATTAACCGACTCTCTAGGCGCAAACGGATTACCTTACACCATTCCCGTTCATCCCAACTTAGTCCATCTGACAATAGGTTTGTTCATCATTGGCATGACCTTTGATATTGTTGGTGTTCTCTTCCCCTTCCAAAAATGGGTCTTCAAATTTTTGGCAATTACCGTGGAACGTCAGAACTTCTTTGATGTTGGCTGGTACAACATATTAGCTGCCAGCATCATCACATTTTTCACAGTGGGAGCAGGCTTTTACGAAATGCTGTTAGCAGCACCACCAGCTGATACCAAGAGTGCTTGGGGATTACAGGCAATGGAAACTATGCTTTGGCATGGTGTGGGTGGTGTGTTCTTATTAGCGCTGATTGTTAGCATGACCGTCTGGAGAGGATGGCAGCGCTTCGTTTGGGGCAGACAAGAATATAAACAGACAGATAGAGAAGTGCAGTGGTTCTATCTATTCGCAGGTATAGCAATCATCTTCATTATGTACCTCCACGGCACACTAGGAGCGCAACTAGCCACCGAATTTGGCGTACACAATACAGCAGATAATTTGCTGCGATTAGGTCAAGACCTCAACACAACACTCAAATAAGTCATTAGTCAATTGTCCTTTGTCACTTTGATTAACGATCAATGCCCAATGCCCAATGCCCAATGACCAATATCCAATGCCCCATGCCCAATACCCAATAAATGATGAAAATCCAGAAGATTTTAAATATTTTGACGCTGCTTACAGGCGCGATCGCAGTGACTTCTACCAGTCTCTGGATCGGCAAGCAGACTTACTCTTGGCTTCCTCCCCAAGCAGCAACCGAATCCCAACTCATTGATGATTTGATTAGCTTCTTAGCAACCCTTGGTGCCTTCATCTTCTTGGGAGTAACAAGTACTCTGATGTATTCTGTAATCTTCCATCGGGCAGTCAAAGATGACTTCACTGATGGCCCTCCGATTGAAGGTAATGTCACCCTAGAAGTTGTTTGGACAGCAATCCCAATTCTCTTAATATTTTGGATTGCAGGCTACAGCTACCAAGTTTATGAACAAATGGGAATTCAAGGCCCATCAGAACTAGTTCATCTGCATAATCCGCTGGCAATGGAATCGGTTCATGCAGCACCAGCTAACGCCTTAGCAGAACCTGTTGAGAAAATTGACGTACTAGCTAAACAGTGGGCGTGGGTTTTTCACTACCCAGAAAAAGATATTACTAGTACCGAATTGCATTTACCAAGCGATCGCCGAGTACGTTTAGCACTAAAATCACAGGATGTTTTACACGGCTTCTATATTCCTGCGTTCCGCCTCAAGCAGGATATTATTCCTAACCATGCGATCGACTTTGAATTTACTCCCATCCTTGCCGGACAATACCGATTGACCGATTCCCAATATAGCGGCACATACTTTGCGACTATGCAAGCGAATGTAATCGTTGAATCTCCTGAAAATTATCAGCAGTGGCTAGCCCAAGCTGCAACCCAAAAGCCATCCCTAGCAAAGAATCAAGCAGCTTCTGAGTATGCTCAAAAATCCAATCAATCAGTCCAAACTGGTTGGGTTACAGTTCCACCTGCTGCATCTGTTCTAGTCAATTCTCCTGGTTGAAAGGAAAGTAACCGATGACTAATATTCCTATTGAAGGTCTCCTTCTCCCGAATGAGAAGCCCAAGCACGAATCTGCAAGTAACTGGAAAGAATACTTCAGCTTTAGTACCGATCATAAAGTTATTGGTATCCAGTATCTCGTTACCTCATTCTTCTTCTTTCTCGTCGGCGGTATCTTTGCGATGGTGATGCGGGGAGAACTGATGACACCCGAATCAGATTTAGTCGATCGCACCGTCTATAACGGGATGTTCACCATGCACGGCACTGTGATGCTGTTTTTGTGGACATTTCCCTCACTGGTTGGTTTTGCCAACTATCTAGTACCCCTGATGATTGGGGCGCGAGATATGGCATTTCCCCGCCTGAATGCCGTCGCCTTTTGGATGGTGCCAGTAGTTGGGATTTTGATGATGGGTAGTTTCTTTGTTCCTGGTGGCCCAGCCCAAGCCGGTTGGTGGTCTTACCCACCAGTCAGTCTCCAAAACCCCACAGGTAACTTAATTAATGGTCAAGTTATCTGGCTCTTGGCGGTAGCAATATCTGGCGTATCCTCAATTATGGGGGCAGTAAACTTTGTCACCACAATCGTCAAGATGCGGGCCCCAGGAATGGGCTTCTTTCGGATGCCCATGTTTGTCTGGGGAGTGTTTAGTGCCCAGATTATCCAACTATTCGGACTACCTGCACTGACGGCTGGTGCGGTAATGCTGCTACTCGACCTAACTGCTGGCACCGCCTTTTTCGACCCTACCAAGGGTGGGAATCCAGTTATGTTCCAGCATTACTTCTGGTTTTACTCCCACCCCGCTGTTTACGTGATTATTTTGCCCGTCTTTGCGATTTTCTCGGAAATCTTCCCAGTTTATTCACGTAAACCTCTATTTGGTTACAAAGTAGTTGCCGTTTCATCTATCTTGATTGCCGTAGTCAGCGCTATCGTTTGGGTACACCACATGTACACCAGCGGTACATCAGGTTGGATGCGGTTGATTTTCATGCTGACGACGATGTGTGTATCTGTGCCCACAGGAATTAAAGTATTCGCTTGGGTGGCAACGATTTGGGGCGGTAAACTGCGACTGCATACACCGATGCTGTTCGCCCTAGGTGCATTGATCATGTTTGTCTTCGCAGGTATCACAGGCATCATGCTTTCCTCTGTGCCCGTGGATGTCCACGTGAATAACACTTACTTTGTGGTGGGACACTTCCACTACGTTCTCTACGGCACTGTGACAATGGGCTTGTATGCTGCCATCTATCACTGGTTCCCCAAAATGACCGGACGGATGTACTCCGAAAGCTGGGGTAAAATCCACTTCTGGCTAGCATTCATCGGCACTAACCTCAACTTTTTGCCCATGCACCCATTAGGATTGCAAGGAATGTTACGCCGAGTTGCTTCCTACGCCCCAGAGTATCAATACTGGAATGTCATCGCTAGCCTCGGCGGATTCCTATTGGGAATGTCCACCTTACCCTTCATTTTCAATATGGTGATTTCTTGGATGCAAGGCGAGAAAGCACCTGATAATCCTTGGCGGGCAATTGGACTAGAGTGGTTAGTTTCTTCACCACCCCCAGTAGAAAACTTTGAAGAAATTCCCATCATCATCTCCGAACCCTACGGCTACGGTAAATCAGAACCCTTGACAGCCAACCTCCCAGAATAAACGCACGCAAACCATCGGGAAGACGCAAAAACCCTCCGCGTACCCACCGTTCGCGCAGCGTCTCCGATAGGAGAAGTTCAGATCGGCGGAAGCCGCTGCTCCGACTTCTCTCTGCGCTTCCCTTTGCGTACCTTTGCGTTTCAAATTCCCCTTCAAAAAGCAAAATGGACAGCTATATCAATTCCGAAGAATTGCACCATACAAGCGCAGAACACAGCCACGACGAAGAAGGCAATAAAATGTTTGGCTTCATTGTTTTCCTGCTGTCAGAAAGCGTCATTTTCTTGAGTTTTTTCGCCGGATATGCCATCTATAAAACAACAACACCTAATTGGCTACCAGCAGGTGTTTCTGGACTAGAAGTAAAAGAACCAGCAATCAATACAGTAATTCTTGTTGCTAGTAGCTTTGTAATTTACTTAGCAGAACGCGCTCTTCAACGCCACGACTTAGTAAAATTTCGCCTGTTTCTATTGGCAACAATAGCGATGGGAACTTACTTTTTAGTTGGACAGGCGATTGAATGGAAGGGTCTAGCCTTTGGTTTCACCTCCGGCGTATTTGGTGGAACGTTCTATCTGCTTACAGGCTTCCACGGTTTGCACGTTTTCACTGGTATTTTGTTGCAATTGATAATTTTGGTACGTTCATTCCTACCTGGCAATTATGATACAGGTCACTACGGCGTAAATGCAACCTCATTGTTTTGGCACTTCGTCGATGTTATCTGGATTATTTTGTTTGTCCTAATCTATGTTTGGCAGTAAAGATTAATGGGAAGGAAAACCCAGATAATTTCTCTAGGTTGGTGTATGTGGCATTGTTAATTACTTTTATGCCCCATACACCATTCACTGTAATAACTATATTTGGGTCTTAGTTCAACCTTTCAAATTCAACCTTTCCTCAAACTTTGACCCATCTTGATGAGATAAAAATCTTTCACTACTGTGATAACTTCTTCGCCATTGTTCGAGCTTATCTATAGATATTGATTTAGATGTGACATTCATACCATTTCCTCGCCAAGCAACTTCTGCATCTGTTGTGAAAACCCCGCACTCTAACTGATCTAGCCTCATATTCCAATATTCGCTAAATCGACCTTTTAAAGTAATAACTTGCTCAAATACCTTGTTTCTATGCTTATTTCTTCTTTTTCGTTCCGTTGCTCCAGTTGCTTCTGTATCAATAAACTTAGTTTCAATTAAAAACAAACTACCTTTAAAAGTCAGGAAGACAAAATCACACTTACCTAAATCAGTGTAATCTGAAATTGGAGACTTTTCAAATAATAGCAATTCAGCGCATGAGGGAAACAACTCTTTAATATTCAAAAATAAATAAGCTTGCAATAGAAGTTCCTTATCATAAGGAAATAATATCACTCCTTCAAAAAATTTTTGAATGTCCTCGTGAGTTTGGGGTTGAATTTTTTTACAGTATGAAACAAATCTATGTAGCTCGTTGACGATCATCAAGTTCTAACTCCTTCCCCCGGTCGCAGCCTCAAGGGTATTAGCATAAAAAGATACCACTACCTCAAGGAAATTCTCATCCGCATAAGTAACTAAAAAAACTATTAAAATCCTAAATACTTAAGTCAATTTACTGTTGACAGTTTCATCAAACGAATTTTAAGCTGCTTTTCAGTACTGGTGGATTTTTCATTGCTGGCGTCAGCTACCAGTCAGCGATTTTATATGAGCAGGAAAACTGGCGTTTTGCAAAGCTTGAACAGTTATTCGAGAATCTTGGACACAAAATTGCCAACCCAAGCGAACAAGTTTACGAGAAGTTTCAGTTTGGATAATTCCAATCACTGGCATTTTTGCCTTTTCCTTGTCTACTGAATGGTCTTGTAAAATTGTTTTCAAGCGATGTAAATCTTCCATATTACCTGCTTGCTGGGGATTTAATTCCACCATTACCATTTGTACTGTTTCCACTGGTTCTGCATCTTCAAGAATGAATTGAGTTTGCTCATCACGTCGATCTACTTTTCCCCAAATAATCAATCTAGTATCTACTTGGAGTAGGGAACTAATGCGTTCATAAGTTTTCGGAAAAACTACAGCTTCTGATTGTATAGTTAGGTCTTCTATTTGCAATATTGCCATCTGATCGCCTTTTTTCGTCACCACTTTTTTGACATTATTCAACATCACAACTGCACAAAGCCTTGTATCTTCTCTTTGTTCTCCCAACTGCGAAAGATTAATTGGAGTCAAAAGTGGTGCTATTTGCCGTAAGGATTTTAGAGGATGATCTGATACATAAAAGCCTAATAATTCTTTCTCCATCTGCAACTTTTTCTGTGGGGGTAAATCCGTCACAGGTTTAGATTTGGGAGCAGTTTCAAAGGCATTATTTGCTCTTTTATTTTGAGTCAAAGAAAAGCCGTCGCCCAATAAATCAAATAGATTTCCTTGACCAGTGGCTCTATCTTTTGCAC
Organism: Nostoc sp.; assembly: GCF_036917515.1. Taxonomy (GTDB): domain Bacteria; phylum Cyanobacteriota; class Cyanobacteriia; order Cyanobacteriales; family Nostocaceae; genus Nostoc. The sequence continues at coordinate 11,005 of NZ_JBALDE010000256.1, read as the reverse complement.
GAGATTGTGCCCAATCATACACTAATTCTGAATCGTTAATTAACTGTTGGCGATTGGGTTCAATTTTGTCAAAGGCTCCACAGTAAATTAGCGACTCTAGGGTTCGGCGGTTAACAGCACGTAAATCCACGCGATCGCAAAAATCAGCAAGTGATTTAAACTCTCCTGTCTCATTTCTTGCCTCCAAAATAGAAGCGATCGCATTTTGTCCCACGTTACGCACCGCCGAAAATCCAAACAGAATCTTGCCTGCCGTTGGCGTAAAATCAACACCAGAACGATTAATATCTGGCGGATCTATGGAAATCCCCATATTTGTACAGTTAGTAATATATCTCTGTACTTTCTCGGTATCACCACTGTTAGCTGTTAACAGTGCCGCCATATATTCCAATGGGTAATTAGCTTTTAAATATGCTGTTTGATAAGTTACATAACCATAGGCTGTTGAATGAGATTTATTGAAACAATTAGCAGCTATTAAGCCATTTTTGATTACAAAATTATGGTCACGCTCAACTCCAATGTCATAAACATTTTGTTTGCCTAAATATTTCCGTGTGGCTATTTTTATCATCCTACCTTACCTCGAAAAATTTTGTGGAATTGATAAAATTATGAATTTTGTAGTATTAATAAGGTGTAATACAAAATTATATCATTAGAAAACACTGCTACACTCTTACACAAAAGTAGTCAATATATGAAAACTTTGACAAACTATTCAATAGATGGTTGATAGCCATGTATTTGCTGTTTTGAAAAACATATTAAACATATTTCAATACATATTAATCCGCTTAGTCAGATGAATGAGGAATGACAAGCACAGAAGACTAAGCAATGCCCAAAGCCCAATAACTAATACCCAATTTTGACCAATATGTACTAGAATCAATGATTTGAGTCACAAAGAGAGCAATCATGGCATCCATCCGCGAGTTGCACCAACAGCTGGTTAAAAGAGAACGTTCTGCCGTTGAAATTACCCAAGAAGCTTTAGAGCGCATTCAAGCGTTAGAGCCGAAATTGCACAGCTTTTTATGTGTGACGGCAAATCGGGCATTAGAGCAGGCAGGTGCTGTGGATGCCAAAATTGCCGCAGGAGAAGAAATTGGGCTGCTAGCGGGCATTCCTGTGGGTATTAAGGACAATATGTGTACTAAGGGAATTCCTACCACGTGCGCCTCCCGGATTTTGGAAAATTTTGTGCCGCCTTATGAATCAACAGTGACGCAAAAACTAGCAGATGCTGGGGCAGTAATGGTAGGCAAAACCAACTTGGATGAGTTTGCAATGGGTAGTTCTACAGAAAACTCTGCCTATCAAGTCACGGCTAATCCTTGGGATTTGTCACGAGTTCCAGGTGGTTCTTCAGGGGGTTCGGCGGCGGCGGTGGCATCCCAAGAATGTGTAGTTGCTCTTGGTTCTGATACTGGCGGTTCGATTCGCCAACCTGCATCTTTCTGCGGTGTGGTGGGGATGAAACCCACTTATGGTTTGGTTTCTCGTTATGGTTTGGTGGCTTACGCTTCGTCTTTGGATCAAATTGGGCCATTTGGAAACACAGTGGAAGATGCGGCAATATTATTAGGTGCGATCGCAGGTTACGATTCCAAAGACTCTACCAGCCTGAAGGTTGCCATTCCCAACTATGCTGCCAGCTTAAAACCAAACTTCAAACCCAGAGGTCAGCTAAAAATTGGTATTATTAAAGAAACTTTTGGTGAAGGTTTAGACTCTGTTGTAGAACAAGCTGTTACCAAAGCAGTGGATCAACTACAAAGTCTAGGAGCGGAAATTCATATAATTTCTTGTCCCCGCTTTCGTTATGGCTTACCCACTTACTACATCATCGCCCCATCAGAAGCATCAGCAAACCTAGCTCGTTACGATGGCGTTAAATATGGGTATCGCGCTCCTGATGCAGATAATCTGCTATCAATGTACACTCGTACCCGTGCAGCCGGTTTTGGTACAGAAGTCAAACGCCGGATTATGATTGGCACTTACGCCCTCTCGGCTGGCTATTATGACGCCTACTACCTGAAAGCGCAAAAAGTCCGCACCTTGATTAAGCAAGACTTTGAAAGGGCTTTTGGCGCGGTTGATGTGTTAGTTTGTCCCACATCTCCGACTACAGCATTCAAAGCAGGGGAAAAAACTACTGACCCCTTGAGTATGTATTTAAATGACTTGATGACTATTCCTGTGAATCTTGCTGGTTTACCTAGTTTAAGTTTGCCATGTGGTTTTGACGAACAGGGGCTACCGATAGGATTACAGCTAATTGGCAATGTGCTGCGAGAAGACCTACTGTTTCAGGTAGCTTATGCCTACGAGCAATCAACTACTTGGCATCTACGTAAACCGCAAATATCTTGATTGAAAATGGGTATGGGGCATTGGGCATTGGGTATTGGACATCGGTATTCTTTTTGTCTGCCTTGTCTCCCTCATTTTCCTCTGCTTCCCACTCCCAACTCCCCACTCCCTCTACGTTTTTGGTCATTTGTTAGTCTGATTACTGACTAGTGACTGTTGATTATTGTCTTCTGGAGTCAGGGATTCAGCTGTAAGTTGTGGATTAAGTATATGAAGAAGACCAGCAGACGCACCGACCAATAATAAAAGATAGGTCAGAACAAGAGGTATGTATGTATTTTGTTTGTTATCTGAATTGTGATAAGCATTTTTGGAGTCTTGACAAACAACATTGGTTATAAGGCTGTACGATAAAGCATTTCCATCCAGCCCTAAAGCATCTCCATAACGACGGATGAATCCTTGAAGAAAAATTGGCTCAGGTAATTCTTCAAATCGATCTTCTTCTAAAGCTTGCAAAATACCTACTCGAAGCATCGTCTGAGAGGCTATTTCTTCTATGCGGATAGATTTTTCTTGTCTTACTTGTCGCAAGCGTGTGGTTATTTCCTTTAGTTGCTCTACTTGAGCTGCATTTAAGAGTGTCACAGTCTTCTCCTGTATGGGCTAATTCTACTTTCATTGAGAAGACTTCAATCTGCATACGTAATTTTACTGAATATTTAATTTTAGGATAAATTTTTTTGAGAATGGCTTAATCCTGTATTTTAAAATGCTATTCCAACTATAAACAAGTACAAATTTTGTCATAATTAGTAACTTTAAAAAATAAAAATTTGGGCGCTAAAATTAGCAAGGTATAACTTATAATACAAATATTTTCCTAACATTACTTTGGGCTGGGATAATTGCAGCGATCGCTAATCTTCTGTTCAATAACGATTAGTCATCATTCTTGATTGTGCCAACTCCTTGGTTATTATTAAATATGGCATTTGCTGCACCATAAATATTGACAAAAAATGTTTCATTGGGTTCAACTTTATTATCACCTCTGACACCAATACTAATAAACTTGCTGATTTCGCCAGGATCAAAAATAATTGTCCCCAGCCCAAAATTGTAATCCGAGTCAGATTCTTTAGCAGTACCATCACTCGTACTGTAATTTACAATCACCCTTTGATAAAATTCATTAGAGAGAGTGACGACAAAATTAGCATTAGTTATCATCCCTGTTGTGCCTTCTTTGACTGATACATCTGCAATGCTAATAGCTGGAGGTTGGTCATCATTTATAATAGTAGCCACTCCCAAGCTATCAGTAATCGTGGTATTTGTAGCACCAAAGATATTAACAGAAAATGTCTCGTTGTTTTCAGGTTTGTTATCACCTATGACACTAATACCAAGAGTTTTGGTAGTTTCGCCCGGATTGAAAACAATCGTCCCGGAAGCAGGGTTGTAATCAGAGTCAGAAACTTTAGCAGTGCCATCACTCGTGTTGTAATTTACAGTAACCTGCTGCAAACTCGGTGCGGAGAGAGTGACGATAAAGTTAGCATTAGTTATTGTACTTATGTTACCTTCAGCAATTGAGACATCCGAGATGCTGACAGTTGTTGGGTTATCATCGTTGATGATGGTAGCAACTCCTAAGTTATCTGCGATCGCGGCATTTGTCGCACTCAAAAGATTGACAGAAAATGTCTCGTTAGTTTCAGCTTTGTTATCGCCGATGACACCAATATTAAGAGTTTTGCTAGTTTCACCAGGATTAAAAGTAATCGTCCCCAAAGTCGAATTGTAATCAGAGTCAGCAATAGTAGCAGTACCATCACTGGTGTTGTAATTTATAGTAACTTGCTGGTAACTGGCATTGGAGAGAGTAATAGTAAAGTTAGCATTAGTTGTTGTGCCTGTGTTGCCTTCAATAACTGAGACATCCGAAATGCTGATAGTTGGTTGATTGTCATCGTTAATGATGGTAGCAACTCCTAAGTTATCTGCGATTGCAGCATTTGTTGCACTCAAAAGATTGACAAAAAATGTCTCGTCGGTTTCAAATTTGTTATCGCCTACAACAGCAATGCTAAGGGTTTTACTGGTTTCGCCAGGATTAAAAGTAATCGTCCCTAAAGCCGAATTGTAATCAGAGTCAGCAGCGTTAGCAGTATCATCACTAGTGTTGTAATTTACAGTAATCTGTTGAGAACTAGGATTAGAAAGACTGATAGTAAAGTTAGCGTTAGTTGTTGTGCCTATGTTACCTTCAGAAACCGAAATATTAGAGATAGTGATAGTTGGTTGGTTATCATCGTTAATGATGGTAGCAACTCCTAACTTATCTGCAATCGCGGCATTTGTTGCACTCAAAAGATTGACAAAAAATGTCTCGTCGGTTTCAAATTTGTTATCGCCTACAACAGCAATGCTAAGGGTTTTACTGGTTTCGCCAGGATTAAAAGTAATCGTCCCTAAAGCCGAATTGTAATCAGAGTCAGCAGCGTTAGCAGTATCATCACTAGTGTTGTAATTTACAGTAATCTGTTGAGAACTAGGATTAGAAAGACTGATAGTAAAGTTAGCGTTAGTTGTTGTGCCTATGTTACCTTCAGAAACCGAAACATTAGAGATAGTGATAGTTGGTTGGTTATCATCGTTAATGATGGTAGCAACTCCTAAGTTATCTGCGATCGCGGCATTTGTCGCACCTAAAAGATTGACGGAAAATGTCTCGTCGGTTTCAAATTTGTTATCGCTTACAACACCAATACTAAGAGTTTTGCTGGTTTCATCAGGATTGAAAACGATTGTCCCTAAAGCCGAATTGTAATCAGAGTCAGCAATAGTAGCAGTACTATCACTCGTATTGTAATTTACACTAATCGGCTGATAACTGGCATTGGAGAGAGTGATAGTAAAATTAGCATTATTTGTTGTGCCTGTATTGCCTTCAATAAGTGAGACATCCGAGATAGTAATAGTTGGTTGGTTGTCATCGTTAAAGATGGTAGCAACTCCTAAACTATCAAGAATTGTAGAATTTGTTACACCCAAAAGATTGACAGAAAATGTCTCGTCAGTTTCAAATTTGTTATCGCCGATGACACCAATGCTAAGGATTTTACTGGTTTCGCCAGGATTGAAAGTAATCGTCCCTAAAGTCGAATTGTAATCAGAGTCAGCAGCCTTAGCAGTACCATCATTTGTATTGTAATTTACACTAATCGGTTGATAACTGGGATTAGAGAGAGTGATAGTAAAGTTAGCGTTAGTTGTTATGCCTGTATTACCTTCAATAACTGAGACATCCGAGATGCTGATAGTTGGTTGGCTATCATCGTTGATGATGTTTACTGTAGCCAAACTGTTAGTAATTGTAGAATTTGCTGGCGCAGTTGTGAGGTTGGGGTTACTCAAGATAACAGTAATATCTTCATTGAGTTCAAATGTGTTGTCACCTAAAACATCGGCTGTAATTGTTTTTGTGGTTTCCCCAACAGCGAAGCTTAAAGTCCCAGATGCAGCAGTTCCTCCACCTGTCACTTGAATATTGTTATAGTCACTGCCAAAAATTGCCGCACCGTTAAAAGCATAATTTACGGTACTAGCCACACCAATACCACCACTGCGAGTAACCGTGAAGGTAATAGCTTGAGTACCGCCATTACCTTCAGTCAAATTTGAGGTGGCGGTGGAAATTCCATATTGAATCGAATCATTAGCAGCAATATTTAGAGTAGTTTCAGTTATTGTCCCCAAATCAGCCCCTGTTAACGTGCCGAAGTTGAGTACAACTGTTTCTGCATTCTCAGGTAAATCGTCTGGGTTAATAGTAAAAGTAATTAGCTTTGTTAAATTTGAGCCTGTTGCGCCAGCAGTAAAGGAGATGGTAGTGGGGGAAAAAGTGTAATCGTTGCCACTAATAGCCGTGCTATTGCTTTTGACGACAATAGGAACTGTAACAGCAGTTTCGGGAGAAGCATTTAAGGTAACAGAAATAGTTACTGTAGTGGCGGTACTATCTTCTGTTGTATTGTACGTAGCAGCACCAAAGTTGACTTTTGGAAGCACATATTCAAATGCTCCAATGTCAATTCTCCCGCTTTCAATACGGTTAAAATCTGTGCCACGCTGATCGGTAGTTAAACCACCACTGTAAACTGGATCGCCAGCATTTCTGGCTGGACTGTTAAAGTATAGAGCGTGAGTTTGTGTAGAACCACCATAATCTCCTAGCGGTTTGAGTCCGGGGTTGGGGTTAATAATATCTGTACTCGTACCCAGAGTGCCGGATGATTTACCAGCAATTTTGCCAATTAGGTTGTAAGCATTACCATTGAAGTTATTACCAAAGACATCGGCTCCTTGATTACCTGGGTCAATATTACCAGCAATGATGCTATTACTGATGCTCGCCGTGCCGCTAGATTTATAAATGCCGCCACCATCACCTTGTCCATTATTATCACTATCAGCAATGTTACTAAATATAGTGCTATTGCTAACTGTGGCATTGCTGCTGTAGATGCCGCCACCATGAGTTTTTGCCGTATTGCTAGAAATAGTGCTATTGCTTATGGTGACACTAGTACTGCTGAAAATGCCGCCACCATTGCTGTTCGCGGTGTTGCCAGAAAGAGTACTATTGCTAACTGTGGCATTGCTGCTGTAGATGCCTCCTCCAAGGTTTGCTATGTTGCCAGAAATACTGCTATCACTGACTGTAGCACTACTGCTGTAGATGCCGCCGCCATTGCTGTTCGCGGTGTTGCCAGAAATACTGCTATCGCTGACTATGACACTACTGGTACTGTAAATGCCGCCGCCATAGCTGTTCGTAGTGTTGCCAGAAATAGTACTGTTGCTGACTGTGACGCTACTGGTACTGTAAATGCCACCACCATTACTATTACCTGCATTTCCCCCAGTTATCTTCAACCCATCAATTGAGAGGGAGGCAGTGGCATAAAAAACACGGGAAGTATTGTTACCACTGATGGTAAGTTTATTAGCCCTTGTTCCTTGAATGATCACTCCTTCAGTAACATTCAATTCTCCAGAAGTGAGGGTAATGGTGTCGGGGGTGGCATCACCGAATATTCCAGTCGTATCAAAGAGGATTGTCTCAATTCCTGGATCGTTATTGGCATTGATAATAGCTTGCCTTAAGGAGCCAGCACCGCTGTCATTAGTGTTAGTTACTATATAAGTAGTGCCATCTACTTTGACAGATACATCGTCAATAGCTAAACCATGATCGTTGCCTCCATCATCTATGTCTTCCCAACGCAATATAATCTCTTCACCGTTAGCTATTGGGGTAGCTAGGGTAATTGTTACAGGTGTGATGACAACTCGATTGGCAATTTGATTACCATTTACGGCACCTGTAGTTGCATTTGCAATTGGCCCGGTGAAATCTAGCGATGTCACAGGCGTCCATGTTCCTGTTGTCAAACTTGTGAGAGTTGACCCAGTTTGATAACTGAATTTCAGCTGTTGCTGCGATATATTACCACCATTACGCCATTGCTCACCCGTGTAACTTACTTGCAATTTAGTAATTGATGAACCTGTATTATTTTGAAGGCGCAACCCATAATAAATAGTTCCTGTATTAGCAGAAGCGACAGAACCAAGTGCCCGGTCTGTAGTTGTACCAAAACTGTACAATGCACCTGCATTATTAGTGCCAGAACCAGCGTTATAATTTGTTCTTGTGGAATACCAGCCTGAAATAGTTGAATCATTAGTCCAAGCAATAGATGTTCCCGAAGCAGCTAATGTATTGAAGTTTTGAGAGTATATGCCAGAAAAACTAGCTGGCAAAATAGATTGGTAAGCCTGTATTACTTCCGGTTTAAATGCTAGAGAAGCCTCAATTTTACCCGTCTTCACTTCTAAATCCCAGTCGCCACCTAAAGCTGCACTTCCGGTTTTATCATTAGAAGCGGCAACATCTGCTCCAGTAATTCGGCTAATCTGCTGCACAAATTTTGTGCCTTCACCACTGGCTACATCACAGCCATAAAGTAGGATGTCAGCTTGATCAGTTAAAGCACTTGCCCATTTTTGTAACTGATTTTTGTAGCTATCCAGGTTGCTAAGGTTGAAGTTGATTGACCCTAGTTGTAAACTCCCGACACTTCCGTGGGAAACAATGTGAATTGATTGAACTGAATTGGATTCACGTTTGGCTATAAACTCGGTGATTTGTGCTAAACCGTCTCTATTAGCATCAAGAATAACGACTTCACTACCAAGTACGATACTAGCTAGCAAGTTTTGGTAATCTATAACTTTTGGATCTATGAAAAAAATATTTGCGCTTGCTTCTAGTAATTTCTTAGTAAACTGATTTTTGGTTTCTGGGTGATTATTTTCTGGTAAATTTATCATAGATTAATAATTTTTTAGCTTTAGTTAACTTGATAATATTTTTCACGCATAACAAAATAGAAAGTGAATGACTATGCATTCGCTTTCATTCCCAAATTAAATCGGTAATTAAACCTTTGCTCTAATAAGACAAAATCACAATATTTTTAGTTGTTATATAAGCAAGCACGCCTTAAATAAAGTTAGCTGTTTTTTAGTCATAGCTTTTTGCTTATAGCAATTTATACTAAGATTAGTAACAAGACAACTGCATTTACACTTAAATAGCAATAGATTGACTGAAATTTGAGTATATCTAGCTTTATTAACAGTTCTGGTACTACTAATCCTTTTTCGATGTCTAAAACTGTAGCTTGGGTGCGATCGCGTACTTTTAATTTGTACAAAGTATGGGCAGGAACCTTGATGAAAAACTATATTTGGCAAGTAAACCGATAAATTTTGCTTGATTACCTTCATCAACCGGGGTAACTTAGATACTCATCTAATACAAGATTTCGTCTATGCGCCTGACTTCACTGGATGTTTTTCGTGGCATTACCATCGCTGGAATGATTCTCGTCAATATGGCGGGTGTTGCAGATGATGTATATCCTCCCTTAGCCCACGCCGATTGGCACGGCTGCACGCCAACGGACTTGGTATTTCCCTTCTTTCTCTTCATTATCGGTGTAGCAATGACTTTCTCGCTGTCAAAGTACACTGAAGGCAATAAACCAACCTCAGCTATTTACTGGCGGATATTGCGCCGCGCCGCTATTCTCTTTGCCTTGGGATTGCTACTAAATGGCTTTTGGAATCAAGGTATTTGGACTTTTGATTTGAATAGTATCCGGATTATGGGAGTGTTGCAGCGCATCAGCCTTACTTATCTGCTGGCTTCCCTAGCTGTTCTCAACCTTCCGCGCAAAGGTCAATGGATACTAGCAGTAGTGCTACTCATTGGCTACTGGCTAACGATGATGTATGTTGCAGTACCCGAATATGGTGCGGGCGTTTTGACGCGAGAAGGTAATTTCGGTGCTTATGTTGACCGCCTGATTATTCCCAATGCACATTTATATAAAGGTGATGGTTTTAACTTTATAGGAGATCCAGAAGGACTTTTCAGTACTATTCCCGCCATAGTAAGCGTCCTCACTGGCTACTTCGCTGGTCAATGGATACGCAGTCAACCTGTACAGTCACGTACAAGTATCGGTTTAGGATTATTTGGAGTCGGTTGCTTAATTATCGGTTGGGCGTGGGGGTGGACATTTCCTATTAACAAAAAGTTGTGGACAAGTTCTTATGTAGTATTTACAACAGGTTGGGCGTTACTATTGCTAGCAGCTTGTTATGAATTCATCGAAGTAAGGCTGATACGTCGCTGGAGTAAACCTTTTGAAATTATGGGCTTAAATGCGATCGCTCTTTTCGTTGCATCAGTTTTGTTAATTAAAATTTTAGTCAAAACTACTATTGGCATTGGCAAAGACGCTCCCAGTACCTACAATTGGATTTACCAGAATTTTTTTGCATCTTGGGCGGGTGTGCTGAATGGTTCCCTGTTATTTGCCTTAGTCACAGTGTTGTTGTGGTGGGCTGTTGGTTTTCTGATGTATCGGCAACGCTGGTTTCTGAAAGTATAAAAAAGATTTTTGTTGTTATTTACGTTTTCGTGTTTTCAATGTTACAACAAGTGTTAATTAATAGATTTGTAACACTTTAGGAACAAAGGCAATCGCAACTTTATCAATATTATTGGCGCGTTAATCTGCGCTTTTTTAGCAAACTTACTTAAATCATACCAATTTGAAAAAAGAATGCGACAGGTACATACGGACATACCTTTGTTCTATCTGGCTTTCTTAATTTTGAATTGGTATCAGTCCTGATATCGTTTCTAACGGCAGAAGCGTCTACAGACTTATCTGTGCGTTGAAAATTCTTATTTCTTCTATTCACTAAATTAATCCATAGAAAAATTGTGAGGTAATCGATGCGTCACATGAATTTTTGGGTATTTTTGCCAATTACCTTGATATTGGGCTGCTCAAATCAACTGCTTCAACCTAAACCCTCTGTAACCAACTCTAACCCAGCAGTACAAACTAATCCAACTTTATTAGCAAAGGCGAGTTACCTTTCACCATTGGAACAACAGGTAATTGTTGAAACAAATAAAGTAAGAACAAATCCTAAGAGGATGTTTTAAAAGTCCAAGAAAGTAAAAACTCATGCGAGTCGTCGAAGCATAATACGTATCATCGCAATATAAATAAAAGTCTCGGAG
>NZ_JBALDE010000255.1:0-79383 GCF_036917515.1 Nostoc sp. | reverse complement strand
ATGCGGATTAATCGCTTATTGCCATCAACCTAAGAAACCCAGCCTTCAGATGGAGTGGCTTTTATCTCAACCTGCTTAACCCGAACTCAGGTTACAATAGCGATGCTTACGGCGGTCACTGAGCTTTGCCGTTGGTGCAGCCTCTCGTAGAGAAGTGCGGGGTGCACCAACGCAATTTTTTGGTTCGGCAGAGAATCTTGCTGATGCCGTGCCCCCACAACTCAACTGTGCCTGCTTGAATGTCAGCCTCATAGAAATTTTCATATTTCTAGCTTTGATTAAAATACTGTAAGTTTATCTATTTAATGAACTAAATGTTATGTAGACGCGATCGCAGAAACTTTAAACTTTAAGTTCATATCCTAAAATTACCTTGCTCTTTACCCTGTTAGGATATTAATCAGTGTAGAATATTCGCTTAATTTTTGATAATAAAGGTTGATGATTAATATTACTAAATTAAATAAAATTGACTTTCTAGTTTTGATTGCAATTGTGGTTATTGGTCTTATACATTTGCCTTTCCCATTTGACGGAGATCAAGCATTTTTTAGGCTAGGTGCTTTGGAGATGCAACAAGGAAAGGTACTCTATCGTGATTTTTGGGATGTGAAGCAACCGGGGATTTTTTGCTTTTACTTTTTAGCAGGAACTTTCTTTGGTTTTAATGAGATTGGCATCCATCTCTTTGAACTTATTTATATGGTGTTTCTGTCTATAGTATTGTTGCTGAGTCTAAAAAGCTATTTTCGGCATCCGATAATCGCAAGTCTAGTACCTTTATTAACGGTTGGCGTTTACTATACTGTTTCACAGCCTTGGCATCTTACTCAAGTGGAAGCACTAGTTGGTTTTCCTTTATTCATTTGTCTTTGGCTAACTTCTCAATCTTTTCAATATGAAGGAAAGCAAAGATTTTTTCTACTTTTACTGTCAGGTTTTATTGGTGGAATTGTCCTAATTTTTAAATTAATACTTTTGCTCATATTAATTTCATTTTGGTTTACTGTTTTTATATATTCTGTACTAATCAAACGACAGCAAATTCCAAAAGCTTTTCTAGAAATATTTATTCCAATTTTTCTAGGAATTATATTTCCTATTTTATTTATTGTTAGCTATTTTGCCTGGTTTAATAGTTTACCAATTTTGTATGAAACATTCTTTTTATATCCACCTCGGATTGTTGCTAATTCCCAATTTGCTCCAAGTGGGCTTTTTGCAGGAATAAAATGGTTCTTAAATAGTTTTTACCCTGTACTTTTAGCCGCTACTGTTGCAGTGGATGTATCATTGCGTAAGTCTAAGAATATATTGACTTTGCTACTTGTGATTTGGTGTATTTTTGATTGGGGTGTCATTGTTTTACAACGTGGAGCATTTTGGGAATACCATTATTTACTATTGTTTGTACCTTTAGGTATTTTAGCAACTAAAGGATTAGATGTTTTATGGGAGTCTTTTAAAAAATTGATTTCCCCATTTACTACAATCCTGCTAATATTTTTGTTTTTCTTGCCTTTATCGAACACTCTTATGAAAAAGAGTATTGTTCTGGTTAATAATAACTTCGCTTTAGCTGAAGAGACAAGATTAAAATATCAAACTATTTTTAGAGAAAAATATCCATCTCTTCGTTCAGAGGCTGAATTTATCTCCCAACCAGGAAGTCTTCCTGGTAAGATTTATGTAGCTGGTGATCCATCTATTTACTACTTCTCGAATCGGACTCAGGCAACATCAATACGTGGTTGGGCACTTGAATATTTTCTGCCTGAGCAATGGACAAAACTTCTAGAAGAGTTAGATTCATCTAAGCCTCCTTATATCTTTATTGATTATATTCAGCAACCTACTATCAAAAAAAATTTCCCAAGAATGCTAGAGTTTATTGAGGGAAGATACCGTATTTTACGTCAAAATGATAACGGGATTTGGTATATTCTTTTGTAGAAAAACCACTACAGGAGTTTTGAATCATTCATGAGAAACAAGATATCCGACAACTTTTACGAAGTCGGGGATCTGCGGGTTGCAATTCTCTTAAAACCAAATAAATAAACTGTTTGTATTGCTATAAACTTTACCAATCGTTTGCTTTAGTATCATCCCAGACTTCCAATTCCAAATCGCAAAGATAAGTTAACCCACTTTGAATTTGTGCACCTGTTCACTCTAACAGTTTTGGGGGGAGTGGCGAGTAATGTAGTTAAATTACTTGAAAAGCACTGTCATTTATTCAGGGCGCAAGAATATCATCAGCAATATCTGGAGAAGCATGGACGCGCCTTTTACAGGATAGGCTAATCTGTAGGGGAAAGACGAAATGGTAAGCTGAAGAAAGTTATGAGGACGCAAATATGACTGACAAAAATCGTTCTCAATGGGACTTAGGCAGGTTTATCGAAACCCTGACTTACTTTGAGGTAATTCCTTTCCTCAACTGGGTACAGCAGTTAATCCAAGGCCGTTCTAAGGATAGTCAATATAGACCCAATGGAGGAAGAAATGTGGGTGTAATATTAGTTGTGGGTGCAACAGGTGGTGTCGGTAAACGAGTCGTGCAGCGATCGCTCCAACAAGGTTATAAAGTTCGCGCCTTAGTTCGAGATATTGACAAAGCGCGGTCAATTCTAGGTAATGATATAAATTTAGTAGTTGCGGATATCACGCAACCAGAAACTTTAACTCCTTTAATTATGGCTGATATCCAAGCTGTAATTTGTTGCACAGCAGTACGTGTAGAACCAGTTGAAGGAGACACAGCAGATAGAGCCAAATATTATCAAGGTGTTAAATTTTACCAACCTGAAATTATTGGTGATACTCCCGAAAATGTAGAATATCAAGGAGTCAAAAACTTAGTCCAAACGGCAGCAAAATATTTGCCCCAACCAAAGGAAAAACTAATATTTGATTTTACCAAGCCATCAGCAGAATTAAAAGATAACTGGGGAGCGTTGGATGATGTCGTCATGGGTGGCGTGAGTGCCAGTAATATCCAATTCGTAGAAAATACAGCTTTATTTGCGGGTAATGTCTCCACTGCTAACTCTGGCGGATTTGCTTCTATCAGAACTAAGAATTTTGATCCACCCTTTAACTTATCTAGTTACGAAGGTGTAAAATTGCGTGTCAAAGGTGACGGTCAGCGTTATAAAATATTTCTACGGACAGATACAAAATGGGATGGTATTGGCTATAGCTATTCTTTCGATACCGTAGCTAATACCTGGATAGATATTCACATTCCCTTTGCAGATTTAATTCCCGTATTTCGGGCAAAATTTGTCAAAGATGCACCGCCACTTGAAGAAAGTAGAATTTGCTCATTGCAACTGATGTTGAGCAAATTTGAACATGATGGCGCTTTAAATCCGAAATTTTCTCCAGGTAGTTTTGCTTTGCAGTTGGAATCAATTAAAGCTTATGGGGGGACAAGTTTACCCCAATTTATCCTCGTCAGTTCAGCAGGTGTCACTCGTCCCAGTCGCCCCGGCATTAATTTAGATGAAGAACCGCCAGCAGTGAAATTAAATGACCAATTGGGAGGAATTTTAACTTGGAAGTTAAAGGGAGAAGATAGTTTAAGAGAAAGCGGAATTCCTTATACGATTATTAGACCTTGTGCTTTAACTGAAGACATAGGTGGTAAGGAATTAATATTTGAGCAAGGTGACAATATTAGAGGTAAAATCAACCGTGAGGATGTAGCAGAACTTTGCGTGCAAGCGCTAAAACTAGGAACAGCATCTAACGTCACATTTGAGGTTAAAGAGGGAGAAAATACTGTCAACTCTATCGATTGGCAGAGTTTATTTTCTAACTTACAACCGGATAAGAGATGAAATATCTACAGATTTTTAATCTGTAATTATCCCAACAAAGTCTGGTTAGATAGGCTGTTATAACAAGTCAGCTATTGGTATGAAAAAAATCAAGGTGCTTGTAATCGCTGGGATTTTAGTAACAATAATCTGGGGCAGTTTTTTTTCTAAAACTGCCTCATCACAGCAAGTAGAGTCCCGGATCAATAACTTAGAAGCAGACTTGAATCGTGTTGAGTCGCGGTTAAATCAGCTAGAGTCTCAGCTAGGTAGAACCCGTCAGTCTCCATCCTCAAGAACAAGACTTACCCCACGACAGTCAACTGGTTCCAGAAGGAACTTAGCACAGCAAGATCCAATGTTCGATCGGCTTGCAACTTTGGTAATTGAATTGAAGCAACAAGTTAATAAATTAGAGGAGCGAGTTGCTAAATTAGAATCACGCTAAATATTTAATCAAATTTTAATTTTTGTAGAAGTTCAGTGCTAATGGGTGATTTAGCCAGAATTGGATGCTTAATACCTCCCCAAATACTTCCAGTGCGGATACGATGGGAAACTAATATTTCAGGAATTTCACTAGAGATTAAAACTTGTGGTGGTGCGAGTTGACCGATGGTTCGCGCTCTCTTGTAATGATATGATTCTGATAGAACCAGATCTAGTTGTTGAGCGATAATTTCTGGGGTTTCTTTTGCCGAATCTAATAATAGAATATAGTGTGGAGGATCGGCAATCGGCATCAAACTTTTAAAATTAGTTTCTTGCAAGTTCAAGAGAGTCAGAGCATTATTGACAAAGGTTTCTTGCAACTTTTCGCCCACCAAATCGCTAATGGCTTGATGTCGTCCAAGAAACTCCAAACAAGGAGTGTGGCGATAGTAATGAGTTACCCGGATGTGATCGCCAATTCGATAACGATACAAACCTCCTTTCTGCGATAAAATAATCGTGTATTCCTTGCCAATGCTGAGTTGATGTAAACCGTACAGGGAACCAGTCTCATCTTCGAACTCGAAAAAAACTTCATCCAGAATCGGCACACATCCTCCAGCGACAATCAACGGAATCGTTATTGGTGCTTCGGTTGCTAGTAGTCCTTTACCTTGAATTAATACACCTGGAAATTGCGCTTGCAATCCCTGAGCTTGATCTGCTGCATTGGCACTATCCCAGCAAGAAATCAGCTTTAAATTTGGCCAAAGTTGCATCCAGGGGATATTACTTTCGCACAGGAGTTGCAACCGATTATGTGAAATTCGATTGTGTAATTCTCCTCGTAATAAATCCTGACTTTCTTGAATATATTTTAAATGTACTTGCAGAAAACTAGGACTCCAAATAGAAATAATTTCTAGTTTTTCAGCCTCTAATAATGCCAAAGCCAGTTGATGTTTAAATGAATTCGCATCATGCAGCTGATTGAGTTTATTTGGTATCACCAACCAAGGAAGCAAAAACCAACGCAACCAGCCATCTAAGTAATCTAAATCGTTCTGTAAAGCTTGGCTATCCACTACATTTAATTGCGGCGAGATACAAGCATAAATCTTCCCTGTGGAAAATTTCGGGCCATGTACAATCAAATCATGCGCCCATACACAAAACATCTGATTAAACGATCGCCGCAAAGATTGAGTATAAGGAATCCATTTTACCCCCCCACTACTACCAGAGGTTTTTTCATAGAACAAAATGGGTTCTGGTGTAAGGGAAATTTGCTGCTGTTTGTGATTTAAGTAGGGTTCGAGTGCATCATAATCTACGATTGGTACACGCTGCCAATCATCTACAGAATGAATTCCCAAAGTTTTACCATACTCGCTCTTAATTAGGCGATCGCAAATCTCCCTTTTTACAGATGTCTGCATTAACTCTGGGTTATACAAAGCTTGATGAAATCGCCTCGCCGTTGGTGCGAGGATTTGCCCAAAAAGCTGAATAATCGGACGCATTATTGCACCTTTTGATTAGGATAAAGGTTGCTGGCTGCTGGTAAATAAGAACCATCACCAATGACTACACCGGGAGCAACATTAGATCCGGCTCCCACAAAAACATTGCTGCCAATCTTGACTTTTTTGACATACAACATTAAATTTTGCTTGCGGGGTTTAATGATGTGAGAATAGATACCGACACGATGCCCGATAACGACGCGATCGCCAATTTCTAATAAACTGCGATCGCCAATTTCTAAACTTGGTGTCCAGTAAACATCTCGCCCTACTTTAGCACCCCACAATCGCAACCAACAGGAAAACACCCCTGGAATCAGTCTTAGCAGTGCTTCTAAGGCGGGAATGGTAATATAAATTACCTGGATTTGATGACTACCCCACCAGGGACTATATTCTTTACCTTGTAGATAACTAATACCCTCCTGCACAGGATAAACCCATTCATGCAATCGATAAACTAGCACTGGTAGCCCATAAATAGAAAGGAACACTGCCAGAATGCTGAAGATGTTGGGTGAATAGGTAAGGTAGACTATTGCTGTCCCTGTCATGATTAATACAATAGTCGGAAAAAATAACAGAATTTTACTTATAACTGTCATGAAAATGGGAAAAAAAGTTTTTGGAACAAGTTTAATGAGCTAGGAATTCCGATTATAGATGGCATATTTTTGCTTTTATAATATGTTCCATGTAACTTATCCCAAATTTTCAGATTAGCTCCATAGTTATAATTGTGGATTTTACAGCAATGATGCCAAGCATGATCCTGTGGTAAAATTAACCAAGGAGATAAAAATTGATAAAGCTTGGTATTTGCAGGAATTATTAAGCGGCTATGTCGCCATAAATCCAAGGTAGAAGTTAGACTTACTCCAAGTAAATAACCTGTTGGATCGGCTAACAGATACAAAAACAAAGTGTGTATCCATAAATAAACAATTAACAAACTTGTCCAGAGTGTATTCCGGGAAGTTCCTAATACATCCATCTGAGTAACAGTATGATGGACTTGATGAACTTTCCACAATAATTTAGTATGTAATAAACGATGATTCCAATAATATAAATAATCAATCACAACAAAACTAATAACAAAAGCTAGAATTAATGGTAATTTTAAATATCCTTGTTGAATGGGTAGTAAATATTGATAAAGCCAATAAACTAAAGTAGCTTGTAGTAAGGGAATTAAAATTCCTTGAATCGTTAATCCTGTACCATCTAGTAACCAATCTTCACGACTTTTAACTTGAAGTTGAGTTCGTCCAACCTGATTAGTAATAGTCCAACCAAGTAATCCGATAAAAGAACCAAAAATTAGTACTTGTGAAAAGTATTGTATTCCCACTTCTGATTACTCACACTGATATTGATTAATTAGGAATTATTCTTAAACCCAAAATGTAACTTTTACCGATTGATTTGGCAATAAACGCGGATCTTCTCCACGAGATATAGCTGTTATAATTGACTCTACAAATATATGAATTGTGTCCGCAGGCGTATTATAAAATTGTGTACCGTATTTAGCGATCGCTTCTCCCTGAATACCCAAAATTTCCACGTCTTGGCGGATAATGTGTTGAGCAGTCCACCGCACAAAAGGACGTGCTAATTTATTCCAGATACCATAGTTGTAGGTAACATCGGTGTAAACCAGAGTTGAATTATCGGTTTCTGGAATAGATTGACTGGTAATGAACAAATGGCGATTGTGTGCCATTTTATATTCCACAGAGGTAATATTGGGCATATAAAAGCGATCGCTATGTTTAATCTCTGCACTCTGCAAATTCAGAAAACGGCTATACCATCCCAAATTACTGTTTTCGTTGCGATACTCCACCAAAACCGAACCATTCCACCGTTCTACAGTCATCTCTAGCTTTTGTTGGCGGGAAGTACGGAAAACACCAGGATGAACAAAAGCCGTATGGGGAATATCGATAAAGTTTTCCGCACAATTAGTAACATTGTTAGCAAAACGGTTAATTACCCGCACCGTCTCCCATCCTATTTCTCCGTAGTGAGGCATAGAAAAGGGTTCAAGATCAATACTTGGGGTATCAGCTAACCGCACATAAACATAACCATCCTGTTCTTTGGTAGCATAAGACTTGGCTCGACGCTGTGGCGAAGGTTTGAAATCATCTCCTTCGGCTGGAACAGCAATAACATTCCCAGCCTTGTTATATACCCAACCATGATAGGGACATTGTAAAGCACCGTCACAAACTTTACCTACTGAGAGACGGCTATTGCGATGTAAACAGCGATCGCGCAAAGCTACAGATTGTCCATCTTCACCGCGAAATATTGCTAACCATTCTCCTAAAACGGTTCGTGGTAATACCTTATTAGGTTGTAACTGTTCGCTGAGTGCGACAATGTACCAGAAATCTGCAAATTGCATGGTAGGTGGGAGCGATCGTATTTAAATTATGACAATGTTTTAAGCAAACATTGCTGGTAATAAAGCCGTCTTGACGCTCATGCTAGACTCGTGTATAGCATTTTTTCTTTGTTAAAATGACTAGCCTTCCACATCCAATTCAATATCAGGGTAGTAAAAGGAATCTTGCTTCAAGCATTCTCAGGTTTCTACCTAACAGAATAGGGCGATTGGTAGAACCATTTGCCGGAACCGCAGCAATCAGTATTGCTGCCTCTTCTAAATGCATTTGTCAAGAGTTTTGGATTAATGACCTGAACAAACCGCTGATTGAATTGTTAACTTTAATTGTGGAGAAGCCAAATGAAATAGCAGATGCATATACGGATATATGGAATAAACAACATTATGATTCTATAGAACATTATTTTCTAGTTAGAGAAGACTTTAATAGAACGAGTGAGCCAAAACTTTTTTTGTACTTGCTAACTAGATGTGTAAAAGGGGCTGTTAGATATAATTCTGATAGACTTTTCAATCAAAGCCCTGATAAACGGAGAAAGGGAACTCATCCTGACAAAATGAGAAAGAATATAGAAGGAGTTTCTCAACTTTTGAAGGGGAAGTGTAAATTTACATTCTTGGATTACAGAGATGTTTTAGATAAAGTTCAAGATAACGATTTTGTCTATATGGATCCACCATATCAAGGTGTATGTGGACAAAAGGATTCGAGATATTTTTCCAGTATCCAATTTAGTGATTTTGTTCTGGCTATTGAAGAATTAAACCGAAGAAAAATAGCGTTTGCAATTAGTTATGATGGCAAACGAGGTAATAAAACATTTGGCAATGAATTACCTAAAGAATTAGGTCTCAATAAGATTGAAATTGAAGTGGGACGCTCATCCCAAGCAACTTTATTAGGAAGAGAAGAAGTCACTGTGGAGTCTTTATACTTGTCGCCAAATTTACTAAGAGAACCTTTGAATATAGGAAGCTATATTAGCAGATCATCTAAACAGCTTACCTTTATGGAATGATATGGAAAGTTCTCAACAGCTACCTGATGATTTCATACAGCTTTGTAACTCAGTGACTGCCAAAAGGCCAAAAGCAGTTATTAGCCATATTCTGCAATACGGTTTTATAACCACGGAACATTTGAAAGAAATATACGGTTACAATCATCCTCCCAGAGCAGCACGAGATGTACGAGAACACGGAATTCCTTTAGAAACCTTTCGCGTAACAGGACGTGATGGAAGGAAAATTGCTGCCTATAAGTTTGGAGATATTGCCAAAGCAAGGTTTTCTAGATTATCCGGTAGAACAGGCTTATCGAAACAGATAAAAGATGAGTTAATTAGAAGATATGGCTGCAAATGTTTCATCTACTTAGAAAAGCTTGATGAGCGCGAATTACAAATTGATCATCGCGTTCCTTTTGAAGTTGATGGAGAACCAGGGCTAGAGCCTGAGAATTTCATGTTGCTTTGTGGCTCTGCAAATAGAGCTAAATCTTGGTCATGTGAGCATTGTGAAAATTGGAATACCATAAAGGACAAGTCTATTTGCTTGTCGTGTTACTGGGCTTATCCAGAAAAATATACGCATATTGCAATGCGACAAATCAGAAGGATAGATATTATATGGGAAGAAGAGGATGTTGAAATTTACGAAAGATTGAAACAGCAAGCAGTGAAATTGGAGAAGAAAATCACTGAGTTTGTCAAAGAAATTATTGAACGAGAAATTTGGCAGAATAGCGATGACTAAAACTTATTTGCATTTGATTCTATGGAGTTTATTTGTAAGCACCAAAGCTTTTCTGCTACGCTCAAATAAACTACTACGTACCTAAAAAATTAAGTGCGTTTGCTTTCATGAAGTAATTTGAAAAACACTTCTTAATCAAATTTACTCTTCCAGCTTACGAATTTCAACATTACCTTTAACATTAACCTGACAAGCTAACCGCGCATAAGGATGATTAGCTGCTAATGTCTCCAGCATTTCCTGTTCATCAGATTGAGGAGGAGGAATATCACCAATCACCTCAACCAAACAAGTGCCACAAATACCAGTCCGACAACCAAACAAAACAGGTGAATTCTGAACCGTGAGATGTTCAGACAAATTTTCATGACATTTTAGAGTGATAGGAACAAAATCACTTCCCGGAAACGATATCTTACAGAAGTCAGTCATAATACCTAACAATATTACCTAAACAACACTCTTGCATTCCTCTCTACGACTCTGTGTCTCTGCGTGAGCTAAAAACAAATCATCTCGCTGTTTAAAACCTTGAAAAGCTATTTTTTGATTTGCTAAATATAGAGAAATTGAATTAGTACCTATCAGTGACATATTCCGATTACGTCGCCAAAGATAATCGAGTTTTTCAACATACACCTGATAAGATTTCATTGCCTCCTGATGAGTTGAAAAACTGCGCTGCAATCCTTCAGACTCCTCGGTAAAACAACAGCGCATCATTTCTTTAGCATCCCTGTCACTCATCTCAAAAATAGGCGATCGCAACATCCGATAAATCTGAGAATATAACGCCGGATCGTACCAAAAAATCCCATTAATCGCCGCCGAAAAATGAAAGTGATCCCTCTGACATCCCCACAAGCCTAAATTAGCTACCAGTCGCTCAAAAGCAGTTGGTGGCTTAAGGCAAGTGACAACATCATGAGATATAATTGTCGAACTATTGAAGTGAAAACTTTCATCCAAAAAGTGATAATAGGAAACTTTAGCAGGAATGGGAGCAACTTCAGGACGGGGATGTTTCTGATAATAATTGCTGAGTTTGTGCTGTACTAACTTACCATTTAGTGTCCGCACTCCCCGGACAGTGAAATACTGACAAGCTAAAAAAGTATTATTTGCAGAAATCAGCCCAAAGTATTGAAGTTGAATTTTTTTCCACCAAGTTTTTAGGGCATTGGTGTCAGCATAAACCATCGTTTCTGTAAAGGGGCCGCGCATCGGGTAGGTAAAGATCAGTTCCCCAAACAAGGCTTGTTCAACCTGTTTGGCAATTGTGCGAAAGGCGTTAATGTGCGATCGCTCTTGGGAGGATTCCAAATCTAATGTATCGCAGATTAAGCGAAAATCTTCTTGAGCGTAAAGTCCGGCTGCACTGGTTTGATTGAAAAAGATAGTGGCAATTTCAGCAGAAACAATTTGTGAGTAGTAAGCTACCCAGTAAAGTTGGTTCAAAATTATACGCTGATGTTGGCTGGACTGTTCCCATAAAGGTGTACCATATAGTAGGGAAAACTCCTCTGGGTTCCAATACTCGTTTTGACAATCTTCATAGCGAAAATTGCTAACTGCTTCATCCATTAAAGCAGTATGGTCTTGCTGTTTGTTGCGGGTGTGGTTAATTTGTAATTTGCGATGAATAGTTTTTTCCATATCCGTTTTTATTTGACGCAGAGATAAGATTGATATTTATTACACACATTGATAAGCGGGGAGTGGTTGAAAGGCTCCGCGTTCTTCTAAGGTTTGCAGGATAGACTGGGCTGATTTTATCCCCATGAGCGCTCGCAATATTTGTAATCGCGTTCCACTGTGAGTCTCTGTATCTAATTCTTCTAAAATTTGGATTTTTTGCGATCGCGTCAAATGTCCTTTCACTTGTTCTACTGCTGCCAATACGCTTTGCGGCCCCACCTGTACCATAAACAAAAACTGTGCCAATACATCAAGAATTGTTGTTTGACTGAATGCTGAAACAGTAATTTGATTAAACAAAGTGGTTCCTGTGGCGTGATGACGGGATTCAGATTGTAAAAAACTGGAAAAAAGTTCTGCTAAAACTGGATAGCGGCATTCCTTCGCTAAACGTCGATAATGGCTTAAACCCCATCCTTCTAAAATGACTTGCAGCACAAACAACAAAATTGTTTTATCTGCACTTTCAACCACTTCTGATAGTAAGCGCAAAAATGGATCGTCCGTGCTAGTTACTTCTATTTCTGGTAAAAAATGGCTAATTTGGTGAAGGTGGGTAGCTTCATCAGCCGTAAACAGTCCATAAAGCATTCGTTCTTCAACTGTTTCTGCTAACAGTACCATTTTTGCCATGTAGCCAACGCCTGCTTTCTCAATGAAATATGATTCTTCTAATAAACTGCGGTTGGCAAGTTCCAGAATAGCAGATTGTTGACTAATATTAGATTGTTGAAAAATTTTGACTTGATGTAAATTGAAAAATTCAGCACCCCAATAATTTAATTGCGGGTAAGGAGCATAATTATTCTGATTGGGTAATGCTGCTGTTAATATCCGTTGTAAACGCCCATGATAATCTGTGTGTGGTAGGTCAAAACCGATAATGTTATATTTTAAATCCATTTTTTTCTTGTTCAATTAAAATCAACTCAGGGTTAGGAGTTGATGGAATTTGACTATTTAAGTAATTAATAGTTTTCCACTTTCCCCAAGTTAAGGCTTTTTGGTGATTAACGTGCTGAATAAATTGCAAAATTGATTTATCTGCTTTAGTAGGAGTTTGCAAATTAAATTGAATAGTTTGAAATACCTGGGTATCCCCCTTTGCAAAATAATTACCAACCTGCTGGGTTAACCATAGCAAAGCATGATTTACTATCCATCCTAAAAATCCAGGACGTTTGGGAGTCACTAAAATTGTTTGTCCCTCAGTTTTTCCTCCTTCTATCATTCGTAACGCAAATATAATGTAGAAGTGCAAGAAATCCGGCCCTAGCGTTACAGTGCCAGTGTTGCCATACCAATAACACATACTATAAGTAACTTCGTTGCGGTATAAAGGGCGAATCAAGCGGATTAACCAGGAATTATCCCCTCCGCGTGTAGTGTTGCTGAAGGTAATAGCGTTGGGGTTGAGGTCTTGGGAATCAAATACAATCTCTAAGGGCAGATTGTGTACTGTGTTAAAATGGTGAGCATCAATCGCATTAATTAGTAAAACATTGGGATGGCAGTTTTTAACAAACCGAGTCCCCAATATATAATCACAGTCTGCCTGTTCTAGTTCTGGTACAAAAGGCAGCGAACTTGGCTTTTCTTCTCCCACCCAAATCCAAATCATGCCGTACTTTTCCGCAGTGTGCCAAGTTTTAATACATACAGGTAACGGTTTTTCGAGAGAAGGAATATCTATACAAATTCCGCGCTCATTATATTTCCAATTATGAAAAAAACAGCGAATATTATCACCTTCCACCTTACCTTCTGCTAAATGTGCGCCCATGTGTGGACAATAGGCATCTATAGCTACTACTTGACTACTAACTCCCCGATAAATTGCCAGATTTCTACCTAGCAACGTTATAGCTTGTACCTGACCAATTTTTAATTTTTTTGATGGTAATGTCCAATACCATCCCTCTAGAAATTGTGTTGGATTGTTAAAGTTTGAGTGTAGGTTGGTAGATGGCATAAAAGTTAAATTAGAACACAATCTTGCACAAATTTTAACGATGATTCTGACTCCCACATTCTTTGTCCAGCACGGGTGAGATTGTCATAACTGATCTCAGTTAAACAAACCAATTCATCTCCTTGTCGATAGGCTGGATTTTTTTCCTCAAAAAATTGGATATGAGGATTAGTCTGTCGTCCTGATGGAATTTCAATCAACCCTTCCCGTAAAATTTGGGGATGCGAGAACTGGACAATACCAGTTGTTTCTTGGTATAAGTTACCATAATATTCTCGTGCCAAATTCCCCATTAGATTCTTGACTTCAGCAGGTGTTGTGACATCATAACGGGGGTAGAAATTTTGCCAAAAGGTAGGGAGAAAACGATAAGTGCGAAAACCAGAGCAAATTAGTAGCCAGTAAAGTTTATTTTCTGCATAATGTCGACGCAGAAAATTGATGGCGGCAATCCAACTACGTGGTAGTGTTGTACTCGACCAAGCACTAGGATCAACAATAGTGTCGCCGGAATATACTACACTAATTTTTTCTCCTAAAAAAGTCTTTTGGCATAACATTAGAGTTGAAAATCCTTTGAGTGCATTGGATGTTTCATCTCTCAACAACAAAACCCAGTTTTTACGCTCTAGATCAATTTGAAACCCATCCCAGGTTATACCTTTAAAATAATTTTGCAGTAGCACATACATGGCGGTGCGATCGCTTGGTTGCAACTTTTGAACCGGAATCAGCAAACTCTTCATTATTCGGAAATTACCTAAAATCAATTTGTAATATTTTTGTAATTAACACTTTATCGAGTACTTTAGTAAATTTACGGTGTAATGTGACAGATTCCAGAATGGTTATTTATACTACAATTGAGTATTCACATCTTATACCTTCTCAATAAGGCTTGGTGGGCATTGCCAACTCTAGAAAATAATTCAGATGTAGGTTAGGTTGAGAAACGAAACATTACCAAAGCTTTTGTTGGGTTACGCTGTAGCTAACCCAATCTACTATTCTACACCCCTATTTTTTGACCATCGAGATGGTTTTAGCTGGTTTACATACTCCATATATTGAGCTAATGGCCGATCAATACTAAGGAGCAACTTCGGATTAAAGCGAATATTGTCGTAAATCTTGCCATCTTCATCTCTGAGCATATAGTAAGCCAAGCGAGTACAGAATAGCAAAAACTGACTTAGCAGATATCCTCCAATACCTTGACGTTTTTCAGTTACATAAATCGGTTGAATTATCGTTCTTCCAGGTGCAACTGGAGTGTAAGCATATATCATATACAGTGGCGAAAAAAGCTGGACATCTTTCATCATTGTCAACAAACCAATGCAACCATGAGCATAACGCATTGAATACTGATACGTAGAACCAAGAAATTTTTGACCTAATTGTTCTCGAAAGGTAGTTTTGGGAAATTGTCCCCGCATTGTAAAGTCAATTTGCGTGCCTAATTCGCTGCGATTTAACAACAGATCCATTTTGATGTCTAAATGATGAATTGTTTTTAAATGTTGAGTATCAATCCCATTCATCATACAAATATGATGATGACAACTTCTTACAAATGCAATATCAGCTTGTGCAACAATTTCTTTTCCCTTCAATTCATCAAAATCAGCCACTCCTTCTGGTGCTTCAGCATCTGGATAAATCCAGATAAATCCATACTTTTCTTCTGTTGCATAAGCTTGTAATTTAGCTTGAGTAGGAATTTCTGATTGACAGGGAACATTTTGACAAAACCCTGTTTCATCAAATGCCCAATGATGAAATGCACAACGAATCCAATTACCATCAACCTTCCCAATTCCTAAATCTGTCCCCAAATGAGGGCAGTAAGCATCCAAAGCCCGTACTTGCCCATCTTCACCTCTAAAAATGGCAGTTTTTTGACCGCACACTTCTACAGATTTTGCTGTTTTTTTAGGTATTTCATGACTAGGACAGGCAATATACCAACCCTTTGCAATTATATTCCAGTTATTAAATATTTGCATCTTTTTTTAATAGATAATTATTTAATATTTCTTGCAACTTTTGTTGAGGATTAAAATTGATATTACTCATAAGAGAGTGTGTAAAAAAGTAATATAATTTCTACCCTAATAGTCATTGTCAGCCACACAAATACCTTTACATTTAATACCGTTGGTAGCAGTACGCTGACAATGAGAACATAGAACTTTTTCGTTTTCTGTTTCTTTATTTATCTTTATACTAGTGCTTGCTTGTAGCTTGTCTTTTTCGGTCTGGAGTTTTTCACTCATAAGAATGGAGGAATTATTCGCTGTTTAAATTTTACAGGTCATTTAGTTAGGAGTGATTATCCGTGAGGTACAATTGCGGAATAAAGCGATCGCAGCGATCACCGTAGGCATCGTTCTACAGATAACGGCTAAACGCAGCGGCAGCAGATAACCTTTGCATCCTTACCAACGCCTTTCGTTCGTCCTCTGCCATGAAGTGTTAGCCTGCGGAACAACAGTAAATGACAGTTTTAATGAGGAGGTGTGCACCGGAGATCTTAGTGCGACGAGCAACCTGTTTAACAGCAAATTCAACAGAACTAGAACCAATCGAATAAATTTGTTCAGCTTGATAGTATTCGTAATTGATAATGCGTAGGCGTAGCCCGCCGCAGGCATCGCTTGAATATGTTCTTGAAAAGCTTGCTTTTGTTCTGGGGTCATCGGTAAGTAAATATACTCATCTTAATTATCTTGACTCATCTTCGCCCTCTTTGCAAAAAAACTGGGATGCTCCCCCAAGGGTTTCTCTATTTCTACCAAATATTAAGGTCACAAAAAGCCAAAAATCTCCAGGTTTCAACCTAGCTGCTAAATGGAAGCGTAGACGCGTTCGCGTAGCGTCTCGCAGAGAAGCGGCTTGTCGTCAGATATCGCTTAAAGGATGGTCAACAGCAAAATCTAACATAGTGGTCTAAGCTGACAAAATAAATCTTCTTAAATAGTAGAGAACGCTAAAATTCCGTAATCATCTATGTAAATAAATCACAATTTCTAAATTTATGTCAACTTTTGATGAAACTGAAGCAATTTATGTGCGCGAATTAGGAATTGATGACATTGCTCCCGTTTACCACTTGGGAGAAGGGTTATTTACCAGTGATTTATATCCTTATTTATACCGCACCTGGGACGAATGGGAAGTGATTGGACTTTACAACACCGATCCAGAATACTGTCTTGTGGCCGAAACAGATGGGGAATTAGCAGGATTCGTTTTGGGAACCATCATCACCAAAGCATCCTGGACTTATGGATATATTTTATGGTTGGGAGTTAGTCCGAAATATCAGCGTCGGGGAGTTGCAGACAAGTTGGTTGATAAAGTCGTCGCCCGGATGATTGAAGATGGGGCGCGGTTTATGCTGGTAGATACTGACCCTACCAATACTTCAGCATTAAAGTTTTTTAATCGCAAAGGTTTTGGTAATATCCGCCAGCATATTTTCTTGTCGATGAATTTAAGCAAGCATGAATATTATGGCAGATTGATTGATTACGAACATCAAAAAGCTGAAAGAGCAGGTTATAGGCGATCGCGTCCAGCAATTCGTGCTCGTAAACCTGATAGTGTTGCTAATGAAGTCGTCTTTAATCCTCTAGTAAGTGAATCTCAAATAACTGAGGAGCAATCTCCAATCTAACAAAAGTTAGAAGTAATCCTTTCAAAGTGAGTAAAATTTTTGGATAATAATTCCTCTTTTCTCCATGTTTTTGCTTCCAAATAGTTGCATAAATTACTTTTTAGTTATATAGACACGGGGAACGCAGAGAGAAAAGCATTATGGCGATTATTGATTTTGAATTTAGAGCAAAGTGGCGTGACTTATGTCTATAGAATTTGGGCGGGAAATTTGCGGCAATCTTGACATTGCAGAATCGCGGGAGTGGTTAGTTACTAACGGTATTGGTGGTTATGCCTCTGGGACTGTGGCTGGTTTATTGACTCGCCGCTATCACGGACTATTAGTAGCAGCATTGAAACCACCTCTGGGTCGTACTTTAATGCTGACAAAACTAGATGAAACTGTATTGTATGATACCCGCTCTTATTCTCTAGACACCAATCGTTGGGCAGATGGTATTGTCAGTCCCGACGGTTATCAGCATATTGAACGTTTTTCTCTGGAAGGTACAATTCCTGTATGGCGTTTTGCTGTTGCCGATGCCTTATTAGAAAAACGGGTGTGGATGCAACAAGGCGCGAACACAACTTATGTCCAATATACTTTGCGTCGTGCTACCCAACCGCTAAAGTTGACGCTCAAAACAATAGTTAACTACCGCGATTATCACAGCGACACTCAAAGCAATGGTTGGCAGATGTCTGTAGAGGAGGTAGAACAGGGGATTTGTGTAACTGCTTATCCGGGTGCTGTACCACTATATCTGTTGAGCGATGCCTACGGCGGTAAACTACGCGCTAGTGCATCTGTTGTTCACAATTGGTATTATGGCTTTGACTTGGCAGTTGAACGCTATCGAGGATTAAGAGATAAAGAAGACCACCTCCACGCCGCCACCTTTGAAGTTACACTGAATCCTGGGGAAGCGATGTCTACGACGGGCTGCACCTACGCGTTTGTAGCCAGCACGGAAAAACAACCAAATCTCAATGGTGAAGCTGCACTTAAGTTACGTCGTGCTCATGAGCAGAAGTTAACAGGATTTTGGAAAACTAATCAACCCCTCAACACTAAAGAATCACCTAGTTGGATCAACCATCTAGTACTGGCTGCTGACCAGTTTATTGTTGATCGCTCATTACCAGAAGACCCGCAGGGTAAAACCATCATCGCTGGTTATCACTGGTTTAGCGACTGGGGACGCGACACCATGATTAGTCTACCTGGTTTGACAATTTCCACTGGTCGTCCAGAGGTAGCACGCTCAATTCTTCGCACCTTTGCCAGATATGTAGACCAGGGAATGTTACCTAATCGCTTTCCTGATGCGGGTGAGCAACCAGAATATAATACAGTCGATGCCACACTCTGGTACTTTGAAGCAGTCCGCGCTTACTACAGCGCTACAGACGATGATACTTTGCTTGGTGAACTCTTTCCTATACTTGCAGACATCATTAATTGGCACTGTCGCGGTACACGCTATAACATCCACCTCGATCCAACCGATGGCTTACTTTATGCAGGCGTTGCAGGTGTACAACTGACTTGGATGGATGCCAAAGTTGACGATTGGGTAGTTACGCCCCGAATTGGCAAACCGATTGAAGTTAATGCACTTTGGTATAATGCTTTACGGACAATGGCAAAGTTTGCCCGTCAACTTGGTAAACCACATCAAGAGTATGAGGCAATGGCAGACCGTGCAAAGTATAGATTTTCTCGCTTCTGGAATGACGAAACAGGTTATTGCTATGACGTTTTAGACAGTCCTGATGGTGATGATGAGGCGTTGCGACCGAACCAAATATTTGCTGTGTCATTACCAGAAAGTCCGCTCACACCTACCCAGCAAAGAAGTGTGGTGGAAGCTTGTGGGCGATCGCTGCTGACTTCTCATGGGTTGCGATCGCTTACCCCCGATCATTCACAATATCAAGGTAAATACGGTGGCAATCAGTATCAACGTGATGGTGCTTACCACCAAGGGACAGTTTGGGGTTGGTTGTTGGGCCCGTTTGTCTTAGCACACTTGCGCGTCTACAAAAATCCTGAGCAGGCTCGGCAATTTTTGGAACCAATGGCTAATCATCTTACTGCACATGGTCTTGGCAGTCTCAGCGAAATTTTTGATGGACATGCCCCGATGACTCCACGGGGATGTATTGCTCAAGCGTGGACAGTGGCAGAGATTTTACGTGCTTGGTTGGCGACAACGAGTTGATGCGGGGAATAAATCAGGTTTTAACAGGTTCAATTGTAATAATGTTGTGTTAGTTCATAATTTAGCAAGAATAGGTGCTTAGGTTTATAGTACAGCATATTAACAAATATAACTTTGCTTCTAAGTTTGTCTACAATAATTTTTTGAGCAATTTTCCTGTCAAATTTTAATCAAAATTTCAGTGATATCTCAAGTACAAAATAGATAGTCTAAATAGAAAAATAATTCCCTGAATTAAGTATTATAAACAAAGGTTTGAGTAAATTATGGCAAATCTAACCCAAGAAGAAATCAGATTAGCAGAAGCCCTAACTCACAAAGCTCATTGGCGCAGATGGGGGCCATATTTGAGCGATCGCCAATGGGGAACAGTACGCGAAGACTACAGTCCCAATGGTACAGCCTGGGACTATTTCACCCACGATCAAGCTCGTTCTCGTGCCTACCGTTGGGGTGAAGATGGGATTGCTGGTATTTCTGATAATCATCAACGACTTTGTTTTGCGATCGCACTTTGGAATGGCGAAGATTCTATTCTCAAAGAAAGAATTTTTGGTCTAACTGGTAGTGAAGGAAATCATGGGGAAGATGTTAAAGAATATTACTTTTATCTAGACAATACTCCTACCCATTCCTACATGAAAGCACTTTATAAATATCCCCATAAAGCCTTTCCCTACTCTCAATTAGTTGCCGAAAATCAACACAGAAATCGCCACCAGCCAGAATTTGAATTACTAGATACAGGTATATTTGATGAAAATCGTTACTTTGATGTCTTTATCGAATATGCTAAAAATACTGCTGAAGATATTCTCATCCAAATTAAAGTAGTCAACCGAGGGTCAGAAGTAAAGACACTACACCTATTACCTACTCTCTGGTTTCGTAATACATGGTCTTGGAATGGAGATACCAGCAAACCAACTTTAAAAGAGGTCGAATCTGGTAATGGCTTTCATCTAGTTGAGACGTTTCATCCAACCTTAGCTAAAAGGTGGCTGTATTGTCAGGAAGCAAACGAAATTCTCTTTACAGAAAACGAAACAAATTATCAGCGATTATTTGGCTCTCCTAATTCATCAACCTATGTAAAAGATGGCATTAATGACTATATCGTTCAGGGTAAAAAAGAGGCAGTAAATCCAAATAAAGTTGGCACCAAGGCATCTGCTGATTATTTTTTAACAATCGGCGCTGGTGAAACTAAAATCGTTAAATTACGATTGAGTGATGTACCTCATTTAGTTGAGCCTTTTGAGAAAGAATTCGATACAATATTTTGGGAACGACAACAGGAAGCAGATAAATTTTATCAGCGGGTCACGCCATTTGCTCTCAGTGAAGATATGCGAAATGTGCAACGACAAGCATTTGCTGGAATGCTGTGGAGTAAACAATATTATAACTATGTTATAGAGGATTGGTTGAAAGGTGATCGCAATACACCACCGCCACCACCAGAACGCCAACAAGGCAGAAATCGGGAATGGTTTCATCTCTACAATAAAGATATTCTTTCTATGCCCGATAAGTGGGAATATCCTTGGTTTGCAGCTTGGGATTTGGCATTTCATACCATTCCTTTGGCAATGATTGACCCTGATTTTGCTAAGTATCAGTTGGATGTTTTAACACGAGAATGGTATATGCATCCTAACGGGCAAATTCCTGCATACGAATGGGCCTTTGGTGATGTTAATCCACCTGTTCATGCTTGGGCAACTTGGCGAATTTATAAGATTGAGCAAAAGATTTATGGACAGGCAGATAGACAGTTCTTAGAACGGGTTTTTCAGAAACTAATGCTCAATTTTACCTGGTGGGTAAATCGTAAAGATACTGAGGGTAACAATGTCTTTCAAGGGGGATTTCTTGGTTTAGATAATATTGGTGTATTTGACCGCAGCGCGGCTTTACCTACAGGCGGACGTATTGACCAATCTGATGGTACGAGTTGGATGGGAATGTATTGTTTGAATATGTTAGCGATCGCTTTAGAATTAGCGAAGACTAATCCTGTTTACGAAGACATTGCTACCAAGTTCTTTGAGCATTTTCTTTACATTGCTGATGCTATGAATAAAATTGGCGAAATAGAATCTAGTTTGTGGAATGATTCAGACGGATTTTACTACGATGTGCTGCATTTACCAGAACGACAAATTACCTTAAAAGTTAGGTCTATGGTAGGTTTAATTCCTCTCTTTGCCATTGAAACTATTGAACCAGAAACTTTAAAACTGCTGCCTGGTTTTAAAAAGCGATTGGAATGGTTCATCCAAAACCGTCCTGACTTGCGGCAAAATGTGGCTTGTATGGAAACAAAAGGAGTGGGTGCAAGGAAATTACTGGCGATAGTTTCCAGAGATAAGCTCAGAAGTATTCTCCAAAAAATGCTGGATGAAAGTGAGTTTTTTGGAGATTACGGTATTCGGGCGCTTTCTAGATTTCATGCTGAAAATCCTTATATTTTTGATGTCGATGGTTCACAATTTCGAGTCGATTATGAACCGGCTGAATCTAGTAGTGGTTTATTTGGTGGTAATTCCAACTGGCGCGGCCCCGTTTGGTTTCCGGTGAATTTCATCCTAATTGAGTCTCTACAAAAGTTTCATTATTATCTAGGAGACGATTTCAAAGTTGAATGTCCAACAGGTTCTGGTCAAATGATGACACTTTGGGAGGTTGCATCAGAATTATCTCAAAGGTTAACCAAAATTTTCTTGCAAAATACTTTTGGTAAACGTCCTATTTATGGTGGAATGCAAAAGTTTCAAAACGATCCACACTGGCAAAATTTGATTTTATTCTATGAGTATTTTCATGGTGATAATGGAGCCGGAATTGGTGCTAGTCATCAAACTGGTTGGACAGGTTTAGTTGCGAAATTAATCCAGCAATTTGGTGAATATGAAGCACAGGATCGAGAACCGAAAATAGAGAAGGATAAAAATGCGATCGCTCTAATATAAAAACATCCAAACTCGATCCTCCCTGACCCTGATTAAAAAGGCTTGTCGTTACCAAAATTTGCTTTGTTCCCAATGTTGAAAATTAAAATTTTTGAAATAATTCTCAGCAAAAATTAATTTAATTCCTAGTAAATCCATTTAAACTACAGCGTTTTCGAGGTTTATGAGGTACATTAAGTATTAGTCCATCAAGAACTACAATGAAACCTATTCAATCGATTTGCGAGAAAAAATAGTAAATGCGTATGAAAGAGGTGATACTTCGGTCAGAAAAGTAGCCGTTCAATTTGGTGTAGCGAAAAGTTATGTACAAAAGCTGCTCCAGCTAAAAAGAACCCAAGATCATCTAGAACCTAAAAAGCGCTGCGATCGCATTTTCTATTAAGCGTTTTCTGCAACCTCTGTGCCAGCTAAATCAAATGGCTTCTGCTATTTCTGTTGAAGATTTGGGACAAGTACAGCTAAATCTTGATAATGCACCCAGTGAGGTTAAAGAATTAGCTCAAACTTTAACCATACTGTTATCGCGACTTTCCCAATTATGGGAGCAAGAGCGAGAATTTGTGAGTAATGTTTCTCACGAATTACGCACACCTTTAACGATTGTACATAGTTATTTGCAAAGCGTCTTACGAAGGCAGAATAACTTAACCCAAACTCAACAAGAAGCTTTAGAAACTGCGGCATCAAAAGCTGAACGCACTATCCGCTTGTTATAAGACTTACTTGATTTAGCACGTGCAGATAGCGGTTATTTATACTTTCAAATGAAATCTTATGTACTGAATAATCTTGTTGAAGAAGTGTCATGATGGCAAAAAAATATAGCGATCGCACAATTACGATCGAGTCAGAAATTTATCTGATTGAGATCAAAGCAGATTATAATGGCATCGCAGGCTTGACTCTGGCACGAGACTGATCATCAGATTTAGCGATTCTGGATTGGATGCTTCCAGGGTTGACAGGTTTAGAAATTTGTTGGTGTTTGCGAACAACAGGGAGTACAGTACCAGTAATTTTGTTGACAGCAAAAGATGAAGTGAGCGATGCCTACGGCAAGCTGCTTTGCGTCTACGCGTGGCAGGATTAGATGCAGGAGCTGATGATTATGTAGTTAAACCCTTCAGCATTGAAGAACTATTAGCTAGAATTCGCGCTCATCTCCGTCACACCCAAGAAATAGACGAGGATTTGTTGCAATTTTAAGATTTAAGCTTAAATCGCCGCACTCGTGAAATATTTCGGGGAAAATAAAGCATTCAGTTAACAGCAAAAGAGTTTGACTTATTAGAACATCTCCTTTCACACCCTCGTCAAGTATTTACTAGAGATCAAATTTTAGAGAAAGTTTGGGGTTATGACTTCATGGGTGATTCTAATATTATTGAGGTTTATATTCGTTATTTACGACTCAAGTTAGAAGAAAAGAATGAAAAACGTTTGATTCATACAGTCTGTGGTGTAGGCTATGCACTACGGGAGTAATCGTAATTACTTGGCGATTTTGAGAAAAAGTAACATATTAAAGATAAAAGAGGATTATGAAGAAAAAATGGGCTGTTAAACGACTGACAGTAAATCTCACAACCGAGGAAATGAAGAAACTTGAACAATACTGTACTCTCACAGGAAGACCAGCAACAGATGTAATTCGAGAATTGCTCCGCAGTCTTGAGGTTGACAATGCTGAAAACTCTGAGATGGGAACAGCAGACTCAACAATCACTGCTGGCAGTTGGTCAAAATCACACTAACTATCGACTTGAATAATAGCGTTTCATAATCAGAATCAGCTACAGCTTAAACTCACCTCCAATCCTTCTCTTTGGTAAAAAGAGGGGTTGGGGGTGAGGTTTTAATATGTACTTCATCCATCTGAGAACTTTTATATCCTGCCAAATTTTAGAAATCTGCTAACTCAATAAGCTTGGGATGAGCGTAAGCGTTACCCAATAAAGCCTTGAAAATGTTGGGTTTCGTTCCTCAAACGCCACTTACTTTCATCGCAAGAACGCTTCTAGTAACACCTTTACGCCTTTTGTCTTTCCTATGTCTTAACAAGCATCGATTGTGGGCATCATAATCCCAGTCCGAATACATTAGCTAGCAGCCAGAAAACTATTTGGCAGCAAGTTTTTCATTTACAAATCTAGTATCAACCGATGGCAGATAGTTTTAGACGTTATCTCTTTGTTTCTCGATATAGTTTGTATGCTGTATTTCTTTTAGGATACCTACAGATTCAATTGGGAGTAATCTGTAGCATAGGTATTTGGATATTATCAGCAGCTAAGTTACAAGCAGCCCAAGTACATCAAACCTGGAAATCACCTTCAGGATTGATTGAGCAAGTCACCACAGTTAATCCTGAGTCAGCAGAGCAATTCTCAAAACCACTCCCCTATCAGTTAAAGCCAACACCTATTTTGATGGCGGCACCGGAAAACTTCAATCCTGATTTGCGATTACCGCCACCGCTACCTGAACCACCGCAGCAGAATTCTAGTCCGCCACCGCTACCCGAACCACCGCACCAGAATTCTACTCCACCAACAACTTCCACCAAACCAAAAACGCCGGATGCAGTTTTGGAAAGTATTGATACAGACTATCACTATGAGACAGACAACTTTGGCCAAACTAATTTTTTCCTCGAACCAACAGTTCAGTTTCGATTGAGAAATGGCAATAAAATATTTTTCAAGACTGGTTTTAACTTCTTTGAGCAACGCGGTGTTGAATCAGTAACCAATATTCCCTTGCAAATTGGATGGCAAGGAAAAATCGGACAAGTGACTCTCCAAACAGCAGCCGGAGTCGATGTATTCAATCGTTTACCCACAGCGATCAATCTCAATGCTAAGGTGGAGGCTCCCATTTCGCAGCCGCGAGTTTCCTCATCAGGTCGATTGCTATCGGTAGTAGTACTATCAGCTAATTTAGAACAAAGGCCCTATAAATCAAATGCTCGAACTTTAGATAATCAAATTACTGCTTGGCGATTTGGACCTGATTTATACTGGCAGATTGACCGTAATACTAGCTTGTTTTCGTCATTGCGTTTGGGTAGTTACAACGATGGTAATTCCGAGGTGCAGTCTTTTAGTAGGTTAGAGCGCAAGTTCGGACAATTTTCTTTGGCAGCTAACTTATTTACTTGGAGTTACGAGCGCGATTTAGAACGCACAAGCGGTTATTTTTCTCCACCAGATTTCCTAGTTTACAACGGTGAGGTAGCTTGGGAAGGAGATATTACTAATTTCTTACGCTGTCGCCTTGCTGCCAACTTAGGACGGCAGCGACTTAAAGGAGAATTTGACAATGCCAATACCTATCAAACGCGCTGTACGGTAAAACTGTCGCCCAGTATAGAAGCAGACTTGGGCTATAGCTTTAGTAATGTCCGCAATCAAGAAACCGGGGGAAGTGCCTACAGTAGTAATTCTTTGACAGGACAGTTGCGGATCAGATTTTAGTAGGTAGGAGGCAAAAGGTAAACCCTATAAATAATCTAAAATCCAAAATCTAAAATCCAAAATGCTATAAAGCCGAAGAATGAAAGCACCATTACCTGATAACGAAACACAGCGAATCGAATCTCTTTTGGAGTATAAGATTCTTGATACTCCTTCGGAAGCTGCTTTTGACGACCTGACCCGTTTAGCTTCATATATTTGTGGAACTCCCATTGCCTTAATCAGCTTAATTGATAGCGATCGCCAATGGTTCAAGTCAAAAGTTGGTTTGGATGCCCTAGAAACACCGCGAGATGTGGCATTCTGTGCCCATGCGATTATGCAACCTGAAGTTTTTGTTGTGCCTGATGCCACACAAGACGAAAGGTTTGCGACAAACCCACTAGTCACTTCTGAGCCTAATATTCAATTTTATGCTGGTGTAACGCTGACTAACGCTGAAGGATATGCACTAGGAACACTTTGTGTTAATGATCATGTACCAAGAAACCTCTCTCCCGAACAATTGGAAGCATTACGAATTTTAGGTCGCCAGGTAATTAAACAACTAGAAATGCGGCGCACTTTAGCAAGTTTAGTATTAGCGAATGATACACGCAAACAGACGCAGAAGCGACGCAAACAATTTTTTCAAAGAGTAGCTGGAGGGTTTGGTTTAGCATCGGCAATTTTAGTTTTAATTGGCGTGATTTCTTATCAGAACACACGTATATTGATTGATAATAATAATCATGTACAAAAAACTCAAGAGAAAATCAATAAACTAGAAGAATTACTGTCTGAGATGAAGGATGCTGAGACTGGACAACGCGGTTATATCCTCACTGGACAAGAAAGTTATCTAGAACCTTATCAAGCAGTAGTTGGAAACATTGATCGCAAAATTGTCGAACTGAGAAATTTAATCGCAGATCAATCTAACCAACAAAAGCAGTTCGCAACCCTTGAATCTCTGATAGCTGCAAAACTTGCCATACTCAAACAAACTATAGACCTGCGTCAAAATCAGGGATTCGACGCAGCGTTGCAGTTAATCCAGACAAATCAAGGAAAACATCTCATGGATGATATCCGTAAGCTCGTCCATGAGATCGAGAGTGAGGATAAAAGGTTGCTCAAACAGCAGTCACAAGCTGCAAAAGCCAGTGCTAACACCACGCTTTTGACACTGGCGATCGCTATTTTTCTAAGTTTTCTGATTCTAGCTATAGTCTACTATTTAATTTCTCGTGAGGTAAAAGAGCGTAAATTAACAGAGGAAACACTGAACCAAGAACGCAACTTTATCTCAGCAGTCCTTGATACAGCCAGCGCTTTGGTAATAGTTATTGACACACAAGGACAAATCGTTCGCTTCAATCAAGCTTGTGAACAAATAACTGGTTACTCATTTGATGAGGTGAAAGGAAGGCATTTCTGGAACCTGTTTTTACTTCCTGAAGAGGTAGAGCAAATTAAGGCAGTTTTTGAGCAGTTGCGAATTGGTGAAGGGCCCAATGAGTACGAAAACTATTGGGTAGCTAAGGATGGCAGTCGGCGGCTGATTGCCTGGACTAACACTACCTTGCAAGACCATAAGGGCTACGTTGAATACATTGTCGCCACAGGTATCGACATCACCGATGTCTTCGAGGAGCTGCGCTTACGCAAACGAGCTGAACAACATCTGAAAGCTGAGTATGTTACAACCCGCGTCTTGGCAGAGTCAACTACAATCAACGAAGCCATGCCCCAAATCCTGCAAGGAATCTGCGAAAGTTTGGGATGGGATTTAAGTG
This sequence comes from Nostoc sp., assembly GCF_036917515.1. GTDB lineage: Bacteria > Cyanobacteriota > Cyanobacteriia > Cyanobacteriales > Nostocaceae > Nostoc. Next base: position 51,631 of record NZ_JBALDE010000255.1, on the reverse strand, counting down.
AATTTTGGATGCTAGATCCGGGATCAAATCTACTGTCTTTGCTAAATTCATGGTATAAAATCTCTTTCGAGATGCAAGAATTTGACATCCTCAGTCGGCAGATTACGTTTGCACCAGGAATTGGGCTGCCTGGTCGTGTCTGGACTAGCCTTGAACCTGTTTGGATTGCTGATGTCGCTAAAGATCCGAGTTTCATCCGCTCTCAAATCGCTGCCCAAGCAGAACTGCACGGAGCTTTCGGTTTTCCGATCCGTAGTGGTAAAAAAATCATCGGTGTCATTACCTGCTTTAGCCATGAGATCCAGCAAGCTGACCCAGATTTGGCAAAAGTCATGAATTCGATTGGTGAGCAAGTAGGGCAGTTTATTGAGCGCAAGCAGGCAGAAGAACAACTCCAACGCCAAAACTTGCGATCGCAACTATTTACTGAAATCACCCTCAAAATTCGTCAGTCTTTGCAAATCAAAGAAATTCTCCAAATCACCGTCACCGAAGTCCAAAAAATTCTCCATAGCGACCGAGTTTTGATTTATCAGCCTTTGGCAGATGGATCTGGAGCCACCGTGGTTGAGGCAGTAATTTCTGGCTGGCTGGCAATTAAAGATAAAAATCTTACTGATGCTTACTTTCAAGCCGAATACATCCAGCAGTACTATCTACAGCAGTACCGTCAAAGACCGAATCTGGGGCTTACTGACATAGATATAGCTGAAGTCCAAAAAAACCATCTGGAATTACTGCAACAATTTGGAGTCCAATGTAATTTAGTCATACCCATTCTTGTCAAAGAAGAACTTTGCGGTTTGCTGATTGTCCATCAGTGCGGCAGTTGTCGCCACTGGTCTAGCTTTGAAACTCATCTTTTACGGCAAATAGCTGACCAAGTAGGTATTGCCTTAGCTCAAGCCCAAATGTTAGATGCAGAAACTCAACAGCGACGAGAACTCGAAATTGCTCGTCAGCAAGCTGAATTAGCTTCTCAAACCAAAAGTGCCTTTTTGGCCAACATGAGCCATGAAATTCGGACTCCCATGAATGCTGTGTTGGGGATGACAAGCTTAATGTTAGAAACTCCCCTAAACTCCGAGCAGCGGGATTTTATGGAAACAATACGCATTAGTGGCGATGCTCTGTTAAGCCTGATCAACGAAATTTTGGATCTATCCAAACTAGAGGCTGGGGAAATGGCACTAGAAACTCTAGATTTTGACTTATCTACCAGTGTAGAAGAGGTATTGGAATTATTGGCTCCCTCAGCTCATAATAAGGGATTAGAAATTGCAGGATTAATCTATAGCAACGTCCCTACCCGCCTCCAAGGCGATGCTGGCCGCCTGCGGCAAATTCTCATGAACCTGATCGGCAATGCGATCAAGTTCACCAGCAAGGGAGAGGTAGTATTACGAGCAGAATTGCGTTCGCTTTCCCCGACTACAGCCACGATCTATTTTGCGATTACAGATACTGGTCTTGGCATTACCCCAGAAGATCAATGTAAACTCTTTAAGCCATTTACTCAAGTAGATGCTTCCACCACCCGGAAATATGGCGGCACAGGTTTGGGATTAGCCATCTGCAAGCAACTGGTAAGCTTGATGGGGGGAGAAATGGGCGTAGAAAGTCGCTTGGGGAAAGGATCTAAGTTTTGGTTTGAAGTAACTCTCGCCAAGCAACTTGAGCCTATTTCCTTAGAAGGCGAAGGCGAACTTTTGCTGAATCGGCGCTTGTTAGTGGTGGATGATAATGCTACTAATCGCAAAATCATCCACCATCAAGCTACCCGTTGGGGGATGCTGGTGGATCAGGCTGCTTCGGCTACTGCTGCTCTGAAAGCTATTCAGGAGGCTGCCAAGCAAAAAAATTTCTATGACATAGCTGTAATTGATATGCAGATGCCAGAAATAGATGGCATGACTTTAGGAGAACAAATTAAAGCAAATTCAGCGATCGCTGGGCTACCTTTGATTATGCTTACTTCTACTAATCAACGCGATGAAATCCAGCGATCGCTAAAAATAGGATTTGCGGCTTATTTAGTCAAACCTGTTAAGCCGTCCCGACTCCTCGATACCATCATGACTATTTTAGGAACGCAGCTAGAAGAAGAGACAGAAGTCAAAATTCAGGAGTTAGAAGTCAGAAGTCAGAATTTAAAACTGAAAAATCCTGAAAACAACCGCAACTATTATTCTCCTGACTTTCCCAAACTGAGAATTCTCTTAGCCGAAGATAATTTGGTGAATCAAAAAGTTGCCTTGAAGCAACTCCAAAGTCTGGGTTATAGTGCTGATGTCGCTGGTAATGGGAAAGAAGTTTTGCAGCTGTTAGAAAAAATTCCCTACGATTTAATTTTGATGGATTGCCAAATGCCAGTCCTTGACGGTTTAGAAACTACAAAAGAAATTCACCGTTGGCAAGAAAGCTACTTTGCCAGTGGTTATCGTCCTGTGGTAATTGCCATGACAGCTAATGCGATGAAAGAAGACCAACAAATGTGTCTAGATGCCGGAATGGATGACTATTTGAGCAAGCCAGTAATAAAAGAAAAATTGGCGAGAGCGCTAGAGCACTGGGGAAATCTGATATTCGAGGCAAAAGAAACAGCTGCTACAGAGCAGATTTATACAACAGATGTCAGTTTAGTTAACCTCCCAATTGATTGGGAACGCTTACACCAACTCTCGGAAAATAACCCAGAATTTGAATTGGAACTACTGCAAATATTTGTTGAGGATATTCAACCTCGTCTAGAGTTAATTAAAATAGCGATCGCATCTCATGATTTTGAGCAAATAGCGCTCCAAGGGCATCAAATTAAAGGTGCTAGTGCCAATATGGGAGTTACAACCATGCATCTAGCAGCAGTAAAACTAGAACAGCTAGCTTATAACCAAGAGCGTCGAGGTTCTAGTAACTTAATCGTAGAGTTAGAAGACTTTCTTAAACGCATCCAAGATTTTTTGACCTATAAAGATAGTAATGCTACAACCGAAAATAATAATTATTAATAAATTCACTGGAGGATTTTCTCTGAGTAAGTTATGAAAAATACTTATTTTTAATTTTTCGTTACTCATTTTATATTTTACAGATATAAATTCTCAACGATTGGGAATAATAACAAAGTATATTCGGTGAGTTAGCTGCATCATAAGCTAAGAATTTTTAGCCTAAATGTCAGTTAAATGCATCACCTCTTATTCCCAATTGATTCCTGAAAAGCGAGGTTTTCCTAATGAGTCAGATGAGTAGAGACGATGTACGAGAAAGACTTGGCAATATCGATCAGATCCGCGATATTATTCTTGGAACACAGCTAAGAGAGTACGAAAATCGATTTACCAAGCTGGAGTCAGATATATCTCTCCTGCAACAACAGACGCGATTGCATGTCGAGCAACTCAAGTCCAACTTTTCGGCTGAACTAAAAACGGGGTTTGAGTCCCTAGAAAAAAAACTGAAGTCACTTAACCTCGCAACTCAAGAAGAAACTCTTGACTTACGGCAACAGGTTGATAGACTTAATAAAAAGTTTTCTAGCAGCGTTCAGTCGCTTGATGAAACCTTAGATAGCCAAACTACCTCAATTCGAGATGAAATATTTCAAACTAAAGTCCAATTACAAGATGATGTTACGGCATTACGCGATCTGATTTTAGAAGAAATAGAGCGACGCTTTTCGCAGTTGACAGATAATAAAGTTTCTAAAGACGATATGGCTGAAACTTTATTTGCCTTAGGAATGCGTCTGAAAGAAACTGAATTTATTCCTAAATTGCGAGAAGCAGCCAATGAACGCAGCGACGAATATACTGCTGTACCGCTTCTAGAAACTACAAAGTTGTCAAAAGTAGTTAACTCATTCTAATAGTATGGCAAAATTGCATTTGTAATTAAGTCAGAAGGTAAATAAAAATGAGGTAGATAAGAACTTCTAACTCCTAACTCAGCACTCTAAAAAGGATGACTCAGGTGAAAAATCCGATTTATCAATCTGTTGATTTAAAGCCAGAAATAGCTGTACAGCTTGACAACTTGCTGGATTTGCTAATTGAACTCAAAATTATCGAATCACCTGAGCAGTCTTTTCCTTTATTACCATCAAAAACTGATAAGAAAAAGGAGTATATCCCAGAAAACCTTGAATTATTGCAACTTACTCCAGTGACATTAGAAGTATGTGAAGCTTATTTAGAATCAAATTTGAATTTGACTCAAGATATATCTAATTACTCACAAACTACCCAAGAAGAATTAGAAGAATCTCTTGAAATATTTACAGAATTTGAGGAAAAATTAGACAACTCAGAGGATGCATTGCAAAAATTACGGGAAATATTAGTCGGATATGAACTATCAGAAATAAATCATATTACAACTAAACTCGAACAAAAATTAGCAAAAATAGAGCATCAAATTTACGACCCCAAAGAGCTAATAAATCTACTACTACCGTGGATTTCTGAGCTTTTAAAGCTGAAGATTACAGAGTCGAGAGAAGAATTTGTCCAAATAATTGCTCCTATCATCGATGAGACTATCCGCAGTCGTACTGAACAAGATAAAGTTAGCATGAGTGAGGCGATCGCACCTGTAGTTCCTCTAGCTCTTTCCCAACAGATTATTATAGCTCCAGAAGAAGTTTCAGATGCGATCGCTCCGGCAATGGGACGAGCCATAAAAAAGCAAATTGAAATTGAGCAGAATATTGTGGTGGATGCACTCTACCCAGTTATTGGTAGTACCATAGCCAAATATATGGCAGAGACAATCCGTGCCATTAACCGACAAGTTGAAGAAACCCTCAGCGTTGAAGGTATTAAACGTAAAATTCGTGCCAAGCTACAGGGAGTTTCGGAAGCAGAATTAATTCTTAAAGAAGCTTTACCATTTACAATTCAAGCTATTTTCTTGATTCATAAAGCATCTGGTTTAGTTATCTCAAATATTCAGCATTCTGATGTAGAGCAGCTAGAAGCTGAAATGGTAGCAGGAATGCTGACAGCAATTCGCAGTTTTGCCAATGATTGCATCAATCAATCTGGAAGCATAACAGAATTAGATGCAATTGAATATGGGACATCCAAAATAATTTTGGAAGTTGCAGGATACTGTTATTTAGCGATTGTTGTGCGCGGAGAACCAAGCAAAAACTTTATTTGGAAAATGCGGCAATTCTTCAGCACAATCGTTAAAAAGCATGGTGATTTAATTGAAAAATTTGACGGTGAGCCAGATTCAATTCCTCTTGAAGTTCATACACTTCTAGAAGAATTGAAACATACAGGTATTCAGGAGAAAAAGAAAACAAAAGTCTCACTGCTCCAGATATTAGTCTTAACAGTTATCAGTACCATTATAATTCCTTGGGGTATTTGGCAATACCGTAGTGGAGTTATACATTCCATTGAAAATCAAACTTCGTTGGCTCTAGCTTCTGTTCCAGAACTAGCCGTATATCGACTTAATGTACAAGTAGAACACAACAAATTAAAATTAACAGGACGATTACCTAATCAACTTCTTCGCCAGAAAGCCGAGCAAACTGTCAAAATCACCTTTCCTAATTGGTTGATTGACAATCAAATTTTATTAGTAGAAGTACCAGCAGACCCCGTATTAGCTGCTGCTGAAATAAAACGAGTCACAGCAGTTTTAAATCAGACTGACGATATAGCAATTTCTACTCAATACATTGCTGGTAAAGTAGCTATTGAAGGAACTGTCAACCGAATTACAGATGCTCAGATTATTGCTAATGCATTTGAACAAATTCCTGGCGTAAAATCTGTGTCTAGCGCGGTACGAGTTGAACCTCCACAGATTGAAGTTCGATTTTACTTTCAACCCGACTCAACGAGTTTAATGAAAGCAGATACAGCACATAAGATTCAACAGGTTAAGTTTTTTCTTAATCAGCACCCAAATAAGCATTTAAAAATCATTGGTTATAGTAACCGTAATAGCGAGAATAAATCTCAAAAATTGGCACTGTCGCGAGCAAAGGCTGTACAACAAGCACTGATTAAATTAGGCATTGAGCCATCTCGCCTACAAGTCATTGGTAGGACAAATTTACCACCAGGAATTGATGAAACTCAACCTTTGTGGTTAAGCCGCTGTGTCGCTCTAGAAACGATAAACAAGTAATTTTAGGTTGATAGTGGCGATGATTTTGATCAAACATTTTCTAATTTTCTCCAACTATGTCTACAATATCTAAAAAAATATGTTTATTTGGTGATTTTGGTGTTGGTAAAACTAGTTTAATTCACCAATTTGTCGAGTGTAAATTTAGTGATGAATACCTTTCAACTGTAGGAGTAAAAATTTCTCAAAAATTGGTTAATTTTTCAAAAAAAGACCTAATTGTTGAACAAAACTTACAGTTAGTAATTTGGGATATTGAAGGTAGTAATAAGTTTAAGGCAGTTGCTAAAAATTATTTTCAAGGTTCTAAAGGTGCTGTGATAGTTGGTGATGTGACACAAGCAGAAACGCTCCATCATATCCAGGAGCATATTCAAACTTTTTTAGCTGTTAATCCTAATAGCTATATTGTTGTTGCACTGAACAAATCAGATATGATTGCAGCCGAATATTTAGAAAAAATTCGTCAAATGTATCAATTTACTAATCAAGCTAATATATTAGACACTTATGTAACTTCAGCAAAAACTGGCAATAATGTTGATAAAATATTTCAAGCTTTAGCCAATCGTTTAATTTAATTAAAATGAACTCATTTGTAACGAACTTATTATCAGTATGTGGTATTGAATATTTGATAATTGATACAAAATTCAAGATTCTAGAGATGTCTTTGGGATTAAATCATTTTGCCGATATTTCTAATGAAGTGAAGCTTGGCCAGGATGTTCGGATTGTGTTTCCCGAATTAGAGGGACTGGAAGATATCTTTGATGCAATTCTACAGCGAGAGCAAGATAATTTTGAATTAAAAGGAATTATGCGATCGCAACATACGGCTTCTCCTTTGTATATTGATATTCGGATTACTAATAATCTCCAGGAAGACCATTCCAGTAATCAACTAACCATCGTTGTCGAAGATGCTACAGAACGGATGGTACTTGAGCAATCTTTATTTCAAGGTGCAAATGAAGCAAATCTTTTACTACGTAACTTAAAGGCTTCTAAACAATATATTGACCAAATTGTGACATCAATGGCAGACGCGTTGTTAGTAACAACGCTATCAGGTGAGATAAAAAAAGTAAATTATGCTGCACAAAATTTATTACAATATAATGAGATAGAACTAATCGGTCAACCAATCACAAAAGTTCTTAAAGAAGTTAATAAATATCCCTTGATTATTGGTGAGATTGAAAATATTAGTAGATTCTCCAATCAAGAAAAAAATCCTTTAATCAAAGAAGTAGAAACCGTTTGTTATCCTAAAAGTGGTAAAACAATTCCTGTAGCTTTTTCATCCTCAATAGTTAAGACAGAAATTGAACATTTTCAAGGTTATGTTTACATTTTGCGAGACATGACTGAACGAAAGCAAGTAGAACTTGCTAAACAAGAATTCTTAGCAATGATTAGCCATGAGGTTCGGACTCCGATCGCATCTGTAATTAGTATGGCGAATTTATTGCAATATACTGAATTGACTGCCGAACAGCAAGACTTTGTTGAAATCATCTACACCAGTGGAAATTCTTTACTCAAAATTATTAACGATTTCCTTGACTTCTCCAAAATACAATCGGGCAATTTAGAACTTGAAGCAGAACCTTTTGGTTTGCGAAATTGCATTCATGAGGCTCTTTATATGCTTGCGCCTACAGCTAGAGAAAAAGGTTTAAAACTCACATTTTTTGATACTCCTGAACTTCCGACTACGATTGTGGGGGATATTACCCGACTGCGTCAAGTCTTAATTAATTTACTCTGTAATGCGATTAAATTTACCGAAACTGGAACCATAGAAATTTCAGTTATAACCCGCAAGAATAGCGATATTAATCATTCTTTTGCTGCCAATACTGAAGAAATTCAGTTTAGTGTTAAAGATACAGGCATTGGAATTCCACGCGATCGCCTTGAACGTTTATTTAAAGCCTTCAGTCAAGTTGACTCCTCCATTACTCGACAATATGGCGGTACTGGCTTAGGTCTTGCCATCTGCAAGCAACTGTGTGAGTTAATGGGTGGCAGAATTTGGGTTGAAAGTGAGCTTAATGCAGGTAGCACGTTTTACTTTACGATTACCGCTTCTGTTATTCCAGAGGAATCAGCAGGAGCCAGTCTGGTCTTCTCCCAACAGGAGATACAAAAAGCGATCAAGTCTCCTCAAGTGGAGCAACTGGCGTTCAAGAGTCAGGGGATATTCAGCATCCCCGCATCTTCTTCCCCGTTTCCTGACTTACATAAATTAAGAATTCTTTTAACTGAAGATAATCTGGTAAATCAGAAAATAGCCTTGAACCAACTCAAAAACCTGGGCTACAGTGCTGATGTCGCTAATAATGGGAAAGAAGCGTTGCAGCTATTAGAAAAGATTCCTTATGATTTGGTTCTGATGGATTGCCAAATGCCGATTCTCGACGGTCTGGAAACCACAAAAGAAATTCATCGTTGGCAAGAAAGTAGCTTTGCTAGTGGTCGTCGTCCTGTAGTAATTGCGATGACAGCTAATGCGATGAAACAAGACAAACAAATGTGTTTAGATGCCGGAATGGACGACTATTTGAGCAAGCCAGTGATGAATGAAAATTTGGCCGCGACGCTAGAGTATTGGGGAAATGTGATATTCAGAGTAAAAGAAACAGCTGCCACAGAGCAGGCAGTTTCTACAATAGATGTCGGTTCAGTTGATCTCCCAATTGATTGGGAACGCTTGCATCAACTTTCAGAAAATAATTCAGAATTTGAATTGGAACTATTGCAAATGTTTGTTGAGGATATTCAACCTCGTCTAGAGTTAATTAAAATAGCGATCGCAGCTTATGACTTTGAGCAACTAGCACTCCAAGTCCATCAAATTAAAGGTGCTAGTGCCAATATGGGAGTTACAACTATGCATCTAGCAGCAGAAAAACTAGAACAATTAGCGATCAATCAAGAGCGTCGAGGTTCTACTAACTTAATCGTAGAGTTAGAACACTTTATTAAACGCATCGAAGAGTTTTTAATCAGTAGTCATTAGTCAGTGTCTTCCCACTCCAATCATGGGTCTTTTTTGTAAGATTTACTAATAAATAAACAGTAACGATTATCTTCTGTCGGCTGATAACTCAATTTGTTAGCAATGGCCGACATGATTTTTAAACCCCGCCCGCGCTCTTGATCGTTATCTTCAAATTCAGATGTTTGGCGCAATTGCTGTTCTAAGTCAAATGGTTCCCCTTGAGACCAGATGCGAATTTCTATATATTCATCTAACCGCACAGCTTCCATCTCAATCGGAGTTTCAATAGGTAAATTTTTGTGGGCATGTTCAACAATGTTAGTAAAACCTTCTATCATCAGAGTTTGACATTGCCACCAAACTTGTTTATCGATAATAGGTGGTTGATTCATCTGCTCGAACCAAGACAAAACTTGAGATGAAGCTGTCAGGTCTGTGTTGACTTTGAGAGAAATTTTATTATTCACTTCTTAACTAATAAAATCTTGTTAAATCATCATATTCCTTAATTAGTTTATTTAATTTGAGTATTTTTACTATACATTAAAAACTAAATTGCATATAACTTAAATTAAAGCAACTATTTACCGAGCGTTTTACTTAGTAAACTATAATTTATGTTTAAAATTCTGGTTATTGATGATGACCCAACAGTGCGAGCAGTACTAAAAAGTACACTCCAAAGGCAGGGTTATGAGACTACTGTAGCCAGTAATGGCGAAGAAGGAATTATAAAAGCACAACTGCTACATCCTGCCCTGATTATCTGTGACTGGATGATGTCCCAGGTAGATGGACTAGAAGTGTGTCGTCGAATTAAAACAGATCCACAGTTAGCAACTACTTTTTTTATTTTATTGACGGCTAAGGGAGCAGCTCGAGGAGAGGAGGAAGATAGAGTTAGGGGACTTGACGCTGGAGCGGATGAGTTTATCTCTAAACCAATAGAGATGAATGAATTGAAAGCACGGGTAAGAGCAGGACTAAGGTTACACCAGCTAAATCAGGATTTACAAAGTCAAAAGCAAGTCTTGGAGACACTCAATCAAGATTTGCAAACCCAAAAGCAAATTTTGGAAACCGAATTGTCTGAGGCAGCTGCTTATGTGCGATCGCTTTTACCCTCACCGCTTGTCGGAGCAGTAACTACAGAAAATCTGTTTATTCCCTCAGCACAACTAGGGGGCGATTGCTTCGACCATCATTGGATTGACGAGGATCACTTGGCAATTTATTTGTTGGACGTATCAGGTCATGGAGTAGGTTCAGCCCTCCTATCGGTATCGGTGCTGAATGTTTTGCGATCGCAATCTCTACCAAACACTAACTTTTCTCAACCAAGTGAAGTTCTAAAAGCACTCAATCATGCCTTCCAAATGAGCAAGCACGGTGATAAATACTTTACAATCTGGTACGGAGTTTATCACCGCCTTAAACGTCAACTCATTTATGCCAATGCCGGACATCCACCAGCTTTACTGTTATCTAACACCTCCACAAATAATATCGAAATTAAACAGCTAACTTCTTTAGATTTACCAATTGGGTTTTTACCTGAAGTCCAATTTGAGGATGCTGTTTTTCAGGTTCAAGAAAACAGCACTTTATTCATCTTTAGTGATGGTGCTTATGAAATTAATCAATCAGATGGTAAAATTTGGGGAATCGATGCTTTCATTGACTTACTAACCAAATATAGTCAGAAAGATACCTCTAACCTCAATCAACTATTAGCGAACATTATCACTTTAAATGCTCAAGATAGTCTTGATGATGACTTATCTTTAGTAAAAGTTAACTTTGGTTAGTATAGTCAATTGTGCATATTTAATTTTGGATGATTCAACAGCTTATTGTATTGCCAATACTTGGCGATTGAATTCATCTTGATCGGCAAAGGTTTGAAAAATTCTATCCATTTTAGTTAGTTCAAACAACATCTTGACTTGCTCGCTGATCGAACAAACAAACAGTTTACTATTAGCCGCTCGTGCCATTTGCATTGCTGATACTAAAGCACCTAAACCAGAGCTATCAATAAATTTTACTTCTTTCATATCGAGCAACAAAATATCAGCTCCGTTTGCCAAAATTCCGCTAACTTCACGACGTAGTTCGTTACCTCTAATACCATCTAAAATTCCAGATAATTCTAGTACTGTTACATTCATATTCATGGTTTTATTTTCCGATTATTTTGCTTGAAAACTATGTAGTTATATTTTGGCATTGACCTAATTAAACCGCAATAGAGATCAGCAATTAGCTTTTTACTACTTGCTGATTACTATTATTTGCTATTGCAGTAAAAAAGCTAGCATCAACCCATTGCCGAGAAATTTCAAAAGCTTCAAAATAGCCATCTTTTTGACCTAACTCTCGTGCCCAAAAGCGAGATAAAACAAGTATGGCATCAAGTTGCATAAATGCTTTATTTAACTCTGATTCATAACAACCGATAGCTGCAACTTTTTCCTCAATTACAGAGGTGATATCCACAAAAAAGTTGGGTTCAAAACCGCGCAAAAAAACAGGTGGTGCTGAATACCATAATGGTATGTTTTTGCGGGTAGCAACATTAGAAACTGCGATCGCACACACTTCATGATCTCTATGTCCATATTTTTCAGGTTGTGGTGCGTGAGTAATAATCAGATCAGGTTGCCAATGTCCAAGAGCTTCTTCAGTAACTTTAATCACTGCTTGTGTGGAGAAATTACACTCCTCAAGTGCATGAAACTCGTAAGTTGCACCGATGATTTTACCAGCTGCATCTGCCTCTTGATGACGTGTACCTTTAACAGGCGAACTAGAAAGACCACCATCAGTCAAAATTAAGCAACGAACATTCCATCCTGCTTTGGACATCAGACTAAGAGTACCAGCAGCAGGTAAAACTTCATCATCAGCATGAGCATAGATTGTTAAGACAGTTCGCTGACCAAAGTTGTTTGAGTCCGAATAAGTGTTCATAGCTGTTTTCTTTCTAAATTAGATTTGCAAGTCAGCAGTCATGAGTTATTTATTCACCTGCCCTTTTCCAGCTTTTTTTACTTACCTCTTAAACTTGTTTTGGAGGCTGCCAAACAGATGCGCGGATAATCGCCCACAAAAGTAATAAATTATAGATAGCCCATGCACCATTAAGCAGGTGAACCTCAGGATTATTTAAATGGCCAATTGCAAATTGGTAAAGGCTCCAGAACATCCCCAAGATGGTAAGGATAAAAATAACCAGCTGCGGCCAAATAAGCCGGAGATAAATCCCGGATTGGCGTTGCTTAGGTGTGACCTGGAAATTGAGTTTTTGTCCTGTGAATACACTCCATACGGCTTGGATTAATAAGGGAAATAAAGCGATCGCATATTGTTCCGAGCGCCATACTTCTCTAGCTGGAATGCCCCAAGTAGCTGCAAGGAAAGTCAGACGGTTAATAATAAAAGCTGGGAAAAAATGTACGGCAAAGTCAGGACCGTAGGTTTTGACTGGAACAATGTCCATAAAAAAATAAATAATTGGACAAGAAATAAAAACCAGAGTTGCAAAACCAGAGAAATAACTGTACATCGTCTTGAAATATTGCAACCTTTGCCAAAAGGTTAGCCCTGATTTTGTCAATGGATTTTCCCTCACTAGCACTTGGATAGTTCCTTGTGCCCAGCGTAGCCGCTGTTTCAGAGTAGAACTTAGATCGTCTGGTGCTAAACCTTCTGCCAAAAGTTCATTGTGATAAATAGATTTCCAACCAGCACTATGCAGACGCATGGCTGTATTCATATCTTCCGTAATGCTATTACTGGATACCCCACCAACTAAATCAAATTCATCTAAACGTTTTTCATCTTTGGCAAATTCATCAGCAAAATTTTGCAGTCCGACACTAACTAATGCTTCACGTCTAAGAATCGCATTTGTGCCCGTATAAAACGCCGCATTCATACCATCTTTACCTTGTTGAAGCGGCCCATAAAATAAATTTGCTCGATGTCCAAAAGGATCGCCTGGAGGAATATTATAAAAATCCTGACGGGTCTGTACAAAAGCAATTTGATTCTGGTCGTATTTTCCTGTTGAAAGATTATAAGTGTAGAAATAAGGCAGAACTCGCTTGAGAAAATTTCGCTTGGGAATGTGGTCAGCATCTAGAGTAACAATAAAATTTCCTGACGTTTCTCCAGAAAAAATTGCATAATTGATATTGCCTGCTTTGGCATGATGTGCTACACCAGGGGTCTTAGGACGAGCAATGTAACGAAAACGAGCAAGTTCAACTAGTTCTAGTTCTTTTTTGTGAATAGCTTCTTTTAAAGCTTTCCGTTCGGTAATTAGGCGATCGCGAATACTTTGATGAGTTGGAGGTAGCCAAAGAATCAGCGATCGCAAACTTTGCACAAATTCAGCCGCAGGCTGGTTAACCACTGGTTCTGATGATGTTTGCAGCCATTGTTCCGCAGCTTGAGTATTAGGTGTGAGATTTTCCAGTTGCTTCAGGCGCTCCAACAAGTCAGAATGTTCTGCATCAATCCGTTCCGCTTCTAGCTGTAATTGTGGTGATTGCAAATCTTCAATACACAATCTTTCTGTCATTGCTCGCATATCAGCCGAGTTCCCGTCATCCAGCACATAAACGCGTAACTTTGTTGGCGGGTAATCAATTGTTAAAGCAGCTTTAGCAGTTTCTTCGACAATTTCTGTCGGCTCGTTGTAGCAAGTGACAAACACATCCACTGTTGGCCAGTCGGATCTGGGTAGAGGTGGGATCATTTGGTCGAGAGACTTAATTTGTCTGACTAAAGGTCGCCACAACCCAATTACAAACATTACACCACCGAAATAGCTGTAAATCTCTGCTATCAGCAAAGGAATCGAGATCCAGAGGGCATCAAAATTGATGGAATGGGTGACGCGCCATTGCAAATACCAGATACCAAAAATTAAATTAATTTCTGCCAAATAGCGAAATAACAGCGTTCTTTTTTTGAGTAATGAGCGGCTGTTACCAGAGAAGTTTGAGGAATGATCGCTAATAGAAACTGAAGTCATCTTAATACCAGTAAGTAATTAATGTAAAAGGATAGCGCAATGGTGAAAAATGCTAAATTGGGAGTTAGAAGTTGTTAAAAATTTTCTTTATTTCTGCTGCCTCGCCTGGCTCTTGGCTTCAAACACCAGTGGATGTCTGCCTCTAGCTTGGTAAAGCAAACTTTCTAAAATAATCGCATTCGTATTAATATCAACTGAAGCATTAACACCTAGTTGAGAATTTTCATATCGTCCTGAAAGATAGCCGCGATTTTTATCGGATAAATTTTGAACAAAGTCTCGCAGCCTTTTCGTGTAAGGGTCATCTGGCATGAGTGCAAACCAAGAAAATGCTGCTTTTGTACTAACAAACCGCAATTGGGGATAGGCTTTTCCGCTAACGTTAACGGCTTGCCAAGATTGACCATTGGCATAGACGCTGTAATACAGAAAGTAAGGGGGACGATCCAACGAATCTTCATTTATAGCAGTTAAAATTCCAGTGCGCTTAAACCGTTGTTGTTGCACTTTGAAAAGATTTTGCACTTGAGGCTTGACAGTATCATTCCAACCCATTTCTAAACCCCAAAGTAAATAAGGATCATTTGTTAGATAATTAGTAGCTCCAGAGTTTTTTAAATTCCGTTGATCGACTTGCAGAGTAATACCATCCACTTGAATCACCTTGACTGGCGGATTAGAGAGAGCATTAGTGGCTTGAATATTCCACAGCTTTAAACTGTGAGCAGCATATTGCTCGTAGCCTAATCGCCCTTCCTGCACTTCCAGAAGTTGACCGGCTCTAGGAATAGCACCGTTTAACCAACCATCTTTGACAAGTTTCGATAGATTCCAGCGAGCAACGATGTGGTTTATGCGATCGCTATATTCTGGATAATGCGATCGCATAACATGCAATCCTAATAAAAATCGGGCCATATCTAGAACTGACCAACCACTTGTACCCTTGGGATCGGGGGTATCATTGAGATGGCGCATTTCGGCAGTATGGGTACTGTAAGCTTTGTTGGGTAAACCAGTTGGCGGTAGGGGCAGTTTTTCCAACGTCTGTAGCAATGTGTTCATCCGATTTTGGAAAACATCTTGTGGCAATAATCCTAATTGGTAAGCCGCATGAATTCCTAATAAGGCGCTACCTTGATCCCACCAAGTTGTCCACTGCAAGTTGTCTCCCGAATTTACTAAACCTGTTTGGGGATTCCAGTTACGCTCAAAATATTTCCAAGCTCGCCTGGCAGCAATTTGATCCGCTTCTTGGGTCAATCGTGGTAAAGAAGTTGTTGGTGAAGGAGTAACAGGTTTATCTGGTGTAGCTGTTGGTTTTAGTGGTATCAGTTTTGGTTTTAGCGGTAGTGGCGTAACTGTGGGAGCATTAAGTTCTGGAACGGTTTGTAGCGATGGTGTTTCGACATCAGGGTTAAAGTTATCAGGGGCAGCAATGATCATAGATGGGATAGGAGAGCATTGCCACGTCGCAGTACTCGGACAAAGCAGTGGTTGTTGATTTGTCGTTGCATACAAAACTGATTGCAAAATCATACTTTTAATGACGCTTGTTGCCATTTATATTTTCTTTGCCAACTCAGCAGGGGATAAATAGCCGAAAGCCGGATTATTTAACGCGTCTTTATAACCAGCAGATTTGCCACTATTATTGTTAATTGCCCAATCACATTCCTTATTAATATTGAAATAAAGGATGGCTCTTACACCCATCCGAGGTAGCTGAGTGTAGGAGTCTCTTAACCATTGGTCTTTGGCAGTGTTGGGTAAACCATTTTGCGTATTACTCGTACTAGCTGTTTGAGCGATAAAAATCGGCTTACTGCCAGCCATAACCTTCATCCGCTTAATATATGGTTCAAAAACTTCTTTTGGGCTACTCCAGTGTTTCCAAGAAGAATTACTACAAAACCCCCAGTTGTAAGAACTAAAGGCAACAATATCTACCGACGTGTCCCCAGGATAGTAGTTTTCAAAGCGATGTTCATTGTTTTCACTCCAACCATTAGGTGCAAATACCCAACGTATTACTTGTGAAGATACACCAGCCTCTTTAAATATCTTTTGGATACGTTGATAAGCTAATTTGAAGTTCTGCGGGTCTTTGCTGTATGCTTCTCCAGGAATATTCATCTCTTGCAATGGTGCGATGAACGCCATACGACCCTCTCCTTTATTTGCCCAATCAGCATAGGCTTTTGCCACTTTTTGTAGAGAACTATCTACGTCTCCCTTAGCAATCTGCGCTGCTGAACGAGTAGATTTGAGATTAATAAAAGCTGTATATCCGTTGTGCTTCAATTGTTCTAGGGACACTGGGATGTTGTAAGCAGGATTTGAGTCCTCAATATCTAAGAACAATCCAGCAATAGTATGGCGCTTACCAACCCATTGATCGACTTGACGTAATTGGCTATCAATTGTACTTTGATTTCCTAGATAATCTGCGGCATACAGTCCCAGTAGTACAGGAGTATTGGAAGGTATTTGGTTGCGAATTTGGTTTAATTTCCGGTTTTCGAGTTGCCTTGAGGCATCAGTAACCGCCATGAGATTTTTATTCGCAAAGATGCTTCCTAGTAAAATTAGCATCATCAGCGCCAGTTGTACCTTGTCCATAGATTTGAACGAATAAACAGGGATTTTGAATCCAGATAGATGACTGTTGCTCGTGAAAGCTACTGCATCATGTACAAGTATTCCCAAATACAACTGATTAATAACAAACACAACTTGGTAATTACATAAAGTCAGTGTGAAAGCCCACCCCTTCAGGGATGAGCTAAAAGTAAATTGCGTTTCAACTTATTGTGTGACTTTTGTACCAGTTACTAGTGGAGCCTTTTCACTATCTGAAACCCAGTAACTTCCAGAACTATCAGAAATTAACTTGGTTTGTTGTCTAGCAATGTTGGGTAAACCTCGCCCAGAATTTTCTTTACTAACTTCTTGCCACCAAGGAGATTTCATGTTATTGGTGGGACGAATTAAAGGTTGTTGATTCATCACCTTGTATAGCAAGGATTGCAAAATCATACTGTTAGTGCTATTGGTAAAACCAACTGCTGTTTTACCCGTAGTTTCATAGAAGCCCTCATAAAATCCGGCTAATGGATTGTATAAGTCAGTCGTTCCTTGTAGTAACTCTTGACTATACTTATTGTCTGGAAGCAGTACATTATAGGCAAAAGCAACTGCTGTACTGACTAATCGTCCCTTTGGTAGTGGTTTACCGTCATCTCCTAAAGCTACCCAAGACTTACCTTGTCCAGTAATTGTGCTGTGGACAGTATAAGGTTTACGATCAATCAAGGTGGTGGCTGAGGCTGTGAGGGTGCCAGTGCGACGGTAACGTTCAGCTTGTGCTAGAAAAATTGGTTCAAAGAGCGATCGCATTTTTGGATCTAATCCAAACTCCAATGCATAGAGTACAAAAGGATTGCTAACTGTGTATTGGTTTTTAGAATTAGTATCTGTGCGATGGCGTTGAATTGGGACTTTCAATTTCTCCACTGAGGTAGTTTGATATTCACCTCCAACAGCAGAACGATCGAGATTAAATCCCCATAATTGAAAAGCACGAGCAGCATATTCCTCATAACCCAAGCGAGTTTCGGGGTTAACGCGAGTCAGATATCGCCCATCTTGCTCTTTGCTAACGGTGGCACTGGAGAGAATACCTTCGCGCACCACACGCAAGTATGACCAATCCAGCACAATTTTATCTACAGCAGCCGTATATTCTGGATGACAGCTTTTTAAGTTGTACAGCGCTGCCAGTATTCTACCCAAATCTAAAGCTGACCAACCGTTTCCTTCGGGAACTGGATTTCCACCATAATCGACTGGTTGGAGAGTTCTGGTATCATAACCTCGACCCGGCAATTCCCCAGCAAATAACGGTAACTTTGTCAAAGCTCCCAAGAGATGACGGGTACGCCGATCAAATTCTTTGGGGGTAATTATATCAAGCGATCGCGCCGCGTGGAGTGCAGCGAGATAATCTCCCAATCCCCAGAGGGTTGCACCTTTGAAATCACTGCGATCGTCTATCAGCCCACTCTGGGAATGATAATTTGCTTGAAAGTATCCCCAAGCCGCCTCTGCATAGCGCCGTTCAATAGGCGTCAGTGGTCGATCTAGTTTCAAATTAGATGATGGCTGGGGACTATCCACAGGTGGAATAGGTGCAACGGTCACTTCTGTAGGTTTAGAAGTATCCGCAGGGGTTGCGATCGAAGTTGTAACAGTAGAATTCGGTTGATTTGCAGGTGTTGCTGAGGAAGCATTTTCACTCGGCTTACCAGTAGAATTCGGTTGATTTGAGGATGTTGCTGAAGAAGCATTTTCACTCGGCTTGCCAGTAGACACACTCGCAGAAGTGGAAGCAATTAACGGGTGATTTCCTCTAGCTTTGTAGTATAAAATCTCCAAAATTAACCCATTAGTATTACCTGTCAAAGCTTTGTTGGGTTGTTTTGATTCTTCATAGATACCAGCATAGTAACCGCTATCATCAGGACTGCGGAGATCCTTAACTGCATCAAAAACTTTTTGGGCATAAGCATTATCTGGAAACAGATAGCGCCAGCCAAAAGCAGCTTTTGTACTGATGCTGCGAAACTGGGGATAAGGTTGATTGGCATCTGTGATTGTTGCCCAGTTTGCACCGTTGGCGTAAACGGTGTTGTAGAGAAAATAAGGTGCTTGGTCGATATTATCTTCTGTTACCGCAGTTAACTGACCTGTGGTATCAAAACGCCGTTTTTGCACATCTAAAACCCTGGCAGCAAAATCAGCTAACTCTCCTTGCAAGCCAAATTCAATCCCATCAAGGATATAAGACTCACTCACAACGTAATTATTAGCGTTGGTACTTTGAAAGTCACGACTATCAACAGGAATTTGCACACCATTAATTTCAACTAACTTAAACGGTTCTAAAGCAATAGCCTTGGATGCTGAGAAACCCCAAAGTTGATAACCTCTAGCGCCGTATTCTTCGTAGCCGAGTCGTCCTTCTTGCACTAGTAAGGTTTTCTTGTCAGGGAGAACAGTAGCGCCAAAAAGTTGTCCATCTTTAAGCGATCGCGCCACCTGCCACTTTGCTACGATTCCTTTGAGCCACTCATTATATTGAGAATGGCAGGTACGGATGACATCAAACGCAGCCAGTATTCGCCCAATATCCAAAGCAGACCAACCAATACCCTGTTCTAGTGGATTGTTGCCATAATCAACCATCTTTGCAGTGGCTGCGTTATAGACTTTATTGGGCAAAGCATCTTCAAATAACTTCAAGCTGTTGAGAGTTGTCAAAAACTTATTAAGGCGGGAATCAAAATCTGCTTGATCGGTAAGATTCAACCATCGTGCAGCATTCAATGCCATCAGGTAGTTACCCATATCCCAGAGTGTACCTGAAGGATAACCCCCCGTAGAATTGGTAAATCCCGTTGCTGGCTGATAATTTTTGACAAAATACTGCCAAGCCGCACGAGCATAAGTTTGTTCTTCAGATGTGAGCGGGGTTGTAATATTGCTACAGCTATTGGAATTTTGAGATAAGACTGGTGTTGGGATATAAAACAGTAATTGCAGAAATGTTCCAACTAGGAACAATGCAACCCATCTTAACAGCTTTTGTTGATGGTGCTTGTATAGCATAAGCAAAGAAGGAGTTAAGAACGCGTCTGTACAGCTATCGATAAAGTGGAGTATCGCTAGTGAATGATATTCGCAAAAGTTCTAAATATCAGGGTGAATTATACGGAGATTTGTTATATATTTATGACAGATTGGGTAAATAAACGGAGGATTTCTGGTATATTTTTGAGATTTAAGAAAAGTTTTATATATAGTAAGCGCAGTCCAAATTTGCCCTAATATACAGCAATTTCAACCGCCTTGAGCTAAAGATATGTCAGTTAAGTCAAGCTTAAGTATTATGTATTACTCTAAATCAAGCTATTACACGTAATGCAAAAGCCACAAAACTTTTTTAGCCAGCATTCAGAATCTGCTCGTTCCCAAATTCTGAATTCCTACCTTACAACAATTGAAGATAGTTTTCGAGAAAACCTTTCCCAACTCAAACTCATCAATTATGGTACAGGGTCAGGAAAGACTCACCAATTGTTTCAAGCAATTTATAAAACAATTCAACAGTATCCAAATACTCAGATAATTGGAATATATGTTGCCCCATTAAGAGAACATTTATGTGTTCCAAATTCAATCGTTACTCAATATCCAGATATTCCCGTCTATAAACTAAATTCATTAGAAATGAAAATGACGGATGAATATATCAAATTATACAAAAAATGGATCCATTCAATCCTTAAAAACAAACAGTTTTGGAAGATTGATCCAAAAGTATATCCTCATGAAAAGGTTCAGGAAAATCAACAAAGACTTAAGACAGTAGAAAAAATCATAAGCCGTCTTGAGTATATCAAAACTGTAGGCTTTGGAGATGAGGAATTGAATAGCTCTGAGACTACGAGAGCAAGACGTGAAATAAATAAATTACTTGAAAATTTTTTAGAATTTACTATCAAATGTAAATTGGAGCGTTCAAGTTGGATAAATGAATGTTTAAAGTTAGTTGAGATATTTTTTCCCTTTTATCTCCTGCAAGATAAATCTGGTATTTTAATGCTCACTTATGATAAATTTGAAACCGCTATTCCATACTTTGTCTATAAAGATAAAACATGGGTTAAAAAAAGCAACGAGCTTGACAAATACATTATTCAGCACACGAATACCTCCAGAAAGTTTATCCTTGCATTTGATGAGCAGGAAGATGGTTATCAAATTATGCTAGATGAAAAACTTGATATCATCTCACCTCAAATGTTGGCAATTAATAATGCACTATCATCTGTTAATAGAGAATTTTCTATTCTTTTTTCTACTCAAAACAGAGAATTTCTAAGTTTTGTTGAGAAGAATAAGGGAGCTTTTCACAAATTTCAAGAACATTTTGAGAAAAACAAAGATATTGACCCAAGATTGCAAAATTTTGCCCCAGTATATCAACGGCTGACCTTCGAGGAAGGAAATTCTATTAAATTTTTGGAAAAAGTAGTAACGATTAAAAAAGAGCTTGATAAATCAATGGAAGAAATTGTTGGAATTTTCAATGATTTCGAGCAAGAAAATCCCATTGTATTAAATTTTGAAATGTTATCTAGAGTTTTTTCAAAATTTGAGAATAATAGAAGTTTGTTAATTCCTCAGCAGCTTTACAACAAAATCAGTGATGAATTAATGAGCATTTTCTCATATAACAACCTATACATTTACAACATTGAACCTCTGAAAAAATTGTTTTTAACCAGACCTCCCGGCGGTCATGTTCACATAACTGAGGAGAAAATTGCAGACAATACCTCTGTAGCAGAATTGATTTATGCCATTCTGACTGTTCGATTACAAATCAAAACTATCAAATATTTTCTGGCTAATGTTTTGGACGCTGAAGATTCCCAATCTCGTTCTTTAGATATTTGGTCAAAACAGATAGCTAAAGTCCAAAAAGCAAGTGAAGAAAGCTCATTACCAAATCAACTGCTCAAAAACTTAAACCGTACCTATGTCTATGAAAGTTATAAGTCTATCATAAATATTAAAGAAATTTCTCGCTATCAAAATCCCAAAAATAACTTGATTGATCGCACGCTTAGGGAAGTCTCTATTGGGAGTACTGCAATATTGACATCGCCTGAATTCAAAATAAATTCCATGCTAAATAATAATAGTAATGTGATTTTTCTTATTTCAGCAACAGGAGGGGTTTCTGGAGATTTAAGTACAAGTTATGATATGCGTTATTTAGAAGATAATTTACGTAATGAATCTGGTAAAACTTCATTTAAGGCAATGGTTGAAGAAGAAATCTTGCTTTGTGAAGAGATCAGAAATCAGCGTGATTGCAACCGACAGATTATAGTAAATTTTTTCCATGAAAATTTATCATCTTTTCCCAATAACCAAACTCAAGAAGTTGCAGAAAG
This sequence comes from Nostoc sp., assembly GCF_036917515.1. Classification (GTDB taxonomy): domain Bacteria; phylum Cyanobacteriota; class Cyanobacteriia; order Cyanobacteriales; family Nostocaceae; genus Nostoc. The sequence goes on along the minus strand of NZ_JBALDE010000255.1, from coordinate 29,400 downwards.
ATTTGAAAACAATATTTTAAAAGATTTTATCAATGATTGTAAGAATGATGGTACTTGGTTTAGTATTTACAAAATCCAAGAGATAAAAAATTTTATTCGTTTCTTATTTTATCTTTTTGAAGAAGATTTAATTAAAGAAACAATTGTTTTTACTCAAACTCTACGCTGGATTAAAAAGTTAATGAATTATTGGGATAAACTTCATCATGGTAACTTTGGACTTGAGAGATCATCAGAACATCCAAACATATATTATGTCAATTTAAGGCATAAAGAATATCAGAGTAATATTCGTATAAAAATAATTTTTTATGAAGCAGCTTTCAATAGTCAATACTTTGATCAAATAACTAAAAAAACATATTTGAATGAGCTTGTTGAAGAACAAGGGCAAAAAATTTTCTTTATCTCGGCTTATCAGTCAGCGTCAAAAGGATTGAACCCTATCATAAAAAATCACAACGGCGATGAAAAAGATTTTGACTCTTTGGTTTTGTTAATGGACAGTTACTATACAATAATGAAACCATCACTTAAGAAATCAGAAGAGTCTGAAAAATCTACGACACGTTATCATTTTGCGTTAATGAAAAGTATTGTAAATTTAGGAGACTCCAATCTGGAAATCAAAGATTTCAACAAATATCTGAGTCAACCGGAAGCTGGAACATTTCGAGATCAACAACACCAAATTTTATTAGGAAAAGCAATTTTGCAAGCTATTGGCAGATCTGAGAGACGTGATTTTCCCAACCAAGTGATCAAGATTTTCGTAAATGAAGAAACCAGAAAAAATTTAGTGAATTTTTACAGATATCTGAAGCAAGAAGAACCTAATGAAATTCGTAAGTTTTCCGTTAATAACTACAAAGTTTATTTAAGTGTTCAAGAAGAAGAGAATAAAAGAGTAATTAATGATTATGATGAGCATGTTTATCAGGAGGCTAGTGCTTCTCTAAGTTTCCAAAATTTTAGAGAAAAAATGTTAGATGATATTGAAAACTTTCATCAAGATAAAAACGCTTTTGCTATCACAAGAAAGTGGAATGCTTTACGCGACCCTGTTGTTTTTAAAGAGCCAGACAGATATCTAAAAAATTTAAGAGAGTTAAAGCTATTTCCTGATGAATTTATTGACTCATTATTTTATCATAACGCGGAACAACCTGAATTTACCCCATATTTAGCTTCTGTAGAGGAAGATGGTAAAAAATTTCAGATTGTCAGCGATAGCATCAATGGAGAAAAAATCTATCCTTATCAGAAGCGGTTATATCCCGAAAATCTCAAAACAAATGCTCAAGGCTACGATTTGGAAGAAAATGAAATTGACTTGTTAAATCCTTCAACTGATTCAATTTACAGATTGTACAACGAGTTGATTCCACAACCGGAAATTTTTAATACTTATATTCCGCGTCCACATTTCTTTTATGATGTGTTGTATCCATCACTGACCGAAAATTTTACGGAACGCTGGATTAAGGATGTAGTTTTCAAAGGTAAAGACTGGAAAGCTATAAAAGCCACCTACAGTTTTGAGCAATTGCTAAATTTCAAAAAATATCCCAAATTGTATGAGCGGTTTGATTTGTACTATATCAAGGACAATTCGCTGTTTTGTATTGATGTTAAAGCATGGAGTATAGCTTCAGGAAATCGCCTTTCAAATCAGACGTTGGAAAAAACCCAAAAAAAGCTAGATGCTATTGTTTCAGACTATCCAGAATTTAGCACTGTGAGAGGGTTACTTCTAAACTTGCACGCAAAAAAAGAAAAAAATCACCAATACTCACCAACATTGTTTTCGGGAAATTTGATTTACTTTGATCGCTACAATATACCAGTTGAATCTAATATACTTAAAGACTTTTTGTTCCAAAAGGGGAAATAAGATGAGAGATAAAATGACTAAAGCATTCTCAGATAAATCAAGAACCAACCAGTTACAGATTTTAATGAAGCCCGAAGAAGTTGCTGAAAAACTTTTCCTATATCTGTTTAGTAAGGATACAGGAATTGAGCATTTTATTCCTGAATATCCAGTTTCTAAAGATGAGTCTTCCCAAGATGAAGATTCACAGACCGATTATTACAAAAAACGACATAAATTTATTAAAAATCAGATCAAGAACGGCTTTCTGTGAATGGAGTAAAACCTAAATATTCAGATGTTCAATACTTCCTTTCCTACGTTGATGGTAAAAACAATGTGTTCTTTTTATCCCCAAATAAAAGCCATTCTGGATGGAAACAGTTATTTAGCAAGAATCAAGAAAGAATTTTTAATTTAGTTTTTAAATTTTATCTTCTGTCTCAAGGTTTATCTGTAGAGACAATGAATGGTTTTGAGGAGTTACTATTACTGCATTCCAGGAGTCTTAGCAAATCAGAAAATGCTTTAATAGTCTGGGGACAGAATCTTTTAATCAAATACAATAACTATAATGTACTCACATTAACCTTATCTCGAAAAAGACGACTATTGTTACCAAATGATGAGTATATAACTACAGATAGTAATGATTTGGGAGAGTTGTTAGTTTATAAAAATAAGAACTACTACTTTGAACGTGACCTTGATGCTCGCTGTAAAAATTCTATTCATTTTATGCAATTTCCTAAAGATCAGGAAGATTTTGACAAGTTCAAAAAGACTCAGATTTATCATTATCAAAATCTTATGACAAAACTTGAGGATTTTTTAAGTGAGTGTGGTATTAATTTTAATCTCCTTCATTTTCAGGCTGACCATTACTTAGAAAACCCTTTTATCAAAAATATAGAATCTGTAGAATCATTAGAGATTATTAACAATACGGGAATTGATCTGACTGAATCTGACCAACAATTTCTGAAAAATTTTCTTAAACATCAAGGGGTATATTTAGTCACATTTTATAATTTAGGAAAGACTGTTAGTACTTATGAACAAAATTATGTTCCGCCTGCGAAAAGTCTTGATAGTACTCTAAAAAAAGGTTTTAGAGTTTATCATTTGATTGGGAAGACATATTCCCAAACGCAAATTCAGACATCTGAACTTATCGAGCATCCTATCACAGCTTTACATTTTAGTACATTAACTCAAAATGTTCTAAAGATCAGTGATAATAGTCAATCATCTTTGCTACAAAAAGTGGCAAAGGTATTAATTGAAAATTGAAAAACAGGTTTATGTTAAATATCAAGGCATCCCTGCGCCTGCTTATTTTGGAAACTGCACTGCAAACCCCGATCGCCATCTAACGACAAAAGCTTAGAAGCCGAGAAATCAGCAATCTCTGATATATTTAGGATTTATTGAAAGAGGTAGAGCTAGCGATCGCTCACTTAATTACTCATTTAGTTTATTTATACTACTTTAAACACACCTCTACTTACTACTTTGTCAAAATTGTGATGCATTTGCCCTGTCCCTGCACCTGAATCGCTACAAAGAAGTTACAGTTGGTAATTATTTTTTATTAACTACAGCAGTTTTCTATGGCAAAAGTTTTCGGAGAGTGACAAAAGCGGGGTATTTTAAATATTTCCACCGCAGAGATGCCACCTCTGCTACCCAAAGTGAATATTGTAGATATCGCAAAAGCTATCTATTCTTCGGTAAGCACCATCGATAAGTTGCTAGTCCTGTGGAAAATCAAAATAACGAAAATGGAAGCTGGAGCGATCGCAGCTAAAATACTCAAAAAAAATTTAAACTAAACGGTTTAGTGTAAAATAGTTATTAATAAATTTTTGACTTAATAATGACTAATAATTTCTTGAGAAGTTACGATAAAATCACAATCGAATTTCAGTTGAGACATTTCCTTACCAGGCAAGTAAAAGCATCAAACAGCAATGTCTCTTCTGTGGAATTTTAGGAATTTATAGTAAATCTCAATTACCAATCCCATGCCAAATCGTCATTATCCTCCCGCCTACTTACGCTATCTCAAAGCCAGGTTATGGAATCTAGGGCGACCTGGTTTTTGGGGAACTGCGATTTTTTTATCTGTAGTTGGGCTAGCAACCTGGGAATACTGGTCAAACCCAGATATTTTCGTTTCTAAGCAAAAAAAACCTGTCGTTATAGAAAAATCAGCTGATTCCTCCCTGTCAGAAGAAAACAAAGCTATTGCAGCAGATATTGATAACCTGCCAGTTTTATTTAATGACTTTGACCAAGCAACTCTCTCATCAACAGCAAATGGGTCTGAGCAAAAGACTGAGGCGAAAAACAGCAAAGGCTCATTAGATGATGTAAGTAACAAACAAAAGTCTGCTAATAATACCAAATTAAATCCTGATTTAGGCGTTAACGGCGACACTTCCCCAACCTTTAAAAATCCTTTTGTCGTCCAAACAGACAATTTATTGCGTACTGGAACGGTTAATAGTAGTAACCAGTTTCTAGGTCTTAAAACCTTAAATACGGCGTCTGAACCAATAGGAGGAGACCAAACATCCTCTAGCCTGGGTATTGGATTCCCAAATCAAACCAACAATAATCAAAATTCTCTTTCTACCAACCCTCTGCAAACACAGCTTAACCAATCGACAAACCAGAAGTTGTCTAGTTTCAATGGTACTACTGCAATTCAGACAAATACTTCGGGTCAAGTCTCCAATCCAGGAACAACGCTAACGCCACCCATCAACAGTTTAACCAGTCAGAATTCTCTACCAAGTACTGGGTTAACTCCTGGGACAGGCAACACGTCAACGGGTACGAACTTACCACAAAATTCCTACAATAATTTAAATAACGGTCAAGTAGTACCTAACAATGGCTTAACTACGGGCACGAACTTACCGCAAAATGCCTACAACAATTTAAATAACGGTCAAGTAGTACCTAACAATGGCTTAACTACGGGTACAAACCTACCGCAAAATGCCTACAACAATTTAAATAACGGTCAAGTAGTGCCTAATGTAGCACCAAGTAATATTGTACCTTACTCTAGCCAAAGTCAAAGTGTTGTTACACCCACAAATCCTGTAGGGTATGGGAATTATGGCTTGCAGCAACCGACCCAGCCACCACAATCTATCTATGGGAATTATGGCTTGCAGCAACCGACCCAACCATCACAATCTAATTATGGGAATTATGGCTTGCAGCAACCGACCCTACCCTCACAAACTAATTATGGGAATAATGTCTTGCAGCAACCAACACAATCTAATTCCTTATATCTTCTTCGCCAACTTCGAGACAAATATAGAAATCCGGGTCAAAACTAATTTTGAGTACGTTGGCTCAATAAAGTCTAGCTAAGGTGATTGTGGGCTATTTGGAATCATCGGAACTTCTGGTGTTTCGGGTTGTTGCTGTTGTCGTTGCAAATATTTACTCAATACATAAGCCATATCCCCACGCGTTACGGGTTTTAATGGAGAAATATTGCCTTGAGCATCTGTATTCAGAAATCCTTCACTAGCTACTGTAGCGATCGCTTTTCTAGCCCAAGCTGGGATAGATTTTTCATCTGGATGTGAAGCCAGAATCTCATTTACAGCGCTATCAGGAAATTGAAATACACCATAAGCCTGGGCGAAAATAGCCAGAGCTTCTGCCCTTGTCACCTTTTGATTAGGAAAAAATTCATTGCCCCGATAGCCTTTCATGATGTCAGTTTTTAGGACTGTTTGTATATCATTAAATGCCCAATAAGAACGAGGAACATCTGGAATAGTTAAATTTTCTTTGGTAACAGCTTCTCTTTTATCTAGGCGGAATGCTTTTACCATAATCGAGGCTAATTCTGCCCGACTCACTAACCTTTCGGGATAAAACTTGCCATCGGGAAAGTTTGTCATCCATTTGACAGCAGTTACCTGTTGAATGGAATCAGCTGGTATTCCAGAAGTAGATTCTGGTACTTGAGCAATTGCTGGCAAGCTTTGTAGTAGTGCTATTAAAGATAAAGTAATTGAAAGCTGACGCATCATGATAAGCACTTTTAACTGCTAACGTGAATTTAAAAAACTACGTTACTGAGGTTCAGGCGAAGTTGGGTGTTGCTAATAACCTGTAACTCAGTTAGTGACGAATTTAGGCTGGCCAATGTTGCTCCTGCTACGTAGGGTGTAGTTAGAAATTTTAAAAATTAGGACTGTGTTCAGAATCCCAGCACTTCCCATCATGCCAGATTCTACCAGTTTGTTCGCATTCTGATTTATTGTAAATCCAAGGAATTGAAGTAGGGTAATAGGAGCTAGATGTGGGAGTAAGTGAAGACAATGCAAAAGAAAATATAGTGTAGCTACAAGTCGATAGAATGATTAGAAATCCTATGAGGAACAAGATATTGGCAGGAGTCCAAAAAGGATATAAACCTTTTTCAGAGCGTAAACGCACTTTTGAGCGACGTTATGAACCTGCTAGCAACACCAGATAAAACTTTAATCCGGGAATTGGTACTGAAACTCTTATGTCTAAAGAATGACGTGTCCTAGCACGAGAGGCTAAACCCTTTTTTATCGCTTCTAATTGCTCTACCGTGAAGGTATTTGCTATTTCCGGGTCAATCTCAGCGAAAAGTTGCTTAAAAGTAGAATCAGTGTACTGGAGTGAGTTCATAAATTTCGTATATTAATATACATTATATATACATCAGTCATCTCCTTTATTCCGGACACTAGGATGTTTTATATTTTGGAAATCCCTAATCAATAGCAAAAACTTGTTTTTTACCTTTCATCTTTTGATGTTATCTGCCCACTACTATGGACTATAGTCAGTTTTTCAGGAGTTTTGGGAATGACAGCAGCAGCAGATCCCGTAAAGTTGATGAAGCAAGAAGTTGGCAAAGCCGCCGCCGCCCTAGTCAAGTCGGGTTCCATTGTCGGCTTGGGTACGGGGTCAACTACAGCATATACGATTCAGTTTTTGGGCGATCGCCTCAAGTCTGGCGAACTCAAAGATATCATTGGTATACCTACCTCGTTTCAGTCAGAAGTGCTGGCGAAGCAGTATGGTGTCCCTCTCGCCACCTTGGATGCTATTGACCACATCGATATTGCCATTGATGGCGCTGATGAAGTCGATCCGCAAAAGAATTTGATTAAAGGTGGTGGTGCAGCACATACCCGCGAAAAAGTCGTAGACTACCTAGCAGAACAGTTTATCGTTGTGGTAGACAGTGGCAAGTTAGTAGACCGCTTAGGTTCTAGTTTCGCTGTGCCCGTGGAAGTGATTCCAATGGCAATTACTCCTGTTACCAATGCCATCAAAACACTCGGTGGTAAACCAGAACTCCGCATGGGTGTAAAAAAAGCTGGCCCAGTAATCACCGATCAAGGGAATTTTGTCTTAGATGTCAGATTTGACTCTATTGAAGATCCAGCCGGACTAGAAAACACATTGAATAACATTCCTGGCGTCTTAGAAAATGGTATCTTCGTTAACTGTGTCGATTTAGTTTTGATTGGTGAAGTCAAAGATGGTCAGCCATTAGTGCGGCAACTGTAAGAGTATAGATTTTGGATTTTAAATTTCACAGACATTCTAAAATCCAAAATTAAGCAATGATATGATATCCGGGAAATTACTTGTGATATGTCATTGCGAGTGGAACGAAGTGAAACGTTCGCGGAGCGTCTCGTAGAGAAGCAATCACAAAGTCTCTGCGATTGCTTCACTCCGTTCGCAATGACAACTGTTTAAGCGGACATGATAGACATCTGCACAAATTAATTATGCGTTATCCACAACCCTTGTAGAGACATAGCAACTGCTACGTCTCTACGTTCTTTTTCACCAAATGTCTAATATTTATTAAATGATCTCTTGACTTTTAAGACAGTGGCTACAGACTAGAATTAAGCGCTAGACGATGACGTTAGTACCAATTACCAGATTTGTCGCCGTGAAATTATTCAAAGTTGCAAAAGTATAAAAATTGTTACCAGAGTATGCAAACTGAACTTGTGTAGAAGTACCCGATTGCACAAACTGTAGATAACCATCTGAGATGGGATTGCTGCCACTGTAGCCTTGACTCTTAAACAAGTCAGTAAGGATTAATTTATCCTCGCTTTTATTAAAGTCAGTGATTGTATCACTATTGCTAAGGGTTTGGTAGATAAACTGGTCATTACTGCTACCGCCAGTCAGGGTATCATTAAAATCACCGCCAATGAGGATGTCATTACCAGCACCTCCAATGAGGCTATTATTACCTGTACCACCAACCAGGGTATCATTACCAGTACCACCAAGCAAAGTATCGTTACCTGCACCGCCGCGCAGCAGGTCGTTACCACTCTTGCCGTCGATGCGGTCATCACCCCCTTGACCATTAATAACATCTGCTGAGTTGTCAAAGCCATTGAGATTGTTGTTCAAATCATTGAGAAAGGTGACTGTGTTCTTGTTGAAGATAGCGTTTTGGGTGGAGTTGGCATCGAAGACATCAAAGCTTTCACTAATACTGGTTTGCCCATTAAACAGGATATTACCTACTGCCGATACGTTCTCTAGGTTTTCCACAGAAAAGTTTTGCAGAATAACTTTGTCATCAGCCACCCCTTCAAAGGTGATTTCCAGATTGTTAGAATTCTGGGTAAGTAGTAGATTTTGAGCTGTCAATCCAGCACCTTGAAATTTGAGGGTATCCACTTCGGCAATGATTGCTGCTGATGGATTTGAGCCTTTACCTAACCCACCAAAATCGGTAATGGTATCAACACCATCACCTAAATTGTAAACAAATTTATCTTTACCGCCGCCACCAGTTAGGATGTCGTTGCCTTGATTACTTGTGATGGTATCGTTCCCGGCTTGAGCGTTAATTATGTCACTGTAGTTCTTGCCTACTAAATTATCAGCGCCATTGGTTCCATTCAGTCCGTTAAACTCTAATGCACCAATATCAACTTTACCCTTAGATATTCTGTTAAATCCAGTGCCGCGTTGGTCAGTAGTGATACCTGCTGGAATCAAAGCATTATTGCCAGCGTTAATTGCAGGACTATCTGCAAGTAAAGCATTAGTAAAGGTTGCACCACCGTTATTTTGCAGGGGGCTGAGTTTTGGATCAATGGGGTTGGTTCTGGTGCCGACGAGGGTGCTGGTAGTAAAGCCGGTGCTACCTGTGTTGTCGCCAATTAGGTTATTACCAGCGTCAGTGAACTTACCGGAAACGTCGCGGGAATAACCAGAATCATCAGAATAGGCTGTGTAGGAATTGCCTGCAATGATGGTATCACCAACGATAACATTACCGCCATTACTGAGGACACCTCCACCGTTGCCACTAACACCGTTATAGCCAAAGCCTTCTGCTGCGTTATTGGTAATGGTGTCATTGGTGAGGGTGAGAGTGCCGCTGTTCAAGATACCGCCGCCGGTATAATATACACTATTATCATAGACAGTGCTGTTAATCAGGCTAAAAGTACCTGAGTTATAAATGCCACCGCCGTCTGCTGCACCATTACCAGAGACAGTGCTGCTAGTGATATCGACAGTACCTGAGTTATAAATGCCGCCGCCGTAAGATGGGTAAGGGTCTGGGCCTCCCCGATCAAGACCACTGGCGAACGCATTATTATTAGAGACAGTGCTGTTATTTATATTGAGTCTACCTGTATTTAATATGCCACCGCCATATGCTGTGTAGAAACCGACGTATGCGTAATTATTAGAGACAGTGCTGCTAGTTAGGCTCAGGTTGCCTTTGTTAAAGATGCCCCCGCCGAATGATGACCCTCTATTACCAGAGACAGTGCTGTTAATGAGACTGAGAATGCCTCTATTAAATATGCCGCCTACTTCCCCTGTATTGTCAGAAACATTGCTTCCCGTCAGGCTGAGGCTGGTATTGCTATTGATCAAAATACTGCCTAAGGGATCATTAGCATTAGCAATCTTCAAGCCATCAATGCTGGCATCTGTTCCAGAACCCGATATCTCAAACACGCCCGATGAATTATTCCCACTCACAATGAGGTTAGATGCCCCAGCGCCCAAAATGGTTACATCATCGGTGATGGTTAGTTTCCCAGAGGTCAGGGTGATAATATCTGGGGTGGCATCGGTAAACACGCCTGCAAAGGTAATCGTATCTGCCCCAAGAGTCGAATTGGCATTGAGGATAGCCTGGCGCAATGACCCTGAGCCAGAATCGTTGGTATTAGTCACCACAAATGTGCCAGTATTAACAGGTGGCGGAGTGACAGAGGATTGGACTTCGTAAGCACCAATATCAACAACACCATTGAATATCCGGTTAAATCGACCGCCGCGTTGGTCAGTGGTGACACCACTAGGAACTAGAGAATTATTGCCAGCATCAATAGCAGGGCTTTTCGCAAGTAACGCCTGGGTAAAGGTTGCACCACCGTTATTTTGCAGCAGTCCGAGTTTGGGGTCAATGGGGTTAGCACTTGTGCCGACGAGGGTGCTGGTGGTAAAGGCAGTGCTACCAGTATTATTGCCAATCAGGTTATTGCCGGAGTCAATCAGCCCACCACTCACGTCGGGGTGTATATCACCGGAGGTGGACTTGTCGAAGTTGCCTGCAATGATGGTGTTACTAACCTTGACGTTAACAGAGGAATCAGAGGAACTAAAAACACCCCCACCATTGCCAGTACCATCACCATCTGAGTCAGCTGTGTTGTTATTAATTGTAGTGCTAATTAGGGTGAGGCTGTTGCCACTGGCGTAGGCTCCGCCATTGTATATGCCACCGCCATCCTCTAACGCTGTATTGCCAGAGATGGTGCTATTAGTTAGAGTAGCTGATCCGGAACCATAACCATCATCATTTCCGTTAAAAATGCCACCGCCAGAGGTTGCAGTATTGCCAGAGACAGTGCTATTGGTCAGCCTGAGAGTACCGCCTCGATTATAGATGCCAGCGCCGGAGTTTGCCGTATTGCTAAAGACACTGCTGTTAATTAGGCTGAGAATACCAATTTTATCAGAGGAAGAGTCATTAAAAATGCCGCCTCCTCCAGTATTGCCATTATAAATCTTGCTTCCCGCGGTATTGGCATAAACACTGCTATTAGTTAGGCTGAGAATACCACCGTTATAGATACCACCTTGCGTATTGCCAAAGACACTGGTGTTAGTAAGACTGAGGATGCCGCTATTAGAGATGCCACTTCCTGCTGTATTACCAGACACACTACTTTTTGCTAGGCTGAGGATGGAAGTTCTATTAATTTTAATACTGCCGCTAGCGATCGCCAGTCCATTAATATTGACACCTGTCCCTAGTCCCGATATCTCGAATACTGTAGAGGTATTCTTTCCACTCACAGTAAGCTTAGATGTCCCAGTCCCCAAGATGGTAACATCATCGGTAATCGTCAGTTGCCCAGAGGTGAGCGTGATGGTATCTGGAGTAGTATCTGTGAACACGCCTCCAAAAGCGATCGCATCATCCCCAGCAGTAGCGTTGGCTAAGTTAATTGCCTCCCGGAGTGTTGTGATGCCGTTATTGCGATCGCCATCATCTGCGTCTCCGGTATTATTTACTGTAAACGTTGCTAGTACTCCTGGGTAAGCTTCTCGCGTCGTTTCTGCAAACGCAAGATTTACTTCCATATCAGCAGTGCGAACTTCTAACTCCCAGTTACCGCCTAATGCTGCATTGCCAATCCGCTGACGAGAAGCGGCAATATTCGCTCCTGTGAGTTGGTGCAGTTTTTCTACAAATTCTGCCCCTGCATCACCCAAAGCCACATTGCAACCATAGATGAGTAAGTTACTAGGGTTATCGCTTTTGCCAGAGGCTGAAAATATCTTCTGCCATTGTTGGAGTTGCTGGCTGTATTCATCGAGGGTATCAATTCCTAAATGGGTGTTGCCCAATTGTAAGCAACCTGGGACACCGTGGCACACAATATGAATGTTAGTCAAATTCGAGCGATGTCTAACGGCAAGCTGCTGCGCGTCTACGCAACTCGCCAGAATTTTCGTAATTTGTTCAACACCGTTTTGTGTCGAGTCAAGCACGAACACTTGAGCATTATCAAGCACGCCATTGATTAAATTGCTATAGTCTTCAACCGCCATGTCGATGAAGACTAAACTATAGGTACATGAGGTAGAAGTTGCGTGATTTTCTAGGAAGTTTGAGGTATGTAACGTTGCCATTTTGTTACTTCGAGCTATGGTAATGAGGGAAACTCAAACCGACTTCAGCCTTGTAATTACAGGGTTTTCACACAACTACTGAAAGTAAAAAAGAACTAGATGTTTACTAATGTATTATTCCCTTTCGTTGTCATCATCTAGTAAATTGCCACTTTTGTAAAGTAATAAAAGTATGTAATATTACTGCGTTTTGGAATTCACATCTAGCAGATGTATCAAAAATCAGTTTTTATGCTGGTTTATCCTGAGAACCTAGATTTTTCGCCCACAAACGCGGTTTTTCAAGTTTTGTTAAGATCGTGCCAGATATTCAATTGATGAATTTGGGTTTTAAATAGCTTTTCTAAAAATGACTTTTATAAAACCTAAAAAATAGCCTTAGCCCGTCTTCCGGTTTAAGCTTGCCGCACTCCCACGCTATCATCTGAGAAAGATAAAACTGTTGCGATCGTTAAGGAGGTCTTTCTCACTTCAGGAATTCCAACAACTAAATCATCCCGTAAAATAGACAGGCAAGAACCCTGCCCGATAAAATTATGGGAAAATTTTTGGGAAATCCCTCAAAACTCAGGACTCGCTACTTATCTGCTCGCTCAGGACTCAGAACTCTTTATGTTAGCAGGCACAATTTTGCAGGATGGAAAATATACCCTAATTCAAGAAATAGGGCGGGGTGGCTTTGGCATTACCTTTAAAGCTAAGCATCACTACTTAGGTCAGGAGGTGGTGATGAAAACCATCAATGAACGGCTGCGACAACATCTTGATTTTGCTAAATTCGAGCGCCAATTCCAAGATGAAGCCAGACGATTAGCTACGTGTATTCATCCAAATATAGTCCGAGTTAGTGACTTTTTTGTAGAAGCTGGACTGCCTTATATGGTAATGGAATACATTCCTGGCGAAACCTTGGGAGACGCATTTGTTTTACCGGGGATAACTTTGCCTGAAGCCACAGCAATTCATTACATCCGGCAAATTGGGGCAGCGTTGCAGGTAGTACACAACAACGGTTTGTTACACCGCGATGTCAAACCAGATAATATAATTCTTCGCCAAGGAACACAGGAAGTAGTGCTGATTGATTTTGGCATTGCCAGGGAATTTAATGGCGGTGTCAGGCAGACCCACACAGGTCTGGTTTCTGAGGGTTATTCTCCCATTGAGCAGTATATGACGCAAGCGGCACGCACACCCGCCACGGATGTTTATGGTTTAGCAGCAACCTTGTATGCACTGTTGACAGCCCAAGTTCCTATGCCAGCATTATTGCGCGATCGCGAACAAATGCCTTCCCCTCGCGAATTGCAACCACACTTGAGTGCTGCTGTCAACCAGGCAGTAATGCGCGGGATGGCGGTAGAGTCTCGTTTTCGGCCAGCGACAGTTGCTGAATGGCTGCAATTGCTACCTGTAAATCAAGTGAATGGTACATCATCGCAAGTCTTACCCACTTATGCAGTGCCAACTGTCAATTTATCTGCCCAGCAGGCAGCAACTTTAATTGGGAAAACTGCCCAAAATCGTATTCATAGACCATCTGTGTTGGCGCAGCCCAACCCAGGCATCGCAAAAGAAACTGTACTGGCTAAAAAGCTGGGGTCATCTCAGATATTTATTGGTATAGGTGTAGCCCTAATTGCTGTGACAGCAGGTTTTGGGATTACGAGTATATTACCCAAATCTCAGCAGCAACCGACTGCAAAGCCGCTTTTTCAACAGCCAACTCAAGAACCAGCAGCAAAAGTACCTAATTTTGATCGTACATCTTCACCCAGAGGTAAAGAGACTAACACTACCTCAAGAACTGAAACAGCACCTGCCTCTAATTCCAAGCAGCGTCGGCGCAATCGTCGTTCTTCCCAAGAAGAATCTCCCAGCAACCCTACAAGAGAATCACAACGCGGTGATTCCGATAAATCCACACCTTCACCTAGCGTTTCACCCACACCCTCGGTAGTAGAAAAATTACGGACATTCCGAGATCAGCGAAATGCTTCCCCTGCACCATTGCCATTCCCACAAAAAAACTTACCCGCTTCTAGTCAAAATCCTGCCTCTCCTGAATCCGTAAGTCCATCAAAACCTGTACTTATACAACCAGCACCATCAACAGAATCCAAACAATCAGATCCTTCTGCTGTGGTAGTACCAACACTGGAAAAGCAAAATTCACCGACTAATAGTCAACCCCAGAATATTCAGAAGTTCGAGGAAAAGCCACAAGATGACAATAACTAGTCAATTTTATATTTTCAATTTGGGATTTTGGTGAAGCAGTGCGGTAAATCCAGCACAGCGCTGACTCCTAATTAACTAATTACGAATTACGAATTACGAATTAGTAATTATTTTAGGAAGGATCCAGCCTATTGTGTACAACAACTTCCCCCTTTTTATTAATCTTTACCGGATTCTTGGGAAAAGCTTGATTATTCAAATAACGCATAAGTTTCACAGTTTGAAAACTCTGGTCGATATGAGGAATTCCTTGCTGATCCATCCGAACAGGAATAATTTTACTTGATACTAAATCTCCTGCTGAGTTGAGTTTGACTTCTAAAATCATTGAGTCACCTGTTTGGGCATTTGTAGATAAAGTCCGATATCCCAAAAAGTTTCCTAAAGAATAGGCAATGATTTTTCCTTTATAAATTTCCATCGCTCTGGGAACATGAGGGCCATGTCCTAGTACTAAATCTGCTCCTGCATCAATCATGTTTCGAGCAAATGCGATCGAATTACCTCGGTTTTCTCCATAAAAAAACTCTGTTTTATTCTTAACGCGTAGTGCCCCTGTTCCTTCGGCTCCAGCGTGCATTGATACTACTACAATATTGGCTTTATTTTTGGCTTCTGCCACGAGTGCTTTAGCTGCTTTTAAATTATGGATGGAATTATACATTTCATAAGGAGAAAACCCGATCATCGCCACGGGGATATTGTTAGCTTCCAAATAAAGAATTTGATTTTTATGACCTAATGTTGCAATGCCCACAGCCTGAAGATTTTTCATTGTATCTTTGAACCCTGCTGCCCCAAAGTCCATTGCATGGTTATTTGCCATATTGAACACATTAAAACCAGCTTCAGCAAAAAGCTGGGCGTATGCAGGTGGAGAGCGAAAGGCAAAGACTTGTCCTCGACTAATATCTTTGGCAGTATAAAGATAATTAGTTAGACTACTTTCAAAATTACCAAACAAGATATCAGATCCTTGCAAGTGAGTTCTCACTGACTTTGGTAATAATTGATCTCGAAAGCGGGGTAATCTATAGTTAGGGAAATTAGTGCCGGGAATAATATCTCCAACGGCTTTGATGGTAATAGTATCTGGAAAGGTTTGTTGTTCTGTTGTTGATGGCGTAAGTTCAGGAATAGCTAATGGAAATCGCACAGGCTCAGTAGGTGTAGTAGCAGCGTTTAATCGTTGTGATTGCCCAAGCCGGATAATGACTCCTATACTAATACCCAGATATAAACAAATGCTGATAAGACTAAATGAGAATACTCGTCCAAAGCTGCGATCTACCATCGTTCACTCCTCACACGATGGCATTAGTTTATCCCAAAAATCTGTGTTTATAGTGTATATTTTAGTGCTTTGTTAGCAAATGTTGAACTACGTAAATATTAAGCGATAATCCTATCTCACTTGCGAATAAACAGACAAGTTGCTCAAGATTCTTGTTCAAGGTAGACAAATTTCAGCCGCATTGTAGTAAATTTTCAGTAATCTTTTGAACGGAGAGGGGGGGATTCGAACCCCCGTTGAGTTTCCCCAAAACGCATTTCGAGTGCGTCACCATGAACCGCTCGGACACCTCTCCAACTATTTATTCAGACATTTGAGTATCTATTCTACATTCAAATGCTATAAATTTAGGGAAATTTTGCTGGATTTCCAATACTACTATAGCATTATCGCTTTTTTTGCGTAACGCATCCTCCAAGAACGCCAAGGGCGAATTAAGGTCTGTAAACATCGAAAAAGACATCACAAAATTTATCATGTTACATTAGCATGACTTAAAAATAACAGCACTCGTATTATTCTGTAAAATATTTTTTAATCAATATCCTCTTATCTCAACCACTCCAATAAAAGCGATTGCACCAAATGACTCATGCTGATACCAGTGTGATCGTACTTTGGCATAACTAGTAAAAATTCCGCCATTTTTTATCTCAAAAATAATCTTGCAAATATATTTCAAAAGCTGAAATGTAATCAGAATAAGGGTCACAGTTGTTGCAAGACAGTTATGCTTCACAAAAATTGACAAAGCGCGATCGCACCTAACAAAAAATAAAAATCCAACGGAGTAATAATAAATAATTAACCTAACTTGATATAAGAGCCAAGGGAGGTATGGCAACAAGCTTGTATGTACGCACTTTGCAGAATTATCTCAGGCGATGCCTACGGCAGTAAACTACGCTCTCTTCACACAAATATACTTTAGAATGTCAATACCCTTAGGTTAAGGGTTATTGGTGTAGATAATTGGTTTTTTAAGACGCGATAAACTGCGTCTCTATATAAAGGTTTTGTTGCTCATTCTGAACTGTACAGCAGTTCCCGCTATTGTGAGGTACGTTCTCAGTCCTGAAAGGGTACAGGAGATAGGCAAGAAGGGAGAAGAAACTGTACTTCATAACAACAGGAAACGCTGTATTGCTTTAGATGTGTATATTAAATTTGGTAGGCAAAACTGAGCGAAAAATTATGCATCACCGATTAACATCACCTTGCCAGACGAGACAATTGAACTAATTGATCAAGTGATATAAAAAAGCGATTCTCCAGAAGAGACGCTGCGCGATCAATTAATCTGAAAGACGCGATTAATCGCGTCTCTGCTTCTCTGGCTCAGACCTTAGTGTAATTATTGATTACTTTGGCTAAGTCTGGCACTGCTTCTTCTACGTGCTTTTTGGCTGAACCGCGAAGTTTTTCATAAGTTCCTCGCACGATTTGGCGGTTTGAGTTCTTGATTCTCGCATCAGTAACACCTAGTAGTGCATCTGCTGTATCAGAGCGATTCGCACTCAGATATTCAACTGGGTCGCCTTTCTCTACGCCTTGACTCCAGATGGGATCGAGAGCTGTAAAGCATTGTGGTAATATCTGCTCAACGACATAGGGAATGTACCCTGGCTTAACCCCCTTCAAAGCAGCAAAGGCAGTTTTCAAAGCGATACCACTCATACCTGACTTGGATGCAAGCTGTCCTTCGATCATGTTGCAACAGTCCTCTATGACCATAGTCTTTTTGGTCGGGTTCAAAAGTCCGTCGCTAAGTCCCATTTCACTCTTCCTTATCTAAGTAGTTAATTTCTATTCGACTAATTTTTTTAGCAAGCAGGAAATTACAGAAAATGGTATCAGAGTTAGAGGATGTTGTGGATACGCTTTTAAGCTGCATAGTTCAACGAAGAAACAGGAGGCAGGGGGTAGTGAGCAGGGAGCAGGGGGAACAAAACAGAAAGGGGATTCAATCCTACTTGTTGCGCTAGCTTCCCATAGGGTACGATAATCACTTATCAGAAGTGGGGGACTCAGACCCATGTTTCGCTCTGATTCACGGCAGCAGGAAGAGGTCTTTTCCCCCTGCCCTTCTGCCCCCTGCCTCCTTTTGTTAGAAAGGGTTAGTCTGCACTTTGCTAGGAGACTTAAGGGCAAAAGTTAGCTTATCCCATCCTGCTGAGACCTAAGTTGCGTCTCTGGCTGATTTGAGCCAGCAGGTAGAGTCTCATGTCTAGATCCCGAAGCTCCATTTGGAGAATCTGGAGGGTTTGAGCCTCCTGATCGCTTCCGAGGTGATATAGCCTGAGCCAAGCTCTTAACCAAAATATACAAAATTGGCACTAAGAATAAACTCAAGAACGTCGAAAGCATCAGCCCTCCAAAGAGCGCTGTTCCCAAAGACCAACGGCTGCTAGCTCCAGCCCCTTGAGAGATTACCAAAGGTAAAAATCCTAACAGTGCTGCAAAGGAAGTCATTAAGATCGGTCGCAGACGTTCTTGCCCCGCTTTCACTGCCGCCCGCGTGTAGCTCATGCCCTGCTCATGCAGTTGATTAGCAAATTCTACGACTAAAATCGCGTTTTTCGCAGCTAGACCAATCAAAGTCACCAGACCTACCTGGCAATAGATATCATCCACCACTTTGGGGAAAAGGCTACCTACCATGAAAATATTTGATCGTAGCCAAAGGGCTGTCATCGCTCCCAAGACTGCTAGAGGAACTGTCAGCAAAATAATAATCGGGTCAATGTAGCTTTCATATTGAGCCGATAGCACCAGAAAGACAATCACAATCGCTAAGGCAAAAATCAAGCCCGTAGCTCCCCCAGATGTCTTCTCTTGGAGATAAGTCCCTGTCCACTCATAACCAAATCCTTGAGGCAAGACTTCTGCTGCAATTTGCTCCATCGCTTTAATTGCCTGTCCAGAACTAGCACCGGGAGCAGGAGCGCCCTGTACTTTGATTGACCTGTACAAGTTGTAATGGGAGATGGTTTTTGGCCCCACAAAGGGAGTAATTTTCACCAAACTGCTCAAGGGAATCATCGCACCATTTGCAGAGCGAACATACAGCTTGCCAATATCATTTGGATTAGAGCGGAACATCCCATCTGCTTGGACATATACTCGATACTGTCGCTGTCCCTGCACAAAGTCATTCACATATTGCGACCCCAAGTAACTTTGCAACGTTCCAAAGATATCGTTGAGTTCGACGTTGAGAGCTTTGGCTTGATTGCGGTTTACCTGAATATCAAATTGGGGAGTGTCTGCGGTGAACTGAGTGAAGACTCTTTGGAGAACAGGATTTTTATTTGCCGCCCCAATCAATTTTTGAGCATTCTCAATTAAGGTTTCAATCGGCGCACTTCCGGTTTTGTCTTGAACGATAAACTCAAAACCACCCGTAGTACTTAATCCTCTCACTGGAGGAGCATTCACAGCGATCGCTCTAGCATCTGTAATTGCAGAGAGCTTTTTGTTCATCCTCTGAAGTATTCCATAGACAGATTCAGATTGTTTAACTCTCTCTTTCCAGGGTTTCAGGTTAGCAAAGGCAATGCCTAAATTAGAAGCATTACCATCGAAACCAAATCCACTGATCATAAAACTAGCTTGAACTTCGGGAAGCGATGTGACTTCCTTGACAACCCGATCCATAACAGATTCAGTGTATTTCAAAGAAACCCCGTCTGGTCCTTGGACAATGACAAAAAAGTAACCTTGGTCTTCCTCTGGAATAAATCCGGTAGGCACTGCTCTGTACATTAAAACCGTTGCGACTAAACCAGTAATGAAAACCCCAATAACAATCGGCTTGACATGGGTAAGGTAGCTAACAAACCCCACATATCGGCGCGTGAACCAACCAAATCCCCGATTAAACTGCGTAAAGAACCAACCTAAAGGGCCCCGTGGAGTCTGAGCTGGGCGCATGAGGATGGCTGCCATACTTGGAGAGAAGGTTAAGGCATTGAAGGTCGAGATGCCAATCGAACAAGCAACCGTTAACGCAAATTGTTTGTAGACAATCCCAGTAGTGCCCGGAATGAATGCAACTGGAATAAATACCGCCATGAGTACAAGTGAAGTGGCAATGATTGCCCCAGTTAACTCCTTCATGGCTTCGACAGCCGCCTCAAAGGGCCTCATGCCCTCCTCTAGTTTGACGGCAACTGCCTCGACCACAATAATCGCATCATCGACGACGATCCCGATTGCCAGAACGAAACCAAATAAGGTCAGTGTATTAATCTGAAATCCTAAAACCAACAGAGCCGCACACGTCCCAATCAGGGAAACGGGGATCGCAACAGTAGGAATGATCGTGGTACGCCAGTCTTGCAAAAAGACAAAAATTACCAAGACCACCAAGACAATCGCCTCAACCAGAGTGTGCAGAACTTCTTCTAAAGAAATTTCTACAAATGGAGTGGTATCAAATGCCACCTGTGCTTTTAGTCCAGGTGGAAAATTCTTCTCTAATATTTTGATCTGGTTTTCAACAGCATGAGCAACGTTCAGGGCATTACTACCCGGAAGTTGATATATACCCAAACCCACTGCTGGCTTGGGAGCATTTCCTGGGATGGTAAATCTGGCATCAGCAAGATAATTCTCTGCTCCCAGTTCAACTCGACCGATGTCTTTGACCTTAACTAGGGTACTATTAGTGGCGCTATTAGTGGTGTCGGTGCTATTAGTGGTGCTATTAGTGGTGCTATTAGTGGTGCTATTAGTGCCACCTCGACTCACCTTCAGCACCATGTCTTCAAATTCAGCCGCATCTTTAAATCGACTGGTTGCCCGTAAAGCAAATTCAAAGCTTTGATTATCTGGTGCTGGTTCCTTACCAATCGCCCCTGCACCCACCTGAATATTTTGTTCTTGCAGGGCAGTTGTCACATCTTGAGGAGTTAGTTGATGTTGGGCAAGCTTGTTGGGATCGAGCCAAAGACGCATGGCATATTTGCGCTCTCCAAAAATTGTGGCTTTTCCTACACCCGGAAGCCGTTTGATTTGATCGAAAATATACAGGTCGACATAGTTACTGATAAAAATGTTGTCATACTCATTATTTTCTGAGTAAAACCCATAAACCAGAAGCAGACTGCTCGATGCCGTTTCAACAGTGACACCTGTTCGTTGAACAACATCTGGCAGTTGAGGTTCAGCAAGCGCTTGTTTATTTTGAACGTTTACTTGAGCAATATCGCTATTGACATTAGTTGGGAAGGAGACAGTTATATTGCTAGAACCATCATTCCCCGTATTAGAAGATATATAAGATACATCTTTAACACCATTAATTTGTCGCTCAATAATGTTGGTAACACTATTCTCTGTTGTTTGAGCATCCGCACCAGTATTGTTAGAGCTAACGGTGATTTGCACTGGAGCGAGGTCTGGTAGCTGAGAAATGGGAAGAATCGGAATACAGATACTTCCCAGCAGCAAAATAATGAACGTACAGACCGTTGTCAGGACTGGACGTTTGATGAAGGTATTGACAAACATAAATCAAGGAAAAGTTCAATACTCATTAGTGAGATAGTAGCTTTTTATTAATATAAGAATTTATTAAGGTTTAGTGTTGGCGATCGCGCAAGATTGGAGATTGAATACAAGAGGCAGAGGGGCAAAGGCGCACAGAAGCACAGGGGAAAAACTTACTGGCAACTTTTCCCCTGCTCCCCTGCCTGCTTATAAAGATCCAGCAATCATCCCAGCAAGTAAAATAAAACCAATCCACACGTTTTGCCGGAACATCTTACCATAAGCAGAATTAGCTAAGTATCGCTTTCTTAATAGCAGAGACTGCCAAACCCATCCGATAGTGGCAACTGCAAGGCTAATCCAGAAGGCTAAGTGCAGATGTATAACTACGCCTAACCAAGACAATAACAAGATTGTGCCAGCAAAGAAAATTCCAATGGCTACAGGGGCATAATTACCAAAAAATAGGGCGCTAGAATTAACACCAATGCGGCGATCGTCTTCCTTGTCGCTCATGGCGTAAACTGTATCAAATCCTAATGTCCACAGTACAGTCGCACCCCAAAGTAACCAAGTTGGTTGGGAGATGGTTTGTGTGACTGCACTCCAGCTAATCAAGACCCCAAAACCCCAAGCAATGGAAAGTACTAGTTGCGGTATAGGAAATACCCGCTTTGCACCTGGATAAAGCAAAATTACAGGCACTGCTGCCACACATAACCAGAAACTTAAGGGGTTAAGATAAAAGGCCAAGACTGCTGCACATGCTAAAGATACGATCGCAACTAGAATCCCAACTTTCACAGATAAGGCGCGAGAAGCGAGGGGGCGATCGCGTGTTCTCTCCACTTCTGGATCGATATTCCGATCCCACAAATCATTGACGACACACCCAGTTGCACTCGTGGCCAGAGTACCTAATATAATCACACCAACTAAAGGTAAAGGCGGTTTTCCTGAAGCTGCTAAAAATACAGCCCAAAGAGCAGGAATCATTAAAATTAACCGCCCTTCTGGTTTATGCCAGCGCAAAAGCCGGATAATTACAAGCCAAATTGGTTCCTGGGGGCGTTCTGGCGTCGTTAACATAGAAATCAACAAATAACTTTAGATAGCTCAATTCACACTTCTTTACATCTATAGAATAACGTTATTTGTTATTTGTAAAAACATAACCGAAAATGGCAACTTTAAATATCTTTAAATAGTCATTGAGGTTATAAGTAGTAGGGTAAATATACATAGCTAATATGAGCTAAACCCTAGCTATCTACTAACAGCACTTAGCCTGAGCAAGTGTGTTGTCATAAATATCAGTGCTAGCTACCCCGACATATCACCGTTTGCCATCATTTCTTAATAAAGAGAGAAAACTAGATGCTGAATTTAGTTTCTAGCTGGGAGAGTATTCCAACTCAACCATCTAAGCAACATCGGATTATTGCTGCCATTGATTTGGGGACAAATTCTCTACACATGGTAGTAGTCAAGATTGACCCCACACTACCAGCTTTCAGCATTATTGCTAGAGAAAAGGAAACTGTCAGGCTTGGCGATCGCAATCTTACCACTGGAGAACTCAAACCAGAGATCATTAAAAAGGCGATCGCGGCTTGTGGACGCTTCCAAGAAGTTGCCAAAACTATTAACGCTGAAACAATCATTGCTGTGGCAACTAGTGCTGTGCGGGAAGCCCCCAATGGGAAAGATTTTTTGCACAAAATAGAAGCGGAGTTGGGTTTAAGCGTTAACTTGATTTCTGGTCAAGAAGAAGCGCGGCGAATCTATCTTGGTGTGCTGTCGGGCATGGAATTTAACAACCAGCCTCATACCATTATTGATATTGGCGGTGGTTCTACAGAATTGATTTTAGGCGATAGTCATCAAGCCCGCATTCTTACGAGTACGAAAGTTGGTGCAGTACGACTCACTAGCGAGTTAATCACTACTGACCCCATTAGTAACACTGAGTTCCAGTATCTGCAAGCTTTTGCACGCGGGATGTTGGAACGTTCTGTAGAAGAAATCTTAACAAATTTAGAGTTTGGAGAATCTCCGCGTTTGGTGGGTACAGCGGGCACAATTGAAACCCTGGCGATGATTCATGCACGGGAAAAGTCGGGTGTTATTCCTTCCACTCTCAATGGCTACCAATTTAGTTTTAAAGACTTGCAAGAGTTGGTAAATCGCTTGCGAAAACTGAGTAATTCCGAAAAAGCTGAGATTCCTGGTATGCCAGAGAAGCGCCCTGAAGTTATCCTCGCTGGCGCAGTTATATTACAGGAAGCAATGACCCTTTTGGGTAGTGAATCGATTACAGTTTGTGAGCGTTCTCTGAGGGAAGGCGTAATCGTAGACTGGATGTTAACCCACGGTTTAATTGAAGATAAGCTACGCTACCAAAGTTCAATTCGGGAACGAAATGTTCTCAAACTGGCAGATAAATACCACATCAATTTAGAATACAGCGATCGCGTGGCTAAATTTGCCGAGAGTTTATTTGACCAAACTCAAGGTACTCTACATCACTGGGGATCTGACGAGCGACAAATGCTGTGGGCAGCGGCTATATTACACAATTGCGGTCATTATATCAGCCATTCGTCTCACCACAAGCACTCTTACTATTTAATTCGCAATGGAGAATTACTCGGTTATACAGAAACTGAGATTGAAATTATTGCCAATTTAGCGCGTTATCATCGCAAATCGCCGCCCAAGAAAAAACATGAAAGCTACCAAAATTTACTGACTAAACAACAACGACAAATTGTTAGTCAATTAAGTGCAATTCTGAGATTAGCAGTGGCATTAGATAGACGACAAATTGGTGCGATCGCTCAACTGCAATGTGAGTATTATTCACAACTTAAGCAGGTCAACCTGTTAATTTTTCCATCTCAACCAGATGATGATTGTACTTTAGAACTTTGGAGCTTAGATTATAAAAAAGGAGTGTTTGAAGAAGAATTTGGAGTAAAATTAGTAGCGAATTTAGAAAACTCTAGTGTTGCTAACTTGTCTTAGAAAGTAGGGTGCGTTACACTGGTTAACGCACCTGAATATAACTGATATTTTATTTTTGCGATTGCTAATTCAACTTGATAAGTTAGGCTCAATATAAAAGCTTAAGGTAAAAATCAGACAACTTTATTTAATAACTATTTAGGAAGGTATGATTATACAAGTAACTTTCTCTTGTACACAAAAACTTTAATTAAATTTGAAACTATATTAGATGAATATATATCTAGTTTTGACATCTAACTTAAGGACGAATTTATAACTGTCCTAAGAACTATTGAAAAACAAAAAATAGTAATTATAATAAGACTAACAATCTATTAAATGTAGGTTATGTTGCTAGTGGATATCTAAGCCGGGAAAACTTAGATATCCTTATATAAAATTTCAATAGTTTAATAAGTAATCAAGCAGATATGATGTTAGTATCGGTAAAAAACTTGCGCTGACTTTTACCGATAGGTATAGCGATGTCTACGACAGGCTACGCCTACACAGTTGCTAGAGACTTCAAGGTAAAATTTTGGTAGGCTCATCACCTATGCATTGGGTGGAGCGTAGTTGCCAAAGTCAAATACAATATTTCTAGCAATACTAATTTAGTCTTACACACCCTACAAGCAAGCATTTTTTCCGACGCTCTCCAAGAAATTTTTTCTTTTTTATAATTTGAAGATAAGTATCATGTTTTACACAAAAAACTATTTTTTGCAAAATTACGATGCTCATTAGGAATCTGGATTAATACATTTAAGATGTTCACAGCCAAAACCTTGAGTCATCATTGCAGATAGCTGGGGAAAAACTTGTTCATCAAAGTTGAGTTCTCGCATGATTTGGTCATGAGCTTGCCCGTGCGCTATCCGCTTTGCCATTTGCTCAAACTCTACCCAAGTTAAAT
Source organism: Nostoc sp. (assembly GCF_036917515.1). Lineage (GTDB taxonomy): Bacteria > Cyanobacteriota > Cyanobacteriia > Cyanobacteriales > Nostocaceae > Nostoc. The sequence continues at coordinate 4,341 of NZ_JBALDE010000255.1, read as the reverse complement.
TACTCTCAACAAATGCTTTACTAAGGGTAATTACCAGTTCCTCATAATCATTGTCTTCCAATTTTGTCATCATTCGGTGTTCAATGTGAAGCGAATCATCGAAACAGTAATACCAGGATTTTGGTTGCTCCCTAAGTACTCTTCGGAAAAAATCCTGCTGTTTCGAGCGACTAACAGCACGATCTGCCTCACTACATACCATTAAAATTGGGGCAGAAACACAACCTTGAGACTTGTCTAAAACCTGATATCCCAATTCCAGAAATATCTGTAAGGCCTTGAGACAAAAACCTTTATAACCAAAATTGCCGGGTGCATCTTTGTTGAACCATTCAAAGTAAATTGGCAGAATTTTGATCAGTTGATCGAATATTAAGTAACGGCTACCTAAAAAAGGCGTGAACAATAAAGTGCGGTCAATCTCTTGAGGATGCTCTAAAGCTAACCAAGCAGCTAAAGTTCCACCTGTTGATAATCCACCAATTACAACTTGTTGCCCTAGCGTTTTGGCAATTTGTAACCATTCGATTACAAATTTTTGATAAATCTCAATATTTGTTGGCAAAGGTGGAGGATTTTGAGACTTCCAGTCACCTGAGCGTCCATGACCGGGTTGTAAAGGAATCAAAACGTTATATCCCGTGTCAAAGAAGGCTTTACCAAGCGGCTCGAACTGGTAAGGGCCTGCTGTAAAACCATGCAAAAACAAAAAAACTTTTGAAGTGAAGTCAGGATGAATCAAAAATTTAGAACGGCAGGCTTCATTTTTAAGACCTGATGTGGACTCTAATTGGTGGACTTGCTCTAGAATTTCTACTGTATTTTGAATGCCAACTTTCATTTATGTAATTATTCTGTTCACATATATATAGTAATCCTACTTAAATCATACTGAGAATTTTGAAAAAAATCTTTGTATGGCAGGCTTTTAAGCCGCTTAGTTATTCAAAAATCAAATATGATTCCTATATATATTACTTTATTAATTAAGTAGTTACTTCGAATCTAGCAAAGGACATATTGTTGAGTTGCCCTGTCAGAAGTGAGAAACCTTTTTAAAGTCAGATGAGTATTCACTCCAAACTAATTCTCCACAACCCATCTAGCGGATTAGACAGTTGAAATTGACTATCATTGCTACCGAGCCAATTATTGTCATACACCAACCCAACACTGAATATTCTATTTAAAGGATATTGTCCTAGTTTTCCAAAACCTTCAATATTCTTTGGGTCAGCGATCGCTTGCTGGTTTAACTGTATAGTTGTTTGGTTGCCGTCGTCAAAGTAAATTGTGGCTCGTTTGTTGTGAAAGCGCACCTGAACTTTGTAGACTCCACCAGTTGCATAGTAATAAGCTCTAGCAGGCAGCTTTTGACCATCAATATTTTGTCCTTTAAGCTCAACTGCCATAGCAGGACTGCATAGCAGCAACAGGACTGGCAAGATTAACCCTAAAACTTTCATTGGTAGTAACAAACACTTTCAATTAACTATTCCTACTTTAAAACATAAGTAGAGTGACTTAAAAGAAGCAAACTATGTGAAGATAACTAAATACGGGTCGTGATCGCAGTAAAAAACAAGAAATATACATTTTCGATTTTGATATACAGCGATCGCGAAAAGATGAAATAAGTTTCACAGCCAATGCTAGAAAGTTGTCTTTCCATACTCTTGTAAAGAGACGCGGTATATTGCGTCTCTACCCTTACTCCCTACTCAGGAAATAAATCCAAGTCTGTGACAGCACCAACACTGCTAGAGGAAACTAACTTAGCATATTTTGCTAAGATGCCTGTTGTATAACGGGGTGGGCGGGGTTGCCATTTAGCGCGGCGACTAGTTAATTCTGCATCAGAAATGTTGATTTGTAACAAGCGAGAATTAGCATCAATAGTGATGCTATCACCTTCTTTAACCAGAGCGATCGCACCACCAACAGCGGCTTCGGGAGCAACGTGTCCGACTACCATCCCGTAAGTACCGCCGGAAAAACGTCCGTCAGTAATTAACCCGACTTTATCACCTAAACCTGCACCAATAATTGCTGAGGTGGGTGCTAGCATTTCCCGCATCCCAGGACCGCCAATCGGGCCTTCGTAGCGGACGATAATTACATCACCGCTTTTAATCTTACCTGCAAGGATGGCATCTAAGCATTCTTCCTCGGAATCGAAAACCCTTGCAGAACCGGTAATACGAGGATTTTTTATCCCAGTAATTTTTGCTACTGCTCCCTCTGTAGCGAGATTCCCTTTCAGGATGGCTAAGTGACCTTGAACATACATCGGGTTATTCCAAGGACGAATCACATCTTGATTGGTAGGTGGTTCATCGGGGACATCTGCTAAAATTTCGGCGATGGTTTTCCCTGTGATGGTGATACAGTCGCCGTGGAGTAATCCATGTATCAATAGCATTTTCATCACTTGGGGAATACCACCAGCTTGATGTAAGTTTGTGGCAACATATTTACCACTGGGTTTTAAATCGCATAAAACAGGGACACGACCACGAATAGTTTCAAAATCATCTAGATTAAGTTCTACACCAGCCGCACGAGCGATCGCCAGAAAATGTAACACGGCGTTAGTTGAACCACCCACAGCCATAATTACAGAAATAGCATTTTCTATAGATTTGCGCGTGATAATGTGCCGGGGTAACAGTTGATTACGAATTGCTTCTACTAATACCTTGGCTGATTCTTCGGTACTGTCGGCTTTTTCCTCATCTGACGTCGCCATTGTGGAAGAATAGGGTAAACTCATACCCATCGCTTCAAAGGCCGAAGACATAGTATTGGCTGTATACATCCCACCGCAAGAACCAGCACCCGGACAAGCGCGGCGTTCTACTTCCATCAGTTCGATATCGTCAATTTTACCAGCACTGTATTCACCCACAGCTTCAAAGGAACTGACAATAGTCAAGTCCCGGCCTTGGTAATGTCCGGGTTTAATTGTCCCACCGTAAACAAAGATAGCCGGGATATTCATCCTTGCTATTGCAATCATCGCCCCTGGCATATTTTTATCACAGCCACCGATGGCAATCACGCCATCCATACTTTGACCATTACAGACGGTTTCAATGGAGTCAGCAATCACTTCTCGTGATACTAGGGAATATTTCATCCCCTCAGTTCCCATCGAAATCCCATCACTAATGGTAATTGTGCCGAACATTTGCGGCATTGCCCCGGCTAGTTTAATTCCAGCTTCAGCTCTAAGTGCTAGTTGATTAATCCCCATATTACAGGGAGTGATGGTGCTGTAGGCATTAGCCACACCGACAATTGCTTTCTTAAAGTCTTTATCTTGAAAACCTACTGCACGCAGCATAGCGCGATTTGGCGATCGCTGTACTCCTTGTGTGACAACTTTACTTCTAAAATTATCTGACGTTGTTTTTTCACTCATTGCTCTGGCCTCAATCAAATCTCTGTACGAGTATGATATGTAGCCTTTTTTGAGATGTCCAATATATATTTATTTAAAATTGAGACTTATAAAGTATCAAATATAAAGGACTACGACACCTGCCTACTTTATTGCTGTAGCTGAGGAATTACATTTCAGCAGGAATTACACAAACGTATAATTTTATTCAGCAATAAATCGAATGGCTCTCTGCGTTAATATTACTCACCCGCAGAAATTATCAACCCTCAACTCGCGCCACACATCAGACGGTTGCCAGCCAGAGTTACCAACGGAGCGCAAAGGGCGATAATCTTCCCAGATGTAGTCTGATTCGGATGCTTCGATGTACACAGGTGGATTTGGTTCAACCACCGATTCAGGAATATCTTGACTCTCAGGCATCTCAAAGGGTTCAGTCGATAGTGGAGTTACTTCTGTTTTCTTGCGAATTGGGTTAGACGTTTTTTTGATAAGTCGTTGCATATTCATAGTCATCATTTGGCTTTCCACATGGTAGGATATCCCAGAATACAGTAAGTTATCAGAAAATCCGAAATATTTTGTCGAAAAATTTCATTAAAAATTCCATACTAAAAGGTAATTGTTCACAGAATCTGACTGAAAAGTGCTGTTAGCGGTAGCGGGGCGTTGAGCCAATGCTGAGTAAAAATCCCAGTCTCTAGAATATTTTCATGATTGGCTTTTGAAACTCGTTTTATCAGGACTTGCTTGAACGATCAAAAGTAGTCAGAGATAGATTTATATTTAAACAGTAGTACGATTCCAAGTTAAGTCAATTAAATCTAAGACGTAATCCACAAAGTTATAGCAGTCGCCATCTTAGTTAGGACGTAGAATATATAGAGAAGTGATTGATTTCTGCATTCGTATGGCAAACCCTTACAGTTATGATC
>NZ_JBALDE010000254.1:0-13904 GCF_036917515.1 Nostoc sp. | reverse complement strand
TGAATTTACTACTTATTCCTTTCTTTCTTCTGCCTTCTGCCTTCTGCCCTCTGCCTTCCCCTAACCTAGATCACCAAAAGTTGCCAAGAACCAATTAAAGCTTTAAAAAATGGAATATCAAGATTACGAATGGCATCAATCTCACTCTGAATAATCTCTAAAGGATGATACGATTTTAGATAAGCCTTCCATAAACGTTCTATTGATATCTCTCTTTTAATACTGTCCCTGAGACAAGCAGGAGCGAGACTTTCCTGCATTACTCTGTAATACTTGGATGTAGACCTATAAAGAAAACGAATTGGCATACCAGCCATTTTTGCAATTATACCATCTTCTTTAGAGAGTTCTTCAGAATTGAGAGATAAACAATTATTCATAGCTCTATATCCTGTGAGAATCTCATCAAAATAGTCTTGAGGATTTGCCCGCTCACCTTGTAAATAAGGTAGACAATTTGTAACTTGAAAGGAAACAAAATCATTGACTATGCGTACTTCTCCCGTCTCTAGAGTTTCAACTTTGGTCACTTTGTAAGGGGAAACCTGTTCTTGACCTTGTGCTAAAACTCCAAAATCAATGTTTCTGCAACCTACTTCCCCATACTCTTTGGCTGAAATAATACCAACACTTAAAGCTGAACTATCTAACCTGTTAAAAATCTTCTCTTCGATAGCTAATTTAGCTGAGAAATTTTTAACACTGGGTTGAAATAAATTCTCTAAGTCAATAAGAACAGGATGGTCGCCAAAAGCTATGAGATTCTCGCAGTGAAAATCTCTCCCCTGTAATAGTTGTAGAAGCCGTAAAATCATGCCAATTCTGTGGTAAAAGTAGCGTATTTCGTTGGTGTTTTTACAGCAAGCAAATTCTACGTATTCTTCCCAAGCATACCCAAATCTAGGGAGAATTTTACGGGTATGAAGTGGCAGAATCTGACCCGTACTGTTTAAAAAATTGAGGAGTTCCATAAAGCTACAGGCAATGCTAAGATTTTTGGGCTTATATACCAACTTTTTGTCATTAGCAAAGGTAGCGATAATTACTGTACGTCCTTGATTATGGACATCACCAGCATTTAAATTGATATCTTCAAGTTGTCCTGGCTCTTCTCCTGAAAAAAAAGTTTCTGTGAGGAGTTTGTAGTCGCCTGTAAGTCGTTCTAAAAATTCGGTAGTAGAGTTTCGCCAATTTAGATAGACAACAGCTAGTAACTTGGCTAGGACAGGGAATAGCTCGAAAACTTCAAGCCAATTTGATCTTGAAACTTGAGGTTGACTTAGGAATACGTCATATACAGAATATCCAATTTTCCCATGCCCAGTCACCAAAACGTCCAGCAAATCTAGTTTATAGGTTAATGTCTGACTACTAACCGTATAAAAACGCCTTAGTAAAGAACCAAGCATCTTTCGCTTTGCAGTTGCAGAAACTTGAAAGTTGCAAGATGATACCCACGTCTCAAGTTGTTGTTTAGCTAACCGCAAGAAAGGTTGGAAGGCATTTTGATAGGGCAATTCGACTTTTTTATTCTGATTAACTTGACTTTGGAAAGGCTCTAAGGGATTTCCTGTAAAAGTGGCAGGATTCATTAACTCAACAATAACTTCTGCCCATTGAGGTAAACGCTCTGGTTCAGCAACCTTGACATTATAAAGTTGCTTTTTAAAAGCTTCTGTGCTGATACCTCGTGCTTGTAGTATTTCTTGAAATAAAGTGTTACTACCTGTGACATGCTTAATCCATTCTGTTTCTCGCTGAAGTAGAATATCGTTGCTTTGTTCTGACAATGCTTGAAAAAAAATCTCAACACGTTCTGATGGGGATGCAGCTTTAGCAATAACTTGTAAAATCTGATTAATCATACTGATACACAACTTTGCCAAATCTATTATTGTCGTTGTATGTCCTATTCACAAAATCAGCTAATTGATTGCCACGGAATACTGAATCAACGGCTACGGTAAAGTTACCATTAGTATAATCTTTGATAGCATTTAGCAAATCATCTGTATTACCCAGACAATTACCTATAATATGAATATTTTTGTAAATTGCGTTTAGCATAATTTGCTTTAAAACCTTGCCTTTGTAATCAAAACTCTTTCCTGTCAAACCAGAGTGTTGATCGTAAAGTCCACAGGTAATATATCTTGACCCGAAGTTCATTAAATCAATAACTTTACCAATATGAACGTCAAAAAATGGATCGATAACACAATCGAAACCACCAGTTTCTCGGAAAATATTTTTTAGCTGTTTATTGTCATCAAAACTTTCCAGACTTGGGTTGATTTGAATGACTTCTTTGACTCCTATATCCTTAAGTTCTTTTTCAAATTGCATTGATGTTGTTGTGGCATAAAGATTGACGTTATATTTTCTCAATGCACTGATAGCGAATAGCGATGTGTTTGATTTCGCAGCTGTAACCAGTACGTTAGCCCCCTGTACTAGATTAAGCTTGCGGATTATACTGTATATGGTCTGAGCTCCAATACAAAATGCAGCAGCAACTTCATCCGGTATCTCTGGAGGAATCTGGACCAGTTTTGCTTCATGAAATACTTGGTATCTTGCAGAAGCATGATTGGTAGCTACACCGGGGTTGACACCCTTGATGCCTGAGCTAGGATAGCTGCTATTAGCAATCACTCTGTCTCCCGCTTTCAGACTATTTACTTTTGAACCAACCTCTACAACTTCGCCTACAAATTCTGAACCAATAAAATAAAATGAATCATGACAGCGATGATTCATCAGCAAAAGCATGGCTTTGTCGCGATAGTTACATGAGAAAGCTTTAATTTTGACAAAAACTTTAAAGTGGTCTTCTACTTCCTGAGGATTAAAAGGAGGATTTTGAGTTTCAACAATGCCAAAGTAAATTGGGATACTCTCAACTTTTACTATTTCTTTGAAGTGGCAAAATGGCCAAGAACTATTTTGACCACAGAGGGCAAGACTTTTCATAGATAGCTTCTTTTACCCGGAGTTTCTAATTATTAGATAGTCATATTAGAAATTTTGATATGACTATTGTTGTGCGTTATTTTTTACTAGCAATGTTCCGATTACTATACCTAGAACAGCGCCACAACCAATTCCAACTGCCACATTTCCAATGAATTTACCGAAAATTACTCCTGCTAAAATGCCAAGAGCAATGCTGATTATCTGTATCTTTCTTCTGTTCATTGTCTTCAAGTTGATTTTGAAAGTTTAGTTTCAAAAGTACGATTAACATGGGGAAAGGGAGTATCAGGGATAGGACGTCCTAAAAAAGGACATAGTTTATTCCAACTATCCCCAGTACAAATGTTTAAAACCAGTAAGTCTTGGGGACGATGAGCAAAGTAATTTTCAACTCGTTGCATATGCCTTTGATAGGCTTCCCTAAGCATTACAGGCTCGTAGCTCACTGTTCCATAAAGCTTCGTTCTAACCTCGGTCAGGAATTTTGCGTGTTTAAAAGGAAGTTTTTCTGGAGTTATTCTATGGTTAAAGTGAAATTCGCAGGACTGTAGCCATTCTTCAAGGTTTCTTACAGTCAAGATGAATTTGGAGCCTTGATAGAGTTGATCTAGTTCCTCAAATCTATAGCTGACACCTGTATCGCTACTAGCATCATGCCCATCTATTTCAGCTAAATCCATAGGCATATGCACACTACTATACCCTAATAACATTAGGGCATAATGCAAGCTTGTGGTTCCGGTTCTTGATAATCCAATGCCGAAGATTTTATTCATTACAACTGAGGATTAGATGGAGGCTAGTTGTTGTCTTGAGAGTTTTTTCGACTTTTTCCAATGTCGGGGAATTACCTAACAAGTTTTTAGCTTGAGCCAATGCTGCTTCAGCTTCAATTAAAAAATCTTTGCCAGTAGAGAACGCATTGATGCAGCGATCTAGCCAAACTGAACCTGAGTCAGGGGAATCTGGAAACTGCTCCAGCCATTGTCTCAGCCAAGGAAGAGCCAATTCAGGCTTGTTCCATTCGCGACAGATGCGGGCAAGTTGCCGCAGGTGATAGGCTGCCCATTCACCCCAGAAGTTAGTATCTAATGCTGTGGTACACAGTTGAAAAGCTGTGGCAAAATTGCCGCGCTGTCGCTCTAGTTCTGTAGTTAGGTACTGTATTGTGGGGGTAACTGAGTTGCTTTGTTTAAGTAGCTCTAGACCTTCTTGTAATAACTTGGTTTGACCAGTTTTACTGACTACTAATAAACAGGCTAGTTGTGAGCTAAGTGTAGCTTTTGCAGCAACTCCGGTGACAATACGGGAGAGGAAATCTGTACCTATTTTAGTGGGAATTGGTTCTGTGGTTGTGATGTAAGCTGAGTAATCTAGTCCTCCCAGGAAACATTCCAAGGGCTTGCGCGTGCTAACGAACAATAATTCGCGCAACCATTCGCTGTCGGATTTTCCCAAGACGGTTTCGCCTGCCCAGCGCCGACGGATGCGATCGCACTCTTCTAAATGAAAGTTGAACAGTTCACCCCAGGAGAAGGGTTGCAACGGTGCTGCCAGACTCAGCAGCCCGGCAGTGGGTGCCGCTCTAAGTGAGGGGAAGGGGTCTACTGAATCTGGGCAAGAGGTAAGATCCATTGCCTCCTCTAGAGTGAGGCGATATTTTTGCTTGACAGCCGCAGGATTGCAGAATTGGTCAGCCTGCTCGCGACAGATATCTGGCGTTGGAGGTGAGTTGAGCAGCTTTTCCATTCCATCAGCAATCTGTTCTGGTGTGACATCCATTGGTAAACCTGGCCCCAAATCAGAGACGGACACTAGTTCTCCACCAGCACCGACTGTCTCTGGAAAGCCATTCCAGCGGGTTGCCAGCACGGGAACTCCCAATCCCAGCGATTCGATAATCGATTTACCAAAGGATTCTTCCAGCGTTACAGAGAGATTTAGCATCAGACGGGCACCAGAAATAAATCTGGCTTTGTGGCGATCGCTGTATATTGGTCCAACAAGTTCCACACATGCCTGCATCCGCTTGATTTTCGCAGCTAAGGAGCGGGCATAGGGGTGTAGTTCAGTAGATTGTCCATCAGTCAGGGGTCCAGCAATCTGCAATTTCACCTGACTATATCCGCGACGGCGTAATACATCCATTGCCTCAATCTGGCGATGCAAGAGCTTCTCTGGGGTAATTCGTGTCAGACTGACGATCCGGTCTGTTCTCTGTGCAGCTGTCTTTATTTTTGGTAAGAGGTGCATCGGGGGGGAAACCACCCGAATAAATGGGGCAAAATCAGGACATAAAAATTCAATAACTGCCTTAGCACTAGAACTGCCGGCAATAATGATATCGCCAGACTTCAGCAGTGGCCTCAAAAGAGACCATTCCAGCGTGTAGACTCCTGGTGCATGAGCATAGAACATCAGTCTCACCTTCGCTCGTGCTAAGTTTCGCAGCGCTAGCAGCAGGGGAGTTAATGCGATGCATTCATAACTTGGGCAGAAAAAATCGAATTTAGCAGTAAGATGGGCAAAATTCTCAGCAGCCTGCGCCAAGGGAACAGGGCAGGCAGTGCTCCCAAAAATTTCGTCACACCAAGAAGGCAGAGGAATCGGCTCAACTAGTAAGTCAGGTGCAAGATTGCGGGCAAAGAGTTCATCAAAAACACGGGCGCTGATCATCTCAGCACTGCGACATGGTCTAAGGATACGCAAAGGCTGCATTTGCACTACTCCTGGGGCGAGCGATTGATACTAGCCAGCTTAAATGTCAGATTTTGCATTGCTTCTCTAGCTAGCCGCGATCGCAGAAGTTCCACTTTCATGCAGGCAAGATCCAGAAAACCCGCTTCTTTTTCCCAATCCTTGTAATTGATGTTCATCCGGCAATCAGTGGAGCGCAGATGCTCTACAACCAACTGCGGCATCGTCAAATTGTCGTAGTTATTTTCAATAAAATCTGGATGGTACTTTTGCAGGATTTGTTCTTGCTTAGCTGCGGCATCAGCCCACTCATCGTATCGGTTCTGCAATCGCAGTTCATTGAGTAGACTCATTATATTTTTCTCATAAGCTTTCCTGCCGATCAGCCAAGTCTGTAGCCGCCGACAACAGGCCATCTCACACATCAGTTCGTTGAATCCCTCAAGGCTGAGGTCGTTGCTATTTAACCACTCTGTGAATTCTGCTTCCTGAGTCAGAGCATGTTTGAGACGAAAACGCCGGATCTCCTTATTTACTTCTCCTTCAGACACCTCAATTCCCAAAAGTGCGGCTAAAATTTGCACTAATGCTCGGTTCAAAGCATGGAAATTAGTATCATCAAAGTCAGCTAAATGTAACGCTACATACCCAGCAATGGTTCCCAAAGAGATGTTTGTATTGTCTCGTAGTACTGTCCGATCTCGTTGATAGAGGGCTGAAAATAAATGATTGCGAGCCAGAGTAAAGTTCGGCGGCTGAGCTGGTTTTTCAGGCAAATCTCGCAGGTTTTCTAGGAGTAAAATAGCGTCTTGACGCTTAATGTCTACATACTTATTCTTGATAAAATTAGCAATTTCCTCTAATTTTTGGGGCGATACACCTACAGTTGCAGCTTGGCGGAAGATGGTGGCAAAAGTCCGTTCAGGGAAGTAAATAGACTTGGCAATTGCCGTCAATTGTTGAGCCAAGCTCTCGCTAATAATGCCTTCGTCCTGAGCACGGCGAAATGTCGAGCGGACGTTCACCATTGGTTCAGACGAAGGACGATATTCTTTGTCTTCTGGTCCATAAATTAGAGCAACTTCATCATCATCAATCAGTTCCTCGCTGGCATACATTCGGTAGATTTCCCCAATTCCAACCATTCCAAATGCAGCCGTTTCTGCTGCCCGTAAAGCTCCCATACTACTGGCACCATACACTGCAACTCCCTGCTCAATAGCGTATAAAATCTCTTTGTGCCATACAGAAGGGCACTGGTAAAAGACACCATCAATTAAACCAATAATGTCTGGCTTATAGGTAGCTACAGCACTGATTAAATCCGCTTGTTTTGCTGGAGGAAGATAGACAGCATCCAGAATTTTTCTAGCCTCTGATTTGGGCAGCGATGGTCCTAAAAAGATGACAATTTTATTCATATTTAACTAACTTTAAAATACTCCACCGGCTGGTAAGTGAGTATCTACGTTGTAAATAACCTTAGTTGATTCAGCCATAGCAGATTGCTTACTTTTGGCAAAAGTAATTGCTCGATGTTTGGGCAAGTAGTTTCTGTAAAAATAGCCTTCCAATCCTGGTACAATCACCCTAGCTACAGCAATCTCCCACTCTGGCGGACTCAAATCAAATACAATTACTTGATTCAGACCTACTTGCTGTAGTTTTTCCAAGACAACCAAAATATCTCCCTCAAACGTAGGAGTAGCCTGGGATTTACGAATTCTGGCATTTACCGTTGGTGGGTGGGATTCAAGACGCTGCACCTCAGCCTCACTACCTGTGATTTTTGAAGCAGCGTAGTACTGTTGAAACACGTCGTCTCTGGCTCCTGAAATAAGGATAGCTCGGGTTTGAGCTGCCTCTGTGAGAGCTCGGATCATCGCCACTTCTGGGTCAAGATGAGCGCCATAACCGTGGGAAATGGTGACATACCCAGTCTGGTCATAACAATAAGCTTGATACACAGGTACTTCAGTGTTGACCGTACAGTCAAACAAAATTGGAACTACTTGTGCTGCTTTGAATTGTGCCAACAACTCTAATACTGCCGGATACTCAATGGTTTCTAATCGAACCCTTGGCTTGTGGTATCCAATAAAAGCAGCTTCCATGTTACAGGATATAGCATCCCGTTCAATCAATTCAAACAAAGCTGAACTAACCGCTTCTAAAAAATGGTTGCCAGAGGCTAAACCATTAGAACTCATATCAAATGAGGCTAAGTTTGTTAAGTCTTCATACAAAAATCTGTAGTCCATTGAGACTGCTTGAACGGGAACAGCTACTTCTTTTTGATTAACAAGATCCCAGCCCAAAACCCATTGCTCCAGTTGATGCACGCTAAAGAGCGAATTTTTACGTAGAGGCAAATCTTCTAAGGAAATGCTCTGGTAATCACTTGCCAATTGAGTATAGGGAAGGTAGATTTCTGGCAGGCGAATATTTTCAGCACAGTAAAGTTCAATAGACTCCATCGCTGCGGAAGCGAGTGCTGCTTGTAGGGTAGTCCCTTTGCCAGAGGATGTGACAATGCTATAGCTATTAGGGCGCACAGCAAGAGTAACCGGAATACCAATCCGATCTAAGCCTGTAATATTGCAAAGACGGGTTAGACCAATGGATTTAAAGTAGGGTCGAACCCGTTCCAAGGTTTCTTCAGGGGAAGCAGTTCGATGTGTGCCATGCCAAAAGCGCTTTCCCGCTCGATAAGCTTTGCCACGGAAGTTAATAGAACTAATGGGTGCTGCCTCTACACTCTGTTGAGTCATAAGCCTTGTCTAATTGCTCTAGCTTCCTAACTTGGTTATGGGATATAGTGCTTTACTAATGCCAACCGATGATTGAGATGCCTCTATCAAAAATTGACAGAGACATCTATAGCGTTAGTTTTAACAAACGCCCAGTGCGGCAACAGCTGTTGCCGCACTCACCCACGTGGTGACACCGCCACCTGCAACGGCTTCGAGTTCATCTTCGCTCAACTTACCTCCTGCGGCTTCGGGGGCAATGCTTTCTGCCTCTTCGCGCGTGAAGTCATAACCGGCATCATGAATAATTTTCAAACGAGCCTGATCGTCAGCACCTTCAAGGGAGGAACGAAATTCAGAATCGCTAGACACTTTCTTTAGAAAAGCTTTGGCACTTTCAACAGACATTTATCTCTCCTTGTCATTAAATGGTTGAGTAAGCAAAGTAGCCATATCTTAATTAAGTCAATACCTTGAGCAGGTAAGACTTAATTATGTAATAGCAAAGTGTAAAATCTTCTTAAAACTAGGCAAGGCAAGCTCACTTCCGAACGTAATCATTTCAGTTATGAACTGCCATGATACCGGAACTTTAACGTAATCATTTCAGTTATGAACTGCCATGATACCGGAACTTTTAAGATAGCCTTACACAAGAAATTACAAAAATAGCTTAAACATCACTTGGATACGCTTTGCGTGTCATTTGGAGACCAATACATTGCGCTTCAAAATCAATTTTCATTTGTAGTGGTCGCCTTCGTCTGCTATTTTTACATTTCTTTAAAGACAGCAGCTAATATCCAGCAATTGTACGGAGAAGCGGTGTTACTGACGAAGCTATCCGGGGTCGGTAGCGCAAAGTAAACTACACCAATCGGTTACACCGCCACCTGCGACGGCTTCGAGTTCCTCTTCGCTCAGCTTACCTTCTACTGCTTTGAGGACTTGGGGGATAATAGTTCCTGCCTCTTCGCGCGTGAAGTCATAACCGGCATCACTGATAATTTTCAAACGAGTCTGTTCGTCAGCATTCTCAAGGGAGGAACGAAATTCAGAATCGCTAGACACTTTCTTTAGAAAAGCTTTGGCACTTTCAACAGACATTTATCTCTCCTTGTCATTAGATGGTTGAGTAAGCAAAGTAGCCATATCTTAATTAAGTCAATATCTTGAGCAGGTAAAACTTAATTATGTAATAGCAAAGTGTCGGAACTCCTTAAAAAATAAGCAAGGTAAACTCACTTCCAAACGTAATAATTTCAGTTATGAACTACCATTGTACTGAAACTTATAAGGTAGCCTCACACAACAAATCACAAAAATAGTTTAAACATCATTTGGAGAAGCTTTACGTGTCATTTTGAGACTGCTACTTTATTGCTTTAAAATCAATTTTTATTTATAGTGGTTGCCTTAGTTTGCTATCTTTACATTTCTTTAGAGGTAGTATCTAATATCAATCACTTAATTTGTTATTACAATACTCCGGACAGTTTTTAATTCAGGATAAACGCATCTAAATATTGACGAGCCAGGATTTGAGTGTAATTCAGCGAAACCTAATCAGATATGACTTTCAGAAAACTAAATATGACTTTTTCCAATAATAATCATTATGAGAAGTAAAGAAGACCGCAGACTAGCAAAAGCAATAAACTTTGGATTGATTTTTGGTATGGGCGCTGCCAAACTCCAAATTTACGCCCAAGTAAAATATGGGGTGGCAATAACATTAGAACAAACAAAAGCTTTCAGTCAACGATTCTTTGAAGCTTATCCTAGAATAGCTAGGTGGTATGAAAACATCAAACGTAAATACATTCAAGGCATTAAGGAAAGTCGTACATTAGCAAACGGAACTATTTTAACTAAATCTGCGTAAGCAGATTTAGAGTGAATCCAGAGTTTAAAACTCGTTCATTTTGATTTAATTTGTATGTTTATAAACTCTATGACTGTTGCTGAGAAGGTGATAGCTGAAAATCTTCCAAATTCTAGCCCTGATTCCTCTTCATTCATCAATGCATCAACTACTCAATTTAGCCAACATCAGGAGTGGTCAGCAGGCATGACATGAAAAAATTCCCTGAATAACTTGAGACTAATTATTCAGCCTTATATCTTCTACCATTTACTGTTACCTTGGTTAGATGTATTCAACATTTCTGGGATGAGACGCTGTTTCCTTAAGTTAATTGAATTGATGAATGGTTTTCGAGCTTCTCCGATTCCTTTCTCCATTGCTAGTTAATCTTCTCTCTATTTTTATTTCCCTAAAGTAATAAAAGAGAGATAAGAATGCGATCGCGTTTACTCACCAGGATTTATCCGTTTGAGTAGTTCCTGGGTATCAATGGCAGACCCGTTATTGAGTACGAAGTCAGGGAAGTGAAGGCAACGGAACGGGACCGTAAAAACAAAGAAACCACAGTCCGACGTTTAGCTGGGGATACCAAACGAATAAAACGCAACCGCAGCCGCGACACTTTCAAAATGTGGGGATGGGTACTGTCTTATAACAGTTGGGGGATGGGCTTGTAGAGAAGGCTAGCGGTTCATCCCTATGCCGGATCAGCCTGTGGCAGTACGTCCTAATCGGCGTCGAAACCGGAAGGCGACCAGAAAACAAACTGACCAAGGAATTGATTAACTACCGCGACTTACTCAAAGCTAACGTCACTGAACAAGGTGAAAAATTGCTTGGTGGTAAGACATTCTTTCTAAAGTTGATGAGTAAAGTAGTAAACCTGCTGTTCCAGGAATTGTGTAAAATAATTCCTCTAACCTAATGCGATAGCCCTTTATCCAAATAAAGGGTTTTGAAACCTAAATTCCAGATGAAATACGAAACCGGAAGCAAGCTAGAGAAGCATCAAGTTTACGTAGCATCGCTCAAGAATGAGATAAAATTCCTTGAAAATCAAAAAGCAGAAATTGAAAAAGAACTGGTGGAGCTAGGAGTTAAGCTTTCCGAAAATGAAGATTATGTACCAGAGGAATGAACCGCTAAACTTTCAGTTACCCTGAAGGTAACAGCCCAAATAATATTGATTGTTGCATAGCATAGAATAGATGACTGAACAAACTTCTAGAATTTGTATCCTTGGCGGAGGCTTTGGTGGTCTCTACACAGCCCTGCGGTTAAGCCAATTACCTTGGGAATCTACGCAAAAACCCGAAATTGTTCTGGTAGATCAAAGCGATCGCTTCCTATTCTCTCCTTTACTTTACGAATTACTCACTGGCGAGTTGCAAACCTGGGAAATTGCCCCACCCTTTGAAGAACTTTTGCAAGGGACAGGAGTGCGTTTTTATCAAGGTGTTGTGTCTGCAATTGACATCGACCAGCAACGGGTAAATATACAAGAAGGCCCGGAAATTCCTTACGACCGATTAGTGCTGGCGTTAGGAGGTGAGACACCGCTAGATTTAGTCCCTGGTGCCACAGCCTACGCCTACACATTCCGCACAATCTCTGATGCCTATCGTTTAGAAGAACGCCTGCGATTTTTAGAAGAATCGGATGCTGATAAAATTCGGGTAGCGCTCATTGGGGCTGGCTACTGTGGTGTAGAGTTAGCTTGTAAATTAGCCGACAGACTAGGCGAAAGAGGACGCTTTCGGATTGTTGAAATCGCCGACCAAATTTTGCGAACTTCCCCAGAGTTTAATCGGGAAGCAGCAAAGAAAGCTCTAGAAGCCCGTGGTGTATTTCTTGACTTAGAAACCAAAGTAGAATCAATAGAGCAAAATAGCATTTCCCTAGAGTACAAAAACCAGTTAGATACGATTCCCGTGGATTTGGTAATTTGGACTGTAGGAACGAGGGTTGCACCCGTAGTGAAATCTCTTCCTCTCAAGCAAAATCAGCGTGGTCAAATTACCACTACATCCAATCTGCAAGTCCTTGATCGTCCAGAAATGTATGCCTTGGGAGATTTAGCAGACTGTCATGATGCTGAAGGACAGCAAGTCCCCGCTACTGCACAAGCGGCTTTTCAACAAGCTGATTATACTGCTTGGAATATCTGGGCAACTCTGACTAATCGCCCCCTCCTTCCCTTCCACTACCAGCAGTTAGGAGAAATGATGGCACTAGGAGTAGACAACGCCACTCTTACTGGTTTGGGAATTAAACTAGATGGTCCCTTGGCATACGTCGCCCGCCGTGTTGCTTATTTATATAGGTTGCCAACTTTAGAGCATCAGCTTAAAGTTGGTTTTAATTGGCTAGCCCGTCCAATAATAGAAACGCTTTCTCGATAAGTTTCAAGGTTGGGCATTGGGGAGCTACTGCGTTGGGCGGGTAATGCCCGACTTATTCGCGCAGCGTCTCCGTCAGTAGAAGGGTAGCAACTGACGTCATTGGGCATTGGTAAAAACCAGGATGTTTGCGATGATTTGTTATATTTGTGCCAATCTACTTAGCAGATGCTAGACTCTACCCACAGAAGCTCTTAACAAGCCAAAATCTAAAATTCAACATTCAAAATTTTCAAACTTTAATGGAACAACCGAAAGTTATTTTTTTAGATGCTGTGGGTACACTCTTTGATGTCAAAGGTAGTGTAGGCGAAGTTTATAGTCAGATAGCCCAGGAATTTGGCGTTACAGTTTTAGCCGAAACATTAAATACAGCCTTCATCCAAAGTTTTAAAGCAGCGCCGCCGCCGATATTTCCAGATGCAGAACTGCAAGATATTCCCCAGCGCGAGTTTGATTGGTGGCGGATAATTGCTCTTAACACTTTTGAAAGCGCAGGTGTTCTCAAGGAATTTTCTGACTTTTCGGCTTTTTTTAGCGAACTTTACATCCACTTTGGCACTCGCGAACCGTGGTTTGTCTATCCCGACGTCTTACCAGCTTTAATCAACTGGCGGCGGTTGGGAGTTAGCTTGGGAGTGCTGTCCAATTTTGATTCTCGGATTTACTCCGTATTGCAAAGTTTGGGATTGAGAGAGTTTTTTACCTCCGTCACCATTTCTACCCAGGTACGTGCAGCTAAACCCGATCCGCAAATTTTTGCCATTGCCTTAGATAAACATAAATGTTCCCCAGAGGCAGCATGGCATATCGGCGATAGCATTGTAGAAGACTATCATGCAGCCAAAGCAGCTGGACTTAGAGGCATTTGGATTAACCGTGGTAAATGAGGGAGATAGTTTGATGATCGCTTTTTTTATAGCGCCTCAAATGGACGCGTTTGCCATTTTTCTAGAATCTCAACACAATTGATATCACAGAAAACACACCATATACTCAACAGCTGATAATACTAATAATTCATAGTAGTTATGTCAGCACGCCAAACGCCTCAAAAGATTATTTTTGCGCTTTGTCTACTTAGTTTGAGCCTGACTGCGATCGTCTGCTCGTCAAAGTCTCAACTATAGCAGTTCCTGCTTGAGTGCAATACAGTATGGGATGATGGAGTATATCAACGTCTAAGTGCCTGTAGAATGAAACCTTACTCCTGTG
>NZ_JBALDE010000253.1:0-7828 GCF_036917515.1 Nostoc sp. | reverse complement strand
CTTCTTTTTCCATTTTTTCTAATCTCCGTAGACTTACAGTATGGACAATGCACAGTATGAACCCTCTCCTCATCCCTTTATTATGCAACACCAAAGCTGATACTCAAGCTGGAGATATTATAGTTAATGCAACAGGAACAGTGCGAGTAGGAGAAGAAAGTCGGATTGCAAATGTTGTAGATACTAGTACTTTAGGTAATGCTGGAGATATTAGGATTACTGCTAGTTCGTTATTTCTCTCTGATAATGCAAAACTGCGTACAACTACTTTTGGACAAGGTAATGGTGGCAATTTACTAATAGAAGCAGCTGATCGCGTTTCTTTAGATAGGGACGCAGCTATTTTTGCTGAAGTTAAAGGAACTGGCAATGGTGGAAATATTCGTATAAATACAGCGTCATTTTCTGCAACAAATGGGGCTGGACTATCCAATAGTATTTACGGTAAAGGAAATGCTGGGGATATTTTTATAAATGCAAGCGGTCGCATTTCTTTAGATAGGGACACAGCTATTTTTACTGAAATTGAAGGAACTGGCAATGGTGGAAATATTGAAATTACAACAGGTTCCTTGAGTATTACTGGGGGAGCGCAACTGCTAACAAACACTGTTGGGCGGGGTTCGGCTGGCAATATAATTATTAACGCTCGCGATGGCGTTTCTTTTGACGGCACTACTCGAAGTGGAAGATTTCCAAGTACCGCTTTTAACAGTGTAAATACAGAAAGTAATTTCACAGGCAAAGGTGGAAATATTACCGTATACACCAATCTTTTCCGCATCATAGATGGTGCAACTATAGATGCACGCACTTTAAATAGTAGCGATGCAAGCAATATTACAAGGGAGCATCCCTCTTTGGCGAAAACATCAAATAGCAAGTGTTCCGTTGAGGTAAGCACAACGAACAGAAAGTATTGAATTAACGTTGTCAACTTTCCACTGCGCTCCAGAAATTTTAATCCTTGTACCAAGAAGCTTAATAGCAGATTCCACTGCTCCAGAACCTACAGAACAGACTTGTTCAGTTTGGCAATAGCTGTAGTTAACAATTGTTTGGCGATGGCGCTTTAGATAAGCACAGAAATTCTGTGCCTGCTTACCTTTACAATTGGTAAATAAAGCCTGGGTTGCTTCCACTTGTCCTTGCCACAAAAGCACTTCAGCTTTTTTAAGCCGCTTTAAAGAACCACCAACTTTATAGAGATTTTCTTTGACATTCCCTGACCAATGTAGGTTCACCAGGTTTTCCAAAAGTACCAACATTAGCGATCGCTACCTGACGAAATGGGCAATACTATAGTGGGAATAAAAGTAAAACCAGTGAGGTACAACACTATGGCTGAAAACCTTACATGGCAAAGTCTCTGATGTACTTCATCCATGTCGAAACCTAATTATTAGTTTTTCAATTTTTTGGAGGAGAGAAAAATGAAGAAGTTCACCAGTTTAATGGTTGTCGGGGCAGTGTTGTCGATTACTGCGCCAGCCTTTGCTGAAAATCGTGCGGTTAATATCAGTATTGGCAGTATTGGTGGCCCCTTAGATAATGCCGCTTTGCAAACAATTCGTCAAGTTATCGGGTTTGCAGTCGGCACAAGCACCGTCGATAAATTCATTGTATATAGTCCCAGGGCAGGATCACCTATTCCCATCGAAGGGGGTTTATCTGCTTGTGCTGAAGCTGGCTTCGGCACAACTAATACAATATTTAATGCTTTTATCCAAGAATTGCGTTCAATTAAGCCTAAATCAGGAACTTTCTACAATGTAGAACTTACTGCAAGCTGCAAACAGAGATAAGAATGTCGTTTGCACTCAAGTGCGGTAGGATGGGCTGAGGTACGAAGCCCATCCATCGAGTTATACAACCCTTTTTCATCACCCAAGCCCAAAGATTTATTTTTAATGCTCTTGACAAGATTTTACCATTATGGTATACGAATACCCTGCTTACCTTTAAAGGGGTGGTATCCCCAGCAAAGCTGGTAAATCTAGAGAGGCGAGGTGTTGATAAGCTTGATCTATGACCCGCTTACCTCTAAGAAAGCCTGTATTAGCTCCAGGACAAATATACTGGAGAGTTTCTGGTGTAAAACGTTCTAACAATAATCGAAGGCTCTGAATTTGCCTTGGCCAGTGAAAGGTTTTAGTTGTCCGTAATGGTACTGTTTGACCATGCTGGTTAGGGAGTAAATGGCGACCAGAAAACAATATACCCTCAAGTTCGCTGTAGTAGAGACAAGATGAGCCGGGAGAGTGGCCTGGTGTCCAAATTACTTGTGTTGTAGCATCAAGAGTAAATTCTTGCCTAAAAGTAGTTACGGTTAAGCCTGGTAATAAATACGCTTCTTGCTCTTGAATCAGCACCTCGCAGCCAAAGACTTGCTGAAATTCAGCAGTCTTGCCAATGGCGCCGCGATGGGTGATAAATAACCAACGCACGCCTCCATGCGATCGCAAAAAATCTTGATTTGTTTTTTCTAATGCAGGGCAATCTATGAGGATATTGCCTTCATTTCTTACAATAAAATAAGAGGTTCCCCCTAATGTGTCCCGATTGGGTGGAAAGGCAAAAATGCTCTCTTGGGCGAAGTCCGATTGCAGAGAACCTGCGCTGAGAACTTCGTTAGGGAAGACAGCCCGTGGCGGCTTAGTTGTATGACTTGGCTGTTGAGGTAAAGGGCACATAATAAAAGAACCGAAACTGAGGAGTTGTGGACAATTTGATGACAGTGCAGAAATTCTCAAGAATTGATTGAGCGTTAAGCAGCACTGTTAACCGTTGTGAAAAAAATTGGGATTTGAGGTCTGCCTTGTAGTTAATGCTATGGTGCTAAAGCTACTGGTGAGGCGTTTTGTCAAAATTACTGAACGATAACATGGCATTTTGGTTTCTGTTTATCCTCCTGCTGGGGCTAGCTACTTACCTAATGGTGCAGCGTAGCGTTGCTCGCATCACCCGAACACCAGTATGGTTGTTGTGGCTGGTTTTAATGACACCAGCATTCCTGTTGAGTGGGTGGACGCTAATCTACGGAGCGAAACAATCTCCACCACCAGAGCTGATCCTCTGGTCGGTATTTGTCTGCACAGTCTTGTACTGGGTATTGTTTCAATGGGGGCGTCAAGTACCAAGAGATACACAGACCCAAACCCAAACCCAAGCCTCAGAATCACAACCGAATATCCAGCCTACCCCAGAACCAACAGTGCGTCCCATTGAACCAACAGAAGAAACCCAACTGCGAAATTGTTTTCCTTGGTCTGTATACTACGTTCAAAATATTGAGTACCGACCACAATCTGTGATTTGCCGGGGTCAGTTGCGAACTAAACCTAGCAACGCTTACCAGCAGATTAAAACTAATATTGAAGCACAATTTGGCGATCGCTTCTTGCTGATCTTTCAAGAAGGTTTCAATGGCAAACCTTTCTTTGTGCTGGTTCCTAACACTCAAGCTGCGAAAGAGACAAATACACCACGACGCAACCAGGAACGGTTAACTCGACCAGGATTAGCGCTGATGCTGCTAGCAGCTACTTTGATCACTACTACCTTGGTGGGATTACAAAATGCTGGTGTTACTCTGCCGCCTATTTGGCAAATTGGATCTTTGTTGAAACTTCTATCTAATCCAGATGTCCTATTCAAAGGATTACCTTATGCTCTAGGATTGATGACTATTTTAGGCATTCACGAACTTGGGCATTATTTGACAGCTAGATTCTACAAGATTCGCTCGACGTTACCTTACTTTATTCCTGTACCTTTCTTTTTGGGAACTTTTGGTGCATTTATTCAGATGCGTAGTCCCATTCCTAACCGCAAAGCTTTATTTGATATTAGTATCGCTGGGCCACTTGCAGGTTTTGTTGTCACCTTGCCATTACTAATATGGGGTTTGGCTCATTCTGATATAGTTTCCCTGACTGAAAAAACCCGACTTTTAAATCCTGATGCGCTCAATCCCAAGTATTCGATTTTACTGGCTATACTCTCGAAGTTAGCTTTAGGAAGTCAGTTAACAGCAAAATCAGCCCTCGATCTGCATCCAGTTGCAGTAGCAGGTTTTTTAGGACTAGTTGTCACAGCGTTAAATTTAATGCCTGTAGGACAATTAGATGGAGGTCACATTGTCCATGCAATGTTTGGACAACGAACTGCAATCGCAATTGGTCAAACTGCTCGCGTGTTGTTACTATTACTTTCTTTAGTACGAGAAGAATTTTTGGTGTGGGCAATTATCTTATTATTTATGCCATTGATTGATGAACCTGCACTGAATGATGTCACTGAATTGGATAACAAACGTGACGTTTGGGGGTTACTGGCAATGGCTTTGTTAATTGTAATTATTCTGCCATTACCGCAGGCGATCGCTAACTTTTTGCAAATTTAATCAAGTAAATATATCAGCGATCGCCTTCTCAAGCTTTACCGTTTTGCTAATTCTGGAGTCCGCCCTTTTAAGCCAATCATCAATTTCAGCATAAATACTTTTAATATCGGTACTCGCTGCAAAAACCATAAACCTAAGCGACGAATCACCACCATAGGGAAGAAATTATTAGAAAACATCCGATCTAACAAATCGGTGAAACCTAAAATTGTCAGATTCTCCAGCTGGCGCCAGCGTTCATAACCTTTGAGAATCTGAATATCGCCAATATCTTTACCCGCCTTGTGCGCTGCTTGAATTACTTGCGCCAAAGCTGCGGCATCCCGAATACCCAAATTTAAACCTTGTCCGCCGACGGGATGGCAATTGTGCGCCGCATCACCAATTAATGCCAGTCGAGGGAGAACGTAGCGATCGCTTTGCATGAGTTGTACTTGAAAAACAAAGCGATCGCCTAGTAATTCCAGTTTGCCCATCTGATCGCCATAGCGGCGGCTAAGTTCTGCCAAAAATTGCTCGTCATTCAAAGCACACAAAGCTTTTGCTTCTTCATGGGGAGCTGTCCAGACAATGCGGCAACGGTTTCCCGGTAAAGGTAAAATCGCAAAGGGGCCGCTAGACCAAAATCTTTCGTAAGCCGTATTATTGTGGGGTTTTTCTGGTTTGACAAAAGCGACAATGCAAGATTGCCAATATTTCCAGCCCGAAGTTTTGATTCCAGCCGCTTGCCGAATTGGCGATCGCGATCCATCTGCTGCTACAACTAATTTGCTCTTGACTGTCTTTAGTTGATCGGCAATTTTAATATCAATGGCGACTATATTCTGCTGGTATTGCGTATTTACCACTTCCGCCGGACACAAATAAGTCACGTTCGGGCAATCTTGGACAAAATTTTGCAACGGCTGCAACAGCGCTTGATGTTCCGCCACATAACCCAACTCTGCTGTATTTATATCATCTGTGGTAAATTCCACCACATCGGGATAATCGGCATCTGAAAGACGAACTCGGCAATACTTGGCGATTTGCGGCAACATTTTGTCCCAAACGCCAATTCCTTGATAAATTAGCGACGAAAGCTGATGAACTGCATAAGCTTGTCCCTTCGCTACCGCCACTGATGCGACTTTCGCTTCAATTAGCAAAATACTCAAACCAGAATCTTTTAAAGCAGAGGCTAGAGTTAACCCAATAATCCCACCGCCGACAATTACCAAATCATATTCATATCCCCGCTCATTTGGCGGTGTTGATTGAGGGGAAATTTGCTCAAGCTGCGTTGGGGTCATTATTAAGTTAGGTTACAGCGTCTAACTCTTATTTTGACGCGATCGCGCCTTCTTGAGCAAGTTAACAATTCAAAATTGTATCCACAACCCTTGTAGAGACGCGAAAATTCGCAGAGACGCGAATTTTCGCGTCTCTGCGAATTTTTGTGTCTCTACAAATTATTTACTGACTCGATAGATTGGTCTAACCTGACGATAAGTATTAAGTAAGCTGAGAAATTTCTGACCATCAAAATTTATTGGGTCAACTTTTTTACCAGAACGGTCTACTAAATGGTGCGTAGTGATGCGATGATCTGGAACTTGACTTTGAGCAATTAACCAAGCAAGAGAATGATATTGAGCTTCCGTATAGCCGCTATGGGTTAGTTGGCTGCTAGCGTCATAACTATCTGGCGGTGTTTCTAAAGAGACGTGATAAGCAAAATTATTTACAGATGCCGGTAAATTCGGATTAGTCTGCACAGTTTCCACTCCCTCGGAACTCTCAAATACTGAGTTAGCCGCACCAAAAGCCCGCTTTTCTGGCGGTACTAAATAAACCACTGTTCCGTCTAACTTGACTAAAGCGTGGTAACTTGCTTGCACACTTTCATCAGTATGGGCTACTTGAAAGAAATTAACTGCGCTGGAAGCAGAATAACCAGTTTCATGGAGGACAATAATTGGTTGATTGTTGACAAGAATGCCGTTAATATCTTGGGTGTACCGTTCTCCATAGTTACTTGGATCAACCGAAGCAACTTGATAATTAGGTCTGTACTGTGCAAAAGCTTGAGTGGTTACATACCTTGCTACAGATTTGTTAGTCTTGACTGGGGACTTGATAACATTTTGAAATTTCTTCTCTGGCTCTTTCGCTAATTGGAATTGCGCCTGGGGATATTGATCAAAAGCTGTAACCTGTGGATTGGATGTACGGGATATTGTCGGATTGTTGTGTAATTTTGTTGCTCGTCCAATTAGCAGCACTACTATTAAAGTGGCGAACATCAGCCAGATTAGTAGCACTCTAGTCACCCAGTCTGTAAACTTCATTTTTCTAATACCCGTAAAACCGTAGATATTAATTTATAGCTAAACTGGCGTGTTAGTCGTAGAGGTGCACTTCTGTAAACCCCTACCGCTTATGGTATCCAAATAATCATCGCTATAATACCTTAATTCTAGTCAAATATACCCTATTAGTATATATAGGAATCCTAAGTAATTGTTTTATGCTTGCTTTGTCATGGAGTTATTGAAATACTCTCAAAACTATTGCTGCTGGTTTAGGGAATAGTTGATAAATTTCTCTACAATTCAAGATTGCAATCTCAAATCTGATATAGTTAGCGTTTATACTCTGCTGCGTGATGTTCGCATAGCCATAGGTAATGTCCCTCTGGAGTCAAGACTTTCTTTAATCCACCCCAGTGCTGCTGGGGATCTTTTTCTTCTAAAAGTTGACGCAAGGCACGCAAAGCTGCACCATCAGCGCGTTCTGGATCTAAATCTTCACCTCTAGCAATGTCTGCTAATTCTAAATCTTCAGATTGTTTGAGTTCAGGTAATTTTGCTGCTAGTTCTTTAAATAGTTCTAAGTCGTTTTTAAATAGCGTTTCATATTCTTTGGGATCTATGACACCCAGCCAAGGGCCAATTATCGGGGCGGCATATTTCAAGACTTTGAATAAGTTACCAATATAAGGTGCAGTTACTCTCAGCCATTTGGCAGGTTCATTTATTTCATATAAACCGCCTTCTTGGGTGGGATGCCAACAGCCCGGTGCTTGGCAATAGAGTTGTAAATCTAATTTCTGTCCAGTTAGATTCTTTTGCCAAGCTTTAGCGCCATGAGGACGCAGCACAAAAACATTGGGACAATGAGCATCTATGATTGCTTGTTCGCGGCGGAATGCATTGGTAAATCCCCGTTGCGTCAGTTCTAGGAGATTTTTGAATTCACCGAGAATTACTGCTTGTCCGTCAACAACTTTTGTTTCCAACTGGTCAATGCGTTCTAGGACTGCATTTTGGGTATTCCAGTTTAAGCCATATATAGCGGTTCTCAGTTGGGTGCAATATAGTAACAGCAGTGGGTGAACCATCCAATAATGTCTTTTTTAGTTACCGCATTCAGAGCATTTGT
>NZ_JBALDE010000252.1:0-65047 GCF_036917515.1 Nostoc sp. | reverse complement strand
CCAATATTACCCAAAGCCGATGCCGCGTCGTATCTCACGTATGATTCAGAGTCCTTGAGGGCGGCGATTAATTCCGGCACAACTTCTGCATTGCCGATTTTACCCAAAGCCGATGCCGCGTTGTCTGTCACGTATGATTCAGAGTCCTTGAGGGCGGCGATTAATTCCGGCACAGCTTCTGCATTGCCGATTTTACCCAAAGCCAATGCTGCGTTGTATCTCACGTTATAATTAGAGTCCTTGAGGGCGGCGATTAATTCCTGTACAGCTTCTGCATTGCCAATATTACCCAAAGCCGATGCCGCGTCGTATCTCACGTATGATTCAGAGTCCTTGAGGGCGGCGATTAATTCCGGCACAACTTCTGCATTGCCAATATTACCCAAAGCCAATGCCGCCTTGCCTCTCACGTTATAATTAGAGTCCTTGAGGGCGGCGATTAATTCCGGCACAGCTTCTGCATTGCCGATTTTACCCAAAGCCGATGCCGCATCGTATCTCACGTATGATTCAGAGTCCTTGAGGGCGGCGATTAATTCCGGCACAGCTTTTGCATTGCCAATATTACCCAAAGCCGATGCCACCTTGCCTCTCACGTTATAATTAGAGTCCTTGAGGGCGGCGATTAATTCCGGCACAGCTTCTGCATTGCCAATATTACCCAAAGCTGATGCCGCGTTGCCTCTCACGTTATAATTAAAGTCCTTGAGGGCGGCAATTAATCCCGGCACAGCTTCTGCATTGCCAATATTACCCAAAGCTGATGCTGCGTTGTATCTCACGTATAATTCAGAGTCCTTGAGGGCGGCGATTAATTCCGGCACAACTTCTGCATTGCCAATTTTACCCAAAGCCGATGCCGCCTTGTCTCTCACGTATGATTTAGAGTCCTTGAGGGCGGCGATTAATTCCGGCACAACTTCTGCATTGCCAATTTTACCCAAAGCCGATGCCGCGTTGCCTCTCACGTATGATTTAAAGTCCTTGAGGGCGACGATTAATTTCTGAGACATCTGCAAATTGACTTTTCCCAATGCCACTACAAGCGATTCAATAAAAATAGCTTTGGGGTAACGTCGCCAAAACTTGTAAATCTTATTGATTATCTTGGCAATTAATTTTGGATTTTGGCTGATTCCACCAGAAGCTTCTCCATTCTGCTGAACTTCAACAATACATCTCCCCGCCAATAATAACAGCGTCTGAAAAATATCATCCTTTTCTTTAAACAATGCTTCTATCAACAGCATGGGATTTTTCATTAAACTTGCCAATAAAGTCAAAGTTTCATGAGAATCATATTCCCAAAATAGTTTTTTTGCTAAAGCAATACCATCACTATTATTATTTTCAATGGCTTGATTGAGATAATATGCTGTGAAATATTCCTGAAAGGTGCGATGTAAAAATAAATATTGCTTTCCTTCTCGTGAAAACTTTTGAATAATTCCATCTGCTTCCGAAAGTTCTTTAATTAATTCCTCATTAGTTTGATTTTGGAAATCGCGGATTTCTTGCTTATTTAAAGATTTTTCAATTATCTTATGCAATTCATCACGATAAAAAACTTCTTTGCCCTCACTGCTAAACTTATATGCCAGATCAGCTAATAACTTCTTTTTAGCAATTACATTTTCGGGGGATAATCGATTATTATCATTTCTCCATTGACTTAACATATAATCTACAGCTTTTTCATAAACTTGGGCACGACGTGCGGGAAGCCTTAGCCCTTTGGTTTGATACAAACTACACAGCAAAGATAAAAGTAGAGGATTTTGCGCTAAACCAGCAATTTGTGGTTTATTTTTTATTTCAACAATCAGCCCTTCTGCGGAAACAGAATCATCTTCAATATAACCAGCCGCATTCTTAAACCAAATTTGAATATATGCTTCTGTTTGCGTTTGACTAAAAGGAACAATTTCAACTTCCTTAGCACTATCTACAAAAGCACCACCATAACCAACAATTCTGGAAGTACAAATAATTGGACAGTCATAATTTCTTATAAAACGGTTGAGCCTTTCTTTTAAACAAGGGCGATATTCTTGTGGAACTTCATCCAAAGCGTCTAAAAGTAAAAGACATTTATTATTTTTTAATTTATCTTCTAATAAATATTTGATAGATTTTGCTGTTTTTGGATAATCTCTCTCAATAATTAGAGGAATAGCATCAATAATTTCTTTTTTAGCTTCAGCTAAATCAGATAACCGCAAAAACAACGGAAATATTACATCATTTACACCTAATTTTGACCTAACCCCTCCTCTCCTTGAAGAAAAGGGCGTATCTTGCTCCCCTCCCTTTGTAGGGGAGGGGTCTCTTAATAATTTCTCCCTTTCCTCACGAGCAATTAACCCAGCCTCCATCCTTAATAAAGTAGATTTTCCCATACCTGGGTCAGCCAAAACCATAATTTTTTGGTTTTCTTTTTTTGCCTTTTCCCAGTCAACAACAACTCGCTTTGTTTCCTCTTCTTTTCTCTTTTGCAATTCCTCATCAAAACCTTTCATTGTGTAGAGACGCTTAAATCCGGCTTCACCTTCTGTATATGCCCAACTTGTTTCTATTTCATGTTTGTATTTTCTTTCTAAAGTTACTTGAATCGGGATATATTGCTTTTTTAAGATAATTTTCTCTTGAGTATGGAACAGTTTAATATATTTAAAAGATTCTTCAATATCTGCCAAAAAACTGCAAACAGCATTTTTCTCTGGTTCTAATCCTAGCTTATCTAAACTATCAAGAAGATTATCCCAGCGAATTACATAACTTGCATCGCTTTTACTGCATTGAATCACTCCCACCACACCGCCCAACTCTTCAGCCAAAACCGCACCGCCACTACTTCCCGATTCAACCTTCGCATCCAGTTGGTGGGACAAAAACGCAGAATTTTCCTGTGGGAGCTGATTCCAAGGATTATTAAACTTTATTTCATTTTGATTGCGAATTTTATAAGTTGAAACTACATTCAGAGGCACACTATGACGAATACTTTTGGCAAAAACATCAAATCCTTCCGGGAAATTAACCTTTTTCGCTGGCGGAAAACCATAGACTTTTACTGATGTTGATATCTGTTGAGGATTAATAATTGGAACCGTCTTTGCAGACTCCACATTTATTTTTAAAATTGCAATATCTACTTCTAAATTTGAGAATTTTTCGCACCATTCCGCAGGATAAATTTGTCCTTGATATTCTACTCTGAGCGCATCCAACAAATAGATAACATGATGACAGGTGACAAGATAGCCATCAGCGCGAATAATAAACCCAGAACCGACAGTACCCCCATTAGAATCGAGGATTTTGACCATTGATTCTCTCAGTTCATCTAGGGTGTAATTGCTCATGTTCGTGAGATATACTTAAAACGGCTTAAAACTATGATTCTGAGCGAAGCATTTAGTCCGCGCAAGCAAATTAAACTCATGTAGTCGCAGGGTTTAGCCTGTCTGGTTTCTGTGGTGATTCTTCCTGACTCAAATTCCACTCAATTGTTACCTTCACATTAGCTTGTGCGCTTCCCTTAGTAACAAAAGGAACTCCTGTTTCTCCTCCAGCTTGCAAGCCAAATTCCATTGTCACTTTACTTGGTGCTTTATCAGTTATCCCTTGCTTAACGCTATTGAGTATCAGTCCAGAATAATTGCGTACCGTACTAATCATCATTTTTTGTAGCCTTTCTGACCTTTCCCGGATGTCGTCAATATATCCAACGGCTTGCAATTCATCACTATCAGTGTCATCGTATTGAATATAGATTTTTTCTCCATCGGAACCAATAATTTCTGTTATCTTTGCTGACATAAGCGTATTATTATTACATTACCTTGAGCATTTATAATTTACCAGATGTTGCTCAATTTCCGATTTTTCGCTTTGGATCTATGCATTGCTGGTAAAATGAGATTTTAGCTGAGGTTTGTAAGTGGAGTGCGATCGCACTCTCTAAGGTGTACACATAAGTCAAATTACCCCCCTTAGTTCCCCCTTGCAAAGGGGGAAAAAAGGAATCTAGTTCCCTGCCCAATGCATCGGGGAGGGTTAGGGTGGGGTAATCTTCCCTATAGGAACATTCCGCCTTGACGTTTCCGTGTTTCGCGTAGTCTGTAGCAACTTCCGCCTTCCCTGTAGCAGCTTCCGCCTTGACGTTTCCGTGTTTCGCGCAATCTGTAGCAACTTCCGCCTTCCCTGTAGAAGCTTCCGCCTTGACGTTTCCGTGTTACGCGCAGTCTGTAGCAGCTTCCGCCTTGACGTTTCCGTGTTACGCGCAGTCTGTAGCAGCTTCTGGCTTCACGTTATGAGAAACAGACTTGTGTTAAAACATCTTCTCTTAAATAGAAGACGTTTTTGAGGTACAGCACTGCTGTGCCCCAACAATAAATATGGTTTTAATTGGCAAAAAATACTGTGAAATACTTAAATTTTAGGCTTTTTCAGAAAAATCAACAATTTCACGTATGACAATTTTTTCAACAGTTGTCCACTATAGAGTTATCAGTAATTTAGAGAATAAGTATTAATTATGGCAAGACCAAAACGCAATTCACGTACTCTTGGCAAAGCTGAAGTACGTCTAGCAAGCATTAAATCTATTAATCCAACTCTTGATGTCGGAGAAAGCTTAACAGTCAAAGATTATACTGAAAAAATTGAAAACCTCCGACAATCTCTGGAAGCATACAATACCACCCTCTCTACTATTGATGTCTTACTAACCCAGATCGTTGAAAATGAACAAGATTTGGCAGACTATTCTGAGAAAATTTTGCGTGGTATTGCTTATAAATATGGTAATAATAGCCATGAGTATCAGATGGCTGGAGGTATTCGTAAAAGCGATCGCAAGCGTACTGTGCGTCAAAGCGTCCTATTGCCAAAGTAAGTAGGTGCGATTAAACGCGATCGCATCCCTCGCAGACTCAAGCTGTTGATTCAGCTTTGCACTTGGAATGCGATCGCCTGTGCAATATCTTTAAGTGTAGCGCCTGTTACTAACATCGTTATTTTTTGGTCAAGTCGGGGAACTCTAGAAATACGGTTTAGCAATTCCCCCAGCGTTGATTATCTGGGCTGCTCTAAACCGTGTTGTCACACTGGAGTTTTGAGGAGCGGCTGATGGATAAATCAATTATTCAGTTGGTTGACGAATTACCAACTGACAATATTACTGTCAAAGTTTTAAAGGCTCTTGATTATGTAGCACCAGGTGAATGGAGCAATTTGACGGGGTTTGACAATAATATTCGCGCCATTACTAGAGAAACCGATGCTAAGGTAATTCAAAAAATCCGCGATCGCGCCGTCACCTTATACGAAGATCCTCAACAAGGCTACCAGTTTGCAATCAAACTTTATCAAACAATTGATAAGGCAGACACAGCTATGGCAGCAGCGGCTTTAGCGAATAAAGTTAGTGAGAAAATCGGTTTTCTCTCTTTTTTAGGCAAAATTACTCCTAAAGCCGACGTAACTCAATCCATTGATTTGGTATTGAAAATCGCAGTCGAAATCATCGCCTTTTGTAAACTAAACGGTATTCCTCAACCTAATCCTCAAGAGTTTGCTAATTCCCTGACTAACAACTATCAAAATGCATCCCTAATGCGGATGGTAGCTCTAGTTTGTCTAGATGGAATTCTGCCCTTGGGTCCTGACTTTCTCAGCAAAATTCACGGAGTTATTAGTGGCACTGATGCTGGCGCAATAACTCAAAATCCGGTTTTCTTAGCCGTTAATAACTTTCTTCCAGGCAATAATACCTCTGATAAAGTTGGTTTTATCAATCAGGGGTTCAACTCCGTGCAAGGCTGGATGAATAACTTAGTATCCAAGACAGGCATAACTCCGCAATCAATTTCTAGTAACTTGGGTAATTTTATTCAGATTGCTGATGATAATTTAGATTTAGTTGCAGCATTCCTAGATCAAACTACCAATTACTACGAGCATACAGGAATTCAAACTGTCGTTCGCAGTTTGATTTTGCAAGCATACGCTTTAGTAAAAGAGGAAATTAAACAAGAGGAACAAAAGCCGATTCAAGATATCTCATCTGCTGTAAAATCAGATAAGAATCAGTATGAAGTAAGCAAAACAGTAGAAATCTGGGATAATGATGACGAGGATTGGTATCAGGGAACAATTGAAAAAATCGAAGATGACCAGTTCTTTGTTCATTACCTTGGTTACGGTTCATCTTATGGCGAGTGGGTAGGCGAAGATGACATTCGGACTCGCGATCTTCGCTCCACTGATGAAAATGGATATGCAGTAGGTCAAAAGGTAAAATGTTGGGATGATGACCGAGAGGCTTGGTATTCTGCAACAATAGAGCAAATCCAAGGACAGCAATACTTTGTTCACTACGTTGGTTATGACTCATCTTATGACGAGTGGGTTGATAGCGATGAGATTTCCTAACTGTTGAATTAGCACGGGGTTGATGAGAATTGCAACCCGCAGATTCCCGACTTTTCAAATAAGTTGGGTATTTTGTTTTTCAGGAATGGATTCAGGATTGCTGTAGTACTTTTAAAAATTCATAATTGACAGTTCGGTAATCAATTACGAATTACGAATTACGAATTACGAATTAAAAATTATCTTGACACTTGCGCTACGATATCCCCTATTGCTTTCTTGCAATGTACGTGAGGAGTAGTACAGGTCAAACAGATGATAAAAGAATTCAATACACAGGATACCCGGAATCTGGTGGCGATCGCTAACCAATTCGCCCAACTGGGGAAGGTTACAGGCGTTAAAGCATTTGGCAGTGGTAATATAAATGACACCTTTTTAGCAACTCTAGATTCCTCAAAGGAACAACATTTTGTCCTGCAACGCATTAACACACAGGTATTTCGTCAGCCACAACTGATTATGCAGAATATGCGTACTTTAACTGAACACGTTCAAAAAAGGTTGCAAGATACACCCCTTAATCGTCGCTGGGAAGTGCCACGCGTATTGTTGACCAAAAACGCTCAAGACCATTGGAAGGATGCAGATAGCTCATTTTGGCGGGCAATTAGCTTTATTCAAGGCTCCCACTGTTTTGATAGTATACGCGATCGCTCCCACGCGAAAGAAATCGGTTATGCCTTGGGAATGTTTCACAATTTAATCAGCGATTTGCCAGCAGAAAAACTTGCTGACACCCTCGAAGGGTTCCATATTACACCGTTTTATCTCCAGCATTACGAGGAAGTTTTGCCGAAAACTAGTGCGCCTCAATCTTCTGAAGTTAATTATTGCTTACAGTTTGTCAGTGATCGCCAAGCCTTTGCACATATCTTAGAAAATGCTAAAGCTGAAGGCAAGCTACCCTTACGTCTGATGCATGGTGATCCAAAAATTAATAACGTGATGTTTGACATTGTTACCCAGCAAGCCGTCAGCGTCATCGACCTGGACACCGTGAAACCCGGTTTGGTACATTACGATATTGGTGATTGCCTGCGATCGGGTTGCAATCCGGCTGGTGAAGAAACCGAGAATTGGGAAAGTATTTATTTCGATACCGATTTGTGTCAGGAAATCCTCCAGGGTTATCTCGCTGTGGCCAAGGCATTTCTGACCGAGAATGATTATGCATACATATATGATGCGATTCGTCTAATTACTTTTGAACTAGGACTGAGATTCTTTGCTGATTATTTAGCAGGGAATGTCTACTTCAAAGTTAAGCACCCAGAACATAACTTGGCAAGAGCGATCGTCCAGTTTAAGCTTACCGAAAGTATTGAATCTCAAGAAACGCAAATTCGCAAAATTATCGAAGATATGAAATGAACCTCCAGACATTTTCCCTGCATCCTTTCCTTTCTACTGATTCCTTTCCTAATTTAAAAATTACAGGCAATATCTCCCGAAATGCTAATCAACTTACCATCTGCTACAACCTTGGAGGTGACTTAAAAAAAATTGCAATTGCTCCACTGTCAAATGCACCATCACGCAAGTATGGATTGTGGGAAGACACTTGCTTTGAGTTCTTCTTTGGCATTAAAGATTCTCAACAGTATTGGGAATTCAACCTCTCCCCCGCCAGACATTGGAATGTCTATCGCTTTGATGGGTATCGTCAAGGAATGCAAGAGGAAACAGCCTTTGAAAAGCTACCATTTAATGTTCAAAATCAAGCCGATGGTTTAACACTTGCCTTAGATGTCAATTTGGATAAAATCGTCTTAGCAGAACAAGAAATTGAAATTAGCATTACTACAGTCATCAAACATAGAGATGGCAAGGTGACTTACTGGGCGTTAACTCATCAAGGCATGGAGGCTGACTTTCATCTACGAGACAGTTTTATTGTTAAGTTATCAGATGTGATTACTGCTACCAAGATGCCAGAACGAAAAGGCAGCAAATAAGTCACCCATTTGGATGAGAAACAATTCAACCGTTTGAGTGAGCCAATTGCATAAGGTTAATTTCTATAAATAAGAGATATCTATTAGTAGAAACTATTGATTCTACTTTACTCTAGTTAAGGGTACGTAATGAAATTAACAACATTGATAAATTATACGGTTATCATTGCCTCTCTTGCCTTCACATCTAGTATTGCTAGCGCTCAAACAGCCATAAAGAGCAACTACATAAGTGCTGATGTAACTAGTGAGAAATCAATAAACACAGCAGTTAATCCTGATGCATTAGGCAGTAATTCCACCAATGTCAGCTACATTAAACCTTTTAATCTTGTTTATCTTGCTTACCAAGGTGGTTTCAAACAACAAGGAGTTCCTAGTGGAGGAGCTTTGATTTCTGAAGGTCAGCGTGGAAATATTACTGCGAAAGATTTAGTCAAAGCTGCAATCAATGCTCGCAAACTACCAACACAATTTTTAAACAATCAAGATTACATCAGCGCTGTTAGTTCACAATTAGGAATATTAACCGGAATAGATTATCCTGGATAAGTCGAGCTTTGTCTATGGTTATTTGTAAATTTGTAATTGGATGCAATACAAGTTCACCTTTACCTTAACTCCTTTCGCATCAGTTGAAATAACCCCTGTACATCTAAGGTATGGGGGTTTTAGATTAGATTTTTTAGCTATTTTTATTAAATAAGAATATTACGTGTCTGCTATCTTAATTGAATTATGCCATTCGGCAGTTGAGCAACAGCGATCGCAATGAATCGAATTATACTCGCGGTAGATGCACAGCAAAAAATAAAGGCAATTTTAAGAATTATAGCTGTTTCAAATCGCTACTTGAGTATTTTAAAGGGTGATGTACTGACAGGCAGAAAGATTAGGTTAAATATCTTATACCACAGCTATATTTACACATCTGCATTTTTATAATTATTGCTATATCAGATAAACAATCATTTTAGACTAATATTATTTTAAAATAATATATAAAGTAATTTACTTCTTTTGTTTGATAGAGTTAATTAAACTACAAGTAAGATAGATCAATAAAGAGCAAAATAGCAAATATTAGCTTTATGCAAAAAAAATATAGCAATCTTCAGAGTATAAAATCTAGTAAAACAAAACAATTACAGCGCTTTTATCAAAAAAATCAACCAAAAGATAGATTTGTTTCACCGAAACTTGCCCAAGCCTTTGCTGCAATTACGAAAGAAATTGTCTCTCATCAAGACAGGATGCTACTGGTAGGAGTGCAGATAGCAGATGTATCTGTCCAACTGTTTGAGAATGCGGTTTATCGGAGGGCTAAATGAACTCAAAATATAACTTTCAATACTTTCAAGGAAGTTCTCTTTCTGATCTATTTGCTCAAGACATCACAGATGCATCTTATGGGTTTATCCTAAATTACCCTGCAACTGCCAGTTGGGCTGCTTATCCCAACCTGGAAAAATATTTTATTCAAGATGGCAGTAGTGAAGCCACCAAAACCTCCTTTGACAAGATTTGCCAAAAGGAACCTTGGAAAATTTTAGCTGTATTAGGCGATCGCATTCCCGGAATTGCGATTAATCCGCCGCCAAAGTCGCTGCTTGCCTACTGGCAAGAGCATTTCGGCTTCAGCTACTCCAATATATCGATGATGGATCGCTTGACTTATTTGGATGACCTCAGTCACAGCGAACGCTTTGACAAACTCATCACTCTATTTCCCTTTGATCGCCTAAAACCTGAAAAACACGCTATCGATTCAGACACCCATTACCGCTTACTCAGCAAAGTAACCCTAGCCGAACTGGGGGTGCAATGTCCAAAATACGAGAGCTACAATTTGCACACCTGTAGTCTAGAAGACATTCAGTTACCACAATTTCCCTACTTAATTAAAACGTCCCACGGACTCTCAGGAGAAGGCACTTATATTATCAAAAGCCCCAGCGATCTCAACTACTGCCTTGAAGAAATCAATAAATATCTAGATATTAAGTCGCTCGATAAAATTATTGTCTCGGAGTTCGTCAAGAATCAGGTACAGAATTACTGCGTACAGTTCTATGTCAACAAGGCGGGAGACATAACCCTGATCGGCACTACCTGCCAACTCGTCACTCCAGAAGGCAACTATTTAGGGGGACTGATTAACTACCGCAACACTGACATGAGCAAGTTCTTTGAAATGATTGCTGCCATTGGTCAGTATGCTCACAAACAAGGTTATTTTGGCGTGATTGGCTTCGATGTGTTGGAAGATGAAGACGGACAATTTTATGCGATCGATGCCAATTTCCGAGTCAATGGATCGACTCCGTTGTGCTTGCAGCGTCATACCCTACTGGGACTAGGAAAGGAAGTAGCTAAATATTCCAGTGACTACCGTATGGAAGGAGCGTTGGATTCAATTTTAGTGACCTTAAAACCAGAACTAGATCGCAAGGACTTGATCATTCTGTCGGCTTTAGAGAAGGTCAAATACGGAAAAATCTACACGGAAGTTTATGCGATTGCTACTGGAGAATCTCTCGAAGAAATGCAGTATATCGAGCATAAATTAGAAAAGAAAGGATTACAATGGCTCCCTTAAACAATACCATTGTTTATATTTGGTATTAAGAAGTTTTATTTCTCGTAGAAACTGAGGTTCTTTGCCTAAATCTTAAAAGAATTAACTTCGTTTTATACAATTGAGGAAAAAATAAAAATAAATAACTTAGAATACTATAGCAATATTTGGTAAAGCAGTTAAGCTAAATTGGGAAACTATAAAATTAATGTTTTAGATTGTTATCAATTTTTTATAAAATAAGCTAAAAAAGATTAAGTATAAGCATTTTTTTGTTAGTAGAGATTCACTTTTGATGAAGATTAAATTGAAACTTAATAATCTATACTTTATTTGATAGATAGATTTTTTATATAATTTAAATATAATATTTATCTTATTTATCGCTTGATTTAAATGGCAAGTAATCTAAAATTTTGATTTATTTATAGCCTTACTCATTTGGGCACAATCCTATACGTAGATAGTAGCAAAATTAGATTAAAAATAAATTTGCTTCTTGGCGATAAAAGTACTACTGCTAGATATATAAATATTCTATAACCCACGAAAGATTTAGATATCTTCAACACTTTCTAACCCTTGCCAGAATTAGCTAACTACAAAACACCAATTGATAACTTGTATCTTACTGGTGCTGGAACTTATCCGGGTGGTTCAATTTCCGGTTTGCCAGGACGTAACTGTGCGCGTGTGTTTTTGCATAATGAGCAACCCATCGCCCAGAAAATCAAGGAAGCGGGAGGTTCAATTAAATCTGCTTTCGCATCTGTCTTGAGGAGTGAATCAGACTAAGAGGCTGTTTGTAAAAAAAGTAAATAGCATCAGGAGATTGCGTCATTTGAAAGTTGAGTCTGAAGTAGGTAAATGGCTACAAATGAGATTTTCTAAACTTTTTCGAGTAAGTTTTTGATGCTTTTTAGTCGAAACTATCAAAAGTCTAGACAATACCCTGAGATACATCCTGTGACGCTTTCAGATTCCCCAATAGACAGAGAACTGCAACCGTAATAATAATTAACATATATATGTATAGTAGAGTTATTAAAAAATATTTTTAATAGCAATTGATACTAAGAAAGCGACTGAATTACCTACTGAAGCTAAAGTGCTATAACGCTGTCGAAGCCAATTCTCAATCCCTAATTTATTTTAAAAAGTAACACTTATGCAATTAAAGCCAATCAATCAGCAAGTCGTTTCTGTCGTTGGAGCCTCCAGCGGTATCGGACGTGTCACAGCTCTTGAGTTTGCTAGACGCGGCGCAAAAGTCGTAGTCTCGGCTCGGAGTGAGTCGAAGCTAAAGTCTTTAGTGGAGGAGATTCGTAGCTTTGGTGGTGAGGCAACTTTTTGCGTAGCTGATGTGGAAGTATTTGAGCAAGTTAAGGCGATCGCAGATAAAACTGTGGAAGTCTACGGACGACTCGATACATGGGTACATGTCCCCGCTATCGGTATCTTTGCTACTTTCGACAATACAACACCAGAAGAGTTTAAGCATGTCATTGATGTCGATCTCATGGGACAAGTGTATGGTGCAATGGCGGCTCTACCCCATCTGAAGCGTGAGGGACAGGGGGCACTGATCCACGTCTCTTCAATGGAAGGTAGGCGATCGCTCCCCTACCAAAGTGCTTATTCGGCAGCTAAACACGGGGTGGAGGGCTTTATCGAAGCCATGCGCCTTGAGTTGCAACATGAAAAATGGCCGATCAGCGTCACGAGTGTGAAACCAGCAGTGATCAACACTCCCTTTTGGAATAATGGTCTGACGAAATTAGGCGTAAAGCCTTCTGGGATACCACCTTACTACGAGCCTAAACTTGTAGCTGATGCTATCCTCTATGTAGCCGAACATCCAACTCGTGACTACTTAGTTGGGGATGTAGCTAAAATATTAGATGTGGTACAGCGCGTCTCACCATCATTAGTAGATTCACTGTTACTGCTCGTCGGCTTCGATTTACTACATTCTTCTGAGCCGAAGTCTGAAGATGCACCAAATAATTTTTACCAATCTGTTCCTGAAGACGACAGAGTTAACGGAGATTTTGGTAACTTAGTTATACCGAGTGTTTCTGACTGGCTAGAAAAAAATCCGCTTCTCCAGTGGGGTGCGATCGCTGGTACAGTAGCATTAGCATTGCTAGCAACTCAAGCATTCAAAAAGCAAGGATAAATAGACCTGTCCGAAAATTTGCGTTTTTACAAGGATTTGAGAGAAATCCTTGTAGAATTGTTGGCAATGTAGTAATGTAATTTAAAGAAGGTTATTAATAGTTTAGGGTAGAAAAATACATAACTATTGATTCAGGCGATGCCTTCTCTACGAGACGCTACGCGAACGGTGGGCTTCGCCTACGCTATTTTTTCTCAAATTGAATCAAGCAATACTCTAAGAGGGAAGATTTAATTTTCTGAAAGCCCTATGTAGTTATGGTATTGGCGTATTTCACTCTTATTCAGGTTCGTCAATATTTAGATGCGTTTGCCGTGTCAGTTTGGTAAGTTCATTTTTACATCAATTAATAACGAATTTTATAGCTAAATTCGTAGTGGACATCAATAAAATAATTTAGGTTGTGTCAGTGCATGACTACAAAAAGATGAGTATAAAGTTATTTTTGAGGATGATTAATTGAGTAAATCTCAG
Organism: Nostoc sp.; assembly: GCF_036917515.1. GTDB lineage: Bacteria > Cyanobacteriota > Cyanobacteriia > Cyanobacteriales > Nostocaceae > Nostoc. Next base: position 51,420 of record NZ_JBALDE010000252.1, on the reverse strand, counting down.
CAGTCAAATTGTCCGATCCAGGAGCATTCCAGCCAATGAGAGACTATCAACGCACCCTACCACCTCTGTGGATAGGTTCAGCGATCGCCTTCTATGCCTTTATTGCCATTGGCATTGCTGAAGCAGGATTAGGAGTTCTTCTGCCCTCGATTTTGTCTACATATAACCTGACTCCAGCAACCGTTACCCTACTTTTTCTCAGTCAAATTAGCGGCTACATTCTAGCAGCATTCACCAGTAGTCTTGTGAGTAGTCGGCTGGGGTTAGCCCGAATGCTATTGATTGCTGCGGGTACGCTGACGATGGCACTGATAATCTATGCCATCTCACCCTCCTGGTTTCTCATGGTTGCGGCTGGATCGGGGTTGGGATTGGGCATTGGGCTGATTGATGCAGGCATCAACACCTACATTGTGCAAAATTCCCGCAGTGCCAGTCTGATTGGTTTGCTCCATGCTTTCTATGGTATTGGTGCACTTTCAGGCCCCGCGATCGCTACTACTTTATTAGCAGTTGGCATGAACTGGCGACAGGTTTATGGGGTATTAGCCGGAATTGTCAGTTTATTAATTGTGAGCGTGCTGGGCGTCATCATCTTCAACTACACACCAATGACACTACGGGTATTGCCATCAAAGACAACTGCGTTAGAAAATCTGGGCAGAGCGCTCCAAAACCCGATAGTACTGCTAACTGGACTACTTTTGCTAGTTTATGTTGGTACTGAAGCCTGCATTGGCAACTGGGCATACACTGTGCAATCCGTCGCTCGTCACACTCCCACGCTGATTGCTGGTTACAGCGTTAGTGCCTACTGGCTGGGATTAACATTGGGACGTTTCATCTTAAGTTATTTCTTGCAATGGCTTGGGGCAGTTCGCACAATTAGTATGTCGCTCAGTCTTGTGATCATTGGATTGCTTGCTTGGTGGCAACTGCCAGATCAATGGATTAGCTTACCGTTGATTGGCTTTGGGTTGGCAGCCATCTTTCCTGCGACCATTTGGTTAATTCCTCAACGATTACCTGATCCCCATGTTCCTGCGGCTGTTAGCATTGCCACTAGTGCCGCCAGTTTGGGGGCAGCGATTATACCCACTGGAGCAGGCTGGGTTGCAAGTTGGGCAAATTTAGAAATCATCCCAATGTTGATGCTGCCATTGGCGCTCTTAATGGTGGGCTTACATTGCTGGCTGGTGCAACATTCGGTAAGAGGCAAGTAGGGGCACGGTATACCCATTGGTGTCGAACTTAAGCAAAAAGTCAGCATAAGATGTAATCTAAGAACATTAAACCAGATGCTTCAACTTTTAATCCTTGAGATTGTGTGAAGACAAACCAGAGAAAAATCATCTGCGATCGCATTTAAAGAGTTAAGTTGGTCAATGCGGGGATGAAAGTAGCCATAAATCAGAACTGGTTGATGTTGAGTAATAACACCGCTAGCCTGCCACAGAACTTCAGCAGGAAGTATCTATCATGCCCCTTTCTCTGAGCAAACTTACGTATATTTGAGCTAAAAGAGCTAGTTTTTGGGTACGATTACTACTAATTTTTGAGGTTAAATTTTGGCTTCCCTATAATGAAAGTCCATTTTCCTTAAGATATAACCTCAGTACTCATAATTGTCTATACATCATCACACTGGATACTGAAGATAGATTTTGATTCTAGCAGTGCCTTTATAGTTTCATCATTACCAAAAATTTGGTATTAATAAGTCCTTCAATCATAATTGAGGGGCAATCTCCCCATGCTTGCTTTCACGAATCAAAAGCAGTCACAAGGCTATTGCCCCTAAATATTTTGAGCGTTGATCGCTCTTTCCCCACAAACACCTATGAATTATCCTCAATTGGGATATCTGAACTTATGACTCCACACACCATACTCCGCAATCTCAACACGATTACTCAGCAGTGACGAGTTCAGTACTACCGCGTGTACGACGCCGTGTGAGGCTATTATATAGCATTACACCGATCGCTTTAATTAAATTGCCTTCCAATTCTTGGAATAGCTTCATGTTCATGCCAAAGGCGGCGTTAGCTTCATCAACGATGCGATCGGTTGCCGCCTCGTCAAGGGGTAATTCATCCAAAGTTTGCCGATATTTGGCTTTGAATGCCTTCTCGTCAGGAATTTCTGGAAATTCATAAAAAGCTGTTCCTTGCCCATCAGACAAATTCATCGCTGTTACAGCAATATTTTTGAGAATTTGCCCCCCGGATAAGTCACCTAAGTAACGAGTGTATGAATGGGCGATTAACAATTCCGGTTCTGTAGCAGATATTTCTCGGATGCGCTGTACATAAGCTTCACCCGCCGGAGATAGTTTGATTTGCTCTTTCCAGTTTGCACCAAAGTAATAACTCAGGTCTTGCTCTAGGCTATGCTTGCGGTTTAGCTGAGGAAAGTTAATTTTAGAAACTATTGGGTGCTGGCGGTGCTTTTCCATTTCCTCTTCCATCGCTGAGTAGACGAAGTAGAAGTTAGCAACTAGTTTCCGGTAAGAGTTTTTTTCCACTACTCCTTTTAAAAAGCACTTGACAAAACCTACATTTTCTGCCATTGTGTGGGCTTTCTTAGTGCCTACACGTAATTTGGTTGCTAAATTGCTGCTCATGCTAAATTTCTCACTTTAAAAAGTTAACTGGCGGAGTTTTGATTCGCTAACGGCTAAAAAGGCCATTAAAACGTTACCTTAAAACTATTTGATGAGAATTTATATTAAAATTTTTTAAGCTGTGATGATTTTGTCGTTTTTTACACAGCAACGAGGCTAAGAAAACAGAACTTTAAATTTCAATATTTTGATGATTTTTTTGTGTTCTTAACTGAATCTTGCTTTCATTCTCAGCTTTGGTGAAAATTTTTGTGATAAAACCAGAGTAATGTTTATTACATACTTCGTGGTTGGTAGCATTGCAATGTGGGAACTAAAACAGATAAAAATCAAAAATAAAGTTGCGAATATAGAAGGAATAATTAGCTAAAATGTGGAGATTTTACTGATCAGGTAAAAACCAATACTGACTTTATCAAAGATTTACAATCAAAAACCAAATAATTCAGTATTATTACGTAAAGATATTTTGTTCTAAAATGAATTTCTTAAAGAGAAAAAGCATGTCAAAATTGCTGAATAAAGGTCTTAAGTGCTATTTATTTTTCAGTGTGATTGTGTGGAGTGTTTAAAAATATGGTTTCATCTATAACTCGGACATCAGGCATTTCTGGGGGTTCTACTTCTGAAGTTGAGGGATTGGGCAAAGGGATTGAGAGCAGTTTTGGAATGAATTTAATCTCACTACCAGCAAATCCCTTATTTGGTACAGATGGGATTCGCGGACGAGTGGGAGAATTACTGAGTGCGCCTTTAGCATTGCAAGTTGGTTTTTGGACGGGGATTGTTTTACGTAACCATGCTATTCAAGTAGGGCCAGTCATTCTCGGACAGGACTCTAGAAACTCCAGCGATATGCTGGCAATGGCTTTGAGTGCAGGGTTAACAGCAGCAGGGTTAGAGGTTTGGTATTTGGGATTATGTCCCACTCCTGGGGTTGCCTATCTCACCAGTGTCACTGATGCCATCGGCGGAGTGATGATTTCTGCTAGCCACAATCCCCCAGAAGACAATGGGATTAAGGTTTTTGGTGCTAATGGTGGGAAGTTACCGCAAATATTGCAGGCAGAAATTGAAGCGGGATTGCGTGGCAAAATATCACCTATTACTAGAGTCAGTAATTGCGGACGGCATTACTCACGTTTGGAGTTAGTGGAAGATTATGGTTCGGCATTGAAAAAACCCTTGCACAGTCCCCTAAATCTTCAGGGAATGAAGATTGTTTTAGACTTGGCGTGGGGAGCAGCAGTTGGATTAGCACCATCAATATTTACACAAATGGGGGCGGAGGTAATCTGCTTGCATAACGAGGCAGATGGCGATCGCATTAATGTTAACTGTGGTTCCACGCACCTAGACATTCTGGCAGCAACGGTACAAGAACACAACGCTGATATCGGCTTTGGCTTCGATGGCGATGCTGATCGCGTCTTAGCAGTAGACAATACAGGCAGACAAGTTAACGGCGATTACATTCTCTACCTGTGGGGACACAATTTACAACAAAACCAACAATTGCCAGACAACCTGATTGTATCTACAGTTATGGCCAACTTGGGCTTTGAGAAAGCTTGGCAGCAAATTGGTGGTAACTTAATTCGTACCGCAGTTGGCGACCAATACGTGCAAGCCGAAATGCAGCGCACTGGAGCAATGTTAGGTGGTGAACAATCAGGACATATTCTTTGCCGTCATTATGGCGTGACTGGAGATGGCTTGTTAACAGCATTACACATAGCATCTTTGGTGAGAGAGGCGGGTGTTCCCTTGAGCGAATTAGTAGATCAGAGCTTCCAAACCTATCCACAATTGTTGCGGAACGTGCGAGTTGTCGATCGCGATCGCCGTTTGGGATGGCAAGATTGCCAACCTGTGCAACAAGCGATCGCTCTTGCTGAAGCTGCAATGGGCGATTCCGGCAGAATTTTGGTTCGCGCCTCTGGCACAGAACCAGTCATCAGAGTAATGGTGGAAGCTGCCAATGCTGAACTCGCTAACTACTGGACAAATGAACTAGTTTCACAAGTACAGCAGCATCTAATGGACTAAATTAGCTAATATCTCATCTCAGCTTAAAAAACGCCAAATTTAATCACAGCCTCTACCATTTAACCACCCTTGGTTATGTGTAGAAGCTGTGACATTTTGATTACTTATTAAACCCGAATAATTTAATAAGGTTTGGTTAAGATTTTTTGATAAAAATTCTAGATCGCTATAGATGTGACCAATCGCCGTCAAGACGAAACGACTAATTATTGTAGAGACGGCGATTCATCGCGTCTCTTGCCTTAATTTCATAGAGATGGCGGTTGGAAATTAAGCTTTTTGGCGATTTTTGCGTAAGTTCTGTGTGGGCACAACTAAGGAATGCGGACATGATATGACATTTAGTCTTAGCATAAGTCTTAACGTGTTATTATTTGCTTCGAGATTCCTAGCTGTTTGTTCTGATAAAATACAGTGCTTATTTTTATTATCCCACTAAAAAGTGCACAAGTTTCCAATTCCTGGGAGCGTGTAACACAATTATTTGAAAGATGCATTAAATCAGTTTGCAATCAAACTTCACCTAACTTTCACGTTATTGTTGTTTGCCACGAAAAGCCCAAAATAGAATTTACTCATCCTCAAATCACATATATTACAGTTGACTTTTCTTTTCCAAACGAGCCTACTGCTGAAGCCAAAGGAGACACAGATAAAGGGCGTAAAATCTTAAAAGGATTGGTTTATGCTCGTCAATTTTCTCCCACTCACACTATGACCGTTGATGCTGACGATTGTGTGAGTGAAAATTTAGCCAAATTTGTTCAACAACACCCTGATTCTAATGGATGGTTTATAAATAAAGGTTATAAATATCAAGAAGGCAGTAATTACATATATATTAAAAGAAGCAATTTTTATAAAATGTGCGGTACTTGTAATATTCTTCGATATAATTTGAATGATTTGCCTGAAACCGCAGAATATAATCGTGGTTACGGATACTACAAATATTATATAGACCACGCTCAAGTCAGAGATATTTTAAAGAATAAAGGGAAATCAATTAAATCATTACCATTTCCAGGGGCAGTTTATATTTTGGAAACAGGAGAAAATCTTTTTAACAATTCAAAAAGATTAAGATTTAACATTTTTAATCGTAAATTGTTAAATCAATCATTGAGAAATGAATTCGGATTATACAAATTACAGCAATCCAAAGAGATTTATCAACTATCAGAATTGTAAATTGTTTTTGAAAAAATCTCAGTAGTTTTGTAGTGGCGTGTAAAGGCTAAGTTGTTGCAATAAACTTTTTTGTGGTGCGGGCAAGATGCTCACACCAGACAGGCTATAAGCCCGTCCCACAAGAATTTCCTAATGCACTATTTTAGCCTTGACACGCCAGTAGTTTTTGCTTTAACACAACACCAGTTGAGTACAACGGATAACGCAGCGTAAAGCCTTCTCCTAAAGGAGACGCTAACGCGAACAGCATAGTTTCTTTACGAGAGGCTGCGCCAACGCTTAGAGCAAGTACTTGAGCGTCGGGAACCTCTGCAACGCACTAGATCCCTTACGTGTATTTTAAAATCAAATATTAGTTCCTATATAATGGAGTATTTTGCGAGGCTGATAGGCTACAGTGCCACTATGCCAAAATTCAAATCAAAATCTCGGCAATCTAAAAAATCGAAAAAACAGGCTAAAAAGGAAACTTCTACCCTTAGCCTCAAAGAACAGTTAGCCCAAAAGCGTAAATCTGCCCAAGTACGTAAAGAAGTCACTAGCTTACTCACCACCGCCATTTTTGGCGGTGTCTTCGTTGGCATTCTACTTTTTTTCGTAGCTGGAATTAAAGCAGCAGTCCCTGGTGTGTTAGGGATAATAGTCATTTCCCTTTCCTACAAATATCCGCGCCAAGCCTTATATGCCTTCATCATTTACATACCTGTGGGAGGTACTGTCACCTACTACTTGGGCAACAGTCCCATACTCCAATTAGCTAAAGATGCCTTTTACGTTCCAGCGTTAATTGGACTTTGGCAGACTTGCCGTAGACAGGGGCTACCCATAATTATTCCCAAAGGCATTAAAATCCCACTTTATATTGTTTTGGCTTGCAGTCTGCTAACACTGTTGTTTGTCAATGGTGGACAACAATTTAATCCGCCTAGTGCGGGACTATTAGAAAAAGCACGCCAAGAAATACCATTAGGCATGGGAATTCTGGGACTAAAAGTATTTTTAGGCTATGTCCCCCTGATTGGTTGTGCTTACTATCTAATTCGCGATAAGCGGGATTTTCTATTTTTATTGCGCCTCCAGATTGTCCTTACACTGATTTGCTGCGCGCTGGGATTTATTCAATATTTTTTACTACTAACTGGTGTATGTCAAGGCACTAGAGGTCTTGAAGGAGATGCCTTATTTAGAGCAACACTCGAAGCCCGGTGTTATTTTGGTGGAGCGCTAGTATATAGTCCCGAAGAAGGGATTATTCGCCTACCAGGGACATTTGTAGCTCCTTGGCAGTGGGCATGGTTCTTAATTTCTAGCACCTTTTTTACCTTTGCCACCGGCTTCAACGATCCCTCCCCAATATGGCGGATAATCGGTTTAGCTTCTTTAGTGGGAGTCTTTATCGATGCTGTAATCTCTGGACAGAGAATCGCCTTAGCTTTAGTACCAATCTGCTTCGGGATTTTGCTATTACTCACCGGACAACTTGGCAACCTGAAACGATTTATCCCTATAGGCGTGGGACTTGCCTTCATTCTGGGAATTGCGATGGTGGCTAACCCTGCTGTTGTACAAGAGAGAACCGATAGTTTTGCCAGTCGTTGGAACGCTTCACCACCTCAAGATTTTATCGTCCAGCAATTTGAAGAAAATTGGAAAAACGTAGATGGGCCATTGGGAAGCGGCTTAGGACGAGCAACAAACTCTGCGCGTGTGATGGGTGAAACTAAGCTTGTAGAAACCTACTACCCGAAAGTACTTTATGAAGTGGGAATTTTTGGATTATTAGCGTTTCTGGGTTTGGTATCAACTTTAACAGTTCTTGGCTTTAAAACCTATCGTTCTATAAAGAACCGTAATTTCCGCAGTTCCGCAGCAGCTTTATGGGTGTTTATATTGTTTATTAGTTACAACACTTACTACTATCCTCTGGATGTCGATCCTGTTGCTGCCTATTATTGGTTTTTTGCGGGAGTTCTTTTTAAATTGCCAGAATTGGAGAAACAAGATAAGGAAGATGCCAACCCTCAGCAAAAAAACAAGAAAAAACGTCTAAAAACAATTTAAATGAAATAAAAATGACCAAAGAATATCATTGAAATTCTCGCCATACACTTATTTTTCGATGATACTTATTGATGAGTAAGCAATTTCATAGTCAGAGAGAGGAATGAAAGCGAGGTTTTTCAGAAACCGTGAAAATACAGTGTGTAAATTAAAGCAATAATCATTTACTGAATTTCATGAAAACTAATTTTTACAAGGCTATTATAGAAATTGTAAAATTACTTAATAAAAGTTATGAATAATTGGCCATTAGTTACTGTAGTTATCGCAACCTACGGACGAGAAGAAGCGCTACGCGATAGCATTGTGGATGTCTTAAAACAGGACTATCCAAATTTTGAAGTTTTAATTGTAGACCAAACTCCAAAACATCAACCAGAAATTCAAGCCTACCTAGAAGATATGCTGGAGGCAGGTAAAATTAAATGGTTGCGCTTAGATTGGGCAAGTTTGCCAGGGGCGCGGAATTATGCTGTCCGGCGGTCATCTGGTGAAATAATATTGTTTATTGATGATGATGTTCAGTTAACTCCTGGATTGTTAGCAGCCCATGCGAAAAATTATGTGCAAAATCCAGAGGTTGGGGCTGTCGCCGGTCGGGTCTTTGACAAAATGAAATTAGGTGATTCTGGAGGAGATTTACAGATTGAATATCTGCCTCCCGAAGCTATGGACCCAGGAATTGCTTGGTATCATATTGATTTAGTACATACCATTAAACCCCAACAAGTGCTGACAGCGAGGGGTTGTAATATGTCATTTCGCTGCGAAATTTTTACTAAGTATGGATTGAGGTTTGATGAGAGATTTGCTGGGAGTGCAGTACGCGAAGAGTCAGATTTTTGTTTACGGTTGCGACAAACGGGGTATAAGATTTGGTACGACCCAGAAGCCCATTTGGTGCATTTAGGCGAAGAAACAGGGGGTTGTCATGATATTAGTATGCGATCGCTAAAATATCAACTCACCTTCTACCACAACCATTTTTTACTGGGGCTGAAAAACCTGACTGTGAGTCAAGCTTTACGTTTATATGGTCGTTTATTTGACTGTCACGTTCTCGGACGCCCACCTTGTCACAAAAGCGGTTCTCCCATCAAAATTGCCACTCGCGCTATTTTCTACACTTTGGGTTTTTTCAAAGCCTTGGGTACTGTCATCCAATCACTATGGAACGATGGTCAAATTTACAGTCGATTGGATGAACAAGTTTAGTTATTGTGTATGGGGCATTGGGCATGGGGTATTAGCTATTAAAAAAAATGACAAATGACAAATAATAAATATCAATGAAAATCTTAGTTGCTAGTCACACTTATATCGTAGACCTCAACTGTGAAAAACTACGTGCTTTATCTCAACTAGAATCTGACATTGAAGTGACAGTTGTAGTCCCAAAGCGGTGGAAACCAGGTGGTGTACAAAACAAAATTATTGAAACTGAATACCGTGATGAAGGCAGATTTAGAATAGTTCCAGTTTCTAATTTTAGTCAAAATCATCAAGGACTCCTTACATTTGGCGCTGATTTGATATCTTTATTAAAACAATTTCGCCCGCAAATCATCCAAGTAGAACAAGGGTCTAGAGCCTTGGCTTATACTCAAATGATTACCCTAAATCAGCTATTAAGACTCAATGCAAAAAATGTATTTTTTACCTGGTGGAATCTTCCTTATAAACTGAAACTACCAGTTGCTTTATTAGAAAAGTATAACCTTAACCACAGCCACGGCATTATTTCTGGCAATCAAGATGGAGCAGAAGTTTTGCGACAACGAGGATATAAAGGGGTAATTAAAGTCATGCCACAACTGGGTGTAGATGAAAGTTTATTTACTTTTAAAACCCAACCAGAGTTAGCAGCAAAGTTAGGCATTGAAAAAGAGGATTTTGTAGTAGGTTTTGTGGGACGATTTGTGCAAGAGAAGGGTTTGTTAACGCTTTTGCAAGCCTTAGCAACTTTGAAAAATAAATCTTGGAAATTACTGTTATTGGGACGGGGAGAGTTACAAAGCGAATTAATCAAAATAGCGACAGAAAACAATATTAAAGAACGATTAATTTTTATAGAAAGTGTTCCTCATCATGAGGTTGCAAGCTATATCAACTTAATGAGTACTTTAGTATTACCTTCAGAAACAACTTACAAGTTTAAAACCTTAACTTCTGCTGGCTGGAAAGAGCAATTTGGTCATGTGTTAATTGAAGCGATGGCTTGCCAAGTTCCTGTGATTGGTTCTGATTCTGGGGAAATTCCCTATGTAATTGGTGATACTGGTTTAGTATTTACTGAAGGTGATGTTCAAGCTCTTGCTAATTGCTTAATTCAATTAATAGATAAACCAGATTTTGCTCATAATCTTGGTGAAATGGGTTATCAAAAGGCAATGATTCAATATACAAATAAAGCTTTGGCTAAACAGCAATTAGAATTTTATAAAAAGTTGGTTATTAGTGAATAATAAAGGACAAAGGACAAATGATGAAAGACAAATGACAAAAAAAATGAAAATATTACAAATTGTTCCTTCAGTTTCTCTAATTTACGGCGGCCCTAGTCAAATGGTACTAGGATTAGCTCCAGCCTTAGTAAAAGAGGGAGTAGAAGTTACAATTCTCACAACTGATAGTAATGGTGATAATGGTCAGACACCTCTGGATGTCCCTTTAAATCGTCCTATTAAACAAGATGGCTATGAAATAATTTACTTTCGTTGCGCGCCGTTTCGTCGCTACAAATTTTCCTTAGATTTATTAAACTGGCTAAAACGTCACGCTCATGAGTTTGACATAGCACATATTCATGCTTTATTCTCACCAATAATTAGTGTTGCTGCTCTTGTGTGTCGTCAGCAAAAGCTACCTTATATTTTCCGTCCTTTGGGTACTCTCGACCCGGCTGATTTACAGAAGAAAAAGCAATTAAAACAGCTTTATGCCGCAATTATAGAACGTCAAAATTTAGCTAGTGCGGCAGCAATTCATTTTACCAGCGACCAAGAAGCTAAAATATCAGAAAGATTTGGAGTATCTACGCCAGATTTGGTGATTCCCTTGGGTGTGATTCCCCGTCAATCTTCTCTTAAAAATGTATGTAGTCAGTTAGAAATACCAAAGGATGTACCATTGGTACTGTTTATGTCACGAATTGACCCGAAAAAGGGGTTGAATTTGTTGATTCCGGCGCTAGAGAAGCTATTAGCGATTGGTTATAAGTTTCATTTTGTCTTAGCTGGTACTAATCCCCAACAACCAGATTATGAACAAAAGATAATATCCCAAATTCAAAATTCACCACTGCGATCGCACGCTACAATTACTGGCTTTGTCACTGGTGAACTCAAAGTTAGTTTACTACAAACTGCTGATTTATTTGTCTTACCTTCCTACTACGAAAACTTTGGGATTGCTGTAGCTGAAGCGATGGTAGCAGGTGTACCCGTAGTCATTTCTGACCAAGTGCATATTTGTCAACAGATACGTGATAGTGAGTCGGGTTGGGTAGGTGCAACAAATGTTCAAGCACTGGTAGAGTTACTGCAAGAGGCTTTGGAAAATCCCGCAGAACGCCAACGACGGGGATTAAATGCCCAAAAGTATGCCTTGGAAAATTTTAGCTGGGATGCGATCGCCAAGCAAACAATCCTAGCCTACCAAAAAATTCTGGCAAATAAATTAATTTAACTCAACGCAGACAACAGCAATTTCTGCCAAATAGGTGCTAAAACTGCTTTGACAACAATATCCGCAATCACAAAACCAATCCCAATCAACATATAAGTTTTCGGAAAGGGAGATTTCGGAACTTCGCCTCTGATGCGAGTTACTAGATTTAATCCTAAAGCAGCTAAAGCTACTCCAGTGGCGATAAACCCGATTATCCGCAAAATTGACCACGGATACCACCCTAAGATAGCTGCTAACCAAGGTTTAGTGCTAACTTTCACTAATTCTGTAACATAAAAATTCATGTAGTTCAGCATCCAAGTGCCGAATATTAATGCCATGCTACTTAAGGTGACAACGCAGAGAATACAAAAAATTCCGTAGTACAATAAATGGTCTGGTAAAAATGAACCCAGTGAACCTTCTGTACCTTCTCCCGTGCGAATCCAGTGCAACATCTCTGTAGTGTACGACTGTCCACGGAGGATGACTTTTGCTGCTGTTTCTGGTGAGATCGCTGTTGCTATAATTACGGCAATACTCTGCAAAACTCCCCACAGTAACATCCACCAAAAAGCACTTTTATATTGTTGACGACGTACTCGTAAAAAGAAAATGGGATAAGGGACAGCAGCACCTAAAATTGGCATCAACTGGGGAACTCCAAAAACAAAACTCGCAGTTGTGCTGAGGATAACACCAATAACTAAAAAGGTTATTATCATAAATAATTCAAAAATACTAAAATTTTGTTTCAAACTGCTAAAGTCCGATTGGGAAATAGGGGTTTTATGTCATGATGGCATACTAGAATATATATGCCTTTCTAACTACAGGGAATCTCTCATGGCTCTCCGTCTAGGTGACACAGTACCCAACTTTACGCAAGCCTCAACACACGGCGACATCGATTTTTACCAATGGGCAGGTGACAGCTGGGTTGTGCTGTTCTCTCACCCTGCTGATTTTACACCTGTTTGTACAACAGAACTTGGCACAGTTGCCAAGCTCAAACCAGAATTTGACAAGCGCAATGTCAAAGCGATCGCACTCAGCGTTGATGACGTAGAATCCCACAAAGGCTGGGTGGGAGATATTGAAGAAACTCAAAGCACCACCCTCAACTACCCAATTTTGGCAGATGCGGATCGTAAGGTTGCTGACCTTTATGACATGATCCACCCCAATGCGAATGCAGCTGTGACAGTGCGATCAGTCTTCGTGATTGACCCGAATAAAAAACTCCGTCTCTCTTTCACCTACCCTCCCAGTACGGGACGCAACTTTGATGAACTTTTGCGGGTGATTGATTCTCTGCAATTGACTGATAACTACAGCGTAGCGACACCAGCTGACTGGAAAGATGGAGAGGATGTTGTAATTGTCCCCTCACTCAAAGATCCAGAAGTACTAAAACAGAAATTCCCCAAAGGCTACGAGGAAGTTAAACCTTATCTGCGGCTAACTCCTCAGCCTAACAAGTAAATCTGAAAATGATTTCGGATAAAAAAGCAAAGACGCCAAGATATAACTTTGCGTCTTTGTTTTTTTGCGTGAGAATATAGTCAGTGGGCTAGGCATCTAAAGCTGGAGGAAATCCGATGTTTTCATCTCCTTTGGTTTTGCAAATTCCGTCATCAATGCAAATGACAGACGAACAATTTTTTGAATTCTGTCAGGTGAATTGTGACTTACGCATTGAGCGGAATAAATTCGGAGAGATATCAATTATGCCGCCTACAGGTGGAACAACAGGCAACCGTGGAGGCAATATCTTTGGGCAACTGTGGGTGTGGTCGGAACAAGATAGTACAGGTATAACTTTTGACTCTAGTACTGGATTTAAACTATCAACAGGTGCAAACAGATCCCCTGATGCTTCTTGGATTAAACTAGAACGGTGGAATTCTCTGTCTCCAAAACAACAAGAAAAGTTTGTACCCATTTGTCCAGATTTTGTAGTCGAACTCAAATCTCCCAGCGACAATCTCCAGACTTTGAAGGAAAAAATGGAAGAATATATGAATGAGCCAGGAATACAGTTAGGCTGGTTAATTGACCGTAAGCAGCGTAAAGTCTATGTTTATTGTCCTGGATTGCCAGAAGAATGTTTAGATAATCCTGCTACTGTTAGCGGTGAGTTGGTATTGCCTGGGTTTATTTTGAATATGAGTAAAGTTTGGTAAGAAAATTTTATTTAAATTTAGGCTGGCAACAATACAGCAATTTAAATTGAGAAATTGGCGTGACATCAAAGGGTAATTGAATGGTAAAAGTGCTACCTTTGCCTAATTGACTCTGCACATTTAAATTACCTTAGTGTGTGTGCATGAATAATTGCCTGAGCGATCGCTAATCCTAATCCAGAACCACCACTCTTACGAGAGCGATCGCTGCAAATTCCTCTACTTTTGGCTTGGTATCGCCATGCAAAGACTGAGCATAAAATTGAGGCGATCCGATCAAATCCTCCTCGAATAAGCCAGTTTTGACCTCAAGCAAGGCTTTTGCTTTGCTGTGCTACTTTGCATTAGCTTGGCAACATTTTATCAAAGGTTGTTTAGCTAAATTCTCTAAATCTACGGATTTAAGCAAATTCATCCACTCCACCGCTAGAGTTGCATCTTCAGGTTTGCTAAGACGTAATTCAGCCAAAGTAGTCAAGGCATCGTACCAAATACCATTCTCGGCATAAAGGTTTACCCGTTGCTCAGGAGTTGCTTGCTTCAAGCTATCTACTAATTTAGGATTTACATTGACCCGTTGCACCCATCCTTCCACATACTCTCGTTCTGGAGGTTGTTGTGGATTGCAAATAACTTTTATCTTGAAAAACCAGTGATACATCTTGTCTACTTGCAATGGGGAAGTATTTGCGCTTAAGGGAATGCTAATAATTCCTGGTACTTCTGGTATTGTTACTATTGTTCGGTAAAGAGTTTGACTTGGTTTACTTGACTCATCTTTGAGAACAAATTCAATGGAATCAATTGTAGATTTTTTATAGGGGACGAAAAACCAAAAAGTTGGATATTCCTCATTCGTCAAGCCCCAAACTTTAGTAACAGAAACAGCTTCTGTTTGTCCTTGTTTGAGTCTCTCTTCGTATACAGGCACAAGTGCAATAACAGACTGATTACTAACACCACAACCACGACTTGCAGCTCCGCCGCGATCGCCTGCTGCACCCCTATCTGGAGGAGGCGGAGGAGGCGAAAATCTGCGACTTGCACCCCCTCTGATACGACCTCCAGGAGGCAAAGGAGGCGAAAATTCGCGACTTGCAGCTTCTTTGCGACCGCGTGGGGCACCCCTGTCTGGAGGAGGCGAAGGAGGGGAAAATTTCTTAGGAATGGCTGCAACTGGTGTCATCGAAATCATTGCAGAGTAGCCGATAATTCCCAACCAAGTCATTCCGAATGCCGCGATTAATTGTATTTTTTGCCAATAGCTTTTCATAAAAACTTCTGAATTCTGCCTGATAAACGGCGATTTTCATGCTTCAAATTGGCGTTGTTATTGAACAGAATTCAGGAGTCAGGAGTCAGAATGCAGGAAAGGTATTCTGTATGACTGGCGGATGAATAATCGGCGTTTTTGCACTCCACAAAATTGAAAATTTGGTGTTCTTTAATCAGTCGCGGGTCTGAATCCCCAACTGATAGTGCAGCGTTAGCGAGTCCGCAAGCGTCTTGATTCTGACCGGAGGCGGAGCGTCTCCGGCTTCGCTCCTGAATTCTTCTTCAATAATTTTTAAATTTCATATTTAAGTAAGTTGTAGCTATTAAACTATTACCTACTAAAGCCAACATAGCAGGAATGAGAGGAACCCAACAACTATATACAATTAAAAATATAAAACAGCTAACGTATAAACTGATAATGGCTATTCCTCCTGCCAAGCTTAAATAAATGAATCGGTGCAGATAAGCAGTAAACAAACCGCCTAAAAAAGACCAACCCCAAACCCAAATTACCTCACCCCAAAGCGGCCAAGTCCACAACAGAGGTTTTCCGTCCAAAGCAGCACGGAGCAGTTGACTGACCATCTGAGCTTGTAAAAATACTCCTGGTATTGCCTGTAATGTCCCTTGAGGAGTGGTGTAGGGAGTTAACCAGTAATCACCAAAAGTTTCTGCTGTTGTGCCAATAATTACTATTTTGTCTTTGACTGCATTGGCATTTAGCTTACCCGTTAGCACTTGTTGTAAGGTCATACTTGGTGCGATCGCTTCTGGTGAAGGAGAAGAACGATAATTTAATAAAATTTGGTGTCCAAAAGCATCAACTCCTTGATAACCTCCGGTATGAGCTTCTATTGGTTTAAATGTCACCTTCCCTAATTGCCACGCCTCATCAGGGGTAAACTGCAACTCAATTCCCTGCATATACAGGTAATGCAGCACCAGTTGAACGCTTAGGGCATAGGGCGCAGTACAAGGAGATAAGGGCGAAGGAGTTGACGCTAACAGATGGCGACGCACGACATGATCTGAATCTACGGCAATATCGCTAAAACCGAGATTCTGTAAAGAAAATTCTGGGGGTGGTTTTACACCTGGTTTTCCTGCTTGGGAATCGCTGAGTTGACATACCCCCACAAAGCGATCGCTTTTTCGCATCCTTTCTGCCAATGCTGGATAATTCTTATCCACTGGATAATCTCGGTATATATCCAAACCAATAACTTGTGGTTGATATGCTTCTAATTTTTCTAACAGTTGGGCAAGTGATTTGTCTGACAACGAACCTTGAGGTTTTTCCGGTTTTTGCGCCTGCACATCTTCTTCAGTCACAGTCACAATCAGTAGGCGTGAGTCTGGTTTTTCAGGAGGACGCAAGCGTAACAGTTGGTCAAATGCACTTAGCTCTAATGATTGCAGCACTCCCAAATACCGTATCCCGATTAATATTCCAGTTACTACCATGCTCGCCAGTAAGATTAATGAGAAGCCAAGCCGATTTGTAGTTCCTCTAACAGGCGTGGTTTTAGACAAAGATGCAGGAAGATTGTGTGTATTTCTAAACAATTTTCCCCAATTCAACGGCATCTCAGCTGGATTTTGAAAAATAACAGGCAACCATGTAGCGCAGGGAAATTGGTTTTCTAGTCCTTGTAACCTTTCTCGTGCTTCTCTTACGGCTAAATACAATAAGCCTCCCCGCGCGAAGGCTTCCAAAAAATACTTTAAAAACTGCTGCGCCACGCGATCGGGTACAGGCTCTCGCATCACGATAATTTGAGGAATATGTAAATCTGCAAACTCCCATGCCAATCCCAAGCCATCACAGGAATTGAAAATCGCTAATTGTAGACCTCGTTCTACTGCCTTTTTCAAGGCATACTTTAATTGGCTAATTGTTAGACTTTCTGTTTGATTGATGTAGATTTTTCCTGTTTGATTTGTTTCTTGAGTAGAACTATGTCCGGCGAAAAATAGAATCTGCCAATTCTGCTCCCATAGCTGGTCAGTAAGGTCAAGGCATTGTGGTTCAACTAAAAAAGTGATATCTGTATTGGGTAATAAATTAAGTAGCGCCTGGTCTGCTTTGGTATCAATACCTTGACTGTTACCCAAAATCGCTAAGATTTTTACTTTGTCGGATGTAGTTGCTATGCGGTTAAGGTTGACTTGTTCGTAGGCAGGAGCGCTCAGGGCTATTTCTGCCTGGGGATAGCGTTCTATTAAATCCCAAAGATGCCAGGGGAGTTTCTGTAATCGCAGGTCTTTGGTTTGTAAAAGCATACGAATATTATCCGCAAGCATGAGTTTTTCTAACAATTTCTCGCGGATGGAACGAAAGGAATCAGAAGCAAGCCAAGTATTAAAACTTATTTTAAATTCCTCACTCACTTGCTGGCAGTATTCTAGGCTGGGGACTTGGTTAAGTTCTTTAGGTAAACCAATCGGACGAGATGGCAGCCTTAAATTACGATAAATAGATTGCCACCGGTGATAATCGCGGAGAATTTCCGGGTTAGGGGGAAGCTCACCTGTGATTTCCACAGTTGGGCGGACATTTTCATTGCCAATCTGTAGAGTCACGGTAAACCCTTGTTCAAAGTTTCCCTCCCCTAACTTTAAGATGATTAACTTGTCCACAGCTAGTTCTCCCTGGATGTTGAGTTGTATCTATGTGAGGTACACCGTAGGGCACGGCACTACCTATAGGTGTCAATTGAAGCTCAAACGCTTGTCCCACATACGCTTTACCCCACCCTAATCCTCCCCGTATGTATTGGGGAGGGAACTCTATTTCCGGCTTCCCCCCCTTGTAAAGGAGAGCCACTGCGTTGCGGTGAGGGGGTCGCAGTCTTGGCGGTTCCCGTCGATTGCGTTAGCGCAGCGTTAGCGACGCAGGAGCGTCACCCCCGAACCCGAAGGGAGGTTCCCTCCGTTGTAGCAAGTGGCGTGGGATTGAGGGGGGTAATTTGACTTGTGTGTACACCGTAGCCCCAAGGCATCGGGGAGAAGCGGTTTTGGCTTTAGACAAAACCGAGGTGGGGTGACGCTGTGAGTAACCATAAGCGAATGAACTCAATATCAGTCTTGACAAGGGTTTTAGGTTAAATTGACATCTATGGGCACTACCGTACCCTTACACCCTGTTATATATCTTGGTTGCTAAATGAATTACCTACTGTGTGTAGTTAAATTCAGTGTAAGAGTAAATAATAGAGTCTAAACATGAATATTTTTGAAGGTAACACTTAAAACCGCAAAATTTCTCGGTCATAGTCTTCAGGCGTCGGTTCTATTTCCCAAACCAATCCTTCTCCTAGTTCCAAAATTACTTCCAAATACAACATATCTACAGGAGTTGTTGCTGTATCTTGATTATTTTCAAAACCTTGTAAGTCTTCTGTTAGTAGTCGGAGCTTAAACCCAGCCGGAATTTGACCATCAAGAGTTGTACTTCGCAATTCAAAACGCCAAACATATTCCTCAGAAGCGCTTTTTGGGAAAATACGTAACTCGTATGTTTGCTCTGCAACTATTATTTGCCGAGACAAACCAAGAACTGGTTCTGCACTCCGCATTCTGGCAGATACTAGAACGAATTCTCTTTTTTCCCATCCCCACTGTTGAGCTAAATTGGCTACTCCTGTCTGTAACCATTGCGGAATTGAGCGCTGTATGAGTAAACCCTGACGCAGTTCATACAACTTTTTTCGCCAACCGCTATGTGCCAAGAGCGCACCCCAGAGTGAAAATGGAACTGCCAAACGCGGGAATTTCACATCGCGATCGCCCAATCTTTCTAAAAGGTTTTCTGCCTGGATTTTGGCAATAGAATCTAAAGGTGCAATCTCGGCACGTAAGGCTTCTGACCGATCGAGTTGG
Source organism: Nostoc sp. (assembly GCF_036917515.1). Taxonomy (GTDB): domain Bacteria; phylum Cyanobacteriota; class Cyanobacteriia; order Cyanobacteriales; family Nostocaceae; genus Nostoc. The sequence continues at coordinate 32,478 of NZ_JBALDE010000252.1, read as the reverse complement.
CGTGTAACCCACAGCACATTAATATCTGGAATTAAATCTTCACTTTCCAAGCTGTAAGTGCGATCGCCAGCATCATAAATCCCTTTTGTTTTCAGAATTTGATGGGTTGTATAGCCAAAAATCTTCATCCAGCCATCATCGGGATTAACTTGTACTGCTATGTAATAGTCAGCAACCCATTCTGGAATATCTACCCATTCTTGCGGTACGCGCAACTCATCATCATCCATCGCCAGGGTGGGAATTAAAATAAGGCGATCGCGAGCAAAAGTAATAGCTGTGCCATTGACTACTTCCCAAAAACTCGGCAATGCCTCACTGTTAGGATAAACCCTGGCGGTGGGAGCAATTTCCTCCTTGAACCAAGGCAAAAATGCTTGCAAGCATTTTTGATTTATCCACCCACGTTGACAAGCACCAGCTGTTGAGTATAGTTGTTCTTGCGCCTCTGGAGATTGGGTAATTTCCAAGTATAAATGCTGTGAGTCAATGGTGAATGGGGGAGGTAGGTTCAACATAATTAATTTGAGAATGGCTCCATATAAAAACCATATTAGGGAAAGGGGAGAGACAAAATTATTTCTTGTCTGCTCGTTGAATCTGGGTATGGCTATATTGGACTTTGAGCCATTCCTCTAAACTTGTGTTTATGGCATCTACTACGTCGGATTTAAGGGAAATATGCAAGGTGTTTTGACTCCATTGCGTGAGAGTCAAAAGTAATGACTTTTTAATGCTGCTAAGGCGACGGGAAACAGTATATTGCTTAATTTCTAACTGTGCAGCAATTTCTTGTTGAGTCAGTTGTTGAACGTAGTAAGCTTGTAGTATCTTTTGAGACTCAGCATCGAGTGCAGCGATCGCTTGGGACAAAACTTGGTTTAACTGAGTTTGCTGCGATCGCATATTTGCAGCTTCTTCCTGCTCAATAATTTCCGTTAGTAAAGATGTTTGCAAATCTACAGGCAATATATCTAATAAATTACCCTTATCTTCTTTGAGGGGAGCGTCTGTGGAAATAAACTTAGGATAAAGGAAAGTACGAGCAGCTTTAGCAGCAGATAATACCCAAGTTTCTATGGTTTGCTGATTGACTTCGGCAGTGGGCGAACTTAATCGGCCCAAACGTTCTGCATTATAAAGATGACTAATAGCCTCCCAAGTTCGAGCATCTGGTTTGGTCAGCTGACGAATTTTTGTATTGTCACCTGTATAGAGTTCCTTAAAGCATTCCCAGGCTAAAACATAACTCTCGATGCTTTCGGCGTTAAATCCGGCATTTTGTAATGACTGCACTAGTCGTTTGCGGCTGAGTTTATGCAATAATGCCCAGTCTGAGCAAATGTCTGCTTCCCGGTGTAAGCGCAGTGCATCTTTGATAATTGATTCAAAAGCTAATTCTGCATAGGCTTTTAAATGCGAACTGTATTGAGGGTTAAAAGTTTTGAGTATTTTGTTAATATGAGCGATCGCCATCTGAAAACAATCTGCTACAGACGACTGCGTGGGAAAGTTGAGGGCGAATTTTCTAGCAGTCCAATAGCACACCTCTTGTAAATAAGCAGAAATATGTGCCAGTGCCACAGCACTAGATTGAGTCTGCCAAACTCTATACCAGTAAAGTGCCCAAAAGGCATCTGATTTCTCAGTTGATGTCCCCTCCAGGCAAACTTTCATACTGCGTCGCAGTTTGGCATCTATTGCCCAACCACTAAATTGGTCTACATCAAATTGCACAAAGGTAGAAAAGATTTCAACAATGCCCTGTCGGGGTTGCATGGAATACTTGCCGTTATTTGAACCATAGCTGATTTCAATTATAATACAGCCATGCAGCCAAAAGTTAATTCCTTGCTGTGTAAGTATTTTACAGATTTTTCATAATTTTTCCGCTCCAAATGCATAAAAACTAAAAGTCATCGTAGAGAGTGATATGCAGAGAAGTTCATTTAAAAAGATGCTTTCTTTGGGGAATAGCGGAATCATTGAATAAGTTCGTCAAATACAGAACAAAATTTCGATAGTTACAGCCGCAAATTTATCCTACAAATATGCAACTTCTTAAAATTTACTTAATTATCTCTGCATGATCTAATTCACAAAGAGAGAAAAACCATGTTAACTAATCAAAACTGCCTAGAATCTTTTGGTTTAATTGAAGAACTTGACGAACAAGCTGCTGAAACAATTAGTGGTGGTTACGAAGTTTTTAGCATTAAAAATACAGTGGGATTTGACGTTAACTTTTCCTTAGATGATACGTCATTTACACTGCCTGCAAATGAAACATGGATATATACCGCTTACAGCGGAGGAACTATTAAGTTTGACAGTGATAAACGAGGTGGCTACGAGCAATACAAAACATACAATTTGGCTGATGGAAGAGTATATGAGTTCCAAGATGACCCAAGTCCTGGCAATCCATATGATTTCAATATCTATTCCGTAGCTTAATCTGCAATTCTCAAGTGGATTTACTGATTTGAATTTCCGAGGTTAGATTGTCCTGTCTTAGTTGAGATCAAAGAGTCACTACTCAAAAATCTCAGCTAACAAGCCAAACCCTCAATCTAGTCGGGTCAGTTGACCCGACTGGATTTTCTCATTAATAATTGCGCTTAAAAATAAAATACCAGATTGTCCTAATGGTCTGTCCGATTAATTCTGAGAATTAAGACAACGAACCGCATAGACGCTGCATCGGCTGACCGTAGGGTAGGAAGCAAGCTACGCGCAGCGTCTCGCAGAGAAGTATAAGAGGTAAAGAAGAGAAATTTAAAACTGATTCACCTCTCAAAACTTTTGCGATAGACCAGTAATACCGCAAAGCGGAAGTCAAAAGTCAAAAATGTTTTTCCTTTTTCTGCGCTTGTGTGCAGATATACACAAGAGCATATCATGTGGAGTCATACAATTATTTATCAAGGAACACAAATTTATGACCTCAACTATAACTTATACTTACGATGCCAATGGTGATGTAATATCTAAAAATATAGATACCAACAGTGATAAGACAAAAATACCTTCGCCAAAAAAAGAGAAAGTTAAAAAACTCGGTTTGGGATTATCAACACTTGTAGCCCTATCAGCGATTCCGATTTCAGTTGTAACCATGCCGTTAGTGCTGAACCAGCCAGTGCAAGCATTATGTATTGCACCTAGAGACTTCAATGGAATTTGGCATTCGGATGACGGAGGCACTTATTACGTTAGGCAAATTGGCAATGACATTTGGTGGCTTGGAATGAGCGCTGATGAAGGAAGATCCTGGACTAATGTATTCAAGGGAACAAGAATTGGCGATACGGTTATTGGGCAATGGGCTGATGTCCCTAGAGGTGGAATCCGCTCTGGAGGAATTCTTAATTTGAGTGTTCCACCAGGCTGGAACGGAAGTGTCCCAGAATTTAGCAGAAACTACGTTACTGGAGGTTTTGGCGGCTCTAAGTGGTTCCAATCTTGCAATGACGTAATCCTCAACCCTATTTAGCCGGATTAATTACGACAATTATTAATATATGGGTTATGGCAAGCGCAATGACTTTTTAGCGCCTCACCCAAGCTATCAAAAGTCTGAACTGCAACTTCTTAAAAGTTACCTAATTTAGTTAGCACCAAAAGCCTTAAAGTGTGTAGGTTGGGTTGAGGAACGTAGCAAGATCCCGCAGGGTAACCCAACATACAATTTTTCTGTTGCCAATCCATATAATATCGAACTCTATAGGGTAGCCTAATTTGCAGTTCTCAAGTGGATTTACTAATTTTAATTTTCGAGATTAGATTGTCCTGTCTTGGTTCAGATCAAAGAGTCACTACTTAAAAATTTGGGTTAAGAAGCTGAATACAATATAAGGTCGGGGCAAGTGCCCCGATTTGTTTATGCATAAGGATTTACCAGATTTTTAAAAATAGTTCTGCTCTAAATGCATAAAAACTCAAAGTTGTCGTAAAGAGTGATATGCAGAGAGATTCACCTAGTAAGTACTACAAAAAAGGTGAATTATAATTTATCTAATTATCTCTGTATTGGGCATTTAATTAGTGCCTAATTGATAACTGATCTAAGTCAAATAATTAGTAATTAACAATTTCAAATGGAGAAAATAATGGCTGACAAAGAACAATTATTTACTGATTTAACTCGTGAAGAAGGAGCAGACCTCAATGGCGGTGCTTACGAACTTGTGATCAAACAGCTGTATTGCGTGAAGGCAGGTGCAGATATATTAGGTGACGACGATACTATCCTCAAGGTTAATGGGAATAAGGTTTGGAGCGGTGACATGGGATCAGGGAGTAATAAGGATTTCGACCCCCGGCTCAAGGTTGCGGTCGATAACGGCTCATTCGTTGGTCTCTACGACGACGATGGCTTTTGGAGCCGTGATGACTTCATGGGTGGCTTTACAATCAACGGCCTTCAATCGGCGACAACCATAACCTTGTCCGGAAGTGGTTCCCAGTACACACTGACTTACGCCGTCGTAGAACCCATCGATCCCTTTTGATCCTTTTGTATAAGGCACTTGTCCTCTAAAAATAGCGTAGTTGAAGCTAAAGCTTTTCGTGTAAGCTTCCCTGGCCTATCGGGGCGAAAGCCCTGATATCTCTTTCTCCCTTGCTATTCGTCTTGAAAATGAAATACCAGATAGTTCTACAACACAGTGAAGAAGACTGCGGTGCTGCAAGTCTTGCAACCATTGCCAAACACCACGGACGCACATTTACCCTCAACCGCGTTCGAGAAGCCGTAGGCACAGGTTCTAGAGGAACATCCTTGCTGGGATTGAAGCGAGGAGCAGAAGTATTAGGATTCAATGCCCGCCAAGTTAAAGCTAGTCCCCAACTAATCGACCAATTAGATCAAGCTCCCTTACCAGCCATTATCCACTGGAAAGGTTACCACTGGGTAGTTTTATACGGACAAAAAGCCAAAAAATATATCATAGCCGACCCTGGTGTTGGTATTCGTCATCTTACCCGTCAAGAGTTAATCGCAGGTTGGAATAATGGCGTCATGTTACTGCTGACTCCAGATGACAGTCGTTTTTATCAACAAGAATCAGATAAAATTGGCGGTCTGGGAAGATATCTGCAACGGGTTTGGCCTTATCGCTCTATTCTCGCTCAAGCGATCGCTATTAACATCGCCATTGGACTGCTTTCTTTAGCATCTCCTTTCATGATGCAACTCCTCACCGATGATGTCTTAGTCCGGGGTGATACCCAACTACTAACCACCGTTGCCATTGGCGTTATCGCCATGAATTTAATTAGAAGTGCCATTAGTTTAGTCCAATCTCACCTCATAGGTCACTTCGGTCAAAGATTGCAATTAGGACTAATTCTAGAATACGGACGCAAACTCTTACATTTACCCCTTTCCTACTTTGAAGGACGACGCAGTGGGGAAGTTGTCAGCCGCATTGCTGATGTCAAAGCCATCAATAACTTAGTTTCCCAAATTGTCCTCGGATTACCCAGTCAATTCTTTATTGCGGTAATTTCCTTGGGTTTTATGCTCTTTTACAGTTGGGAACTAACTCTAGCTTCCATAGTTGCATTTATGATTGTCACGGGTGTTAACCTGCTTTTCTTACCCGCAATGCGGCAGAAAACCCGAAATTTAATTGTTTCTGGTACAGAAAATCAAGGCTTTCTGGTAGAAACATTTCGCGGCATCCAAGTATTAAAAACTACCCAAGCCACTCCCCAAGCTTGGTCAGAATACCAAGGTAATTATGGTCGCCTCGCCAACTTGGGCTGGAGTATGATGAAATTGGGACTGTATAGCAGTACAGTTACTGGCATTCTTTCCACCTTCATTAGTATTGGCATCCTTTGGATAGGTAGCTATTTAGTCATTAATCGCACCTTAACAATCGGTCAATTAATGGCATATAACGGCATGAGTGGCAACTTTCTCGGCTTCTTAGGTGCTGCTATTGGCTTAGTAGATGAGTTTATCACAGCCCAGATAGTCCTGCAACGCATGACAGAAGTGATTGACGCTACCCCAGAATCCGAAAATGATTTTAAAAAGCCTTGGGCACAAATTCCTGGTCATGCAGATATTACTTGCACTGAACTTAACTTTCATCATGCAGGTAGAGTTGATCTCCTCCAAGATTTTTCCTTAACTATTCCTGGCGGTAAAGTCATTGCTTTAATTGGCAAATCTGGCTGTGGTAAAAGTACCTTGGCAAAATTGCTGACTGGCTTATATAAAGTTGAGTCTGGCAATATTCGTTATGGTTTTTATAATCAGCAAGACCTATCCTTAGAATGTTTACGGCAACAAGTGGTATTAGTTCCCCAAGAACCCCACTTTTGGAGTCGTTCTATTATTGATAACTTCCAGTTTAGCTATCCCCATATTAGTTTTGAAGAAATTGTCAGAGCTTGTCAAATTGCAGGTGCAGATGAATTTATTAGCAAACTACCTGATAAATATCAAACTGTTTTAGGAGAATTTGGGGCAAATCTTTCTGGTGGACAACGCCAAAGATTAGCCATAGCCAGAGCCATAGTTACTCAGCCACCAATCTTAATTTTAGATGAATCTACGGGGGCACTCGACCCAGTAAGCGAAAGACAAGTACTAGATAGACTTTTATCCTATCGTCACAATCAAACGACTATTTTAATTAGTCACCGTCCTAAGGTGATACAGAGGGCAGATTTAATTGTATTTTTAGAACAAGGACGCTTAAAAATCCAAGGTACACCAGAAGAATTACGCTCTTTACCTGGCGAACATTTAGATTTCTTAGATGATATTTTTACCTCTCATAATGGGTTGGCGCTAATATCTTCCCCGGTTCATCATAACGGTAAGACTACCACCATTAATTAAGATAATTTGTAATTTGTAAGACATCATGGTTAGCAACACAAATTTTCTCCCCCCAATTCAAACAAACGAATTTCTTCCACCAATTACTCGTTGGACAACATGGGGTGGAATGTTTATTCTCTGTGTTCTCGGATTAGCTGTGCCACTTGCAGCAATTTGTAAGTATAAGGTTACAGTCCAAGCACAGGCGGTTGTGCGTCCGGCGGGTGAATTGCGAATTGTGCAAGCGGCGACTGAAGGTCAGGTGATGCACATTTATGTCAAAGAAAATCAACTTATCAAAAAAGGAGATGCGATCGCAACTATTGATGACTCTCGTCTGCAAACCAAAAAGAGCCAATTGCAAACTAGTATTCAACAATCTAAGTTACAACTAGTGCAAATCAATGCCCAGATTAGTTCCCTTAATAGCCAGATTCGAGCCGAAACTGACCGGATCAACCGAATTATTATTGGCGCCCAAGCCGAATTGAGCGGTCGTCGTCGGGAATATCAAGATAAAAATCTTACCACTGTTTCCGAATTCCAAGAAGCTGATGCCAACGTCAAAATAGCCGAAAAAGAATTGCTGGCTGGGAAAGCACAGTTAAAAACAACACAAGCAAATTTCCATGCTGCTGAAGCTGCCTTGGGTGTAGCCCAGTCAAAACAGAAGCGATATGAGAGTGTAGCTGCCCTTGGGGCGCTATCCCAGGATCAATTTGAAGAAGCACAATTAGCTGCCAAACAGCAAGAGCAAGCGGTAAAGGCGCAAGCAGCAGCAGTGGAGGCGCAAAAAGAAACAATTGAACGGTTACAACAAGCAGTATCTGCTGTCATTGCCAGAAGACAACGCGCCCAAGTTGCCGTAAATCCAAGTAATACAGAAGTAACTGTTGCTACTGAGCGAATCGCTCAAGAAAAAGCTGGAGGGGAAAGCAACAAAGCAACAATAGAAAAGGAACGCCAAGCCTTAGTTAACCAACAGATTGAAATTGAAAAGCAGTTAGAACACGATACTAGCGAACTCAAACAAGCCAAAATAGATTTAGCTCAAACTGCGATCGCAGCTACTGCCGATGGTATCATCTCCCAACTCAATTTGCGAAACCCAGGTCAAACTGTGCGTCCTGGCGAGGAAGTATTGCAAATTGTCCCCACTGATGCGCCTCAAGTTTTGAAAGCAGCAGTAGGATCTGAAGATCAAAGTAAGTTAAAAATTGGTCAAAAAGTCCAAATGCGGGTCAGCGCTTGCCCCTATCCAGATTATGGTACTCTCAATGGTCAAGTGCAAACGATTTCTCCAGATGCGATCGCTCCTCAAAAAAATGGTACAAATGCATCAATGAATGGAACTACTAGCCCAAAAGCTACTGCGCCTGGTGCTTTTTACGAAGTGACTATTGAACCGGAAACTCTGGTTTTAGGTAAAGGGAAAAACCAGTGTCATATTCAATTGGGCATGGAGGGTAGGGTTGATATTATTTCCCGTGAAGAAACAGTGCTGCAATTCTTTCTCCGTAAGGCGAGGTTGATTAGTGATTTTTAACTTTTTATTTTGGTATGTATTATATATTTGGGAAAAAAGAGACGTAGCAGTGCTACGTCTTTACAAGGGTTCTGGATAACGCATATTTAATTTCTGGAGATATTTATTACCTAATCTTAAGTTTTAAGGGTCTTCATTACTTAGTATGCTAAATCAGTCTAATCAAAAGCTTTAAACCCTTGCTATGCAACAATAGCAGTCGTTATTACTAGCGTTTTATGCTTATGCGCGAAATTTAGGCTTCTAACCTGGATTTCAAAGTCAAGTTCTGATGCTTAACTAAAGATTCAGCATAACAGGTACGGAAGAACCAATTTTTGTAAATTTTTCAAGTTTTTGCGAAAAGAGTTTTCGGGTGAAAGCTTAGTAGCCTAATTACTCGCTATCTAACAGCTAGTAACTTGATTTATGCTTAACTAAGCTTTGGTACTGCTATTAGTGGAGGCTTGCAATGTCAGGTTTAAGTTGTACTCATTGGGGTGCTTTAATGACTATTGCTTTCGGTGTCAACTTTTGTACCATTGATTATGCGATCGCTCAAATAACTCCAGATGGCACTTTACCTAATAACTCTAGCGTCACAAGAGAGGGTAACACCTTTAACATTACTGGAGGAACTCAAGCTGGCGGTAATTTGTTTCACAGTTTTGGTGAGTTTTCTGTGACTACTGGTGGCGCTGCTTCTTTTAATAATGCTCTAGATATTCAAAATATTATTAGTCGAGTAACAGGTGGCTCAGTTTCTAATATTGATGGGATAATTCGCACGTTGGGTACGACTAACCTATTTCTAATTAATCCCAATGGAATTGTATTTGGTGCAAATGCTCAATTAAATATTGGTGGTTCTTTTGTAGCGAGTACAGCGAATGCACTGCAATTTGGAAATATCGGATTTTTTAGTGCTACTGATCAAAATATCCCTTCACTGTTGTTGACTATTAGCCCTTCAGCATTACTGTTTAATCAGATTAATCAAAACGCAGCGATTCAAAATAACTCAGTTGCACCTGCCCGAACAGATCCAGCAGGCTTAGACGCATTAGGTTTACGAGTACCAGATGGTAAGAGCTTACTGCTAGTAGGTGGTAATGTGACTATGAATGGGGGAGGATTAAATGCTTTTGGTGGACGAGTTGAGTTAGGAGGATTGGCGGAACCTGGTAGTGTAGCACTGGGTGTAGATGACGATAATCTTAGCTTGATATTTCCTTCCAATGTTGGGCGAGCTTCGGTATCCCTTACCAATCAAGCAGGTATATATGTAGAAGGTGCTGGTGGCGGTAATATTGTAGTCAATGCCAGAAATATAGAGATGTTAGGAGAAAGTATTTTAAGCGGTGGTATTGGACGAGGTTTGGGAACACCTGAAACTGTTGCAGGAGATATTACGCTTAATGCTACTGAGGAAATCAAATTTGTTAGGAGCGGAGTTAGCAATTTTGTGTTTTTGGGTTCAAAAGGTAACGGGGGTAATATTACTATCGATTCTGGTTCTTTATCCTTACAAGATGTTGGTGTACTTGTTGCTTCAACTGCTGGACAAGGAAATGCCGGAAATGTGACAGTACATGCAAAAGATGCTGTTTCCCTTGCAGATAATGCTATCATCTTCACCACGGTGGAATCTGGGGGTGTAGGTAAGGGTGGCAATATCGACATTAATGCTGCAACATTATCACTAATTGATGGCGCTAACCTGCAAACCCTTACTCGTGGTGCATCTGCAACAGCGCCAGCAGGGCGGGGGGATGCGGGGAATGTCAATATTAATGTTACTGGCGCTGTTAATATTGCTGGGGAGAAAAACGCTTTATTTAGTGAAAGTGGGATTTTCAGCTTGGTGGATACGGGTGCAGTTGGTAATGGTGGTAATATTACTATCGATTCTGGTTCTTTCTCGTTACGAGATGGTGCTCAACTTACTGCCTCAACATCTGGACAAGGAAATGCCGGAAATCTAACAGTACATGCACGAGATGCTGTTTCTCTTACAAATAATCCTAAGATATCGAGCAGAGTGGAATCTGGGGGTGTAGGTAATGGTGGCAATATCGACATTAATGCTACAACATTATCACTAATTGATGGCGGTACCCTAACAACCGAGACTACTAGTGTATATGGTACCCAGCCAGTAGGACAGCGGGATGCAGGGAATGTCAATGTTAATGTTACTGGCGCTGTTTATATTGGTGCGGAGAAAAACAGTTTATCGAGTGGGATTCGCACCCAGGTGAATAGGGGAGTTGGCAACGGGGGTAACATTAGTATCAACTCCGGTTCATTTTCGTTACAAGATGGTGCTCAACTTTCTGCCTCAACTTATGGGCAAGGAAATGCGGGGAATGTGACAGTGCGTGCACAAGATGCTGTTTCTCTTGCAGATAATGCTATCATCTTCACCACGGTGTCAGCCGGAGGTATGGGTAAGGGTGGCAATATCGACATCAATGCAGCAACCCTGTCACTCACTGATGGTGCTCAACTGCAAACCTTCACTGCTGGAGCAACCGTGGTACTGACTGATGGTGAACTGCAAACCTTCATTGATGGTACTCAACAAGTAACCATTGTTCGTGGTGCATTTGATATCCTACCAGCAGCAAGAGGGGATGCAGGCAATGTCAATATTAAGGTAACAGGTACTGTTGATATTGCTGGGCACAAAAACGGTGGTATTACTGGGATTTACACCCAGGTGAGTGGGGCAAATGGGGGTAACATTACTACCGATTCCGGCTCATTTTCGTTACAAGATGGGGCAGTTGGCAATGGGGGTAACATTACTATCGATTCCGGCTCATTTTCGTTACAAGATGGCGCTCAACTTGTTGCCTCAACTTTTGGACAGGGGAATGCGGGGAATGTGACAGTGGGTGCAAAAAATGCTGTTTACCTTACAGATAATGCTGGCATCTTCAGCATGGTGTCAGCCGGAGGTGTGGGTAAGGCTGGCAATATCGAAATCAACTCACCTAAAATTACCTTAGACAACCAAGGTCAACTCAACGCCGAAACTGCATCTGGTAACGGTGGTAATATCAACCTCAACAGCAACTTACTGTTACTCCGTCGCAACAGTCAAATCTCCACTAACGCAGGTACAGAAAAATTAGGTGGCAATGGCGGTAACATCAATATCAACTCCAGATTTATCGTTGCAGTTCCCAAAGAAAATAGCGATATCAGCGCCAACGCCTTTACAGGAATTGGTGGTAGAGTTGACATTACAACAAACGGTATTTTCGGTATCGTCCCGCAAAAAAGCCCAACCGAAAACAGCGACATTACAGCAAGTTCACAATTGGGAGTGAGTGGGGAAGTAACTATCAACAGTCCAGATACTGACCCCAGTCTCGGTTTAATTCAATTACCCTCTAACATCGTGGATGCATCCCAACAAATTGCCCAAGGTTGCACTCCCAAAAGAGGACAAAATGCCAGTAGTTTTATCGCTACAGGACGCGGTGGATTACCCCAAAGTCCCAACGAACCGTTGCGGGGACAAGCAGTGATTACTAGTTGGGTAGATTTACCCCCACAAGCAACACATACAGTCACAGATAAATCATCTACTGCATCTATGACCAAATCTGCCGAGCAGATTGTGGAGGCTCAAGGATGGATTGTCGATGCTAACGGTGATATTATGCTTGTGGCTCAATCTGGGCAAAGTTCTTCTATTCCTTCTGCCATGTCCTGTAGTCAATAATTCATTACTCCAAAAGTCGGGGGAGGAATTATGATCAAACCCAAAAGTCATAAAAACAATCAGTGGCAACGGATATGTAACGGATGTAATATATGGTTGATTCGTCCCTTTAAATAATTCGTAATTCGTAATTTGTGATTATGTTAAGGGAACGCAAGTCTACGCTTTGTATCAGTTCAATTCTTGCGATCGCCCTACAGCCCTTCTCTACGAGACGCTCCGCGTAGCTTGCTTCCCCGCAGGGGTACGGGCATCCTACGGCAGGCGTTGGCAAAGCCATCGCTTTTGTGTTTAATAAAAGCAAGTTTGCTAAATTCCTATATTGAATTTGGACAGTCGTTTATTGAATTCGGGCAGTCGTTTATTGAATTCGGGCAAAGTCCAATAATTTACATAAAAATACTTAATAAATTTTTGTAATAAATAAGTCATTTTATACGGAATTATGCGGGTGTCAAGTAACCCAAGTTCTGTCTATTTTAGTGCTGTACAGTTCAGGGTATAACTCAGTTTTTGTCCTAGCGCATTATTAATAATAGGAAAGTGATTTATGTCACGTCCCAAACGTGGGTCTAAAGTACTTGATAGAGCACAGCGTCGGATTGCAGCTTTGAAATCGATTAGTCCTACCTTAGACTTCGGCAATGGGGTAACAATTGACTTCTTTGCAGCCGCCATCAAAACAACGCAAGACAAATTAGAAACATATAACTAAAGCCTCTCCACCGTGGATCTGACTCAGGGAGCCTTAGAAGTTGCCGAAAAGTCGCTGATGGAACTAACAGAACATATGTTAGTCAGTGTAGCTGCAAAGTATGGCAAGAATAGCGATGAGTACAAAATGGCAGGAGGCGTTCGTCGAAGCGATGTCTACGACGGGCTACGCCTACGCAAGCGTCCAATGCGTCAGCCTAAACAAGGGGCTGTTGCTTAATAAAGACGCTGTTCGATGTGGAATATTTTGAAGCTGTCAATGGTCGATTTAGTATTTTTTATAGTGAACCGTTGACGGTGCAAGCAACGATTCAGTAGGAGTTTTAACTTGCTTGCTTTATTGCTTATCAACTCAACAACTTGACTAAAATAGTTTTCACCTCGGTGTTCAGAATCCCCGATTTTTTTAAAAAGTCGGGGAGCTAAGCTCGACTTTATCCATTTTTTTGGCAACGCTCAAGCTATCGCTGAAACCTCTGCGAGACGGGAGTTTTACTTTTTCAACTTCATCGATAATCTGTGAAGTTGAAAAAGTATTTGCCAAAAAGCTAAAATTTTTGCCAGATAAAGAAAACCAAGTTCTTAATTTTGGATAAAGTCGAGCTTAGACATAGAAGTGCTACGTCTATACAAAGGTTTTGGATAACGCATATTTAATTTCACTCCTATGTCTATTACCTAATTTTAAGTTTTAAAAACTTTACTCTTATCTAGTTCAAATATCTGCTGAAATTAATTGTAGAAAAATTTATCAATAAATTAATTGCATATTCACAGATAATAAATGAGCAAGCGAGGCTGGTTATGATATGGCAATCTGTGGAAATAGGAATTGGCTCTCAGATTTATTAGGAGTTTTTAGCATTACTGGAGTGCTTGCTCATGTCATATTTTGTTCTGAAAATCACGCTTTAGCCCAGATTACCCCTGATGGAACATTGGGTAATAACTCTTCAATAATCACTCCCAATGTCAATATTAAAGGTAGTGCTGCTGACCGGATTGATGGTGGAGCAACTCGCGGTGCAAACCTGTTCCATAGTTTTCGTGAATTCAATGTCAGAGAATCCCAGCGAGTTTATTTTAATAATCCCACGGGAATCTCCAATATTTTCACACGAGTGACGGGAAATAATATCTCCAATATTCTCGGCACTTTGGGGGTGAACGGCGGTGCAAATTTATTTTTTCTCAATCCCAATGGTATTTTATTTGGGAAGAATGCACGGCTGGATGTGGCGGGTTCGTTTATAGCGAGTACAGCGAATTCTTTTGGGTTTGGCAATGGTTTGGAATTTAGTGCAACTAATCCTCAGACTCCTTCCTCGTTACTAACAGTTAATCCTTCAGCTTTACTATTCAATCAAATTACTGCTGCGTCGATTCAAAACAACTCACAAGCACCAGCCGGATTAGACCCATCAGGCTTTGATGCATTTGGTCTACGTGTACCAGATGGTCAAAGTTTGCTGTTAGTTGGTGGCGATATCAGCATCGATGGCGGGAAATTAAATGCCTTTGGTGGGCGGGTGGAGTTAGGAGGATTAGCAGCAGCAGGAACAGTTGGACTAAATATGGATGGTAATAATCTGAGTCTGAGTTTTCCTGAGGGGGTAGAGCGAACAGATGTGTCTGTTACTAACGCAGCTAGATTAGATGTCGCTGCTGGGGATGGCGGCAACATTGCCATCTACGGGCGAAATCTAAATATTGCTGGAGGGAGTGAGCTTGTGGGAGGAATACGACCGTCTTTAGGATCTGTGGATAGTCAGGCAGGAGATATTACACTCAACGTAACGGGAGCAATCAAAGTTGATACAAGTTCAATATGGGACTCAGTATATAATGCAAATGGTAACAGTGGTAGTATTCGTATTAATGCTGAGTCACTTTTTCTTAGCAATGGTAGTTATCTAGAGAGCGGCACTTTTGGTAAGGGGAGTGGGGGAAGCATTTTTGTGCAGGCATCAGGTTCTGTCTCTTTGGTAAATAGTCACATCTACAGCACTGTAGAAACAGGAGCAGTCGGAACGGGTGGCGACATCAATATCACCGCCGGGTCGCTGTCTTTAACTAATAGCGCTCAACTGCTAACCTTCGTGCGGGGAACTTCTGATCAACTCCCTGCTGGGCGTGGCAATGCTGGCAATGTGAATATTGATGTCCGCGATGCTGTCATTATTGATGGGGTGAATAACGAATATGTCAGTGGAGTTTACACCTCTGTGGACAAGGGAGCGATAGGCAATGCGGGTGACATCAATATCACTGCCGGGTCGCTGTCTTTAACCAATGGCGCTAAACTGGATGCCAGTATATATGGAGAGGGGAATGCCGGCGGCATATTTGTGCAGGCGTCTGACTCGGTTTCACTCGCAAATAGCAACATCCTCAGTGCTGTAGGAAGTGAAGCGGAAGGCCTGGGCGGCGATATCAATATTAAAGCTAAGACACTTTCCTTAACTGATGATGGCAACCTAATTGCTAGTACCCTTGGACGGGGGAATGCAGGTAACATATTTGTGCAAGCCTCTGACTCGGTTTCTCTCATCAATAGCATCATTGCTAGCCCTGTACAAAATGAAGCGGTCGGCAATGGTGGTGATATTAATATTACTACTGGGGCGCTTTATCTAAGTGATGGTGCTTCCCTGTTTACTAGCACATATGGGCAGGGGAATGCCGGTAACATATCTGTGCAAGCTTCGGGTAGAGTCTCTCTTGCAAACAATAGCTTTATCGGCACCAGTGTAGCAAAAGAAGTAGTCGGCAGCAATGGTGGTGATATCAATATTACTGCTGGGTCGCTCTCCTTAACTAATGGCGCTTCCCTGTCTGCCAACACCTCTGGGCAGGGGAATGGCGGCAGCATTTTTGTGCAAGCGTCGGACTTGATTTCTCTCACAAATAGCAACATGCTTACCAGTGTAGACAGTGGAGCAGTCGGCAATGGTGGCGATATCAATATTAAAGCTAAGACATTTTCCTTAACTGATGGAGCTGCTTTAGTTACCGGCATCCTTGGAAAAGGGAATGCAGGCAGCGTATTTGTACAGGCATCAGGTAGAGTCTCGCTTGCAAGTGGCAGCTACATTTCTAGCAATGTTATAGGAGTAGGAACAGGGGGCGACATCAATATCACCGCCGACTCGCTTTCCTTAACTGATGGCGCTGCTCTATTTACCGCCACTACTGGACAGGGGAATGCAGGAAATGTGACGATTAAAGCTGATGGTGCAGTTTCCTTAGACGGTGTACGGGTAATAGATGGCTTTCCTAGAGGTAGCGGGGCTTACAGTGGGGTGATACGAGTAGCAACTCTAGGAAGTGTGGGCATTGGCAATGGTGGCGACATCAATATCACCGCAGGTTCGTTTTCTCTAACCAATGGCGCTCAATTGAGTACCTTCACTGGTGAACAGGGGAATGCAGGAAACGTAACTATTAAAGCTGATGGTGCAGTTTTATTAGACGGTGCGGGGGAAATAAGTGGTATCCCTGTACCAAGCGGCGTTTACAGCGGGGTGGGAGCGTTATCAGCTAGCCAGTTCGAGGCTTTCGGATTTTTGGGATTGATACCAGATCAAGGAATTGTCGGCAATGGCAAGGGTGGCAATATCAATATTACTGCTAGTTCACTCTCCTTGACCAACGGTGCTCAACTGGAAACCAGTACTGCTGGACAGGGGAATGCTGGTAGCGTATTTGTCCAAGCGAAAGATTCGGTTTCTCTAGCAGGCAGTGGCACTGGTATCCTCAGTAATGTATCTTCTGAAGCGGTGGGCAAGGGTGGCGAGATCGATATTACTGCTGGCTCACTCTTTTTGACCAATGGCGCTGCACTAATTTCGAGTACTAGTGGACAGGGCAATGCTGGTAACGTATTTGTGCAAACTAAAGATTCGGTTTCTCTGGCAGGTAGTGGCACTGATATCTTCAGTACTGTGAACCGTGGAGGAGTAGGCAAGGGTGGTGATATCGACATTTCATCCCGGTCTTTTTCTGTAACGGGTGGCGCTGAACTATCAGCTAGCACTCAAGGACAGGGAAATGCAGGAAATATTCTAGTCAATGCAACAGATTCTGTTGAACTCTCTGGAGTTGCTTTGTTCCCAGTCCTTGAAGATGGTCGTGCAGGCGGATTCTCTAGTGGGTTGTTTACAACCACCAGCAGTGGAGCCAGTGGACAAGGTGGTGAACTGGGCGTTACTACTGGTATCTTACGTGTATCAGATGGGGCAGTTTTGAGCGCCCGCAGCCAAAGCGGCTCCAAGGGTGGTAATATCACTGTTAATGCTAATGTGCTTGAAGTAATAAATGGTGGGCAATTTCTGACCACTGCCTTCAACAGTGGCGATGCAGGTAACATCAACGTCAAAATTAAAGACCGCATCACTATTTCAGGCAGTGATTCCACCTTCAGCGATCGCTTTAACTCTGTTGCTAAAGTTTTTGGTGAGGAGCAAGCCAAAGCTACAATTGATCCTGTTCGCCCAGAAGCAGGGTTGTTTGCCAACACCGCGACTGGCTCTAGTGGAAATGGCGGCAGTATCTTCATTGACCCGATGCAGTTAGCGATCGCAGATGGTGCGGGTATTGCCGTAGATAGCCAAGGAACCGGGAAGGGTGGCAGCTTACAGGTACAAGCAGGCTTTCTTACCCTCGACAATAAGGCTTTCCTCTCGGCAATAGCAAACAGAGGTCAAGGTGGAAATATCGCGCTAACGGTGCAGGATCTGCTACTACTCCGTCGCAACAGTCAAATTTCCACCACTGCCGGGAATCGCAAATTTGGTGGTGATGGCGGTAACATCACCATTAATAGCCCCTTCATTGTCGCCGTCCTCAAAGAAAATAGCGATATTACTGCTAATGCCTTCACTGGAGCTGGTGGTAAAGTTGACATTACAACAAACGGTATTTTCGGTATCGTCCTGCAAAAAAGCCTAACCGAAAACAGCGACATTACAGCAAGTTCAGAATTGGGAGTGAGTGGAGAAGTAACTATCAACAGTCCAGATACTGACCCCAGTCGCGGTTTAATTCAACTACCCTCTAATCTCGTAGATGCATCCCAACAAATTGCCCAAGGCTGCACACCCAAAGCAAGACAAACCGCCAGTAGTTTTATCGCTACCGGACGCGGTGGATTACCCCAAAGCCCTAATGAACCGTTGCAAGGACGAGCAGTGATTACTGGTTGGGTAGATTTGCCCGCACAAGCAACAGCCATCACGGATAAATCATCTACTGCATCTATGACCAAATCTACCAATCAAATTGTGGAAGCTCAAGGATGGATTGTTAATGCTAAGGGTGATATTATGCTTGTGGCTCAATCTGGGCAAAGTTTTTCTATTCCCTCTGCCATGTCTTGTAGTCAATAATTTGTTACTTCAAGATTCAAAAGAGGAATTTCAATGAAACTCAAGAGTTTTAAAAATAATCAGTGGCAACAAATGTATAACGGATGTAAGAGATGATTTATTCAATCCATAAATTGCCTGTTTTCATTCTATTACAAGGGTTTTGGATAACGCATATTTAATTTCACTCTTATGTCTATTACCTAATTTTAAGTTTTTAAAACTTTACTCTCATCTAGTCAAAATATCTGCTGAAATGAAATTAATAGTAAATAAATTTTTTAATAAATTGATTGCATATTCACAGGTAGGAAATGAGCAAGCGAGGCTTATTTGATATGACAACCTGTAAAGATAGGAGTTGTCACTCAAATTTATTAGGAGTTTTTAGTATTATTGGAGTGCTTGCTCATGTCATATTTTGTTGTGAAAATCACGCTTTAGCCCAGATTACCCCTGATGGAACATTAGGCGATAACTCTTCAAGAATCACTCCCAATATCAATATTAAAGGTAGTGCTGCTAACCGCATTGATGGTGGAGCAATTCGCGGTGCAAACCTGTTCCATAGTTTTCGTGAATTTAATATCAAAGAATCCCAGCGTGTTTATTTTGCCAATCCTACGGGAATCTCCAATATCCTCACACGGGTGACGGGAAGTAACGTCTCGAATATTCTCGGTACTTTGGGAGTGAATGGTGGCGCGAATTTGTTTTTGATCAATCCCAATGGCATCTTTTTTGGACAGAATGCACGTTTGGATGTGGCAGGTTCGTTTGTGGCGAGTACGGCAAATTCTTTTGTGTTTGGCGATGGGTTGAAATTTAGTGCAACTAATCCTCAGACTCCTTCTGCATTACTAACAGTTAATCCTTCAGCATTGTTTTTTAATCAACTTCAGGCTAGTAGAATTGAAAATAAGTCAATTGCACCAGCAGGAATAGATCCAGCAGGTTTTAATGCATCTGGTTTACGAGTAGGAGATGGTAAAAGTTTACTCCTAGTGGGTGGTAATGTCATCATGGATGGCGGCGAGTTAAATGCTTATGGCGGGAGAGTTGAATTAGGGGGGTTAGCAGCACCTGGAAATGTCAATCTTCTTTTTAATGGCGATAATCTCAGCTTAAAATTTCCTCTTAATGTGACCCGTGCTTCGGTATCGCTTACCAATCAAGCGCGTGTGTATGTAGAAGCTGCTGGTGGCGGTGATATTGCGATTAATGCCCGCAACATAGATATTTTGGGAGAGAGTCGGCTTTCTGCTGGTATCGCTAAAGGTTTGGATCAACCAGAGGCGACTGCTGGGGATATCACGCTTAATGCTACAGGGGAAATCAAAGTTGCTGACTCCAGAAGTGGGATTCTCAATCTTGTGGGTCAAAATTCAAAAGGCAATGGGGGTAACATTACTATCGATTCTGGTGACTTCTCATTACGAGACGGCACTTACCTTGCAGCCTCAACTTCAGGAGTGGGGAATGCAGGGAATGTGAGAGTGAGTGCAAAAAATGCTATTTCCCTTGCAGGTAACGCTGGCATCCTCAGTACCGTGGATGAAGGAGGCGTAGGTAAAGGAGGCAATATCAACATCAATGCTACAACACTGTCACTCACTGATGGCGCTCACCTACTAACCATTACTCGTGGAGCATCTGCTACCCAACCAGCAGGACAGGGGGATGCAGGCAATATCAATGTTTTGGTAACAGGTGCTGTTGATATTGCTGGTAAGAAAAACGATTTTTCTAGTAAGATTAGCAGCAATGTGGAAACGGGGACTTTTGGGAATGGCGGTAACATTACCATCGACTCTGGTGACTTCTCATTACGAGATAGCGCTCAACTTCAAGCCTCAACTTTAGGAGTGGGGAATGCGGGGAATGTGAGAGTGAGTGCAAAAAATGCTGTTGACCTTGCAGGTAACGCTGCCATCTTCAGCACCGTGGAAGCAGGAGGCAAAGGAAAAGGAGGCAATATCAACATCAATGCTACAACACTGTCACTCACTGATGGCGCTCAACTGCTAACCACTACTCGTGGAGCATCTGCTACCCAACCAGCAGGACAGGGGGATGCAGGCAATGTCAATGTTTTGGTAACAGGTGCTGTTGATATTGCTGGTAAGAAAAACGGTTCGTTTAGTGGGATTCGCAGCAATGTGGAAACGGGGACTTTTGGGAATGGCGGTAGCATTACCATCGATTCTGGTGACTTCTCTCTAAGTGATGGCGCTCGACTTTCTGCCTTAACTTCAGGAGTGGGGAATGCAGGGAATGTGAGAGTGAGTGCAAAAAATGCTGTTGACCTTGCAGGTAACGTTAGCATCCTCAGCACCGTGGAAGCAGGAGGCAAAGGTAAAGGAGGCAATATTAACATCAATGCTACAACACTCTCACTCACTGATGGCACTCAACTGCTAACCATTACTCGTGGAGCATCTGCTACCCAACCAGCAGGACAGGGGGATGCAGGCAATGTCAATATTTTGGTAACAGGTACTGTTAATATTACTGGGGAGAAAAACAATTTTTCCAGTGCGATTATTAGCTATGTGGAAACGGGGACTTTTGGGAATGGCGGTAGCATTAACATCGATTCTAGTGACTTCTCTCTAAGTGATGGCGCTCGACTTTTTGCCTCAACTTCAGGAGTGGGGAATGCAGGGAATATTCGCATCAATGCAAAAGATGCGATAAATGTTTATGGGACTAGTCAACAGAGAAGATTTTCTAGTGCTTTATTTACATTTACTGATTCTACTTCCACAGGTAAGGGTGGTAACATCACTATAAACACCAATATTTTTCGCCTATCAGACGGCGCTTTACTGGATGCACGCACTAGAAATAATCAAAAAGGTGGCGATATTACAGTAAATGCAAATCTCTTTGAAGCACTCAATGGTGGACAACTCACCAGTACTACCTCAAGCAATGGACGTGCAGGTAAAATAACTGTCAACGCTGATGAGCAGGTAATAATTAGGGGTATTGACCCTAGTTACAGCGATCGCATTACTAAATTTCCTAACAACGTACTAAATATCGGTGCTAACAGTGGCTTATTTGTCAGTGCCACTGGTTCAGGAATCACCGGCGACATCGAAATCAACTCACCCAAAATTACCTTAGATAACCAAGGTAAACTCAACGCCGAATCTGCATCCGGTAACGGTGGTAATATCAACCTCAATAGCGACTTCCTCTTACTCCGTCGCAACAGTCAAATCTCCACTAACGCAGGTACAGAAAAATTAGGTGGCAATGGCGGTGACATCAATATCAACTCCAGATTTATCGTTGCAGTTCCCAAAGAGAATAGCGATATCAGTGCTAACGCCTTCACAGGGATTGGTGGTAGAGTTGACATTACAACAAACGGTATTTTCGGTATTCTCCCGCAAAAAAGCCCAAACGAAAACAGCGACATTACAGCGAGTTCACAATTGGGAGTAAGTGGGGAAGTAACTATCAACAGTCCAGATACTGACCCCAGTCGCGGCTTAATTCAACTACCCTCCAACCTCGTGGATGCATCCCAACAAATTGCCCAAGGTTGCACTCCCAGAAGAGGACAAAATGCCAGTAGTTTTATCGCTACCGGACGCGGTGGATTACCCCAAAGTCCCAATGAACCGTTGCGGGGACGAGCAGTGATTACTGGTTGGGTAGATTTGCCTGCACGAGCAACAGCCATCACGGATAAATCATCTACTGCATCTATGACCAAATCTAGCGATCAGATTGTGGAGGCTCAAGGATGGATTGCCGATGCTAATGGTAATATTATGCTCGTGGCTCAATCTCCTCAAAGTTTTTTTATTCCCTCTGCCATGTCCTGTAGTCAATAATTCGTTACTCCAAGAGTTGGGGGAGGAATTACGATGAAACCCAAAAGCGATCAAAACAATCAGATGCATTACCTAACTTTAAGTTTTAAAAACTTTACTCCGATCTAGTTAAAATATCTGCTGAAATTAATTGTATAAAAATTTATCAGGACGGCTAGCAAAAAACCCTTGAATATGTGGCTCGAAGCCGTGGTGTAAGAAAATTGCATATTCACAGGTAGGAAATGAGCAAGCGAGGCTGGTTATGATATGACAACCTGTAAAGATAAGAATTGGCACTCAGATTTATTAGGAGTTTTTAGTATTATTGGAGTGCTTGCTCATGTCATATTTTGTTTTGAAAATCACGTCTTAGCTCAGATTACTCCTGATGGAACATTGGGTAATAACTCTTCAAAAATCACTCCCAATGTCAATATTAAAGGGCTTCCGGCTGACCGGATTGATGGTGGAGCAATTCGCGGTGCAAACCTGTTCCATAGTTTCCTGGAATTCAATGTCGAAGAATCCCAACGAGTTTATTTTGCCAATCCCACGGGAATCTCCAATATTCTCACACGAGTGACAGGAAGTAACGTCTCAAATATTCTTGGCACTTTGGGGGTGAATGGTGGCGCAAATTTGTTTTTTATCAATCCCAATGGCATTTTATTTGGGAACAATGCACAACTGGATGTGGCGGGTTCCTTTGTAGCAAGTACGGCGAATTCTTTTGTGTTTGGTGATGGGTTGGAATTTAGTGCAACTAATCCTCAGACTTCTTCCTCATTACTAACAGTTAATCCTTCCGCTTTGCTATTCAATCAAATTACTGCTGCACCGATTCAAAATAATTCAGTCGCCCTAGCAGGATTCAATAAGTCTGGCTTTGATGCCTTTGGTTTACGTGTAGCAGATGGTCAAAGTTTGCTACTAGTGGGTGGCAACATCAGCATGGATGGTGGAAGGTTAAATGCTTTTGGTGGGCGAGTAGAGTTGGGAGGATTAGCAAGTGCAGGAACAGTTGGGCTGAATATTAATGGCAATAACCTAAGTTTGAGTTTTCCTGATGGGGTGCAACGAGCAGATGTATCACTGATTAATCGCGCTCAAATAAATGTTCGTACAGACAATGATGGCAGTATTGCAATCAATGCTCGGAATTTGGAGCTTTTAGGAGGAAGTAGCCTGCGGGCAGGAATAGGATTGGGGTTGGATTCGACTGGCAGCAAGGCAGGAAACATTGAGGTCAATGCAACAGGGGCAGTTAATCTTAGGGATGGCAGCCTCATTTCTAACGCTATGCTAGGCGCAACTGGAAAGGGAGGAGATATTAACATAACCGCAGGATCATTTACGCTTACAAATGCAGCTACTGTACTAACCAGCACCTTTGGGCAGGGAGATGCTGGAAATGTAACACTTCAAGCTCAAGATAGGGTTGCATTCATCAATGGCTCTTACATAGGTACTAGTGGTTTAGGACAGGGAAATGCGGGGAATGTGACGATTTCAACCCAAGGTACGATTGTTTTGGATGCTCTCGACAGCTCTAAGCCTAATATCACTGGTGTATTTAGCGATATCGGGTCGAATAGTGTAGGTGATGCAGGTAATATCTACCTCAATGCAGCGTCAGTTTCTTTAGTTAACGGAGCAAATATAACAAATCAAAACTTAGGAAATCTTGGTAATGCAGGCAATGTGATTATCCAAGCTCGTGATAGCGTTTCCTTTGATGGTGTAAGTGTAGATAAAAGCTCTACCAGTGGCGTTTTCAGTTTTTTGGGATCTAATACTGTGGGTAAGGGAGGAAACATCAATATCACTACAGGGTTGCTTTCACTTACTAATGGCGCTCAAGTAGCCAGTAGCACTTATGGACAGGGCGATGCAGGTACCATCACAATTGATGCTCGCAATACCGTTGCCTTTGATAACAGTGCTATATTTAGCAGGGTGGAAGAAAAAGGCAGAGGACAGGGA
Organism: Nostoc sp.; assembly: GCF_036917515.1. Classification (GTDB taxonomy): domain Bacteria; phylum Cyanobacteriota; class Cyanobacteriia; order Cyanobacteriales; family Nostocaceae; genus Nostoc. The sequence continues at coordinate 8,477 of NZ_JBALDE010000252.1, read as the reverse complement.
GGAGATATCCGCATTAGTGCCAAATCACTCTCTCTCAGTAATAATGCTCAACTGCTTGCTAGTACCTTTGGACAGGGAAATGCAGGAAGTATCATAATTGATACAAAAGAGGCTGTGTTCTTGGATGGTAATAGAAGTTTTGCCTTGAGCACGTTAGAAAAAACAGGTGAAGGAAGGGGTGGGGACATCCGCATCACTACAAGAGCGCTCTCCCTTACCAATGGCGCTCAACTAGCTAGTAGTAGTGATGGTAATGGTAATGCAGGTAATATCATAATTAATGCCCAAGAAACTGTTTCTTTGAATGGAGATGATACTATTGCCTTCAGTACTTTAGATGATGATGGCAAGGGTAGGGGTGGAGACATTAACATCACCACAGCATCCCTTTCGCTTACTAATGGCGCTCAACTGGCTGCCAGCACTTTTGGAAAGGGAAATGCGGGCAATGTCAATATTGATGCTTATGACACCGTTACCTTTGCTGGTGTAGGTCGTAATGGCTTGTATAGTGGTGCTTTTAGTAGTGTAGAACCTGGGGCAGTTGGTGACGGGGGTAACATCAACATCACAACTGGCTCCCTTTCTTTAAATAGTGGTTTTCTGAGTGCCAGTTCATCAGGAGAAGGAAAGGCAGGCAACGTAAAAGTCGAGGCAGACTCTATCCGTCTCGATCGAGGTGGTGTTGTATCTTTAACTACATCTGGTGACGGAGGAGATATTGTCGTATCAGCAAAAGATATCTTCCTGCTGCGCCGTGAAAGTCTGATTTCAACCACCGCAGGCATTGCCCAGGCTGGTGGTAATGGTGGCAACATTACGATTAACACTCCTTTCCTCGTCGCCGTTCCCAATGAAAATAGCAACATCACCGCCAATGCCTTCAAAGGCTCTGGTGGCAAAGTTACAATCAACGCTACTGGTATTTTTGGTATGACAGTGCTGAGTCGAGAAGACTTGGTGCGACTGTTGGGAACTAATGACCTAGCTCAACTCGACCTTCAACAGCTTCCAAGTAGGATCACGGCAATTTCCCAGACAAGTCCTACTTTAAACGGTCAGGTAACTATCAACACTCCAGATACTGACCCTAGTCGCGGCTTAATTCAACTACCCTCTAACCTCGTGGATGCATCCCAACAAATTGCCCAAGGTTGCACTCCCAGAAGAGGACAAAATGCCAGTAGTTTTATCGCTACCGGACGCGGTGGATTACCCCAAAGTCCCAATGAACCGTTGCGGGGACGAGTAGTGATTACTGGTTGGGTAGATTTGCCTGCACAAGCAACAGCCATCACGGATAAATCATCTACTGCATCTATGACCAAATCTAGCGATCGGATTGTGGAGGCTCAAGGATGGATTGCCGATGCTAATGGTAATATTATGCTCGTGGCTCAATTTCCTCAAAGTTTTTTTATTCCCTCTGCCATGTCCTGTAGTCAATAATTCGTTACTCCAAGAGTCGGGGGAGGAATTACGATGAAACTCAAGAATTATAAAAATAATCAGTGGCAAAGGATATGTAACGGATGTAATATATGGTTCACTCTTCCCTTTAAAATCTATAAGTTGCCTGTTTTCATGCTCTTGGTTCTGGTGACAGCTTTTTTGTGCGTTGTTGCTTTTCCTGTTGCTGCAACTTTAGAGACACAACATATCGCGACTTTTGGAGTCTCAATCCAAAATCCTCCTGCACAAACACAAGACTTGCTGCAACAGGCTAAAGTGCTGTATGAGGCAGGACAATTTGCAGAAGCGGTTAAAGTTTTGCAACAAGCAGTTAAAAGTTATGCCAGTCAGGGCAATGAATTGCAGCAAGCTGTGGCATTAAGTAATTTGGCGTTGGCATATCAAAAAATGGGTAATTTGCCACCAGCGCAACAGGCAATTACAGATAGCTTGAAGTTGCTCGAAAAATCCTCTAATTCTCAAAATATTCAGGTTTTGGCTCCAATCCTAGATATTCAAGGTAGTATTCAGCTAGACTTGGGACAAGCTGAACAGGCACTTAACACCTGGCAACGTGCGGAAGTCAGCTATAAACAATTAGGCGATCAAAATGGCATTACCCGCGATCGCATCAATCAAGCACAAGCATGGCAAGTTTTAGGATTTTACCGTCGGGCCTTAACAATCTTGACTCAATTGCAGCAGGAGTTACAATCAAAACCTAATTTAGTCAGTAAAGCAGTAGAATTACGGTCTTTTGGTAATGCTCTGCAATTAGCAGGAGATTTGAATCAATCCCGTCAGGTACTACAGCAAAGTTTGTCAATTGCCCAAAAATTGGATTCTCCCCAGGATGTGAGCGCGGCTTTATTCAGTTTAGGCAACACGGCACAAGTACAGCAAGATTTTAAGGGTGCAATAAAGTTTTATCAGCAAGCTGCTGCGATCGCTCCTAACCCGATTAGCAAAGTTCAGGCTCAAGTTAATCAGTTGAATTTACTAGTGAACACGGGACAAACAGCCGCCGTGCAGACACTATTGCCGCAAATCCAAACTCAACTGGCACAACTACCTGCTTCTGTGACAACTATTTATGCCCAGATTAATCTAGCTCAAAGCTTGATGAAATTCGGGACTACACCCCAAGCTCTTGCTCAAATCTGCGCAAGAGCCTTGCAACAAGCTGAAGATTTGGCAGATAAACGAGCGGAAAGCTTTGCCCTTGGGACTCTGGGCAGTGTATACGAACAAACTAAACAATGGTCAATAGCACAGAACCTCACCCAACAGGCACTGAACATAGCCCAAACAATCAATGCCCCAGATATCGCTTATCGTTGGTATTGGCAGTTAGGACGCTTGTTAAAACAGCAGGGAGAGATTGAGGGCGCTATTGCCAGCTATGATACTGCGATCGGTGAGTTGCAGACTCTCCGTAATGACTTAGTAGTTGTGAATCGAGATGTCCAGTTTTCCTTTAAAGAAAGCGTAGAACCTGTATATCGAGAGTCCGTAGAATTATTGTTACAGTTTCAGCAAACTCATCCGAGCGAACCAATGCTAGACAAAGCTAGACAGAGGATTGAAGCACTGCAACTAGCGGAATTAGACGACTTTTTCCGGGAAGCTTGCATTAATGCCAAAACTGTTTTGCTTGACACAATAGTAGATAAAGATAATCCCACAGCCGCAATCATTTATCCAATTATTTTGCCTGATCAACTCCAAGTGATTGTCAAAATTCCTAAACAGCCACTGCGTAATTATACAGTAAACAAGTCACAGAACGAGGTAGAAGGTACTATAAGAGAACTCAGAGAGTATCTATTAGAACCCGATCGCGCAGAGGAAGTGCAGGCGTTATCACAGGAAGTCTATGGGTGGTTAATCAAAGAAATTGAGTCAGATTTAAAAGATAGTGGCGTCAAAACCCTTGTATTTGTACTGGATGGAATATTGCGAAATGTGCCAATGGCTATATTGTATGACGGTCAGCAATATCTGGTAGAAAAATACGCTGTAGCACTCAGCTTAGGACTTCAGTTACTCGCACTCAAACCTTTGACACAAACAAAACTCAATGTACTAGCTGCCGGGTTAGTGCAACCACCACAAGGCTTTAAACAGCAATTTCCACCGCTACCAGAAATTAAATCAGAATTCGACTCTATTTCCCAAGCGATCGCGTCTACCACCCAGTTACTAGATCGAGACTTCAACAGCAAAAACCTAGAGAGCAAGGTAAATACTGTACCATTTAATGTGTTACATCTGGCAACTCACGGTCAATTTAGCTCCAGTGTTGAGAATACTTTTATACTTGCAGATGATGGGCCGATCAACGTCACGCAATTTGATAGCCTGCTGCGTCGTCGGGATCAAACTCGCTCAGAAGCCTTGGAAATGTTGGTGTTAAGTGCTTGCCAAACTGCTACTGGTGACAATCGCGCCACGCTAGGGCTAGCAGGAGCATCCGTGAAAGCTGGCGCCCGTAGTACCTTGGCTTCACTATGGCATATCAGTGATAAATCCACTGCTATCTTAATTGGTGAATTTTATCATGAGTTAGTTAAAAATGAGGTGACAAAGGCTGAAGCCTTGCGTCGTGCCCAAGTAAAGTTGTTAAAAGATTATCCCAATTACAGTCGTCCTGGCTACTGGGCACCTTATGTTTTAGTTGGTAACTGGCTTTGACAAATTCTATCTACTTTATTGAAGTTTCTAGAGATTACCTTTCTGGAGAGTGATATAAGATGCAACAAACGTATACACAGAACTTTAGTATCCAGGCATTGCGACGTGAAGAGGAAGCTGCTTGATGCGAGTAATCTAAGCACTCATACTGAATTGGGATAGGAAGTATTTATTATTTGAGTAGTCAAGTCAAATGACCTCTCTTCCCCTGCTTCAAATGATACTCCCTTTCTCTATTTGGTATAACTGCATTGTTAAGAAATTCACTCTTGTTTGAGAATACAAGCTACCTGAATTCAGCTTTGTAAGAAATAGATAATGTTGAAATAAAAATTATAGAACATGATGTCATTGAATTGCAATAGATTGAGCCAGATTGAATGTGTGAGAACTATGATTACTAAAATGTTTTACTTAAAAAGTTAAGAAATATGACAAACAAAAAATCTTTGATTTTGCGTGCTGAAGAAATTGCCGACAGTATGCAGACCTTCTCTCACCCTTGGAATCCAAATTCGGAAATATCGGGGACATATATGGGACGCATGGTTGGGCTAAAGCGTACTGGGTGGGGTCAACTTTGCTGTTATTCCTGTGGGGAAAGAATCTTTTGTTTACCATTCCCACCACTGTGAGGAAGAATGGATTTATATTTTATCGGGAGAAGCGATCGCAGAAATCGATGGAGAAGAATTTGAGGTTTTCCCAGGAGAGTTTATGGCATTCCCAACTCCTTCAGTAGCCCACCATCTCAGGAATACAGGAGACGAAAACTTAGTTTACTTAATGGGAGGAGAAAATCTTGATGTGGAAATTGCAGATTTTCCACATCTGGAAAAATGCATGGTTCGATGTGGCGATTCTGTAGAAATATTTGATCGAAAGGATGCTAAAGCATTTGGTTAGGCAGTTAGTCTTAAACCCTTCATCTAGCGAGCTTGTGAGGGCTGGGAAAAGGGTAAAGGGTAAGGGATTAAAAACCTTTTCCCCTTACCCAATAAAGAGTCAAACCAATTTGCAATTTCCTTTTTCGCCCATTCGCAATTAAATCAGTGGGGGCTTTGACTCGAAGGATAATCAATTTACAATTTTGTCAGAAAAAGCGAATTGCGAACTACAAATTGCGAATTGTTCGGTCAAGTTTCCTTGGCGAACTAATAGTAAAACACGATACGGTTTAGGAGTAATATCTTTGATGAAAAATATCTTCATCTGTGCAGTTGTAATCTGCACAGCTTGTATTTACCCGATTAAGACATCAGCAGGAGAAAAACCTTCTGCGATTTTTCATGCATTTGACCAGCAGTACACTGATATTGAAAACTTTGTATGTGAAATAGGGAAGCAAGGATATTCTCACATTCAAATTTCTCCAGCCCAAAAATCTAATCCTGCTCCAGAATGGTGGGCACGCTATCAGCCTGTAGACTACAGCATTATCGAAGGTAGAGGTTCACTCTTAAATTTAAAAAAACTTATTAGTCAAGCCCACAGTTGTAAGGTCAAAGTGATTGCTGATGTTGTTTTCAATCACATGGCTAATTTAGATGGTAATGATGATTTTGAAGATTTAACTAAATTTCCAGGTCTTTCTATAAATGACTTTAATTCGGATTCAAACAGTCCAGGTAAAAAACCTTGTAGAATTAATTATAGTGATGGCAACAGAGATTCAGAAATTAATTGTTGGTTAGGTGGTCTTCCTGACTTGAGATTTACCAATAATGTTAAAAAAATTCAAAAAGCTCATTTAAAAAAATTGCTAGATTTAGGAATTGATGGATTTCGGTTTGATGCTGCCAAGCATATCCCAGCAGATGTTATCAAAGAGTACATCAGCTATGTGGATCAACAAAGTCAAGGAAAAGCATGGAATTATCTTGAGGTAATCACAGATAGCGACACCAGTGCAGAAAATTATAACTGGATTGCTACTGTCACAGATTTTGTTCTCTACAATTCAATGAAAAATGCCTTCAGCTTTGGTGGAGATTTGCGTTCTCTGCGAGTTCCCACAGGCATAAACGATCCGCGTAGCGTCACTTTTGGCAGAAATCATGATACTATCCGTGAGATTAATTCCTATGCCATTAACCCCTATAACGATCCTTCTGATTCTTTCCTTGCAACAGCATATATCCTGGCGAGAGAAAGTGGCACTCCTTTAATACTGAACTGGGATAACAGAGATGTTTCTTTTATCAAATATGGTGTCAAATTCCGCCAAATTATGCATCAACGAGGAAATCAGGGAAAAAATATCAAAGAAAATGTTTTAGCAGCCATTGATAGTCCGACTGTATTGCTAATGGAGCGAGGTAGTGAAGGATTTTTTGTTGTCAATAAAGGGAATAATAAATTTGATATCCCAGCACTGGATCTGACCTTGACGAATTTGGATGGATGTTATCGGGAACTCCGTAATAATTTTACTGTTGCTATTGAACGTCGCCAAGGTGGGAAAAAACTTATAACTCGTTGGGGAAACTGGAATAGAGGCGGTATGGAAGTTCAAAAACGCGATGCACTCTATTTTATTCGAGAATCTTTTAATCAATGTCAAGTGTAGATGTTCCTTCCTACTCTTAGCTCGACTTTATCCATTTTTTTGCAACGGCGTCAACGCTATCATCTGGACTTTAGACTAAAAAGTACAAAATGACTCAGGGAAGGTAAGTTGAGCAGAAGCAAAAAGAAAAATTAAAAAAATTAGAAATCAAGCAGGTTTCTACTCGGCTTTACGTGAATTAGTAGTACGTTTTTTAACAATAAGAATTTATATGAGAAAATAAAGCCTCAAACCTTGATTTAGTCATAGTTTCAGTTTTCTGCTTCGATTATTGTTTTCTGAGAGTGATGGAAGAGCGATAAGAAGCAGCACGGCAAGATACAGGGTTCTGCCATAAACCATGAGGCTTAGTGAGTGCATTCGCTGTAAGTTCCAACTCCCCTTTGGCATTTGTCACCCACCCAGTAGCTTCTATAATGGGTTTTGGCGTAACAGTAGTAGATTTGATGGTAACAGGTGGACTCTTGCCTTCTCTGGTGCTGGGATTGAGAGTTACCAGTTACCACCAGCTTGTGTACCCCCTGTGATCTTGGTGGTGTTACCATCTGATGTGATGATGGAATTATTAGGCAGAGTGCCATCGGTGGTGATTTGGGCAGAAGCACAATTTGCACCCAAAGCGATCGCACCTCCTATCCCAATCCCCAAACACCAACGAGTAGTCATCCCAAACATTCCACCCCCTAAGCTTTGTAACAGATGAACTCTTTTTTGAGTTAACCACAATTAATGGTCGTCAAGTTAATACCTTCACATCTGGTTCATATTGAAAATGACAAAATGGTACGTGCAAAGAAATCCGACTTGTTCTATTTAGAATGAAGCAATCGCCGCCATTCGGATCTAGACTCAGACCGCAAGCTGTACTGTGGTGATATCAAAATCGCTATCGGTTGCTTTAAAGAACAAGCCTACTTCTCCTATTTTCAATCTTCTATGCTGCTTGGGAGTTAGACTGATATTACTCTATAAAGACGAAACCCTACTGCGATCGCTCTCATTAAAATAGCCGGAAATCTCGAAGATTTGGAAGCTCAAGGCTATTCATTTGGAACAGTGTTTGCACCTTTGATTGAACAGCGTTATCGAGTGGTTGCACAAAATCTCTCGTGAATTTTCCCAAAATGGGAATTTTACCCACTGCGATCGCATTCCTCAAACCCATGACCAAGTTCATCTTTGATATCTGATTCACAAATTATTTCAGCTTTTTATTGCAAGCGTACAGATACACTACCTGCATGGGCTGGCAAACCTTCTGTTTCTGCTAAGGTGACAGATGCTTTGCCTATTGTCTGTAATGATTGTTTGTCACATTCTAAAAAAGAGTAATTCGTTTGAGAAAGTCGTAGACACTTAAACCAGAAGCAAAGCGAGCTGAACGGGCAGTTGGCAGTACATGGTTGGGACCTCCTAAATAATCACCAATCGCTTCTGGAGTATAGCGTCCTAAAAACACGCTGCCAGCACACTTAATTTGATTGGCAAGGAGTTGCGGATTTTCTGTGCACAATTCCACATGTTCTGGAGCTAGTTGATTGAGCAGTGGTATACTCTCGGCTAAATCACTAACCAGAATCACGGCTGCATAATTTTGCCAACTTGTACTGGCAACTAACTTCTCTAGTGGGTAGCTCAACGAGAATTTTCTCAACAGCCTTTATTACTTATAGCAGTCGCCATCTTAGTTAGGACGTAGAATATATAGAGAAGTGATTGATTTCTGCATTCGTATGGCAAACCCTTACAGTTATGATCTACG
>NZ_JBALDE010000251.1:0-25640 GCF_036917515.1 Nostoc sp. | reverse complement strand
TCGCCTGTCCCATACCAAGACCTTCACTGTTCAATAGCTTTAAAATCTGTACCACTTATCCTGCATGGCTTAGAGCTTTTCTTAGTGCCATTCTGGCGAGAATCTTTAAATATGAAGCCGACAACCATAAGGGTTCTCCGTCAGGGACTTCGGAAAGTAGTAGCTGAAGGTACGGGTAAAGCTTTGAAGCAGCCAACAGTTCCCCCAGTCGCTGGTAAGAGTGGCACTGCTGAAGCGTGGAAAGACCGTGTTAAGCAAAATCACGCTTGGTTTGGAGCCGATGCACCTGCTGAACAGCCAGAAATTGTGATTGTGGCATTTGCTGAACATTCCGGCGGTGGTGGTGGTAGCATTGCTGCGCCCATGATCTTACAAATTATGGAGGAATACTTTCAGCGCAAGTATCTAGGTAAGTATCAAAAACCTCAGCCTGAAAATCCAGGAAATAGCAGACGAAATTAAGCGTGGGGCATTGGGCAACAGAAGGGGACAAGGGGAAAGACTTGTTACAAGTTCTAAACTTTTGTCACCTTGTTTCCCTGCTCCCCTGCTCCTTTGCCTCATCTCCACATCGCTAAACAAAAATCAGGTCAATTATGATTGACGACTATATTCGAGCCGCAATGACTCAAAACCAGATTCCTGGACTTTCTGTTGCAGTAGTGCAAGAAGGTGAACCTGTTTTAGTTAAGGGCTATGGACTGGCGAATATTGAACACTCTGTTCCAGCTACTGAACATACAGTTTATGAAATTGCGTCTGTCGGTAAAACTTTCACCGCTACAGCCATAATGATACTCGTGGAACAAAGGATAATTTTGCTAGAAGATGCGATCGCAGACTATCTCGATTGTCTACCCCTAACATGGCAAAATGTCACAATCGGGCATATTCTGTCTCATCAGTCTGGAATTCCCAGCTATACCGATGCCCCAAATTACTGGGAAATTACCCATCTTAATTTATCTAAATCTGAAATTTTGGCTTTAGTTACTCACCTACCCCTCAAGTTTCAACCGGGTGAGTTTAGCGCATATGACAACACAGATTACTATCTACTGGGTTTGCTCCTAGAAAAGGTAACTGGACAATCTTATGAAGATTTGTTACAAGAGCGCATTTTTGCTCCTTTGGGAATGAATGCAACCGTGATCAATAATCCCAGTGATATAGTGCCAAACCGGTCTGCTGGCTATCGGTTGCTAAACAGCAAACTCGTTAACAAACCTTACTACAGTCCCTCAGTCACATATTAGACCTCTTGCAAAAGTCATTCAAGCAGCTTCAACTTTAATTAAATGAAGTTCATAATTGTAGAGACCCGCTATCAGATTAAATCTCAAACCAAATCTTTTTCTCCGATTTCTATAACGGTCTGATAAAATTTTAAAAACCTTGAGTTTTCTATTTACATGTTCACCTAATACTCTGACTCTTGCCAAATCTTGATTACTTTTTTTATCTTCATAGCTCAACTGACCACCGCGAGGTTTCTTTTTTGGTATTTGACTATTAGAATGGATTTTGTGAATACCTTGATATCCTTTATCTCCCAAGCATTCAATATTTTCTTCCAATCGGACTTTGCTGTTTTTAAATATTCTAAAATCATGCTCTTTACCCTTACCATGAGCCGTACATACAATTTCACCAGTCTCTTGGTTTACTACTATCTGTGACTTCAATGTATGTCGTTTCTTTTTCCCACTGTAGAAATGCTTTTGTTTTTTTTTGGACGCTCTATTGGGCTTTCTGTCACGTCAACTACCACTACCTTAATCTGAGAATCAGATGGAAGCAATTTCTTTTTCCCTGGAAGTGTGAAAGCTCTAGAATTACTGAGAATATCTTCAACTTTGCGAATAATCCGATATGCTGTTGACTCATTCACTCCCCACGATTGTCCTATATGGAAGTAAGTTCGGTACTCTCTCCAATATTCTAAAGTCATTAATAATTGGTCTTCTGAACTCAATTTACCCGGTCGTCCTGTTTTGCGTTTTGGAGTGCTTTGCGGTAAGCGAAGCCATGCCGTTAGGCTTATCGCACGACCTCAATCATCTGCCTAAAAGTTTCTGGATGCACGCCACACAGGCGTTTGAAGTCTTCTGATTTCAGGCTTTTAACCTGTTCATAGGTCATACATATTACCCCACTCTCACCTACTTATCTCACATCACTGACGACTTTTGCAAGAAGTCTATTCTGCTGGAGGTCAACTTTCCTGCGTAGAAGATATGGTGAAGTGGGAACAGGCGCTTTGTGGTGAAACTTTGCTAAAGCAATCAACCCTGGATTTGATGTGGACTCCTCATCCTCCAAATCAGGGTGATGATTGGGAAAAATTGAGATATGTTGCAGGTTTAGGTTGGTGGGTATTGAATTATGGCGATCGCCGAGTAGTTGGTCATAATGGTTCGATACTAGGATTCGCAAGTAACATTACCCGCTTTATTGATGAGAAAATTACCGTGATTTTACTTTGCAATCTCGATAAAATTTCTCGACCAGATGTGATCGCTAAGAAAATTGCTGAATACTACTGTCCAGTTCTTACAGAACTAGTTCTTCTGCCTCCATTAGCACAAAGAGAGTAAAATTAATACCAATTCAAAATTCAAAATTAAGAAAGTCAGACAGAACAAAGGTTTGGGAGTATTTATCTGTCGCATTCTTATTTCAAATTGGTATAATTACTCCTGACCGAATTATTTTGCCAAAACAGACTCATGATACAAGCCCCTAAATTTATTTATGGGGATAAGAATTTTGAATTTTGAATTTTGAATTCCCCGTTCGCGTAGCGTCTCGCAGAGAAGGGGTTGACTGCTGTCTTTTATGGCGATATTTTAGCGGGTTTCAAGTTTCTGGCTTTGTAAAACATTTCTAAACTATCGCGATCGCCTACGAAACGCCAGTGCCAAGGTTCATAACTTACACCTTGAGCATTATCTTTGGGAAAAGACATTTCAAAGCTAAAACGCGCTGCATTTGCTTGCAGCCACCGATAAGCCTTGGTATTATCAAAGTTAATTTGGGTATCAGTTGCTGGTACTGCTCCGTCTCCAACATCCACAGCATAACCTGTGTGATGTTCGCTATGACCAGGAGGAGCGCTGAGGGCGGCTCGTTCTGCTGGCGTTTGATTGCGTTGGGCGCCGACACCAAAAAACAACTGCTCTTGGTCTTTGACTGAGCGAAAGCCAGAAATTGGTACTAAAATTACACCTGAACTCCTAGCTGCTGCTACCATCTCCTCAAACTTTTGGGCAGCAGCTTTTCGCATTCTAATGCCCTTCTTTGCGGAGATGGTTACTAGTTCTGACTCAGGGGCTTCTGGGTATGGAAAATGCCCTAACACAGTATCGCTGGAATTATTAGATGCTGTTGGAGTTGTAGGAGTAGAAGTAGCTGGTAAAAGTTGAGAATTGGCGGTTTTTTTGGGTGCTGTGACGAAAAACAAAAAACTGCTAATTAAAGCCAGCAAGATAAATCCTGCAACTCCCCCAATTAAGATAATTCGAGGTTGCAACCAAATTTTAGGTGCTGCAACAGGGGTATCGCGTACAGCCACTGGAATATCATCGCCAAGGTCATTCGATGAGTTTTGCGGTTTTCCAGAAAACCCTGCCTTATTCAAAGGTAAACTCCTGTTTTTGTGGAATAGCCATAACAGATTTTGCACTGGACAAAAGTAAACGTAACAGGTAGCATTTTACATCTGTGGTTCTTAGGCGCAACCTTGACAAACCTTTTAGAACTATATGTCAAGCTGGGAGGCTTAGTCCTGGTAGGTTTTATTCTGGGACGCAAACTACCTGTAACAGTTCCTACACGTTTAGGACGGCTTCTTTTTTGGGTGGGAGTACCCATAAGCATAGTATCGTTTTTGCGTCAATCTAGCTTGTCGGGGCAAATTTGGATTGCACCTGTGATCGCTTACTTAGCCATTTTACTAGGAGCATTTTTAGCTTGCTTAGGGATTAAAGCACAAGCCTATTTTAAAAAGACTGTTCCCCAATCACCAACTCAGGCTAGCTTGATATTAGCAGCTATGTTGGGTAATACAGGTTATCTTGGCTTTCCGATTACCTTAGCAATGGTAGGCAAGGAATACTTTGCTTGGGCGTTATTTTACGATTTGCTCGGTTCATTTCCAGGAGCTTATGGCTTGGGTGTGTTACTAGCAGCGCGTTTTGGCGGTGGTATCCATAATCATTGGCAGATTGCTAGGCCCATCTTAATTAATCCTGCCCTGTGGGGTTTCGGATTTGGTTTGCTGTTTCGGCAGGTGACAATTTCCACAGTCGTGGAATTTTGCTTAGAAAAATTTGCTTGGAGTAGTGTAGCTTTATCCTTGGTATTAATTGGAATGCGACTGGCGCTGCTCAAATCTTGGCGTAGCCTACCACAAGTAGGGATAAGCTTAGGAATCAAAATGCTGCTAGTTCCCTTGATATTAGGTAGCATCTTACCCCTGTTTGGATTAACTGGGGCGATCGCAAAGATAATCGTCCTACAAGCGGCTATGCCTCCAGCTTTCGCCACACTGGTAATTGCTGAGACATTCAATCTTGATCGCGATCTGGCAGTTACTGCCTTAGCTGCTGGGGCTATAGTATTGCTGGTTACTCTTCCAGTTTGGCTGTGGCTGTTTTGATTTTGGATTTATTTATGCACTGTAATGCGATCTGTCAATATGACTAACTTTCTGTGATAACCAGCTTTTGATTTTCTTGACAGTGCTAAAGAAATATCTCTCACTTTTCTAAAGTTCTTACACTCAGCACTTGTGGTGGTGTCGAATCTGGTGGATAAATCACATCTACTTGTACTATCCGCTTAGTCGAAGGTGGAAGTACTAGCTGTACCAATGGTTCTAACACCTGACCAGTTCTGTGCCATAGATGTACGTAGCGCGTCTTTTGTTGACCTTGGTCATTGAAATAACGTAGCCGCACTGTACCACGGAAGAAAGGGAAATCTAGGGATGGTTTGCGGAAACGCACACCACCTTGGGATAATTTATCTTCCTTCAAAGGTGTTTCCAAAGTAACAGTCACGGTCTGATTTTGGTTGGTATTGTTGCTTAAGGGTAAGGTGAGTTTATATTCCACTCCATAATTACCATGTGCTTCGTATGCCGTATCGGGATAACGTACCAGCATTTTGGCTGTTTGGATTTGTTGAGTGCCCAATCGACCACTGACCAATGTATCTAAAGCATAGGAAATAGCTTTGCCACGTTGGGGAATAGTCAGATTTGTGGTTTGGGGATTATCCACCAACTTTGCTTGCCATTGAGAACCTTGTGACACACCAGCTACACGCCCATAAATCAGTGCGCCACTGGTAGCATTTGGAGGACTAGGGGTTTTATCTCGCGGACCGGCGAAGTTCCCGGTATCTAGTAAAGCTTGCCATTCTGCAAGAGTCGGTGGGCGTTCTGTATTATCAGAATTTTTCTTGGCAAACATTGCTAAACTTGCTGCATAAACTTGATCGCTACTACGCAGCCGCATAAAGGTAGAGCGACCATTCACCGGCTTTTCTAGATTTCGTAGAGGAATAGGATGATTTAGCAACATCTGGCTTTGTCCTGGGGGAATTATCAGCTTTGCCTTAATATCAGCCTGTCGAACACCTCGGAGTACATCACCAACAGCGCGATCGCCTGGCCCTGAGTAAGCCTTACCATCGTTATTTTCTATATAAGGGGGTAAGGTGACAAAGGGTGCATCCTGCATCAAATAACTCGCTGCTTGCAACACATCTACTGTTACAGGTTTTTTACTAGGGTTATGCACAATTACACCCAGGTATAGCGTTTGTAAATCCTTAGGAGTGTGGGTGTAATGGTGGGCAAATAAGTCAAAGCGTCCCTGAAAGGGAAAATTGAGGTGCGCTGCTGGAAATTTTTTCCCATTTGCAGGAAAGGTAGAAAGTAAAATCCCCTCAGTTTTAATCCATTCTGGGCTATTGCTGTTAAAAACGGGTATTGTATTCAACTTGCCTGGTAAAGCTAGAACTTCTCCTGATTGCACGATTTCTTGGGGTGCTGGCTTCGGTGAAGTTTGAGCGATCGCGGAATTATCTTTATGAGTTGTGCATCGAAAGGTTTGAGTTATGGCAAGTCCTAATATAAGTATAAATACAGATGATGGTAATTTAGCTAGCATAAATTTCATCTTCAACAAGGCTGTGGTGTCAAATATAACTTACAAGTTCCTTGAAGCGGATTTCTAAAAATGCGTAGGCATAGCCCGCCGCAGGCATCACTGTTTGTAGCATTTGTTATGGTCGTCCTTGGTCATTTGTCCTTTGTAATTGCAAATGACAAAGGACAAATGACTAATGACTAATAACAGCCAACTCCAAAAATATTTCACAAATGATTTAGGACAGCTATAGTTTAGAAGCATTATGCATCCTGCACTGGATGCTGCCCATAATATGGCAAAGCCTCTGACCAATTAGGAAATTTGCTCTCTTGCCAATCGAGATTAGCTAATTCTAAAATACTTGTCACCGTTGCTGCTAATCCAGATTGAGCTTGAATCAACTGATAATTAGTGTTCCAATTCGCTAAAGTTTCCTGCCATGTTTCTGGTGTCAACACTCTATCTGATAAACACACTTTAAGTTTAGAAGCATCTGGCTCAAACTGATAAATGGCAGCAAAAATTTGACCTCGTTGTGCTGGCATTTCCACAGCAAAAGTTTTTGGGTTTTGACTTTTGCTTGCTTCTGACCAAGCTACCGCAGCTAAAGTTGAAATCGCAAATACAGGAATATCTAACTGTTGCCCTAAAGTACGAGCAGTAACAACGCCAATCCGAGTTCCCGTGAAGCCGCCGGGGCCTTTTGCAACTGCGATGAAGAACAAATCTGTCCAAGTTTGCGGTTTAATAAATTCAATTAAATATTGATGCACTAAGCTAGATAAATCACGCCCAAAATTCCAAATTTGAGAGCGAGTATCGTCTGCAAAATTACTAATTGCTAGTCCTAATTCGGGAGTGGTGGTGTGTAGTGATAGAGCGTATTTTGTTGTTATGAGGTTTTTTAGTTCAGTGGTCAAAGTTAATTAAAATATTGATTTTTTTAGAGTTGACTTAATTTATTCTACTCAACCATATCATAGTCAAGTTTCCATCCCCGTGAGGGGAAGTGATTGAAAAACAGAAAACAATTGAGCAGAAAGTCCGCGAAGGGCTTTTGTAGGAGTTTCCATCCCCGTGAGGGGTAAGTGATTGGAAAACACAATTAACGAGGGCGCAGGGTTTTACTGCGACACTATGGAGTTTCCATCCCCGTGAGGGGTAAGTGATTGGAAAACCAATATTGACTCATACTTTCCAATCAATGAATGGAAACTGTTTCCATCCCCGTGAGGGGTAAGTAATTTAAAAACCTGGAAATCAACCCGGACCTAGAGGTCAGCTTGTTTGTGTTTCCATCCCCGTGAGGGGTAAGTAATTTAAAAACTGCTGAGTTAGCTAACTTACTACGTCCAGAACTAGAGGTACATAAGTTTCCATCCCCGTGAGGGGTAAGTAATTTAAAAACTATTTACCACGAATCTCATCAAATAAAGAAGCAGGAGGAGTGTTTCCATCCCCGTGAGGGGTAAGTAATTTAAAAACCCACCCTTATACAACCCTTACTGTGACTGGTCTTGGAAGGTCATTTCCGAAGGTATATAATTTAATTGTCAATAAACCCAAATTATTGACAAAAATCCAACAGTAAATACCTTCAAAAGCTTACACAGCAGCTTTCCGAGGGTGTAAACGAAAGAATCAGGGTTTGAGCGATCGCTATACCCCCTCGCAAAACTTAGATGTGCAAAGTCAAAATAAATACTTTTGCTTTCACTAGGAAACTTGGTATTGATCGGGATTGAATTGTCAAGGTTCTGTTATTAATGGGCGCAAGCATAACATACTACTCTTAACGTTTCAAGTGGGCACTAATTCACCAGGACGCAATTTCGACCACTTACCTGTTTCCCGCTTAAAGCTCAGACAACCTACAACATCCCATTCCATTTCAATCACATCCTCATTAGTCCGAATGTTGACATTGATAGAAGGTTCATTCGGATCAAAGGTTGGTGTTTCAGTCAAGTGAGGCTGTTGGTGCTGCCCTTCTACGGCATGATAGGTAACACATCGGTCTACATAGTGGCAATTCACGCAAATACACATAATAGAACCAACTCCAGGGGCCTTTATTGTTAATCTAACTTAAGCCCAACAGTTATTCATGAGTTGCTGGGTTGATTTTTATTACAATGCACGAATCAATTCCTTCTACCCTAGCTCCCGAAAATTGGCCTTTCAGCTTGGAATTCTTGCCACAACCAGCTTATATGGTAGGTGGGGCTGTCCGAGATGCGATTCTTGGCAGAACTCGCGAATATCTGGATCTAGATTTTGTTATACCATCGAAAGCGGTAAAGGTAGCGAGAGCGATCGCTAATCATTACAAAGCTGGTTTTGTGTTACTCGATGCCGAACGACAAATTGCGCGTGTGGTTTTTCCCCACGCTACAGCTGATTTTGCCCAACAGGAAGGAAATAGTTTAGAAGTTGATTTGCACAGACGGGACTTTACAGTAAATGCGATCGCTTATAATCCCCATACGCAAGAAATTATCGATCCTCTGCAAGGTTATGTAGACTTACAACAGGGCATTTTGCGAATGGTATCATCCGCGAACCTAGAAGATGACCCTTTGCGGTTAATGCGAGGTTATCGCCAAGCCGCCCAACTAGGTTTTACTATTGAGCCAGCTACCCAAGCTGCAATTCGCTCTTTGGCATCGCATATCAGCAAAGTTGCAGCCGAAAGAGTTAGGGTAGAAATTGGCTATCTACTCAGCAATTCTCAGGGTACTCCTTGGATCACAACAGCTTGGGAAGATGGTTTACTTGTGCCTTTCTTCAAAAATGCCAACCGTGAAAGCTTGCTGAAACTAGCAGCAGTTGACATAGCCGCCGCCTTACTCACAGAAAAGTGGCAACAACTAGGGGTACAACTGCAAGAATATATCCGCGATAGTATTAAAACTACTTGGCTAGCTATTGCCAAACTTGCTTGTCTTGTCAATCAAAATCCAGAATTAGCAGAAATAGAGTTACAGGAACTAACTTATAGTCGTGCAGAAATCCGAGGTGTAACTACTGCTTTGAAAATGTTACCGCAATTTCAAGTAGTTGATATGTCCTTGCGAGAACAATACTTTTTATTTCATGACGCAGATATTGTGTTCCCCGCTACCGCAGTGCTAGCTGTAGCAATTAATAATTTGGTAGAGGCAATATCTGGTAACAAGCCACTACACACAGCAGTGGAAACTAAAGCAATGAGCTACCAAGTCTTAGCACCTTTGATCGACCGCTACCTCAACCCTGACGATCTGGTTGCTCATCCCATTCCACTAGTAAACGGGAAGGAGTTGATTATAGCATTAGATATTCCAGCTTCGCCAATCATCGGTCAACTATTGACAGAAATTGCTGTAGCACAAGCTGAGGGTAAACTTTCAACATCAACAGAGGCGATCGCTTATGCACGTCAGTTACTTGATAGTTAAATATACTTAATTAATTTACAGCAGTTTGTAAGTAAAATGAGGTACAAAATGCAAGACTCAACATCAGATAAAAATAGTTTCTACCTCCTGCCTCAAAACCCGTAACTTTGTACTTCATGTAAAAGAAAACTGCTGTATGGTAATGTAACAAAGGCGATGCCTACGCAATTTTGGCACTTCTGGACAAGGCTGGTAAATCTGCAACTTCAAGTACTTTAAGTATCCCCTACTTACTATAAAATACCGATCTTTATAGTCAATCCTGGCAATTACATACATCAGTTGTGCTACTATTTGCCTGATATATGACTACTTTGCTATGTTATTTCCTAAAATTTAGCGCCGATGGATAACCGAATGAACTATACACTAACCTATTCATTTTTATGCCTGAGTTAGTCGTTCGTACATTGAATTAAACACATACTATAAACAAAGACTTTCAGGTTTTCCTGATGGATAGAGTTTTTATGCCTAGCTTTTCTTGGACAGGACTAACTGCTTATGAATGGACAGCCTTTAATTTTGGTTATAGAACAGAGTTTACATGATTTAGAGCTACTTAATTCTCATCTAGGAATATTAAATTTTTCATGTATTTGTACCAAACAAGGGATGAGGGCTGTGATGTTGGCACAAACTCATCAACCAGATTTAATCCTGCTAGATATGAAGCTATCTAATTTGAGTGCGAACCAAGTCATTGACGATCTTAAACATAACTCAAAAACTGCTACCATTCCAATCATTGCAGTCACACCTCTAACAACGGTACAAGATGATCGCTCCACGATGCTTACAGCAGATGATTGCATTACTAAACCCTATGATTTTAATCAATTAGAAGTAGTAATCAGTCGCCACATCAGTCAGCTAAATTCTTAACATTTATCTTGGGAATAGATTCGGGATTACGAACTTCAGATAATTCTTTGAGAATTACAACAATCCCAGAACGACTTGTTGTTAAATTTGTATTTGTCATCAGGTAGAGGATAGGTTGACCAATAATTTCCTCAATCAGATTTTTTAAATCTGGTTTAATTATTTTCTCTAAATATAATCGTACTTGTTCAGCTAAAGTATTATAACCTCCTTTTAGTAAAGTTTGTTCAGCTTGGGTAACAGAGTTTTCTATAGAAATTACGATTTCATTGTCAAAAAAATGACAAATGATTTGGCTAGGAGACTTTCCTAGTTTATCATTATATAAATTTGTAATCTGCCGTGATATTTCTGTTTCTAATTGTCCTATAGTCTGTTGTGTCATTAGTGCTACTATGTAATATTTATCTTTATAATGGGAGAATTGGAATATCCAACATTATAGTAAATGATTATGGAATAGCTGAGAAAGTTAATTACTATTTTCTATAAAGTTCCTGTATCAATGTGATGTATTTAGTATGTATTTATTTAAGAATATTTGCAAATTTAATGAAGTAAAAATTGTTAACTCACAATTTGTGCAGTATTAGGTTAATAACTGGATTTGACCGTCATTTGCTCATGGCTAATCAGCTTATTCTGTGCTACATCAGCGCGTAGCCCACTGTACCTGTATCTCACAATCCAATACTTAATTAGTCATGTTCATGCAAATGGTCATCAATGACAGATGCAGATAGTACCACATCAGAATGTAATGTAAATTACAAAAATTTCTATACCTTCCGGTGCAGCTAGTAAGCAGATAAATTTAGGTTCTAATAAAGACTATGTTAGCCACTAAGACAATTTGTGAAAAACCAATACAACATATTCGGGATTAATTCTTAGAAGCCCATATCTTCCACTCTAGTAACACATTCTTTACAGCCAAAGCAATTATGATTCTGCAATGTTAAAGCGCTTAGTAATTCCTGGTAAATACGGAACTGGCTCAACTGTGGCTTTGGTGATAACCAAATTACGTCTGGTTTCATAATCTTGCCATCTACCTGCAAACAACCTTTGTCTGCTGCATCTTGCAGTTCTGGTATATTGATGTTGCTAAAGGGATCTGTTAGCTACTTCTAATCAGTTTTTATTTTTATAACTTTAAACATCTAGTGTGGTATTAATCATCTTGTTGAACACAATAAATTACACAGAAATTTCATAATTAGCGATTAATCACGGCTAATTTAAAGATGACTTTAAAAATGATTTAATTGATATATTTTGTGAGAAAGTTAATACAAACGTATATTCACTGATCTCAAATTCATGGATTCTTTATTTATCAATTCCTTACTTGAAGAGTTGAAAAACCCGGATCCCGTAGTGCGCGACAACGCAACTAGAAAAATCTGGCGGATCTGGTTTCAGCAAAAGGGAATCTATGGGCTGGAAATAATTGACCGCAGTCAAAAGTTACTGGATGCAGGTGAAATTACTGAAGCTGAAACAGCCCTGACGACATTAATTAAAGACCAGCCAGATTTTGCTGAAGCTTGGAATCGTCGAGCTTTCCTCTATTACAGTATTGGCGATTATCAAAAATCTCTGGCAGATTGCCAGATGGTTGTGCAGATAAATCCAATACATTTTGGGGCGCTTCATGGTATGGGCTTATGTTATGCAGCAATAGGAGAGTATGGTCAAGCTATCCGAGCTTTTCAACGTGCTTTAGAAATTCAGCCCTATTCGCTAGTGAATCAAAAGTTGATTCTAGAATGTACATTTAGATTTAGCTACAACGGCAGATAGGAAAGAGCATCATACTGTTTTATAAATCCGTTATCATCCTCATCAACAATAATTCATCGCCATAGTCACCATAGTTTTATTCAATACGCTTTTATCTAAATTAATAGCAGCGTCATTGCTGCTTGTATTAACAGCAACCAATCAGAAAATAACAATTTTCGGTTGAATAAAGCTAACTTTAGTACAAACTAGATAGCACAAGCGGAACGCGGTGGATTTTACTAAGCGATGTCTACGATGGGCTGCGCCTATGCCACTGGTATTTACAAAGACTACAGTTTAGATGTAACTATCAAGGAGGAGTGATCTCTAGGTTCTCAGTGGTACTCAATTGTTGATGGGGGTACGGTAGATTTCTTTATAATTTATGGCATGGATGCCGTGAATGCCATAGCCACAGTTACAGCAATTTTCAAAAAAGACCCCTGGTGCCTGATTGCACATCCCAACTCAGCAATTAAAATTCTTGCCGATCTTATGTTTTACTCTGTTAAGTTAAAGGTTTTTCTAACTATATCTAAATTCAAGCCGCTGTATGACACTTTATTTGCTTCTGTAAAAAATCCAAATAATTAAATTGTGCCAAGTATTAGCAAGATATGTTGCTGATATTTGGCACAATTACGATCTGAATATTTTGTAACTTTAAGCAAGGAAACCCGCAAAAAATTCCAGGGTTTCTTTCAGTGCTTTGATGAAAATATCAATTTCTTCGCGGGTGTTGTAGAAAGATAGACTTGCTCGTGCGGTTGCAGCAAGACCTAAGTAACGGTGTAATGGTTGAGTACAGTGGTGTCCAGAACGAATGGCAACGCCTTCTTGATCTAATAATGTAGATAAGTCGTTGGCGTGGACTTCTCCAGCGGTGAATGACGCAAGAGCAGCTCTACCTTCACCTTTAGCATTTGGTTTGGGGCCGTAAATTCTAATTTGGGGAATTTGCTCTAATTGTTGGAACAAATAAGCTGTTAATTCTGCTTCATAGGCATGGATAAAATCCATGCCAATACTGCTAAGATAATCGATCGCAGCACCAAGTGCGATCGCTTCTCCAATTGCAGGTGTACCAGCTTCAAATTTATGTGGTAATTCTGCATAAGTGGAATGATCTAAATACACTTCTGTAATCATCTCACCACCACCAAAAAATGGTGGCATTGATTCTAACAATTCTAACTTGCCATACAGAAATCCTATGCCAGTTGGAGCACACATTTTGTGACCAGAAGCTACCAACCAATCACAATCTATTTGCTGCACATCGACAGGGAAGTGGGGAACACTTTGGCAAGCATCAACTAAGAATTTAGCACCGTATTTGTGAGCGATCGCACCGATTTCTTTGGCTGGATTAATACAACCCAAAGTATTAGAAATATGCACCACCGATACCAACTTAGTTTTGTCAGAAATCAGCTTTTTAAACTGTGACAAATCAAAAGTTTCTTCTGGTGTTAATTCTACAAATTTCAGTAATGCACCCGTTTTTTGGGCTACTAATTGCCAAGGCACAATATTACTGTGGTGTTCCATCACCGAGAGAATAATCTCATCTCCCGGCTGCAAATTATTCATTCCCCAACTGTAGGCTACTAGGTTAATCGCCTCACTTGCGTTGCGGGTGTAGACAATTTCCTGACGCGATGCAGCATTGATGAATTTGGCAACTTTATCTCTAGCACCTTCATAAGCATCGGTAGCTTTAGCACTCAGGGTATGGGCACCGCGATGTACATTAGCATTATATTGCTCGTAATAATCCCGTAGGGTATTTAATACGAACAAAGGCTTTTGTGATGTCGCAGCATTATCGAGATAAACCAGGGGTTTATCGTTGACTTCCTGATGCAATATCGGGAAGTCAGCGCGAACTTTATCAGCAAGGGTTTTGGTAGGAGTAAAAGTCATTGGTAGATTAGTTATTAGTCATTAGTCAGTAGAGACGTGACACCAGTCGCTACAACGGGGAGCCACTGCGGTCTTGGGGTTTCCCCAAGTGGAGCAAGTGGCGTGGGAACCCCCGCAACGCGCTGGCTCATTAATCGCGTCTGTACAATAGTCGTCATTAGTCATTAGTCAGAGACTTAAGATTATTGACTGTGTTTAACAGGATTTCTCGTAGAGAAGGAACTGGTATTTGGTTGATGACTTCAGCAGCGAAAGCGTTAATTAACAACTTCCGAGCATCGTTTTCATCAATTCCCCGACTTTGCAGATAAAATATTTCATCATCTTCCAATTGGCTAACGGTAGCACCGTGAGCGCATTTTACATTATCCGCTGTAATTTCCAATTGGGGTTTAGTATCAACTCTGGCTTTTGATGATAGCAGTAAATTCCGATTCAACTGGGCTGCATTTGTCAACTGGGCTGGTTTGGGTACAAAAACTTTACCATTGAACACCGCATGAGCGCGATCGCCTACAATACATTTATGCAATTGTTCACTTGTACCGTGGGGATAGTTAAGTGCGATCGCACTGTGAGTATCAGACAACTGCTTCCCAGTAATCACCGTCAAACCATTGAGAGTAGTTTGTGTCTGCTCACCAGTTTGCAAAATTTCTAAATTGTGCCGTGACAACTTCGCACCTAAAGTTATGGCATGACAAGTATATCGACTATCACGAGCTTGGGCGATCGCAGTTTTCCCAATATGAAAAGCCTCTGCACCTTCTTGCTCAACCCTAGTGTGACTCACCTCAGCATTGTCAGCAACCCAAATTTCCGTAACTGCGTTAGTTAAGTAAACTGCTTCCTCTGCGCTCTCTGCGCCTTCTCTACGAGACGCTGCGCGAAGGCGGTTCGTATACTCCTCAACCAACGTCACCTGCGAACCACTTTCCGCCACCACCAAACAACGTGGCTGCGAAATTATCGCCGTCTCACCCGCAACCGAAATAAACACCAAATGAATTGGCGTTTCAATTACCACATTCTTCTTCACCCACACCACAGCAGCATCAGTTATCCCAGCCGTATTAAGAGCAGTAAAAACTTCCTGCGCTCCCTCAGCTTGAGCTAAATACTGCCGTATACCTTCCTGCTCAACCACAGGTAAGCCAGCCAAATTACTCACCACAATTCCAGATGGTAAATCTGTAACTGCTGATAACTCCGGCGCAAAAACGCCATTAACAAATACTAAACGACTGTTAGCCGCTTCTGGTAAAATATCAAATTCTAGAGATGCAAAATTTTCCGTCTCTAGATTAAATTGCACCTTTCGTAGAGACGACAAATCAGTAAATCGCCATTCTTCCTCGCGGGTAGTTGGGATAATCGAGTGACGTACCCAATTAGCAGCACTTTGCCGTAATTCCTGCAACCAACCTTCTGTTTTCGTTGCCGTTACTTGATTTAACAACCCAGTCAGATAATCATCTCTATCTAACATCGATGTCAAACTGACTACATTTGAATTAGGAATTGGACTAGGAGATACTTGAATACTCATTACACACCCACCTCAGCAGCTGCAAATTCTGCCAGCACCCAGTCATAACCGCGAGACTCTAATTCTAATGCCAGTTCCTTACCACCACTGGTGATAATCTGCCCTTGTGCCATCACATGCACAAAATCAGGCACAATATAATCAAGTAATCGCTGATAGTGAGTAATCAAAATTGTCGAATTTTCTGGACTTGCCAGTTGATTTACCCCATTCGCTACAATTCTAAGCGCGTCAATATCCAAACCCGAATCAGTCTCATCCAAAATTCCTAACTTTGGTTCCAGCAGCGCCATTTGCAGAATTTCATTCCGCTTCTTCTCACCACCAGAAAACCCTTCATTCAAACTCCGACTGAGAAAACTGGAATTCATCTTCACTACATCCAGCTTTTCCTCAATCAAATCGTCAAAATCAAAAGCGTCTATTTCCTCTAAACCTTGCGCCTTCCGACGGGAATTGTACGCCACCCGCAAGAAATCTAAATTGCTCACACCCGGAATTTCTAACGGATACTGAAACGCCAAAAATACACCACTTCTGGCGCGTTCCTCCGGTTCCAATTCTAGGAGATTTTGCCCCTGAAAAATTATCTCACCACCAGTCACCTCATACGCCGGATGCCCAGCTAACACCTTAGAAAAAGTACTCTTACCAGAACCATTCGGCCCCATAATCGCATGAATTTCACCCGATCGCACCTCCAGATTCACACCCTTAAGAATCGGTGTCCCATCAACATTAGCCGTCAGATTCCGTACTGACAGCACAACTTCACTATTTTCAATAATCATCTTCTTTCCCTTCTCTTTCTCTGCGCTTTTGGCGTCTTGGCGATTCCTCATTGCTTCCTAAAGATAAACACAGAACGCGGATGTCTCTGTGTTTATCCTTGCTTCCATTTATCCAACACTGCCTTCCAACTTCAAACTCAACAATTTATCAGCTTCCACAGCAAACTCCATCGGTAGCTGATTGAAAACATCCTTACAGAAGCCGCTAACCATCATTGAAATGGCATCTTCTGCTGAAATACCCCGTTGAGCAAAGTAGAACAGTTGATCTTCCCCAATCTTGGAAGTAGAAGCTTCATGCTCCACCTTCCCACCGTTATTTTGCACTTGGATGTAGGGGAAAGTATTAGCATGAGCATTATCCCCAATCAGCATTGAGTCGCACTGAGAATAATTTCTCGCCCCTTTCGCTGTCGGGTTGACTTTCACTAAACCCCGGTAGCTATTACTGGATTTACCTGCGGAGATTCCTTTAGAAATAATTGTACTGCGGGTATTCTTACCAACGTGAATCATCTTTGTACCCGTATCGGCTTGCTGCATATTATTTGTCAGCGCCACGGAATAGAACTCACCCACAGAGTTATCACCCACCAAGACGCAGCTGGGATATTTCCAAGTAATTGCCGAACCTGTTTCTACTTGAGTCCAAGAAATTTTGGAATTTACGCCCTGACACAAACCGCGCTTGGTGACAAAGTTGTAAATACCGCCTTTACCGTTAGCATCGCCAGCGTACCAGTTTTGCACGGTGGAGTATTTAATTTCGGCGTTGTCGAGGGCGACGAGTTCCACAACGGCGGCGTGTAACTGGTTGCTGTCATACATTGGTGCAGTGCAACCTTCAAGGTAAGAAACATAACTACCTTCTTCGGCGACAATCAAAGTCCGCTCAAATTGTCCCGTGTCACCAGAGTTGATGCGGAAGTAGGTAGACAGTTCCATTGGGCATTTGACGCCTTTAGGAATGTAGACAAAGGAACCATCGCTAAATACAGCGGCGTTTAAGGCGGCAAAGTAGTTGTCAGCTACAGGAACAACGCTACCCAGGTATTTTTGGATTAGTTCTGGATGTTCTTGCAACGCTTCCGAAATCGAGCAGAAAATAACGCCGTCTTCCGCTAGCTTTTCTTTAAATGTAGTGGCGACAGAGACGCTATCAAAAATCGCATCGACGGCGACGTTTGCCAGTCGCTTTTGTTCAGAGAGGGAAATGCCTAATTTCTCAAAGGTTTCTAAAAGGGTTGGATCGACTTCATCCAAGCTGTTTAGTTTTTCCTTCTTGCGTTTTGGCGCTGAGTAGTAAATGATATCCTGATAATTGATTGGCGGATACTTGACATTTGGCCAAGTTGGTTCAGTCATTTTTTGCCACTGGCGATAAGCCTTGAGGCGAAAGTCCAGCATGAACTGCGGCTCATTCTTCTTAGAGGAGATCAAGCGGATAACGTCCTCGTCTAGTCCACGCGGAATAGTGTCGGCCTCAATATCTGTGACAAAGCCGTACTTGTAAGGTTGGTTGACTAAGGATTTGACAGTGGCACTCATCGGTAATAATCTCTAGTGTTCGGAACTTGAATCTTTATAAGGATGGGAGTTGGGCTTTTGTTTAGCCGATTCCCATCTCGGATTACGGAATGGTTACACGGCTGCTAGAATAGTGGTGGAGAGTAAAACAACAGCTTTGTTGTTTTATGCATCTTCATTTTACGCTAAATTAACAACAACAATGTTGTCAAAGTCGAATTTTCAAAGAAATTTTTGGGACGTTCGCTGAACGTCTTGCAGCAACTATAAGATGGCGACTACTCACCAGTCCTCAACCAAGCAAGATATCCTCGAATATCTGCACAAACACGAAAAAGCAACGGCTTTGGAGCTAGCTGAACTTTTAGACGTTACCCCTCAAGCGATTCGTCGCCATCTCAAGGATTTGGAGACTGAGGAGCTAGTTTTGTATTCGACATCAGCACAGGCAGCGGGTATGGGGCGTCCGCAGCACCTTTATCAATTGAGTCGTCAGGGACGTGATCGCTTACACCGAAGAATGAGCGATCACTTTGGTGATGGGCACGGGAATTTTGCGGTTTCGCTGCTAGACACCTTAGCCGAAACGGTAGGACACGAACAATTTAAATCAATTTTACAAAAGCAGTGGGAGCGCAAAGCATTAGAATATCGCGATCGCGTGGGTAATGGTTCACTGCAAGAACGTGTAGCCAACTTAGTAGAGTTGAGAAAAGCGGAAGGCTTCATGGCGGAGTATCACCCAGTTGATGCGAATGACTCCTTTGAGAGCGATCGCTTTATTTTAATGGAGCATAACTGCGCTATTTCCAACGTTGCCGAGTCTTTCCCCAGCATTTGTGGTCACGAATTAGAAATGTTTGCTGCCGTCTTACCTGATTGTACCGTAAAACGCACCCACTGGATTATTGATGGTCAACATCGTTGTGGGTATTTAGTACAAGTTCGTCATTAGTCATTAGTGCTTTTTTTAATAACTAATGCCCAATACGCAACTAACTTTGAGATAGTATTTTATTTTTTCATTTATTTATGGACGTACCACCACAGCAACCATCAGCACAATTTTTAACTCTAGAAGAATCAGCAAAAGTAGATGCTGCCTTGTTGTCTTCTCCAGAAAAGTTTTTAACAAGATTGACAATTTCATCACTTAAGCTTTTGAAGCATATTGCTCAAGAGTACGGTGTTGATATTGAAGATTTGACAGCACAGCAAGTAATTGCCTGGTTTGAAAAAGATGGTAAAATTCGACGTGAGCAGGGAATTGAAGGTTCATATCTAAAATGGTGATTTGCAGTAGTAAAATTTTCGTTGCATTTACTTAGAAAAAATAACCATAAAAATATCGCGCTCTTAAAAAACAGAAATGTTTCTTAGAAGCGCGATATTCACGAGATAAGCAATTTTGCCTAAAGTCTTAAGTACTTCGTAACAAAAAGCATAGTATTAATTGCCAATTGGTTAATGACCCTGATGCACTAAGACAAACATTTTAGCAACAGCAGAATTAATTAGACGCTACAAACGCCAAACTTAAATAATAAACAAAAAACACCTTGAAAAAGGTGCTTTTATTTAAAAATAAATAACATTTGATTTTCAAACAATTATTTAAGCATTGTAAGTGTTAGTCCGAGGACTACGAGCGCCAGTTACAGCTCCAATCATTGAAGCTACTAAACCCAACAAAGAACCAAACACAAACCACCATAATCCCGAACGTAAATTAGCTGCTGCTTCACGAGCTTGTTGAGCACTTATATTTGCTTGTGGTACATTAACACCACCTTGCTGTTGTACCTGATTTATGACTTCTCCAGCGTTAGAAGCAGCAACACCAAAAGCACCAGATACTCCACTTGCTAAAAGCCATGAGCTAACTGCTAAAGTCGTTGCCCAAAGAATTGCCCCGTTAAGAAGAGCTGTATTGCGGTTCATCGGCCCACAAGCACGGGCTGTAACCCAACCACCAGTAAATAGGGAAATTAGTAAAGCGATAGTTGACCAAAGCCCCGCACTACCCGCAGCGTTAGGGGCAATTGTTCTGGGTGCAGCTGAACCTTCAACTGTGCCTGCCGCAACCGCACCAATGATAGCGCTCAAAATTAATTGGGTAGCTAAGGAAACCAACAAACCAGAGATAATTGGGCCCCAGCGAACAAGATCGTGATATTCAGTTACTCGGCCTGCTACCACAGGCTCATTATGAATAGCATCATTACCTGTTCGATTTACGTATGACATAGGTTATGTTCTCCAGTGCTGTTCAGCAAAGTTGCTGCTTAGGTATATTCATGTTTATGTTTAAAATTAAATAACTAAATATTCTGTTTAAATCTCTATCAATAGAAAGATTTAATAGGTCTATCTTTAGTCATGAGAAAAAATAGATTTCCTTAACAATTTTTAGTATAATTTAGTATTTATTTACATATTATTTTCTAAATTTTCCATATAAAAATTCTTAACTTAAAATACAACTATTAGCTAGCTCTTAGAAAGTAGCTTTAACTATGTATACAATTTAGATAATGATTGTCAAAAGTAAAAATTATCAAAAACTAACGCATCCTCACAGCAGTGCCTGTGGCAGTAATCAGTAAAAGCACTCCTGACTGGTCAATATTTATTGTGCCAGTATCAATTTCAATTCCAATTACAGCATTTGCTCCTAAACGTTGTGCGCGTTGTTCTAATTCTTCTAGTGCTTTGCGTTGACCCTGCTCAAATAGACGCTCATAGCTAGCAGTGCGTCCACCAATAATATCTCGAATACCAGCCAAAAAATCCCGCAAGAAATTGCTGCCGTAAACTACTTCTGCTGTCACAATGCCTAAATATGACTCAATCACGGCTCCTTGAATTACATCAGTGGTAGTTATAATCATAAGTTAACCTTCTATATTGGGATATATCTTGATATTCATTAAAGTATTTTGATAAATACTTTAATAATTGTAACTATTTTACAGAATAGAGGTTTGATAAACATCCTCTCAGACAATTTTAGATTGCGCTTTGGGTTTTAGTATTGTTCTAAACAGATTAATCGAGCATTTTCCAGTTTAGATTTATCTTACCTTTGAATGAGCAAAAAAGGATATAAATGCCTGGATGATAACTTCTCAAAGGGTACTAGCAAGGATTAAAAGTGTCAGAAAACTTGGATACAGAGTGAGCAAATTATTAAATGAAATAAAAATAAGAATAAATATCAAAGGCTATAAGCTTGCTGCATCAGAATTTAGGATTATGTCAGATGCCTATTGAGTTTTTCTGAATAACACGTATAACTACTGATTAAAATATGTGTTTTTTTGCTATAGTACTGGTTTATATGTATGGTATCTTTACCTGCTCCTTCATCACTGACACTTCATCCTTCAGTAAAAACTCTGTTATATAGTGCTGAATGTAAAGGAAAGAAGAATGAACTATTAGCATCTTAATCAATACGAAGAAATACAGTTTTCAAAAGGCCATATTTTTGTTTTAATGTACAAGAAAAAAGTCCTCTAAAATTTCAGGAAATTTACTGTGTACAAGCCGACATCATTCGTGTTTAGTGTGGTGTTACTAGGATGTTTTACTTTCACCATACCTTCAGTAGCTCAGGCTCAAGTATTAGTGGCACAAGCCAAAAACCCAGAGTTAAAGCAATTATTGGAGGAAGGACGGAGGTTAGTGAATGGCGGTGATTATGGTGGTGCGATCGCTGTTTATCAGCAAGCAGCTAGTATAGATCCCAAGAATGCTAAAATTCATTCAGGTATTGGGTATTTATACGCACAACAGGGAAATTACCAGGCAGCATTAACAGCTTATCGTCGGGCGATCGCTATTAATCCTAACAACAGTGATTTTTACTACGCTGTGGGTTACATCAAAGCCAATTTGGGCGATACACGTGGGGCAAAGGAAGGCTACCGTCGTGCTATACAGCTGAACCGTAACAACGTTAACGCCTATTTAGGATTGGCTGTGACGCAATCGCGTATGGGAGACTATAATGCAGCTACTTGGGCATACCAACAAGCAATCGACTTGGATAAAAACAACGCCCAGACTTATGAGTTGATGGGTTCAATGTATAAACAGCGACGACAAGCCAAACAAGCAAACAGCTTGCTTCAGAAAGCGCGTGACTTGTACAAGCGCCGCAATGACTCAAATGGCGTAGAAAGGGTAGAAGCCATGCTGCGGCAGTTAGGAGGATGAGGTTAATCTAACTGGCGTCCCGTTAATTCCACAAAAATATCTTCCAGATTAGAGGGACGCACCATCATTCCGGTTTTATCGGGCTGTTCATTCAAGTAGATATTTGCTGCTTCCAGAGATGAGAAAAACAGATATTCCCAATTACGAGCACTATCACTTCCGACATTAGACGCACCTAATTGTTTCATCACCAAACCTTCACCGTGAGCAGAATGCAGCTGTTGTAAAGTTCCTAAAGAAATCAGCTTACCGTTATCCATAATACCGATGCGTCCTGGCTTGGCAGAGCCAAAGGCATCACACAAAAATTCGACCTCATCCATATAATGGGTCGTCAGTAGCATCGTCATCCCTTGTTTATTCAAATCCCGAATAATTTCCCAGAGGCGTCGCCTGGTCTGAGGGTCTAGTCCTACCGTTGGTTCATCCAGAAACAAAATTTGCGGTTGATGCAATAAAGCTCTGGCAATCTGCAACCGTCGTTTCATACCCCCAGACAGGGTTTTTACCAAATCATCACGTCTTTCTGCTAACTCAACATATTCTAGCCATTGATTAATCAACTTTTGTCGCTGCGGGTTGCTAATGTGATGTAGTCTCCCGTGGAGTTCCATATTTTCCCAGACAGTTAAATCGTTATCCACACTGACTTGTTGCAAGACTACGCCAATACTCTGTTTTGCCAACATTGCCTGGCTCATCACATTATATCCACCTACTTCTATGCGTCCTTGGGACGGTTTCGTGAGTGTAGTCAGCATCCGAATTGTAGTTGATTTACCCGCACCATTTGGCCCAAGTAAAGCAAATATCTCTCCCGCTTCAATTTGGAATGACAGGTCATTGACAACAGGTACATTGTTGTAAAACTTATAGACGTTTTCTAAAAACACAGCAGCAGTCATGGATAAATTTGCTCACATTAGTTCCTAATCAACACTACCATTCTGATTACATCAAATAAATATATTTTATTCACCCTTGGATAACTCAATCTTTACTTATTGCCATTGCAGGATATGGTAAACACTTATCGTGTAATGCTTTAGTTTAAGGTTGCTATTATTTAGTATGGAATCTCATCACCCATTGAAGCTAAACCGTCGCCAGTTTTTGCTACGTTCAGCTATTACTGCCGGTGGAATTATTTCTACAAATCTTGTAGCTAAATCACCAGTTTTTGGCAAAGCACCTGCAATCATCATCTCTGATAAAATGCGTCCTAGCATACCTTATGGTGTAGCTAGCGGTGATGTATCTAACGATAGCATTGTCATCTGGAGTCGGAGCGATCGCAAAAAAGGGTAAAATATCCTTGAGCGATCGCCATTCATCTCTAACATTACGTTATTATTAGATATTATGGAATTTGTCTGCATAGTTACTAGCATCTATAACATTAATAAAATATAGATTATTAGCTAAATAGGAAAACCTAATGGACGGTAAAAGATTTATCCATTCTATTCAATTAGAAAATTTCCTTTCTTATGGAAATGAAGATGAAAAAATTGAACTGCAACCGCTTAATGTCTTAATTGGGGCTAGCAGTTCGGGTAAATCAAATTTAATTGAAGCAATTGGAATTTTAAGAGCAACACGCACAGATTTACCCGCACCATTTCGACAAGGGGGAGGCATTAGTGAGTTTCTGTGGAAGGGTGGACAGGAAAATCCAGTAGCGAAAATAAAAGCTATTGTTAATTATCCAGAAGGACTTCAACCCTTACATTATCAGTTGATGTTCACGTCTAATAGTAGAGGAAGGCTAGATTTAATAGACGAAATAATAGAAAATCAGTACCGAAATTCTGTTGATGATATTCTCATTTATTATTATCGCTATTACAGTGGATATCCAGAATTAATGGTACAAAAAGGTAACTACTTACAACCAAATGGTAACTATATTCATCCAGAAAACCTAATGCCAGATCAGTCTATTTTATCTCAGCGAACAGATCCAGATTTGTATCCAGAACTTTCTTATCTCAGCACTAAATTTTCTAATATAGCTTTATATCGTAATTGGCATATGGGGCAATATTCAGAACCAAGAAATGCTCAAAAAACTGACTTGCCCCAACATCCTCTACTAGAAGATGGGAGTAATTTTGGGTTGTTTATAAATGATTTACAATCAAAAATAGGTAGGAGAAAAATTATTGAAAATCTGAAAAAACTTTATGACCCAGCAGAAGAACTGGATGTAAGAATATATGGCGGTACAGTACAAATATTTATTCGTGAAGAGGGACTTATTCAACCGATTTATGCTAATCGTTTATCTGATGGTACACTTCGTTATTTATTTTTAATGGTTTTACTGCTTGATCCAACTCCACCACCACTGATATGTATTGAAGAACCAGAAATAGGTTTGCATCCAGATATTTTACCGACTATTGCAGAAATGTTAATAGAAGCATCAGGGCGAACTCAAATCATAGTTACTACCCATTCTGATGCTTTAGTTTCTGCTTTGAGTGGATATTCCGAATCAGTCCTGGTGTGTGAACGTGATGAAAAAGGCTCTCACCTCCGCCGTCTTGAACCTGATAAACTAAAAAATTGGCTAGAAAATTATACTCTTGGCGATCTCTGGCGGATGGGTGAAATTGGGGGAAATCGATGGTAACAGAGGTGAGAATTTATATAGAAGGTGGTGGAGATGGAAAAAATACGAAAGCTTTAATTAGGCAAGGATTTAGCCAATTTTTTAAACAACTTGTTGAAATAGCTAAAAATAAAAAAATTAAATGGAATATTACTATATGTGGTTCTCGTAGTAACGCTTTTCGTGATTTTGGTAATGCATTAAAATATCATCCAGAAGCCTTTAATGTCTTGCTTGTTGATGCAGAAGAATCTGTTACCTTACAGTCTCCTTGGAAACATCTGAAGCTTAGGGATAATTGGGATGAACCACCAGATATTGATGATAGCCATTGCCATTTAATGGTACAAGCAATAGAAGCTTGGTTTATTAGTGATATAGCAACGCTGAAAACATTTTACGGACAGAGATTTAAAGAAAATGCTATTTCCAAGAATACTAATGTGGAGACTATTGACAAGCATAGTTTAAAACCAAGCTTAAAAGCTGCAACTCGTAACACTACAAAGGGTGAGTACCACGAAATAAAACACGCCTCGAAGCTTCTAGAATTACTGGACGTGGACAAAGTACGCCAAGCTTCGCCATACTGTGATCGCCTCTTTACTACACTAGCCGCAATAATGGGTGCATCAGTAAGCTAAGAGGATGTTTTAAAAGTCCAAGAAAGTAAAAACTCATGCGAGTCGTCGAAGCATAATACGTATCATCGCAATATAAATAAAAGTCTCGGAG
>NZ_JBALDE010000250.1:0-5026 GCF_036917515.1 Nostoc sp. | reverse complement strand
GTAGATCATAACTGTAAGGGTTTGCCATACGAATGCAGAAATCAATCACTTCTCTATATATTCTACGTCCTAACTAAGATGGCGACTGCTATACTAAACTGTTCATAGCTTATTGATAACTGATAACTGATAACTGTTCACTGGTCAGTGCTTGCGGTCGATATTTCTGACAAAACCTGCGATACTTCGCCGCGCATTCATCCAAAGTTCTCCCCAATTGGAAAAACGCCGGATGCCATTGAGTGATGCCATCATTACTCAAACGGTCATAAGTGCCATAATTGCTGAAGTCGTAGAAAAAACCTTGCTTGCTGCATTTGGGCAGCTTTGGGGTTAGCGTGGATATATCGCAAAGTATTTAAAGCTTTTTGCTTTATTGCAGATTCAGATATCAGTGAATTTCATACTGCACTCGGACAATATCTCAATTACTGTCAAGCTCTAGAAGAACAAGAAGCAGATAGAGTGCTTTATTTAGCCGTTCCGATCCAAACATATCAAGACTTTTTCCAACTTTCTTTTGTCCAACGCACCCTTCATCGTTACCAAGTTACAGCAGTTTTCATATATTTGAACCACATCTGTTGTATGGGCGCAAGGCCTTGCGCCCCTACCGCGTGGTCTATTTACCTGAAAATAGCTGTAAGTTGATAATTTACGATCCAAAACGTGAGGAAATTCAGCTATGGATAAAATAGAACACTATCGACAATTTATCAAACAAATTTTGAGCGAACATCAACAGATCGCATCTAAGAGCTGATTCGTAAAGAAAATCTTAAGGGTACTCAACTCATTACTAGGTCTAAGTTTCAGCGAATAAGTGCTTTATTGACTTAAATTCCTGAAACCCTTACTAGACAAGTACTTTACTTGAGTTTACGAATTAGCTCTAATATCGATACTGTCAAATCACAATTAATTTTAGACAACGAAAACGACCATTATCAACTAGCTTACGTTGGCTGGCAAGGAGATAAGCGGGTGTTTGGCCCGGTTATGCATTTTGATATTCAAAATGGGAAAATATGGATACAGTATAACGGTACAGAAGAGTCTGTTGCTGAACGATTAGTTGAGTTAGGTGTACCTCCTTCTGATATTGTTATTGGGTTCCATTCTCCTTTTAAGTGCCAGTTTACCTCTTATGCTGTCGAGTGAACTTCAACTCAAGTAATGAATACATGAATATTGAACAAGTAGTAAATGGATAGAAAAGCGATCGCTCTAAATCCCCGACTTTTTAAACAAGTCGGGGATCGGTAGGAAGCTTACTCAATTGTCCTTCAAATCTTCTAGTGAACTCCAACGAAACCAGCTTGCTCAATCGCCTTTTGTCCTTCATCAGTTAATAAAAGATTGGCATAAGCATTTCCAATCTGCTGTTCCCGACCTTTATTCTGCTTAATAATCACAAACAAATTAGCAATCATCGGATAGCTGCCATTTTTGATTGCCTCAGTATTTAGCTGGTTGCGCTGATGCAGACACTGTTCAGGTGGCACCATCGGCTTCTTATAGGGGGTAATTAACTGACTAGAAGTCTGACCCAATGGTAAAGCCTTCACGCTACATTGAAAGACTACCGAACGGGCAGAAGCGTAATACACACCACCAGGGGTTTTACTGAGTTGTCGCACTGCCTCTGTAGTAGAATAGACATACTGCACATTTGAGCCAAATGCTTGTCCCTTTAACTCGCTGTTACTAGGGAATATTACTGTATCTGCGTCCTCTGGTCGTTGGGAAAAAGCTGTGATGGGTAGATTTGGTCCACCGACTTGATTCCAATTAGTAATTTTCCCCAAATAAATTTGCTGCAATTGGTCAACAGTTAAACCAGGCACATTTAGTAATGGGTTGACTACCACTGCAATCCCATCCATACCCACCAGACGTTGCTCAAGGGTAAAGCCTCGTTCTTTTGCCGTAGCTTGTTCTTCATCTGTAAGGGAACGGGAGGACTGAGCAAAGTCTAGTTTCCCATCAAGCAACATCCGAATGCCGGATCTAGAACCCGGGCTACCATTAACAGGGTTTACGTAGCGTAATTGTAATTCCGGGCGATCGCTCTGGATCTGAGAATCTACCAATTGCCGGATAGATGCCCAAGCTGTACTACCTCCGTAATTGAATGAGGCAGTGGGAACATCAGCAACTGTCTGAAAAGTTGATCCATTATTAGATGCATTATTATTAGAGACGCTGTTGATATTTTGAGCAGAGGAAGAGTTAATACTGTTGCGAGACCAGAAATTTGGCTTGAATAACCACCAAAGTAATCCGCCAATAACCATAAGTGTTAGAACTTTACCAATAATTAAACCTCTAAGGAAGAGGGCAATTTCGCTGTTAATTAAAGCTTTTCTTTGATTTGTATTGTCCATATTTTTAAATATTGTTTCATTGTATTTATCTTACAGGAATATCTAAGTATTTATCCTTCAGTAATCTTGAAATATTTAAATTTAAAGTAAATCTCTAATAGCTAGTTAATAAGTAGTTTTATGATTGCTGCTAAATGATTAACTTTTTCTAATGTAATGAAATTAGATTTGCTATTTGGTAGTTTTTGCAATGGTGCAATTGCTTTAACTGATTCTTTTGTTAAGTGCTGATTTAGCTACTAGACTATTCATATTAGTTAATGGGAACTCAACAAATTTTTCTATAAAACTCTTTAGTGGAGTCGGTTGGTTTGGAAGTGATGTCCCCGTATTAATAAATGTATAGATTAAAACTATTACTATCAAGCTAGTAGTAGCACCAAGACCGATACCCAGCAGTAAAATAAAGTTTCTATAAGTTAGCAAATAGCTCTCATCAGCCTTGTAATCGATGCCAGCAGATTGTGAGGACTGTGACAACACAATATCGGAATTAAGGGCTTCCAAAGCTTCTGTGGCAGATTGATAACGCTGGCTGTAGCGATCGCGAACCATTGTATCTAAAACATTTGCCAGAGCGTCACTTACCTGTGCCTTGTCGCGCCAGATAACTTCTCCAGTATTAGGATCTTCTGGTAGTTGCTCAGGTATTAAACCTGTTAAGGCTTGAATGCCAATCATCCCTAGAGCATAAATATCGCTGCAAAGTTTTGGCTTTCCCTTAGCCTGCTCGCTTGGCATATAGCCAGGAGTTCCAACAGCAATTGTTAAACCTGCTCCCAAAGCTCCAATTTTCTTAATACTCCCAAAATCAATTAGCACAATCTTCCGATCGGAGTACCGCCGCATTAAGTTTTGAGGCTTAATATCTCGGTGAATAATATTGTGTTGGTGGACGAAAGCGAGTACTTCTAGGATGTCTTTTAATAAATTTAAAACTGTATTCTCGTTAAGAGGCTGACCTGGTACAATTTCTTGAGTCAAGGCATGACCGTCAATAAATTCCTGAACTAAATAAAAATCCCCGTCTTCATTAAAATGGGCAAACAGTCTCGGAATTTGCTCGTGGTCGTTGCCTAGCTGGTATAAAACTTCCGCTTCCCGATCAAATAGCTTTTTAGCAATGGGTAGAACAGCAGGGCTGGAATCTTTTGGATGGAAATGTTTGACGACACAATGGGGTTGTCCTGGTAAATCCAAGTCAATAGCTAAGTAGGTATCACCAGATCCTCCGCTTCCTAATTTTTTGATAATCTCAAAGCGATTCCGAAGTGTTTTTCTGTTAAGAGAGTATCGATGTCCGTTACGTATAGCACCCCCTAATAAGTAAGTATTACCAGATTCTCCGCTTCCCATCACTTTGACAGTTTCAAAGCGACTTCGGAGTGTTCTTCTGACTAGAGGGTTCTGGCTCATGTGGCGTATACTACTTCTTAATTTACTGACCATTCAGAGCTTGGGTGAGTTGATGAATAACTGCTTGTTGCTCTAGATTTGCTGATATTTGCGGCAGTTAGCCATCGGGCAACCTATGCTTTAGATGAGTTGGATGCTTAGTTGCTTGATTGCTTTATTTAATACCTTTATAAGTATCTTAATACAAAACTAATTTATGAAATACTTTTGTAATTTTATCACTTAAGTAAATTTAACACTAATCTACAGTATTTAAACTGTGGGCAGAAAATAATATTCAGGAATCAGGATATTTACTTATTTATTTTAACTGTTAAGTCTGATTACTGACAAAACCTTGAACAGTAAAATTTAAAGGCAAAAGGCACAAATACCCTGACAGTGTTCGCCACAATTTTTTTACCAGATTTTAGTCATTACCAACCGCGATTGGGTTGTCAGCTCAATGTGAGTTCGACGAAAAAATTAAAAAGAGCGGATAAGTTTTTGAGGTAGATACTGAGTGATGGTTTTTGAGGTAAATTAAGTGTAACTTTTCAATCACTCACACATTTCACGATCTCGAGCTACTCATAATTCTGGCAAATCTGTAATGCGTATTCGCTTCCATGAAATACCACAATTAATATCTGATACCAATTGTTAAAAAAGAATCCATCCCTACCCTACCTTTAGCAAGACGAGAGTACAGGTTGGGTTATCTGTCGTAAAAATTTTTTGAATTGATACAAGCTACTTAAATGAGAAAGCAAAATGGCGAATTACAATGCTTCCAATCTCTCGAATAACTTTTAAGTTTCCACTTTTTTGAGTAGAAGAAATATTAGGACTGCATTTCCTTAAATTAAATCCGCATAAATTTGCGAACTTTCTTTATTTGTTGGTTTACTTAGTCCTTAAGATATCAATTTACAGTATATTAACTGCTTATTCAATACTTTCTCCAAAACATCCTACTTTTCCAACCTTTCCCACCTTTTACTTTACTTGCATATATATCACTTGTAATAACTCAGTTGCATCTAGCAAAAGTAATAGTAGCAATAGTCTAAATCGGTTTTTATATATTTTTTTTTTAACTTTTTTAGGTACCCGATAAATATGCGTTATCCATAACTTTAGTAGAGAGGTATAGCAGTCGCCATCTTAGTTAGGACGTAGAATATATAGAGAAGTGATTGATTTCTGCATTCGTATGGCAAACCCTTACAGTTATGATCTAC
>NZ_JBALDE010000249.1:0-28226 GCF_036917515.1 Nostoc sp. | reverse complement strand
ACAAATGCTCTGAATGCGGTAACTAAAAAAGACATTATTGGATGGTTCACCCACTGCTGTTACTATATTGCACCCAACTGAGAACCGCTATATACTCAAACTCATCGCCCTTATTTAGCAGACCCAAGAACTGTTTCCGGGTTTAACCCGACGATGAAAGAGATGGTTTATCCTATTGTGGTGTCTCGTTCATCAGGTTCTAAACTTTGGGATGTTGATGACAATGAATATGTCGATTTAAGCAATGGCTTTGGCTTGAATTTGTTTGGTTGGTCGCCACCTTTCATTACTGAAGTAATTGAAGCACAACTGAAACTCGGCATGGAAATCGGGCCACAAACTCCCTTAGTTGGAGAAGTGGCAAAGCTAATGTGTGAGTTGACCAACTTTGACCGAGTAGCTTTTTGCAACACAGGTTCAGAAGCGGTTCTGGGAGCGATGCGGATGGCACGCACCATCACAGGGCGTAACTTAATCGCCATCTTTTCTGGAGCTTATCACGGTATTTTGGATGAAGTAATTGTTCGAGGTACAAAGAAACTCCGGTCAATTCCAGCTGCTCCTGGTATTCCACCTGAAATGGTAGAGAACATTTTGGTGGTGGACTACGATTCGCCTGAGTCTCTAGAAATTCTCAGAAGTCGGGCTGATGAGTTAGCAGCAGTGATGGTGGAATCTGTGCAAAGCCGTCGCCCTGAATACCAGCCTAAAGAATTTCTCCAGCAATTGCGTGATTTCACCACAGAAGCTGGTATTGCTCTGATTTTTGATGAAATCGTTACTGGATTCAGAATTCATCCAGGTGGCGCTCAAGCACATTTCGGTATCAAGGCGGATATAGCAACCTACGGTAAGATTGTCGGTGGCGGACTGCCGATTGGGGTCATTGCTGGCAAATCACAATATATGGATGCTTTGGATGGAGGGTTTTGGCAGTTTGGCGATGACTCCGTTCCAGAAGTAGGCGTGACTTACTTCGCCGGCACTTTCGTCCGCCATCCTTTAGCATTAGCCGCAGCGAAAGCAGTACTTCAGCATTTGAAGCAGAGTGGCCCCAGCTTACAGCAAAATCTCAATGCCAGAACCGATAAGTTTGTAGCGGAACTCATGGGTTATTTCCAGCAAGTTCAAGCTCCGTTTACAGCTTATAATTTCGGCTCACTGTTTATGGTGAAATCTGCACCAGAGTTTGCTTACGGAGATTTACTGTTTTACTTGCTGCGGGATAAGGGAGTGCATACTTGGGATCACCGTCCTTGCTTCTTGACAACAGCCCATTCTGAAGCCGATCTAGCTTTTGTAATGGCAGCCTTTAAAGAAAGTATTGCCGAAATGCAGTCTGCTGGCTTCTTCTCTGCACCACCCATAGAAGTACCAAACCCCGAAATTACCAATAACAGCCTACGCAATCGTCCTCCGCAACCTGATGCCAGATTAGGACGAGATCCTCAAGGCAACCCCGCTTGGTATATTCCCGATACCGAGCGTCCTGGGAAATATCTACAAGTTGCCAGTGTTTCTTAAAGTGTTCTAAAAAAGCAATTGCACAAACTTTTGCAAATAGTAAATACTCATCCATCCAGGTTTCGTATGTCAGTTGATAATCTACTTGAACCGAGTTCTATAAAGTCCGATGCGAAGCTTCCCGAACAAATCATTGAAACCGATATTTCAAACTTTCGGGAAAACTTTAACTCTTCTCACTTCATGTTTTCGCATAACCTTGCAGGACATCCTTTATTTGAAATCCCCCGCTTAGTTGAGCTAGCAAATACTATGCTAAGTCAGGGTAGAACAAATAAAATCCAGTCTTATATCAGCAAAGTTCCTGTTGATCAAAAGTGGAATCAAAGACCTGGAATCAAGCAAATTAATGAGGCGATCGCACATATTGGAGAATCGGATTCTTGGGTCATGCTTGAAGATGTTCAAGTAGACCCAGAATATGCTGCCTTGGTTGACCAAATTATAACTGAACTCGAAACTCTTACAGGTAAGCCTCTTCGGCAGCAAATGACGTGGCTAGGTGCTTACATCTTTATTGGTTCTCCCAATTCTATTACACCTTACCATATCGATAGTGAGTTGAATTTCTTGTTTCAAATTCAGGGCGAAAAAGATATGAGCCTCTTCAATCAAAACGATCGTTCTGTACTGAGCGAAGAGGAAATTGAAAAATTTTATGTAGGCGACCTGAATGTAGCAAATTATAGAGAGGAAAATCAAAGTAAAGCAAGGGTTTACCATTTGCAACCAGGCAAGGGACTCCATCATCCAATACTGGCACCCCATTGGGCTAAAAATAGTAATAATGTCTCTGTAGCTTTAAGTATCCTCTTTTATCTGCGACCTTACGATCTTAAAGCCAGAATATATCAAATCAACAGTTATTTACGCAGACTGGGATTGGAACCTACTCCACCAGGTAAGTCTGTCCTGAAAGACCGGATTAAAATTTTTGCTCTAGGTCTTCTATCCGATCGCCGACCGAAAAGTAAATTTATGCTACTGCGCTCTGGTGTATTAAGACTCAAATCTCTTGAAGGAAGGCTAAAGCAATTTACCGACAAGATTATGAAAAAAATCTAATTTTTCTCAAATGATTAATTATTAATTAGCCTGAATACTGAATTGGTATTCTATAGCAATTCTAAATTATTTGTGAAATCTTCTATTTTAGCTACTCCACGTAGTTTACTTATATGCAACGTTACACATTACAGCCAACAGCAAGCAACTATGCGTCTAGATTAAAAACAATTTTCACAACTCAAATAGGATTGCTATAGATAGAAACTAAAACCAAAAATATCAATGTATAAACATATCAAATCGCTCACTTCTTTACGCGGTATTGCAGCCTTAGTTGTTGTTGTACACCATTTTTGTTCTTACGGGTTACCGAAAACAGGTTCAACTTTATCAAATTACAGCAATTTTTTTACAAATGGATATTTATGGGTTGACTTTTTCTTTATTTTGAGTGGTTTTATCATGACCCACGTCTATGCGGAGAATTTTTATTTAAAAGTAAGTTTAAAAAACTATAGTTTATATTTATTCTCGCGTTTTGCTAGAATTTATCCCATACATATATTTATTATTTCTCTATTTGTGGGATTAGAGTTTGTAAAACTACTTTTCCTAAACGCTTCTGTTTTTACTGGTAAATTTAACTTAACTGCTCTTGTTGCCAATATTTTTATTTTACAAGCCTTTGACCTAAAGTGCCCACCTTTATTATGGTGTAATACCTATTGGAATGAACCGTCTTGGTCAATTAGCGTAGAGTTTTTTATTTATTGCATATTTCCATTTTTATTATTAATCTTATTAAAAAACAACCTCAAAAGCGATTTGATCATTTATCATTTTACTCTCTTTAGTATATTAATACTAATCACCTTTACCCGTGGCAATTTAGATACTATTATTGGCATCCCTTCGATAGCTAGATGTGGACTAGAATGCATACTTGGTATTATTACTTACAAAATTTACCGTAGAGGTGATTATAAAAAGTATTTCAATCTTAATTTATTGGCAATTATAGCTATAACTTGGATAATTTTAATTATGCATTACTATTGGCATAATTTTCGTAACATTCATGATTGGCTAATTTTACCAGCTTTTTCTCTACTGATTTTATCAGTATCTATCAACAACAAAAGTGTAACATCAAAGTTTCTAAATTCACAGTTAATGCTATATATAGGGACTATATCTTACTCAATTTATATGGTTCATTGGTTTATTCAAGAATTATTAAAAGTTTTCTGGTTTTATAAATTTCACGATGTTTTTGGCAAAGGATTTACAGAATATCAATCGTTGATATCTTTAGGAGTATTTCTGATGATTATTTTATTGGCTGCATCATTAACATATAAATTTGTAGAAGTTCCAGCGCGTAATTATTTAAAGTCTAAAATTTTAGATAAACAATGTATTGAAAGTTATTAGTAAAAAAAAGATTGAGATTTAATCACATTCAATAAACTGAGAAAATAATAAATTTTTATGACTTTATCACCGATAGATTACCAATCCACATTAACTGCGGTTGATTTCGATCCATTTGCAGATGGAGAATTACTTTTAACCGCCCCTGCTACAGAATCACAAAAAGAAATTTGGGCTTCTGTGCAAATGGGAGATGCTGCCAATTGTGCTTATAACGAGTCTCAATCTCTGCGACTAAAAGGCGAACTTGATGTCAAAGTTTTCCAATCTGCGGTGGAAAAGTTAGTACAACGTCATGAAGCACTACGGACAACTTTTAGTACCGATGGCAATACACTATGCATTGTTGCTTCTCGGCAAATTGAAATTCCGATTATTGAACTTTCTAACCTAGAACTACAGGAACAACAGGAAAAATTAGCTAGTATCTGGCGACAAGAGGTAGAGCAACCTTTTGATTTGGAACATGGCCCTCTATTTCGGGTAAAAATTGTCAAATTGCAGCCGCAGGAGCATCTAGCTATTTTGACAGCTCATCATATTATTTGTGATGGTTGGTCTTGGGCTGTGCTGATGCCAGATTTGGGTAAACTTTATTCTGGCTTGCAACAGGGTATTGTTCCTGAATTAGAAGAACCAGACTACTTCAGTGAATATGCGATTTTGCAGGAAGAAGAAGCGGATAGTCCAGAAGCGATCGCCACAGAAAAATATTGGTTGGAACAATTCGCTGATGTACCTGTACTGGATTTCCCTAGCGATCGCCCCCGTCCCCCACTCAGAACCTTTAACGCCGCCCGCGAAGATTGGCATTTAAATCCCGAACTAGTTACCAACCTCAAACAACTAGGAACAAAACTCGGTTGTAGCTTTATGACCACCATTTTGTCAGGATTTGAGGTCTGGCTGCACCGTCTCACAAAACAAAATGACTTAGTTGTAGGTATTCCAGCCGCCGGACAAGCTGCTTTAGGGCAATATAATCTTGTAGGTCACTGCGTAAATTTACTACCTTTACGTAGCCAGATTAATGGTGAAAAATCTTTCAGCGACTACTTGCGATCGCGGCGATCGGCTGTCTTAGATGCTTATGACCATCAACAATCTACCTTTGGCAGTCTGGTCAAAAAATTAGTATTGCCACGAGATTCTAGCCGCATTCCTTTAGTACCGATTATATTTAATGTCGATCAAGCTTTAGACAGCGCTCGACTTCCCTTTATTAATTTAGAAGTAGAATTTTTCTCCAATCCCCGCGCCTTCGAGAATTTTGAACTGTTTATCAATGCTACGGAATTGCATGGTGAACTTATCCTCGAATGCCAGTACAACACTAATTTATTTGACGCTGATACTATCCGCCGCCGGATGGCAGAGTTTGAAACTTTGTTATTGGGCATAGTTGCTGACCCTAATCAAAGTATTGCTAAATTGCCAATTTTGCCAGCAGTTGAGCAACAGTTATTAGCAACATGGAACAATACTCAAACAGCTTATCCCCAAAATATCTGCATTCATCAGCTGTTTGAAACTCAAGTGGAAAAGACGCCAGATGCGATCGCTGTAGTTTTTGAAAATGAACAAATTAGCTACCGCGAACTTAATTTGCGAGCCAATCAGCTAGCTCATTACCTCCAAAGCTTAGGAGTCGGGTCAGAAGTTATAGTTGGTCTGTGTGTCGAGCGCAGTTTAGAAATGGTTATAGGAGTTTTAGGCATTCTCAAAGCCGGGGGAGCTTATGTACCATTAGATTATGCTTATCCTCAAGAACGTTTAGCTTTCATGCTGCAAGATGC
The DNA here is from genome assembly GCF_036917515.1 of Nostoc sp. GTDB lineage: Bacteria > Cyanobacteriota > Cyanobacteriia > Cyanobacteriales > Nostocaceae > Nostoc. The sequence goes on along the minus strand of NZ_JBALDE010000249.1, from coordinate 22,464 downwards.
TCAGGTATCAGTGCTACTAACGCAGCAAAAGCTAAAATCAGGTCTACCCAAACATCAAGCAGAGATTGTTTGCCTTGATAGCAACTGGCAATCCATAGATTATGGCTTAGATAACCCGACACATAACGTCACTGCCAATAACTTAGCCTACGTCATCTATACATCTGGCTCAACAGGTCAACCAAAAGGCGTTCAAATTCAGCATCAGAGTGCTGTTAATCTCCTTCAGGCGATCGCTCAAGAACCCGGTTTAACTGCTGAAGATACTCTCCTCTCTGTTACTAGCCTATCCTTTGATATTGCCGTTTCAGAAATTTTTCTACCCCTGTCTGTAGGTGCAAAGTTGGTATTGGTAAGCCGTGAAATTGCGGCTGACGGCACACAACTGTTAAAAGCCTTAACCACCTCCGGGGCAACCTTTATGCAACCGACACCAGTTACTTGGCGGCTATTACTGGCAGCCGGATGGCAAGGTAGTCCTCAACTGAAGATGATTTCCACAGGCGAAGCCTTACCTAAAGACCTCGCAAATCAATTATTACTGAAGGGAGCTTCTCTGTGGAACCTGTACGGGCCTACAGAAACAACGATTTGGTCAACAGGCTACAAGGTGACAACAGCAAATAAACCAATAGATATTGGTTGCCCTCTCGCTAATACGCAAATCTATATTTTAGACTCGCATTTACAACCCGTTCCCATTGGTATATCAGGTGAGTTGTATATTGGTGGCGAAGGATTAGCAAGGGGATATTTAAATCGTCCCGAACTGACTGCTGAGAGATTTATTTCTAATCCCTTCAGCTCAAACCCTAAATCGCGCTTATACAAAACTGGAGATTTGGCTCGTTATTTACCAGATGGACATATTGACTACTTGGGTCGTATCGACTATCAGGTAAAACTGCGTGGCTTCCGCATAGAATTGGGTGAAATTGAAACCGCACTTTTGCAACATCCAGAAGTAAAAGAAGCTATTGTAATTGTTCGAGAAGACATTCCGAATGAGACTAATTTAGTAGGTTATATTGTTGCCGAAACTGCTCAAGATGGCTTGCAAGTTATTTCGCAATTGCGTCGATTCTTGAAACAGCAACTTCCTGACTTTATGGTGCCAACAATCTTTATGGCACTGGAAGCTATGCCGTTAACCCCCAATGGCAAAGTTGATCGCAAGGCATTGCCACAGCCAGATGCTTCCCGCCCAGAACTAGAGGCAAATTATGTAGCACCTCGCACTTTCATTGAACAGCAGATTGCAGATATCTGGGCGCAGGTTCTTAATGTCAAGCAGGTTGGAATTTACGACAACTTTTTTGAATTGGGTGGATATTCTCTACTAGGAATTCAAGTGGTTTCTCGAGTGCGCCAAGCCTTGCAAGCAGAAATTCTGATGTCCAATTTATTTGAATTACCAACGGTAGCGGATTTGGCTGAACGAGTGGAAACTCTGCGGTGGGCAACCCAAGGCGTTCAAGCTACTGAGAGTGAAGCTGATGATTACGAGGAAGGTGAGCTATGAAAACATTAAATGAACTACTATCTGAGCTACGTCAGCGCGATGTCAAACTTTGGCTAGAGGGCGAACGCTTACGCTATCGGGCCGCAAAAGATAGTCTCACACCAGAATTGTTGACCGAGTTAAAAACTCAAAAAGCCGAAATCATCAACTTCCTCCGACAAATTAACACAGCCGCCAGTTCACAAATTCCCCCAATTGTCGCTTGTGAACGGAATGGCAACTTACCGCTTTCCTTTGGTCAACAACGGATATGGTTTCTTCATCAGTTTGAACCTGATAGTTCCTCAAACAATATGCCAGTGGTGGTACGTTTTACGGGGAATCTCAATGTTGCTGTCTTAGAGGAAAGTTTAAGAGAAGTCGTCCGTCGCCATGAAGTTCTGCGGACAACTTTTCCGGCAGTGAATGGAAAGCCCACTCAAGTAATTGCCACTGATGTTTCTTTGACATTACCAATAATTGACTTACGGCAAGTACCAGATGAACAACGAGAGGCGGAAGCTCATCTACTGGCAACTAAAGAAGCTCATCAACCCTTCGATTTAGGCAATGGGCCGATTTTGCGGGTGTTACTGCTTCGGTTGAGCGATCGCGAGCATCTGCTAATTTGGAATATGCACTGTATAGTTTGTGATGGAGCTTCGTCCGATCTGTTCTATCAAGACCTCACTACTATCTATAAAGCATTGTCGGTAGGAAAGGCTTCTCTTTTAACTCCCTTACCAGTGCAGTATGCTGATTTTACCAATTGGCAATATCAATGGCTCCAGGGAGAGGTTTTAGAGTCACAGGTAAACTACTGGAAGCAAAAGCTAGAAGGCAATTTACCGATCATTGAGTTACCTTACGATCGCCCCCGTCCTCAAAGCGTGCAAACCTATCGAGGCGATCGCGCGGCCCTGCTGCTATCAAAGGCGCTAAACCATGCTCTGACAGACCTGAGTCAAAAATGGGGTGTCACCCTGTTCATGACTCTATTGGCAGCATTCGAGCTATTGCTCTATCGTTATTCTGGACAAGAAGACCTACTAATTAGCTTTGCAAGTGCAGGTCGAGGACAAGTTGAAACCGAAGGGCTGATTGGATTTTTTTCTAATACTCTTGTACTGCGGAGTAACTTTGCAGGAAACCCAACTTACCGAGAATTATTAGACCGAGTGCGTAAGGATTGCTTAGAGGCTTATACCCATCAAGACCTACCTTTTGAAAAGCTAATTGAAGAACTTAAACCAGAACAGCAAAGTCGCAATAGTTCGCCCCTGTTCCAGGTAAAATTCTCCCTCAATCCTCCTTGGTCGAATGGTCGTGGCATGGCATCAGTGCAACTACCTGATTTGACTATCACTTCTCTATTTGGCTACATCTATCATGGCAAAACTAAATACGATCTAACATTGGTCTTGCGGGAACAGGATAATGGTCTGGGCATGGTATTCGATTACAATGCCGAGATGTTTGATGCCAGTACAATAGAGCGGATGTTGGGACACTTCAAAACTTTACTCGAAGGTATTGTTGCTAATCCCGATCGCCCGATTGCTGAATTACCTCTGTTGACAGCGCCTGAACAACATCAATTGTTAGTTGAGTGGAATAATAAACAAGCTGATTATCCCCAGGATACTTGTATTCATAAGTGGTTTGAAACTCAAGCTAAAAGAACTCCAAATAATATTGCAGTAAGTTTTGAAAATCAGCAACTAACCTATCAGGAACTTAATCAGCGTGCAAATCAACTAGCCCACTATTTGCAAACTCTGGGGGTAAAATCGGAGGTACTCGTCGGTCTTTATCTAGAGCCTTCCCTAAAGATGATTGTGGGGCTATTGAGTATTTTGAAAGTCGGGGGAACTTACGTACCGATCGCTCCGACATCTGGGCGAGATGATTTGGCTGTCATTTTAGAAGATGCCCAAATATCTTTGGTGTTAACCCAAAGCTCATTGGTTGAGAAGCTCTCTGAGCATCAGGCACAAGCTATCTGTTTGGATAGTGATTGGGAAGTTATTGCCGTACACGTGACTGAAAATCCAGAAAGTTATGGCACAGCTCGGACTCTCGCCTGTGTAATGTATGTGTCCGGCTGCAATGGAAAACCCAACGGTATAGCTATTACCCACCGTAATCTTGTCAGCCACAGCTTGGCAATTAGCGAAACTTGGGAGTTGACTCAGAGCGATCGCCTGCTACTTATATCTAGTAGCAATTGTGATACTTTCATTGAATCACTTTTCCCCACTTGGATTACTGGTGCTACCGCAATTCTCCAGTCTCAAGAGCTACAAAACTCGACGACGCAGTTTTTCCCATTTATTGCTCAACAAAAGATTACCATTGTCAATTTACCTACTTATGTTTGGTATGAGTTAATTAAACCATCTATATCTCCACAAACCTTGCCAGCCAGCTTGCGCTTAGTCATGGTTGGTGGCGAAAAAGTCTCACGCCATGCTTATTTAACTTGGGTAGAAAAAGTTGGCAAGCAAGTACGCTGGTTGAATGCCTATGGATCGCTAGAAACAACTTTAACCGCCACAGTTTACGATCCAGAGATAGCCACTGAAGACAACACTCGCTCAGAAATTCCCATAGGAAAAGCGATCGCCAATACCCAAATATACATTCTCGATCGGCGATCGCAACTCCTCCCTATTGGTGTAACTGGTGAAATCTACATCAGCGGTATCGGTGTTACCCAAGGCTACTTTAATCGTCCCGAATTAACATCTGAGAAATTTATCCCCAATCCCTTTAGCAGCGATAGGGCATACCTTTACAGAACTGGTGACTTCGGATGCTACTTAAGTGACGGCAATATTGAGTTTATAAGCCGCTTAGACAATCAGGTAAAAATTCGCGGCTTTCGCATTGAACTGGCTGAAATTGAGACAATTTTGGGTCAATATCCAGGTGTGCAAAAAACTGTGGTGATTGCCAAAGAAGATGTTCTTGGGGATAAAGATTTAGTTGCTTATGTTGTCCCCAAACAAGGGGAGACTTTTGGGAGTCAACAACTACTGAATTTTCTCCAGCAAAAGTTACCTAAACATTTATTACCTTCTGCCTTTTTCATAGTTGATTCTCTACCATTAAATGCTAATGACCAAGTTGATCGCAAAGCCTTATCTGCGCTAAATCAAAATAATTCTAAAATAGAAAAAACATTTGCCACAGAAGATCTATTACAACTTCAGTTAACTAAAATTTGGGAAAATCTTTTAGGTATTCATCCCATTGGCATAAAAGACAACTTTTTTGATTTGGGTGGAAACTCATTACTTGCAGTACACCTGTTTTCTCAGATTGAAAAAACATTTGGTCTAAATCTGCCTTTAGCTATTCTCTTGCAATCTTCAACCATTGAGGAATTAACTAATATTATTCGCCAGCAAGGGTCTTTGCCAGAAAGGCATAATCAAATTGATAGTAGTACTGGTATCAACTCAGAAAAATCGATGCCTTGGTCATCACTAGTACCAATGCAGCCCAAAGGTTCTAAGCCACCTCTATTTTGTATCCATGCAATTGGTTTAAGTGTCCTTTACTATCGAGATTTATCACTTCATTTGGGTGAAAATCAGCCATTTTATGCACTACAAGCACGAGGATTAAGTGGGAAAGAAGCTCCCTTTACCAAGCTTGGGGAAATGGCGGCTCATTACATCAAAGAGATACAAACTATTCAACCTGAAGGCCCTTATTTTTTGGGTGGCTCCTCCTTTGGCGGACTAGTAGCTTGGGAAATGGCTCAACAACTCGTAAAACAAGGTCAAAAAGTAGCTTTTTTAGCTTTATTTGATACTACTGGCCCAAATTATGTTAAACAAGCGCCATTAGAAAAACGAGTTTCTCAGCATTGGGACAACCTGACAAAACTTGGGACTAATTACGTACTTGAGCAAATAAGAAACAAAAGCTCTTGGCTAAAGTATAAACTTCAAGAAAAGTTCCGAAAATTTATCTTTAAATTTTCCTTAATAATCTGGCGGACTGTACCTTATAACTACCGGAAATTAACAATCGAAGAGGCTAATAAACAGGCTGCCAGAGAATACGTTCTACAAGCTTATCCCGGTCGAGTTACTGTATTCCGAGCAGAAGAGCGATTTGCATTGGAAAAACGAGACGTTGACCCTCAGATGGGTTGGAGTGAAATGGTTTTAGAAGGTTTGGATATTCAAAATGTTCCAGGAAACCACGACTCTATTTTTAGAGAACCCCATGTCCGAACTTTATCAGAAAAAATGAGAGCTTGTATAGATCGAGCGATTGTAGACATCTGAAATTTATCTAATTTGCAGAAATAGTTATAGCTTTCAACCTCATCTTGCTGACAGGATGGGGTTGTTTTATCTGTAAGTAATAACTTTAATTATCTATATATATTATGTATAAATACGCTCATCAAAAAATATTTTTATTAGTTAAAGACCTTTACCCAGGCGTGTTACAGGCATTGTTCTACGGTGAATAAGGACAGCAAATTACACCGCGACTTTCAAAGCTGATTCCCTGTTTGCACTATTTATTGTTATTGATGGGAGATGTGATGTTATTTGCGATCGCAATGGTAATATTGATCCGCAGGTTTAAGCAGTAAATTTACTGGAGTTAACTATTTGCCTTTTATATAAGTTTAATAATTGACTCCTTCGTGATGTCAAAACAAATCCTGCTTCTACGTGATTTACAGGATATAGCACGTAATAGCTGTTACGAAAAAACTATTAATTAATAAGAGTAATTATGTCAGACACCATCCCGATCGCGATCGCTACCCAGCCAAATCAAGACTTGTATGAGCAAATACCTGCTACTCACCTAGTTTTCATCGACCCACAGGTTGAGAACTACCAAAGTCTGATAGCAGGTGTTTTACCGAACACCTCTGTTGTAGTCTTAGATCCTGACCAGAATGGCATTGAACAAATTAGCCAAGTGCTGGCAACTCATCGGGAAATCAACAGCCTACACATTGTTTCTCATGGCGCACCAGGGCAAGTTTATCTGGGGAACAGTCAACTCAGCCACGAAACCCTCAATCATTATGCTTGGCAACTCATAGACTGGGCATATGTTTTGAGTGCAGATGCACAACTGCTGTTGTATGGTTGCAAAGTCGCACAAACAGAGCAAGGTAAAGCATTTGTACAACGCCTGAGTGAATTGACAGGTGCAGTAGTAGCGGCATCTGATGACTTAACGGGGAGTACTGCATTAGGTGGTGACTGGGAACTGGAAGTTTCTACAGGGGCAATTGTTCCTACTCTGGCGTTTCAGCCAGAAGTAATGGCAGCCTACGCTTCAGTACTAAGTGTTCCAGTAGTAACGAATGCAATTTTGGATCAAGAAGCCACTGAAGAGATATTCTTCAAGTTCACTGTCCCAGATGACACCTTCACTGATGCGGATGTTGGTGACACCCTCACCTACACTGCAACCCTAGAAAACGATGATCCTCTGCCAAATGGGTTGAAGTTCGATGCTAATAGTCGTACCTTTAGTGGCACTCCTGAGAATCAAGACGTAGGTAGTATAAACATCAAAGTTACCGCTACAGATACTACTGCAAATCAAGCCAGTGATGTATTTAAAATCACGATTAATAATGTCAACGATCCTCCAGTCTTGGTAAAAGAAATAGCAGACCAAGAAGCCACCCAAGGTATTTTATTCAGCTTTACTGTACCAGATGACACCTTTAGCGATGTGGATGTTGGAGACATCCTTACCTATACTGCAACCCTAGAAAACAACGATCCTCTGCCAAATGGGTTGAAGTTCAATCCTACTACCCGTACCTTCAGTGGTACTCCTGAGAATCAGGATGTAGGTAGTATAAACATCAAAGTTACCGCTCAAGATGTTGCTGGAGAGCAAGCCAGTGATGTATTTAAAATCACGATTAATAATGTCAACGATCCTCCAGTCTTAGTAAAAGAAATTGCAGATCAGCAAGTCACTGAAGACACAGTTTTTAACTTCACCATCCCAGATGACACCTTTAGCGATGTGGATGTTGGAGACATCCTCATTTACACTGCAACCCTGGAAAATGATGAACTACTACCGACTTGGTTGAACTTCAATCCTACTACCCTTACCTTCAGTGGTACTCCTGAGAATGAGGACGTAGGTAGTTTGAATATCAAAGTCACAGCTAAGGATATTGCTGGAGAGCAAGCCAGTGATGTGTTTCAACTTACGGTTGCTGACGATACTCCTATAGTGACAATTACAGGCGATATCTTTAGTGTCAAGACTAAGCTGAACATTGAAGGTGATAAAGCAAAACTCTCAGTCAATATTAAAAACAATACCTCCAAAGAGGTGAATGAACTAAATGTATTTACTGTTGACGATGAAGAAGGTAGGATTAACGGCATAGCCCCTGGTGCAGAAGGCTATACACAAGCGGCTCTTTCGCGTTCAAAAGTAGTTTTCTCAGCTCTTGCCAATTTGCCTAATGGTTTTAATCCCGCCGACTTGAAAAACATATTAGAATTCGACTCTGATACCAAACTCAGATTTTATCTGGTATCCAACAGTACTACTCAAGCTGTACTGTCTGGAAAAACCCCCTTCTCAAGTGTGCTTTTTTCCTCAGGTACAAATAACAATATAGAAGATCAAGGGTTTTCTCTTAATTTTCAGAATTTGGTAGTGAATATTCAGCCAACCAATCAAGAGGTTTCTTTAGGTACTAGTCTGCAAGGCGAATATCAAGGCGAACTGATTGATTTACGGAGTGTGACACAATCGGTAACAGCTGAGTTTCAAGTCAACAGAGAGGCATCTTACAGTAACTTTGTCGGCTTCTATCAGGTGGCTGATGAAAATGGTGGTATTGACACCAATGGCGATGGTAAAGCAGATATTTTGGTTGGACAAGCAGGTTATGCCGAAGCCGCTGTGCGTAGGCGTGTTGCAGGCATTGACTTGACAGTGAGTGACCAAGGGACTGCAAATTACACTGGCACTTTCGATCCGAATTCTTTGTTTGCACCATTTATTATTGCGGATGGCAGACCGGAAGCGATTCTCAATGGCAATGCTAGCAATAAAAATGTTTACTTCACATTCTTAGGTGCTAATTCAGATAAGGTAGATCACATTCGCCTATTGGGAAATAACACCTTTGGTTTTGAGGATTTACCAAATGGTGGTGACAAAGATTACAACGATGTGATTGTGCAGGTCAATTTGAGTGCCAATCTTGCCTAGTATCAAATACGAGTAATTACTTAGTAAAATCGAACAACTTCATCCCGGTTGCGAGGTGGGGTTGTTTTGTGCATAGCAATTAGATGGAGTCGCTATTAATTAAACTAGTAAATTTACTGAAGGCACTTATTGTCTTTCCTTCATAAATTTAATAGTTGATTCCTCTAGAGTGACAAACAGTCTTCCTCTTTCCTTTTCCAGTTAATTTTTATTAAATTAAGCTAGCAAAAAAGTGATGGAGAACTATTTCATAATTAGGTATAGGTGGTTTTTAAGGAGGAAAGCTCCTGTCTTTCGCCATTAGTGATATTGTCAATCCCTGTATTCAAGAATTTGTCAAAAATAATTCAGAAATTTAAAGTTTTTTTTATTACATAATTCTTAACTAGGATATTTACTTAAGAAAGCATCTGTGATATTTTCATGTTGACTATCATAAAGTAAAATAGGCAACCCTAAGTTTAACAACCGCATTTATGTATTTTAGTTTGATGATCAGTATCTATCTTGCATAGTTGCAATACTAAGATATGAATTTTAATTTTGTATAAATTATGTAACGTTAACCAAGTGATAACTTGTCCTCGATCTATTTACAGTATGCTTGATTTTGAAAAATGCATAACAATCGTAACCCTGTGATATAAATACAGGTCTGCAATAAACGAACTTGCCCTCTGCGCTTTTACACATTTAAGCACCTGAATTCCACAGAAGTATTGTTACTGCTGGCATAAAACCAAACACTGCTACTGTTAGTAAAAGAGATACCCTCTAATATTTTCAACTTAATTCCTCACTTTTACTTGTTTTATATGACTTATATTAAGAACACTTTTCCGGAATTTATCACCGCCCTAGAGGGGTTTGAGCAGTTGCCAGATGGGGCGATCGCTAATCTATCAGAACAACTGCAAGCCTGGCGCTATCGCATAGGTCAGAAAATCATCGGTAAAGAAAGTCTCCCGGAACACATCACGATCATTTATGAAGGACAAGTGCGCCTGTTAGGATATGATCCCCAGACGCAATTGCCAATCACCCTAAAATTACTGCAACCGGGGGAAATTATCGGCGAAATCAGTTTGTTGCGCGATGTCGCCTGTGAAACAGCAATCGCTTCCACCGAAGTAGTATGTTTAACCTTGAGTGCATCAGCATATTTTAGCTTTTTGGCTTCATACCCAGCTTTTGCCGAAGCTCGTAAGAACCGCAGTTATTTGGTAGAAGTTTTCGATATTCTCAGTTCCTATTGGCAAAAGCAAGCGATCGCTATCTTAAATCTTAGAGAACTGGCAGAAAAAGCCTTACCCCAGGCGAAAATACATTATCTCCCTTTAGGAAAAACTCCATTCAACCAACTGGATAGCAAAAGCGTTTGGTTTGTGAGTGGCGGTGGTACAATCATGAATTTCTCACCTGGCGATCGCCTAGAATCAGACGATGACAGAGACAAGATCCAGGTCATCGGTCAAAACCCCGCACGGTTGCTTGGTATACATCCGTCAGATTTGATCTTAGAAGGTAGTCATGAGATAGAACTTGCAGTAACTGAAACCAGAGTAGATAAAGATAGTGCTGACGACCTAAATATTATTCCTTACGCATCAGACGAAATAGTTCCACAGACACCTCCCCAAAATTCCAAGAATTCGTCAAAACAAAAATACCCATTTTTTGGCGGTAAAGGAGAACTAAATTCAACCTTCGCCTGCTTTCAAATGATCGCGAAGCACCTAGAAATGCCATTTCGTCGAGAGGTGGTTCGCCGCATCTTAACTGAGCAAATCAAACGTCAGGGCACTATATCGTTTCAAGTTACTGCTTACTTAGCAGAGTTAATTGGACTAAAAGCGCAGTTGATAGAGCTACCAACCGCCTCAGTGACGCGCATTCCGACACCGGCGCTGATTCGCTATGGTGATAATTTTGCCGTTTTATATGCAGTGGATGCAAATACCGCAGTTGTGGGTGTGCCATCCAAAGGAATTGTGCGCTGCAAACCTGCTCAATTGGTTGAACAATTAGATGTCGATCCAACTGACTTTCCGCCCAAAATTAGGGTATTACTGCTGACTGCTACCAATCAAACACCGCAAGAGCGTTTTAGCTTGCGATGGTTTCTGCCCTACTTGTCGAAGCATCGTCGAGTCTTAATAGAGGTCTTTATCGCTTCCTTTTTCGTGCAGTTGGCAGCGTTGGCAAATCCTCTAGTCGTTCAGTTAATTATCGACAAAGTTATCACTCAAAATAGTATTGGTACACTACATATTTTGGGGATTTTGCTATTAGTAGTCGGACTATTTGAAGCAGTATTGACTACCTTACGAACCTACTTATTTGTCGATACCACTAATCGGATCGATATGGGTTTAGGGTCGCAAATCATTGACCACTTACTACGTCTACCGCTACGCTATTTTGAACGCCGACCGGTGGGTGAACTTTCCACTCGCATCAACGAATTAGAAAATATCCGGCAATTCCTCACGGGTACTGCCTTAACAGTGGGGTTAGATGCTCTATTCTCGTTGGTTTATATCGGTGTAATGCTAATTTACAGTTGGCAACTCACCTTAGTCGGCTTAAGCACAATTCCTGTATTTGTATTGATTACCTTAGTCGCTTCTCCCACTATTAGCAGACAGTTACGTGCTAAAGCCGAACGCAACGCCGAAACTCAATCTTATTTAGTAGAGGTGATGTCAGGAATTCAAACAGTAAAAGCGCAAAATATCGAATTGCGATCGCGCTTTTCCTGGCAAGAGCGTTACGCCCGATTTGTCGCTGCTGGTTTTAAAACAGTTGTGACTTCTACACTCGCTAACTCTACTAGTAACTTTCTCAACAAACTCAGCAGCTTACTAGTTTTGTGGGTAGGAGCTTATTTAGTACTGCAACAACAATTAACTTTAGGCGAATTAATTGCTTTTAGAATTATATCGGGTTATGTCACCAGCCCAATATTACGTTTAGCTCAACTCTGGCAAAGCTTCCAAGAAACTGCCTTGTCTCTAGAGCGTTTAAGTGATATTGTCGATACACCAGAAGAAGGAGAAACAGACCGCTACAATATACCTTTACCTACCATTAAGGGAGCAGTGAAATATGAAAATGTTTCCTTCCGGTTTGGTACAAGTGGTCCTCTACAACTTTCTAATGTCAACCTGGAATTTGCCCCAGGTAAATTTATCGGTATTGTCGGACAAAGTGGGTCTGGTAAAAGTACGATGATGAAATTACTGCTGAGACTTTACGAAACTGAGTCTGGCAGAATTTTGATTGATGGTTATGATATTGCCAAAGTGGAACTTTATTCGTTGCGACGACAAATTGGTGTAGTTCCCCAAGAAACATTATTGTTTGACGGCAGCGTTCAAGAAAATATTGCCTTAACCAATCCCGATGCCACAACCGAAGAAATTATCGAAGCGGCTCAGGTTGCGTGCGCCCACGAGTTTATCATGAACTTATCCAACGGTTACAACACGCGGGTGGGAGAACGGGGTTCTGCACTTTCAGGTGGGCAACGACAAAGAATTGCGATCGCTCGTTCTGTTTTACAACGACCAAAATTATTAGTTTTAGATGAAGCAACTAGTGCATTGGATTATCCCACAGAACGGCAAATATGTCTCAACTTAGCCAAAGCATTCAAGGGAGATACAGTATTTTTTATTACCCACCGACTAAACACTGTAAGTAATGCAGACATGATTGTTGTAATGGATAATAGCAGGGTCATAGAACAAGGTAGCCATCAAGAATTAATGGCTACTAAGGGTCATTATTATTACCTGTATCAGCAACAAGATGTAAACTTGTAATTAGTCATCCTTGAGGGCAAAGGTTTTTGGCATCGGGAAACATTGCCCACCTTGCAAAAAAGTCAAAATCCAAAATCCAAAATCGCTATGACTCAACTTAATGGGAATCATCTCAACGGCAATCATAAAAACGGCAATCATCAAAATGGAGTGAAACAAGATTCACGGGTACTGACTAAACAACAGAAAGCTATTCAAGAGTCTTTCACTAACTCCAACACTCCGGAATTTGAGCAATCCATTGTCTTGCGCCAATCTCCAATTTGGTCGCGTACAATCATGATTACACTCATGGGGCTAGCCTGTTTTGGAATTGGTTGGGCTTATTTTGCAAAAATTGAGCAAGTAGTGCCAGCAACAGGGCAATTAAAACCGCAAGGAACAGTCAAAGACGTTCAGGCCCCTGTTAGTGGAGTGGTGAAAACAGTTAATGTTAAAGATGGACAAGAAGTGAAACCAGGTGATTTACTGGTAACTTTTGATTCCATAGCCTCTGTTGCCGAATTAAATTCTTTGAATAAAATTCGTCTTGCATTAATGAAAGAAAACCAGATTTATCGCCGATTGATGAATGCAAGTACTGCCAATGGCTCGGAATTGTTATATTTGCGCGGTAATTTGCCACAAGAAACTGCTTTTTTGCTGAAAAATCGAGCAGCATTAGTAGCAGAAAATGAATTATTCCGCACTCAATTAAAAAATTCTGGTCAAGATTCTGGAGTAGGAATTGATGAACAACAACTTCTACGAGTGGCTAAACAAGAATTAGACTCTCGCTCCTCAGCAGCACGATTAGAAGTAGAAAAAACCAAAAAACAATTTACTCAAAATCAAATTAAGCTGGAAGATAGTAAATCAAGTTTAGCTATTCAACAGGGGATTTTAAATAAACTAAAGGTATTAGCAGAAGAAGGTGGTATTTCTCAACTTCAGTATCTCAATCAGCAACAAGAAGTACAAAACCGCACGGCGGAAGTAGCGCAACTAGGTGAGGAACTGAAACGCCTCCAGTTTGATATAGAAAAAGGACAACAAGATTTAAGCAATACGGTAGCTGTTTCTGATAAAAACATTTTAGATAAGATAGCTCAGAACAAACAGCGTATTGCCGAAATTGATAGCCAATTCATGAAAGTTATCCTAGATAATGAGCAGCGTTTGGCAGATGTCAATAGTAAAATCTCTCAAGCACAGTTAAATGTTAAATATGAAGAACTTCGCGCACCTGTAGCTGGAACAGTTTTTGATTTGCAAGCAAAAAATCCTGGATTTGTTGCAACTCCAACGACAAAAATGTTGCAAATTGTTCCCAAAGAAAACTATATCGCTGAAGTTTTCATCACTAACAAAGATATTGGGTTTGTGCGAAAAGGTATGAAGGCAGATGTCAGAATTGACTCTTTTCCTTACAGCGAGTTTGGTGATATCAAGGGAGAAGTTCTTGAAATAGGATCAGACGCATTACCACCAGATCAAACCCATCAGTTTTACAGATTTCCGGCAAAAGTCTCATTAGATAAGCAATCCCTAACGATTAAGGGTAAAAAAGTTAACTTGCAATCAGGTATGTCCATCAGTGCCAATATAAAAGTGCGTGAAGAAAGGACTGTGCTTAGTTTGTTCACTGAGTTATTTACCAAGCAAGTTGATGCTCTTAAACAGGTACGATGATGAGGGTTGAGTTAAAAGATGGCAATGGCTCTACAAGGGAAGTTGCTCTTTCACCAAGTACATTCATACTGAGTATTTTTTTCTCTTAGCACTTAGCAAGCAGCACTCTTAATAATGGTTAATTCTCAACGCATCGAACCCGCTCCCGGACAAGAATCAGTTTGGGATTATCCCCGTCCTCCTCTTTTGGAGGACACAACCAAACATATCCAAATAATCTTTAACGGAGTCGTAATTGTAGATACTCATAGCGCCAAACGTGTTTTAGAAACCAGTCATCCTCCTTCTTACTACATTCCCCCAGCGGATATCAAAATGGAATATCTACAGATGATTCCGCAATCTAGTTTTTGTGAGTGGAAGGGAAGTGCTGGTTACTACACAATCCGAGTTGATGATAAAGAAGTCGATAATGCTGCTTGGTTCTACCCTAAGCCCACACCAGCCTTTGAATCTATCAAGGACTATGTAGCTTTTTATGCTCATTTAATGGATAAATGCTACGTTAATGGTGAAGAAGTGCAACCACAACCAGGTAACTTCTACGGCGGTTGGGTAACTAGTGATATTGTTGGGCCATTTAAAGGCGCTCCTGGTACTTGGGGATGGTAAGTCGATTTTGGATTTTGGATTTTAAATAGCGAAACAATATCCTAACGATATCATCGGATATATGGATGGGAAAGATGGGTTCATCAAAGAGATGCAAAAGAAAGCATTGGTATAGTGGACACTTGATAAATCTGAATAACACAATCTCTTTTACCCATCTTCCGTAACATTTAAAACTCCAATTCTGTCTTCTAAAGGGAGACTAATAAATCAAGTTTGATGAAATCTCAAAAAACTCGGTTTCTTGGATTACTGAATTGATGTTCTAGCTGCCTAGAAGCTTTCGCTTCAAACATCAAATACGTTCCTCCTAGTCCTTCTACAATTGTGCGTGTATTGGCAATCATCATTTTCTGATAAGTATCCGCCTCACTTCCTGGTTCGCTAAGTCCCTCAGCATACAACTTTCTGTTAGAAATGTTCACTTGCGCTTCTGTTGCTAGAGATTGAATCAAATTAGGATTAGTTTCTACTTCAGCAAAAATTGTTGATACTTTAGCCCGCTTAATGTTTGTAGCCAAATTTTTGACTCCTTCGGCTGTCAGCTTTTCGTTATTACTAATATTTGGTAATCCTCCTGCCAATGAAATACCGTATGCTTTGGCATAATAACTCAGTGCATCAGAGGTTGTAACTAACTTCCGTTCTTTGGTAGGAATGCTGGCAATTCTTGACTTAATCCAGCTATCTAGTTGAGTGAGTTCATTTGTAATTTTTTTGGTATTACTAGTATAAACCTCTGCATCACTAGATTGTATTTTTATCAAATTACTATTAATTACCTTCACCATTCTGATAGTATTTTTGGTATTGTGCCAAATATGAGGATCGCTTACATTCTTATCACCTACCTGAAATTTTTGTGGCTTAGGCACTGCCAGTTGACCGACGGCTATTTTCGGTGTAGGGCTTTTAGTCGCTTTAATTAACTTGATCAGATTTGGTTCAAAATTGTAACCATTATAAAGAATAAGATTAGCTTGCTCAATGGCTTTACGATCTTCCGGTTTTGGTTTATAAAATTGGGGGTCGGCAGTAGGGGAAATTAAGCAAGTGAGGTTAACTGTATTCCCAGCAACCTGTCTGGTTAAGTCACACAGTACGCTTGTAGTCGCGACAACTTGGGGAAGATTCTCATTTACCTGGGTGTTAGTCTGAGTGAATGTAGTTCTTGCAGCTTGACTTCCACACCCAACAAATCCAATTGTCAAAGCAGCAAGAATAGCTGGAAAGAAATTATTAAATGGTGATTTTTTTGACATCCTCAACTCCTACTGGATGTATAAAAAAGATAATCATTATTGGTAAAGTATTAGTAAAATACCAGGGGAAAGTCTTCACCAGGGAAGAGATTAAGATCTGACGGGGAAGCCTTCGGCAAAGAAAAGAGTAAAGGTTAAGGGAAGAGGAATTAATAGACTTTCTCCTTTATCACTTGTCTGTTTTCCTCGTCTATACTCAGCAATTTTTGGTTGGTGAACCACTAGTGAGGTTTTTTTGGGCCAAATATTAGTTAACTGCACACGACAAGCTGGAAAACTGGTAGAGCTAGGAGCACAATATATAAAGGCAATGTTGGGGAGTCTCCAAGGAGTGTAGTTCTCTTACCATCTGTTGAAGGGTCTATACCATTGTGCTTACATCCCACAAAGGTCGTAAATTGACTAGAATGATCGGGTTAAGGAGTGGGAGGTAGTAATGATCGGGCTTATCAATCATACGGGTTGATTTCGAAAACCGAGTCGTGAATCTAAGGCAATTGTAGCTGTGGTTTTGCGAGGTGTGGATATATCGTTGTTACAAAATTGGCAAATTGGCGATTTTTTTAGCATCAGCCTTTGTTACACTAATTTTCACCTCCTAAAACTAACTACTTTTTATTGCCAAAATTCCAGATGTAGTTTGTGCCATAAATTTTATCCTCTAGTTTTTTCATCATTAAATAAGAGCCAAATCAAGTATATAGAACAATTCCTCAAAGTTAATATTAGTCAAGATAAACAATGGTAATTTTAGTTGTCATAATTAATACCCTGATTTCATTAATACTAATTTATGTGGCTTGGCGGGTATGGCAACTTAAGCAGCAGCTAGCATACATAGCAGATAGGTTAACCGCCTATGAAAGTTGTACCAATGCAGCCTTGAATCAAGCACCCGAAAATATTTATCTCAGCCAACAGAATATTTATAACTTACGGCAGAGAAATCAAGCGCTACAAATGCAAATTCAACAAGTACGGCAAATTATCAGTCTACTTTTGCTAGGACGGCAAATCTGGCAGCGTTATTTTCTGAAGCTAGAGTTAATTGGGAAAAGAACAGTTACAAAATGAGTTATCTCAGGTTCACATAAATATTTATGATTAGGGCTGACGGGGGTAGATAGAGAGAAGTCCGTAGTAAGATCCCATAAGGTGTATTGACTTGTGGCGTAGGTATAGCCTTCCGTAAGCATCGCTTTCCTTTTCCATAACCTAATCTTAAATAAGCTAGCCATATCGGATACGGAACAAGAGCAAGACATAACACAAAGAAATGCCCGCCAGAAGGTTTACGGAGGTATCAAAACTTTGAGAGATACAGCTAGTTTTAAATTACAAGTAATTAATAGTTTTGATATTAATTAATAAAAGCAACATTTCTGGGTAATATTTTGTCACCATAAATTAACTCAATAAAATCAGTTAAGTCTTGCAAGGGGAGAAAACCCACCTAAAATGGGTGTAAGGAGAGAAACAACAAGATGTCTAATAACCGTTCTGGAGTATTTTTTGGCGGTTTGATGCTAGGAGCTACCATCGGTGCTTTAACCGGTTTACTCGTAGCTCCACGCACAGGGCGCGAAACGCGTAAAATTTTGAAAAAATCTGCCAATGCTATCCCAGAATTGGCAGAAGATTTATCAATGAGTGTGCAAATTCAGGCAGATCGTCTCTCTGCTAGCGCATTACGAAACTGGGATGACACCTTAGATAGATTACGAGAAGCGATCGCAGCAGGTATAGATGCCGGTCAGCGAGAAAGCCAAGTCTTGAAGCGACAATCTGTTGAAGAATCAGATTCACTTCCCCAGCAATTAGAACGCTCATAAATGACACAACCGTGATTGAACCCCTGTTTTGGTTGGGACTTTCCTTACTTTTAGTCGCCACAAGCTTGACTGCGGTTTTAGTGGTGGCGATACCGGCTTTGCAGGAGTTAGCACGCGCGGCTCGCAGTGCGGAAAAGCTATTTGATACCCTCTCACGGGAGTTACCACCCACTCTAGAAGCTATTCGCGTGACTGGCTTAGAAATCACTGACTTAACCGATGATGTCAGTGAAGGCGTAAAAAGTGCTAGTCAAGTCGCCAAACAAGTTGACCAAAGTTTTGATACTGCAAGAATTCAAGCTCAAAATCTGCAAGTAAGTACACGCAGTATCTTTATTGGCGCGAAAGCTGCTTGGAGAAACTTCACGCGCCAAAAACCCGCAAGGCGGATGAGCGATCGCTTGCCAAGCAATGAAAAACCACCACTAACGTTGCGAGAACGAGAAGTGCTGAGGCAAGAAAATCGTCGGAGCAAAGCAGAGGTATACCGCGTTAATGACGATTATAACGATGCCACTAGCTGGGAAAACAATTTCGATGATGAAGATTGAATTAGGGCATAGGGCATCGGGCCCAATACTCAAAAACGCTTTGCTTTAATCCCTTAGATTAAAGTAAAGTAAACAAGTGTAAAGAACTATCATTTTTCTAGTACTCTTTTAAAACAACTTGTTCGCTTTTACCGTTGATATTTGTATAAAAACGTTCATGCAATCTTGTTTTTGGCGACGAATTCTAGTATCTATTGCAATATTTTTCCTGGCTGGGTCAATGTGGGTGATGCATTCTCCCCCAGCACTAGCTTATGACAATCCTGAGTTACTTCCTGACACCTTTACCCCAGTTGTAGATTTAGCTAAATCTCTGCCTGTGCTGCAAGAAGAAAAGCTTGTCAAAGATTTAGAGCAGTTTGAAGCCGACACGGGCTGGAAATTGCGAGTATTGACCCAGTATGACCGTACTCCAGGTCGCGCGGTTATAAAATATTGGGGTTTGGATGACAAAAGCATTCTACTAGTTGCTGATTCTCGTGGCGGTAACATTCTCAGTTTTAGCGTCGGTGATGCTGTTTATAAACTTTTACCCCGGACTTTCTGGATAGAACTGCAAACCCGTTTCGGTAATTTGTACTTTGTCCGAGAAGAAGGTGAAGACCAAGCGATTCTGCAAGCCTTAGAATCGGTCAAAGGCTGTTTGCTTAAAGGGGGTTGCAATGTTGTCCCCGGACTACCACGAGAGCAGTGGATTCTCACCTTGATCACCTCAGTTATTGGTGGGGTGATTTGTGGATTTGCAGCTCAACCCCGCCAGAAAGGACAAGTTTTTGCTTGGCAATGGGCTTTAATTTTCTCACCTTTGTGGGGAATCTTGTTTATTGCTTTCGGCATTGGGCCAGTTGTGACACGTACAAGCGACTGGTTGCCTTTAGTTCGCAATATCTCTGGGTTTATCATTGGCGTTTTGGTTGCCTACCTATCTCCTATTTTCAGTCGGACTTCTTCGAGTAATGAGTTATGAGCGAGTAGTTAGGAGTGAGTAGTTTTTAATTAACTCCTAACTCTCTGAAGCTGATAAGCTGAAAGCTAATATTTGAGAAGCTCAACAAAAATGGAATGGCACGTAACTGATGCTCAAAGTTTAGCAATCATTGATAGTGAAATTGGCGATCATGTCTTTTCACCCGCAGAGTATGAGATTGTGCGTCGGGTAATCTACGCCACGGCTGACTTTGAGTATAAGTCTTTGATTCGCTTTTCTGAGCGTGCCTTGCAAGCTGGAGCAGCAGCACTAGCCGCACGTACCACGATTGTGGTAGATGTGCCGATGGTACAAGTAGGTATTGCCTACGACATTCAAAACACCTTTGCTAATCCGGTGTATTGCAGTATGGAAGCTCTAACACGCCCTCAAAAAGAAAAAACTCGTGCAGCATGGGGAATAGAAACTTTAGCAAAGCGTTATCCAGAGGGCATTTTTGTCGTGGGTCAAGCGCAAACGGCACTGACTGCACTCGTGGATTTAATTGAAGCTGAGGAAATTAGGCCTGCTTTAATAATCGCAACTCCAGTGAGATTTGTAAATATTGATGAAGCTAAGAAGCGTTTACAAGACTCTCTAGTGCCTCACATTACAATTGAGAGTCGCAAAGGTAATGCAGTTGTAGCAGCTGCGATCGTTGATGGATTGGTAGACTTAGCTTGGCAAGCCTATGGACAAGATAGAAATCGGGGGAGCTAGAAAAGTCGGCTCTATTATACCCTTGATGCCAAATAGGATTTAAAAGAACTGACATATCCTGATATTATATTTTTGTTAAGTAGTGCCTATAAAGGAGCCTTTTGTTGTGGTAATTCGAGGTTTCAGGTTAAGCGCATATCTTGCAATTCCCGTGGTATTAGTAGGTCTTTTGGTTGAGCGAGAAAGGATAAAAGAATATTTAGTTGAAAACATTCCTCAGGTATTCACTAACAAACAAATTACCCTATCTAGCCATCAGCTAATCAGCAGTAGAGGAACTCCAAAAACATACTATGTTAGTGGTACTGGAAATGACAAAAATAGCGGACTATCTACTTCATCCGCCTTTAAAACAATTCAAAGGGCAGCAAATCTGACTAATCCTGGCGATACAGTATTGATTATGAACGGAGTGTACAGGAATGCAAAACCAGGTGGGGACGTAGTATCTATTACTCGCTCTGGAACAGCAAATGCATGGATTAAGTTTAAAGCATATCCTGGACATCGGCCGAAAATTCAACACAATGGATGGCAGGGAATTTTCATTCACAAGGGAGCGTCATATATTGAGATAAATGGGTTGGAGGTGATAGGAAACAATGCCAACATAACCCTTGATTATGCGATGAGTCAGAAAACTAATAAACTAAACCCGCTAACAAATGGCAACTGCATTAATGTAGATGGACGAAAAGATGGTCGTAGTCACCATATACGTATTATCAATAACAAGGTACATGGGTGTGGAGGAGCAGGCATTTCAGCCATTGAGTCGGACTATGTGACAATAGATAATAACGAAGTGTTCGATAATGCTTGGTACAGCGTTTATGGTTGCAGTGGCATTTCGATTTTGAATAGTTGGAATTCTGACAACAAGCGGGGATACAAGATGTTTGTTACTAACAACAAAACCTACAACAATCGTATGTACATCCCTTGGATTGCAGTCGGAAAGATCACAGACGGTAATGGGATTATTATCGATAGTTCTAGAAACGATCAGAATAACTCAAAATTGGATGCATATAAAGGATATACTTTAGTTAAAAATAATCTTGCATTTAATAATGGTGGATCTGGTATTCATGCATTTTTAAGCGAGCATGTTGATATTGTAAATAACACAGCTGTTTTAAATAATCAGAGTCCAGAACTTAATGGCGGGCAAATATTTGCTCATACGTCATCTGATGTCAAAATTCTCAGAAACATTCTTTATGCTTTTCCTGGAAAAAATATTAATAATAAGACTAAAAATAAAAACGTTATTTATGATTATAATATCTATATCAATAGTTCTAAAATAAATGTTAAGGGACCTCACGATATTGTTGCAGGCTCACAATTCTTAAGCAAGTATCCCACTCTAGGAAAAATATCTGGCGATTGGAAATCGCGGTTAGAGAAACAAAATCCGCCAACACAGTCTTACGTAGAACCTAAGTCGGCAGGTTTTGCCTGTGGGGCAGTGACTTATCGTTTGCAAGGGAAACTCATCAAAGTGGGATGCTCTCGTTAGTAACGAGGTAGGAAATTCAGGGTAGGAGAGATAGATTTATCCCAAATCCGAAAGCTTGAACCTCCTGTAGCAATTTTGTATAAATATGCGCCAAATTATATAAGGAAGAAACCGCATAGACGCAAAGTGGCTACCCTGCGGGTAGGGTACATAGACACGAAGTGGTTTCCTGTTCGCGTAGCGTCTTTGAAAGAAAAGGGTAGGAAACAAAGGAACAAAGAAAATTTGGTGCAGCCTCTACAAAGAAATGGTGTGGGCGACCATTGAGAAGTTTTGCAGTTGAGAGCAAACTGCCGAAATATTTGCGATATACGGCTCGTAATTATCGGGATTTAGACAAAAATTAAGCCCAAATGTAACCTAAACTGGCTTTATACAGCAGTTCCCGCTATTGTGAGGTACGTTCTCAGTCCTGAAAGGGTACAGGAGATAGCAGGGAGGAGAGAAACTGTACTTCATAACAGCAGGAAGCGCTGATCGAAGCAAACAGGTCACGATTGAGTATCAATAAATCAAAAAACCGGAAAGACATAGCCGTTCTGAAAGCCTCTAAAGCTTTAGTAAAAGTGTTCAAAGGCTTGTTAGCTCACTTACGTCTTAAGCCACCGATGAACTGATGCTAAAGAATAAAAGTGTAATACCAATTCTCTAAAATCGGACTACAGATGAGAGAATAAGAATAAACCAGATGAAGGATGAACAATGTCAGGGATATATCAGCTAGAAATTAAAGAGACTGTCACAGAACTCA
>NZ_JBALDE010000248.1:0-13355 GCF_036917515.1 Nostoc sp. | reverse complement strand
CGGGGGTCGTTTCTTTCATCGGGCTTTTACAACCTGAAAGCTAATCTGGTTACGCATTATACCTTTTTTTGTCTTTCACTTTTGTTTAAGTCCCGATAGCAAAGTGCTGTTAGCGTCAGCGGGGCGTTGAGCCACTGCTGAGTAAAAACCCAGTTTTGTTAACAAGGCTTTGAGCAATCAACACTTTCATAACCTATGTGACTACGGCTATAAAATATTTTCTAAGTAAGAGATAATAAATAGGACACCTGTCTTATGCTAATTATCCTATAGGGATAAAATACACAGATGTCTGTAACAAAGCGGCTGGAAATTTTAGATTTCATTCGGGAACTTCCTCAGCAGCTCAATCTTTCTCAATAACAGTATGCTGCTAAAGTAGGAGTTTACTTCAAAACAGTTAATCGTTGGAAAAATGGGCATACAATCCCTTCACGCATAGCGCTATAACTAATAGAAGAAATGTTACGGCAGATGAGTGAACCCGGCAAAAGGCTGCTAAAACCAGTATTTTCCAGAAGCAGAGTAGAGTTATGGCTCATAAAGTCAGAACAGCTGAACCCAAAAAGATTTTTGCTAGCGGTAGAAACAAGGACGCAATCATTCAAGAGCAACTGCTGCACTATAGTATTGCTTTGCTATCCGTTGCCTTAGCAGTGGGAATAACGCTGCTGCTCCGTCCATATTTCACCGCAGCACCTACAGCACTATTTTTGGCTGCGGTAATGGTGAGTGCTTGGTACGGAGGTTTCGCACCAGGACTACTTGCAACTGTTTTGTCTACTTTGGTAATCAACTACTTGCTTCTTCATCCGCCCTCTTTGCTGAAGATTACAAATCTGGACATTTTAGTGCGGCTAGTCGTGTTCGCGATCGCAGCAGGGTTAATCATCTGGCTCAACGAATCACGCCGCACAGCCCAAAGAAAAGCTGAAGCAAGCTTAAAGTCACTACGCGAAAGCGAGATCCGGTTTGGTTGCTTAACCGAGTCTAATATTATTGGGGTGATTGTGGCCGAACTGAATGGCTTAATCTTTGAAGCCAATGATGCCTTTCTGAAAATGCTCAATTATACCCGCGAGGATTTGCGCTCTGGTCGAATCCGTTGGGGCGAGATTGTTCCACTCGAATACATTGAGGTGAGCGAGCGAGCGATTCAAGAACTGACAATGACTGGGAGTTGTAAGCCCTTTGAACAGGAATACATCCGCAAAGATGGCTCTCTAGTTCCCGTTCTACTTGGTTTTGCTAAACAGGGAGATCGGACAATCATTGGTTTTGTTCTTGATTTAAGCGAACGCAAACAAGCCCAAGCAGAAGCCCAGCATCGCTCCCGCCAAGCAGAAGTTGCCCAAAGCATTTTACAAATGCTTTTAGAACACGTTCCAGAGGGAATTACTATTACTGGCGGCCCCCCTGATTTCTCAATCATTGCTAACAGCAAACTTGCGCAAAAACTTTTGGGCAGACCAAGTGAATCTCTCGTTGGCATATCTTCTGAGTCTTATGTTCAGCTCTACAATCTGTTTCTCGCTGATGGTGTAACGCCCCTTACCTTAGAGCAACTACCTTTATACCGTGCTACGCGCTATGGTGAAACAATCCGCAATGAAGAATGCATCATTGAACGTCCAGATGGTACTACAATTACAGCGATCGCCAATGTCGTCCCAATTCGGGATTCCCAAGGTGAGATTATCGGTGCAATAGATTGCTGGCGCGATATTACCACCCGTAAGCTCATAGAAGAAGCACTGCGGCAACGAGAAGCAGAACTTCGTTTAATTACAGATACACTACCAGTTCTGATTTCCTTTGTAGATTCACAACAACGCTACCGCTTCAACAACCGAGCCTATGAAGAGTGGTTTGGGCATCCGGCAGCAGATATATATGGAAAGTATCTTTGGGAAGTTGTGGGTGAACCCGCCTATGAAAGAGTTCGTCACCATGTGGAACAGGTACTTGCAGGAGAGCAGGTAAGATTTGAAAGTGAAATGCCTTATAAAGATGGTGGCACACGTTACGTTAATGCTATTTACGTTCCCCAAGTTAATAAACAGGGAATTGTTGAAGGGTATGCGGCATTGATCGCTGATATTAGCGAACAGCAAGCTGCACTGCGCGAACGCAAATTGGTAGGAGAAGCGCTACGTGACAGCGAGGAGCGATATCGAATTTTAACGGAAGTGTCACCGCAGGCAATTTGGATGGGCGATCGCGATGGTGGTATTACCTATTGCAATCAATACTGGTTAGACTTCACCGGACTGACAATGGAGCAGACCGCTGGCTATGGCTGGATTTGTGTGATTCATCCCGATGACCGCGATCGCGTCTTTAAAACTTCAATGCAGGCTGTTGCTAACGCGACCAACTACGAAATAGAAATTCGCTTTTGTCAAGTTTCTGATGGTAGCTATCGTTGGCATCTTGTCCGGGGTTTACCATTTCGAGATCAAAACGGACAAATTATTAAGTGGGTGGGTATTGCCAGCGACATTCACGATCGCAAAGTTGCCGAAGCCTCCCTGCAACAACTCAATGAAATGCTAGAGCAACGAATTCAAGAGCGCACTGCCCAACTCGAAGCCGCTAATAAAGAACTCGAATCCTTCTCTTACTCAGTTTCTCACGACTTGCGGGCACCACTGCGCCACATCGCCGGATTTATCGAATTGCTCCAGAAACGCCAGACCTCAACAAGCTTAGATCAAACAAGTCAGCGCTATTTGAAAATAATTGCCGAAACTGCCAAACAGGCAGGAATACTGATCGATGAGTTGCTGACATTTTCTCGCATGGGGCGCACGGAAATGCGCTACATCAACCTTAATATGGAGGAATTGGTACAAGAAGTAAAACGCGACTCGATCGCACAAACCCCAGGACGCACAATCCATTGGCACATCGAGCCGTTGCCAGAAGCGCAAGGCGATCCCTCTATGCTACGGTTGGTGCTTCATAACCTGATAGGCAATGCCGTAAAATATACCCAGACTCAAAACCCAGCAGAAATTACTGTTGGAAGTATTGACAATGAAAACGAAGTTATCTTTTTTGTACAAGATAACGGCGTAGGCTTTAATATGCAATATGTACACAAGCTATTCGGAGTATTTCAACGTCTGCATAGCGACCCACAATTTGAAGGCACTGGTGTTGGATTGGCAAACGTGCAACGCATTATTCATCGGCATAATGGTCGAGTTTGGGCAGAGGCTGTAGTTGACAGTGGCGCCACCTTTTATTTCTCACTGCCTAAGTTGTCCAAAAAGGAAAATGAATGAAAGAACTGAAGCGGATTCTGCTAATTGAAGACAGTGCCAACGATGCAGAGTTAATCCTAGCCGCCTTGTCAGAAAACCATCTCGCCAATGAAGTAGTAGTGGTACGTGATGGCGAAGAAGCACTAGATTATCTTTATCGCCGGGGGTTGTTCCGGTTGCGAATGGAAGGGTATCCTGTGGTGGTGCTGCTCGATTTGAAATTGCCTAAAATCGATGGGTTAGAAGTGCTGACAAAACTCAAATCTGACCCAGTAATGCGAGTAATTCCAGTGGTGGTACTGACTTCTTCCCGCGAGGAACCGGATTTAGTTCGCTGCTATGAGTTAGGGGTGAATGCATACGTTGTTAAGCCAGTAGATTACCATGATTTTGTCGATTCTATTAAGGGTGTTGGCCTGTTTTGGGCAGTGATCAATCAGCCTCCGGTTGGTGCTTTACCTCCCGCGCCTCATCATCAAAAGGAGAGCAACTAATGAATGTCCTCCGTTTCCTTCTTTTAGAAGACAGCCTATTAGATGCAGAGCTAGCCCAAGCAATACTAACTGAAGGGGGAATTGATTGCCAACTGATCCGAGTCGAAACTGGCTCTGATTTCCTAGCTGCTTTAGAAACAGAAACTTTCGATTTAATACTTGCCGATTACGCCTTGCCCTCTTTTGATGGAATTTCTGCCTTGGAAATTGCCCGAAATCGCGCTCCAGAGGTTCCTTTTATTTTTGTCTCTGCTGCTCTAGGTGAAGAATTAGCGATCGAAGCTTTGAAGAACGGTGCAACCGATTATGTATTAAAGCAACGACTAGGGCGGTTAGTTCCTTCGGTGCAACGGGCATTGCGGGAAGCTAAAGAGCGGCGTGAACGCCAGCAAGCAGAGGAGTCTTTACAGAAGAGTGAAGCCAAGTATCGCCGAATTGTTGATACCTCTTATGAGGGAATTTGGATGATTGACTCTGAAGCCCGAACAGAGTTTGTGAATCAGCGGATGTCTCAGATGTTACGTTATCCGGCAGCAGAAATACTCGGTCGTTCTATATTTGATTTTATGGATTGGGCTGATGATACAGCCGATGAAGCAAAACTGGAGTGGTTCAAAGGAGAAGAGAGCGCTCTTAAAGAAGGGCGATTGCGCTGCCAAGATGGTTCGTACATCTGGACACTGATTTCTGCCAGAGTGATTTTGAATGAGCAAGGTGAGTGTTTGGGTGCGATCGCCATGCTAACTGATATTACCGATCGCAAACGCACCGAATCAGAACGCGATCACCTTTTGCAACTCGAGCAAACAGCCAGGGCGGAAGCTGAAGCTGCTAACCGAATCAAAGATGAGTTTTTGGCAGTACTTTCTCATGAATTGCGATCGCCCTTGAATCCGATTCTCGGTTGGGCAAGATTGTTGCAGAGTCGGAAATTTGATCGGGCATCGCTCAACAAAGCACTGAAAACTATTGAGCGCAATGCCAAATTACAAGCTCAATTAATTGAAGACTTACTAGATGTTTCTCGTATCCTCCAAGGCAAACTCAGCCTCAACACGATTCCAGTCGATCTGGTATCGACAATTGAAGCCGCAATGGAAACAGTGCATTTAGCAGCAGAGGCTAAAACCATTGAGATTGAGACAATGCTCGAGCCAGTGGGGAAAGTTTTGGGCGATCCAGCCCGCTTACAGCAAGTTTTCTGGAACCTTCTATCGAATGCCGTTAAGTTTACTGAGACTGAGGGAAAAGTAAATGTGCGATTGCAGTCCATCGACGCTCAAGCGCAGATTACCGTCAGCGATACAGGTAAAGGCATTCACCCTGATTTTTTACCTCATGTATTTGACTATTTTCGTCAAGGTGATAGTACAACAACTAGAAGGTTTGGTGGATTAGGGTTAGGTTTAGCAATTGCTCGTCACTTGATTGAGATGCACGGAGGAACGATTGGGGCAAAAAGTCCTGGCGAGGACAAAGGAGCAATTTTCACAGTTAGATTGCCGTTGCTCAAGGAGGGGGCGACGAGCGAAGATAACACAAAAACTGATTCCTCAACTGCCGCTTTTACTTCTTCTCCACTGATGGGTTTACAAGTGCTGGTTGTGGATGACAATGATGATACCCGCAACTTTTTCAGCTTTGTACTGGAACAGTTTGGTGCGATCGTCACCGCAGTAGCATCAGGAAATGAAGCATTACAAGCCCTAACCCAGTCAAAGCCAGATATCTTACTCAGCGATATTGGAATGCCAGAGATGAACGGCTATATGCTGATGCAACAGGTGCGGACTCTGGAAGCAAAAATCGGAGGAAAAAAGATTCCGGCGATCGCTCTGACTGCTTATGCAGGCGAAATCAATCAGCAGTACGCACTAAGAGCAGGGTTTCAACAGCACATTGTTAAACCTGTAGCACCAGAGGAATTGCTCACCGCGATTTCTAACTTAGTCCAATCTACTTAGGATTTATTTTGAAGAAGAATTCAGAAGTCAGAAATCAATCAGTCGGGGATTTAGACCCGCGACTGTCTTGTTGATACTAAGTTGCAATCATAAGTGGTATTTCTCCCTCTGCTTCCCCTGCCTGCCAAAACTAATATGTTTAAACGCGACTAGGTATGACGACCAAATCTAGGATTTGGAGGGGGTTTGAAACCCGTTGATTCATCCACCAGTCGCACAGAATTCATTCTGAATTCTGGCTCCTGATTCCTGAATTCTGTTTCGATCAACCTGAGTAATTAGATGAACTATGCTTAATATTACAGGTTTTAAACTATTCTTCACAAAGAATATCATGTCCGCATAATTAGTTATGTTAGGTTTTTATTGAGAATTTACGACTAACTAATCAGGATTATAAAAAACGTGAGTAAATACTCTCGTAAATATTGAGAAATATCTGGGGAATAGATAATTCTAGATCGCAAAGACGTAGATTCATCGCGTCTCTTGCCTAAACCGAACAGTATTGCACCCCTGCGAATCTATAAATAATTTGGGATAATTTATTTTTTGCAATTCATTAACGCATATTTAACTGCACCAAATGTCTAATCATTCGTGAATAATCAGATATCTGACTTCTCTAAAAAGTCAATAATCTTGTTGATCGTGAATGATTCAGGATTGTTATATAGATAATTTTTATATAGTAGATTTAATATTTTGCTCATTTTATCCGTGTTTGTACTCTATCATATCTTGACAGATACTCTTAGAATCAACCTAAATTATTTCCGCAAGGAGTCGGATATGAAGACTTATGACATGTCTTTCATAAAAACCAATAGACTCACGACTTTATTGGTATTTGTCTCAGTTATATTTATTTTATCATTCACTCTAATTATATTATTTTTTGAAAATATTCAAGGATTTTCAAATCAAGAAAAAATTGAATACATCACTCAAGCATTAACAACAATTGCCATAATTATTGGGGGATTGGCATTAATTCTTAATGGTTACTATACTTCCAGACTCTCTTTAGATGAAAATCACAGCTTGTTAACGCAACTCCTAGCTGGAACACTAGCTTGGGATAACAATATCGTAAATTGTATTAATCAGACACAACTTACTCCACAAGAAATTGTTTCCGAACGCTTTTCTAAAGCGATTGAACAACTGGGGAATGAAAAGATTGAAACGCGATTTGCCGCAATTTATGCTTTAGAACGAATTGCCAAAGATTCTCCCAAAGATCATTGGACAATTATGGAAATCCTCGCTGCTTTTATCCGCGAGAATGCCCCGGTAAATATGGAATATGAGAATGAGTTACTGCAATCATCAAAACTTCCTACAGATATTCAAACAGCCTTAACTGTTATTGGAAGACGAGATTCATCTAAAGATCCAGTCAATCAGAAACTCGATCTACGCAATACAGACCTCAGCAATGCAGACTTAACAGAAGCTAATCTCTCTAGAGCAATTTTTGTCGGGGCTAACTTGCAATGGGTCAATTTTACCAGAGTAAACCTCTCTGAAGCAGACTTATCAGTGACCTATCTTTGTGGCTCAATCTTCTATGAAGCCAACCTGCAAAAAGCAATCCTCCCAGAAGCCAATCTCCAAGGAGCAGCTCTTAGAAAAGCGAACCTTTCTCAAGCAATTCTTTACGATGCCAACTTGGAAGGGACAGTTCTTTGTGATGCCAACTTGGAAGGAGCAGTTCTTTGTGATGCCAACTTGGAAGGAGCAATCCTTTGTGATGCCAACTTGGAACAAGTCAACTTCGAGGGTAGCAATCTTCAAGATGCAAATCTGATTGGTAGTAACTTGCAAAGGGCAAAACTGGCTGGCGCTAATCTAGAAAGTGCATTACTGAGTACAGCTGACCTCCAAGAAGCTAATTTCCAAGAAGCTAACCTCTGTGGAGCAAACTTGAGTGGCTCAGAAAATGTAGAATCACAGCAGATTGCACAAGCAATTGGCGATCGCACAACTATCCTACCGGAAAATCTCAAAATACCCCAACATTGGCGGTAATAAAAACTAAAGTTTCGCGACGACAGATGTGGATGAAAACTGCTGTAATTGAGAAAATCGTCTATGTGGTTTCACTAATGTCAATCTATCAACTCATCTGCTAGAGATTCTAAAGGTTTACTGTTATATAAGCAATGCTTGCTAGAGTCTGGAGTGCATCAATTGTAGGCATCGATGCCGTCAAAGTAGGTGTGGAAGTCGATGTGTCAGGAGGATTACCGGGAATTGTTGTCTTGGGACTGCCAGATTCAGCGATTCAAGAATCAAGAGAAAGAGTCAAAGCAACTCTGAAAAATACTGGCTTTGCCTTTCCGATGCGAAAGATAGTAATTAATTTAACTCCGGCAGATTTACGCAAAGAAGGCCCCTGTTTTGATTTGCCTATTAGTGTGGGAATTTTGGCGGCTTCTGAGCAAGTTAGCGCTGATTTGTTGGGGGATTATCTATTTTTGGGCGAAGTCTCTTTGGATGGCAGTTTGCGTCCGGTGGCTGGTGTATTACCGATCGCAGCAGCAGCCCAAAAGATGGGAATTGCAGGTTTAGTTCTCCCTGCTGATAATGCCCAAGAAGCAGCAGTAGTTGAAGATTTGGCTGTTTACGGCTGCAAACATCTGTCTGAGGTGGTGGATTTTTTAAATAATCCGCAGCGTTACAAACCTGTACAGATAGATAGTACAACACAAACAACAACAGTATCCTACCCTGGCGCAGATTTACATGATGTCAAAGGACAAGCTCATGCGCGTCGTGCTTTAGAAATTGCTGCGGCTGGTGGGCATAATCTCATTTTTGTCGGGCCGCCTGGTAGTGGGAAGACTATGCTAGCAAGGCGCTTACCGGGAATTTTACCGCCGTTGAGTTTTGCTGAATCTTTGGAAGTGACTCGCATTCATTCGGTAGCTGGTTTATTGAAAAATCGTGGTACATTGGTATGCGATCGCCCTTTTCGCAGTCCCCACCACTCGGCATCTGGGCCTTCTCTGGTGGGTGGTGGTAGTTTCCCTCGTCCTGGAGAAATCTCATTATCTCACAGAGGTGTGCTGTTCCTTGATGAACTCACGGAATTTAAACGAGATGTGTTGGAATTTCTGCGCCAACCTCTAGAAGATGGCTACGTCACAATTTCCCGCACCAAATTATCGGTAATGTTTCCCGCGCAGTTTACTTTGGTGGCGAGTACTAATCCCTGTCCTTGCGGCTACTATGGCGATACCATCCAACAATGTACTTGTTCTCCCCGCCAACGCGAGCAATATTGGGCAAAACTTTCTGGGCCGTTGATGGATCGAATTGATTTACAAGTTGCAGTGAATCGCTTGAAACCAGAAGAAATTACCCAACAATCTACGGGAGAAACATCAATATCAGTACGCGAACGAGTGCAACAAGCAAGCGATCGCGCAATTACTCGTTTCCAAGGAGAAGCAAATCTGCGTTGCAATGCCCATCTGCAAAGTAGTCATCTCCAGAAATGGTGCAAGTTAGATGATGCTAGCCGCAATTTATTAGAAGCAGCAATTAGAAAATTAGGTTTATCAGCAAGAGCAAGCGATCGCATTCTCAAAGTAGCACGAACTATTGCAGATTTGGCGGGAGAAGATGAGTTAAAAACCAGTCATGTAGCGGAAGCAATTCAGTATCGCACAATCGATAGGATGCAGTAGTAATTTTCGACGTTGCTGAATGAGAGCATGAACTAGCCTCATGCTTCAGACGCAGCGAAAAGTCTGAGCTAAGGCTTCCTTATATTACAGCAGTTTTCATGTATTTGAACCACATCTGTTGTAGGGGCGCAAGGCTTTGCGCCCCTACTGGTGGTCTATTTACCTGAAAATAGCTGTAAGTAGGTCAGCGTAAAAATTTGTCGTAGTGAATAAGGCAGGAGGCAGGTGATCACTAAGCTAGGAGAATCAATCAAGGTATTATGCGATCGCTGCCACTGCGTTTTATATGCTAAAGCGATCGCGCTACCTATTGTCTACCAAAAAGCAAATTATTTATAGAATTCTCGTTAAAGAAATTATCGACTTTGCTAAATTCCTCCTCTAGGACGCTTCACAAATATCCTTGGGAGGATGTCACAACTTAGGAAATCAGTATCCAATATATCAGGGACTAAGCAACAAAGCAACATCCCCTACAAGGAGACTGATTGGATGAATTTGCAAGAAATTTGGAAGTTATTACAAGAGACGTTCAAAGAATGGAGTGACGATAAAGCCTCACGGTTAGCGGCGGCGTTAGCTTATTACACGATTTTTTCCATTGCACCATTGCTAATTATTGTAATTGCGATCGCAGGTGCAGTATTTGGAGAGGAAGCGGCAAGAGGTCAAATTGTCGGACAAATTCAAGGTTTAGTTGGGGTAGATGGCGCAAAGTTTCTTGAAACAGCTATCCAAAGTGCTAATAAACCACAAACAGGAGCGATCGCTTCGATTATTAGTGTCCTAGTTCTGCTAGTGGGTGCTACAGGCTTATTTACTGAGTTGCAAGATGCCATGAATACAATTTGGGAAGTGAAACCCAAACCTGGACGTGGCATAAACAACATGATTCGCCTACGCTTTTTATCGTTTGCAATGGTGATCGGGATTGGCTTTTTACTTTTAGTTTCTCTAGTAATTAGTACGATATTAGCAACATTAGTAACATACTTTAGTAACTTATTGCCAGGTTTTGATTTCATTTGGCAGATTGCCAATTTCATCATCTCTTTTGCAATAACTACAGTGCTGTTCGGGCTAATTTTTAAAGTTCTACCAGATGTCAAAATTGCATGGAGTGATGTTTTAATCGGAGCTGCTCTCACTTCAGTTTTGTTTTCTATTGGGAGATTTTTATTAGGACAATATCTAGGTAATGGCAGTTTTGGTTCGACCTATGGTGCTGCTGGCTCACTGGTGGTGATTTTAGCTTGGGTTAACTATGCGGCACAGATTCTTTTCTTCGGTGCAGAATTTACTCAAGTTTATTCCCGAAGGTATGGAAGCGGCATAGTGCCAACTAAAAATGCTGTACATATATCTGATGATACAAAGTATAATGGCAAAGCTCCAAATGAACAAGCATCGACAAATAAGAAAAAACCCTTTATTAATCGTTTATTTCAGTATTTTAAGAAGTCGAAACGCTTAAAACAGAAAAGAAAGAATCAGCGATTTTAATGCTTGATTGCTGGAGGTTTATATTTATAAATCTGATAGATATTGAAGACCTGTATGTACACTGTAAATCCACAGCCTTTTAGGGAAGACAAAGTGTAATTTTGGTGTGGTAGTGTTTTTCAGGTTTTATACTGGATTTTTTCCAGAATTCTATTGAAAAAAGAAGAAAATTAGTGCTAATGGAAAAATGGTTTTTTATCAATTGGCAAGCAATTTTTATTCCTAGGATCAGCGTCTTTGAATTGATTATCCGCGGTTCACTAGTCTACTTAGCGCTGTTCTCAGTGCTACGCCTGCTTCCTAGCCGACAATTAGGAACACTAGGAATTACTGATTTACTCGTAGTTGTACTATTTGCGGAAGCTGCTCAAAATGCTATAGCAAGTAATTACACATCAATTACTGAAGGCGCTATCCTGGTAGGAACAGTGATTTTTTGGAGTTACTTGCTGAACTGGTTGGGTTACAAACTTCCCCAGTTGCAACGTTTCCTGAATCCGCCACCGCTGCTACTGGTAAAAAACGGTCGGATGATTGAGCGCCATCTGCAACGAGAGTTAATTACAGATGATGAATTGATGAGCAAGTTACGTCAGCAAGGTGTGGAATTTTTGGCTGATGTGATGGCATATATGGAAGCTGACGGCAGGATTAGTATCATCACGTCTGATTTCAAAACTAGTGCCGTCCGTGAGCAAAAAGTAGCGTTAAAAAGCGATCTACATTAATTAAACTGTAAAATATGACGGTTGTATTCTGTGCCAAACTGTGATTGAGCGTTATACTTTGCCTGAAATGGCTAATCTGTGGAGTGAAGCCTATAAACTAAAAACTTGGCTGCAAGTCGAAATTGCTGTTTGTGAGGCTCAAGCTGAACTTGGTTACATTCCATCTGAAGCCGTTGAAGAAATTAAAGCCAAGGCAGATTTTGATCCAAAGCGGGTGCTGGAAATTGAGGCTGTAGTTCGCCACGATGTCATTGCTTTCTTGACAAACGTCAATGAGTATGTTGGTGATGCCGGACGCTACATTCACTTGGGTTTAACGAGTTCGGATGTTTTGGATACAGCTTTAGCACTGCAATTAGTTGCTAGTTTGGATATATTATCGCAACGTCTGGAAGATTTGATTCAGGTAATTCGCCAAAAAGCACGGGAACATCGCCATACAGTGATGGCTGGTCGATCGCACGGTATTCACGCTGAACCGATTACTTTTGGTTTTAAGCTAGCTGGTTGGTTAGCAGAAGTGTTGCGACACCAAGAACGTCTGAGAATACTCCGTCAAACGATCGCTGTCGGTAAGATTTCTGGTGCAGTGGGAACTTATGCCAATATTGAACCGCGTGTAGAAGCGATCGCTTGTCAAAAACTCGGACTCCAACCCGATACAGCCTCAACTCAAGTGATTTCCCGCGATCGCCACGCTGACTACGTGCAACAATTAGCTTTGCTAGCGGCAACCATTGAACGCTTTGCTGTAGAAATTCGCAATCTCCAAAAAACAGACGTTCTAGAAGTTGAAGAATTCTTCGCCAAAGGTCAAAAAGGCTCCTCAGCAATGCCACACAAGCGCAACCCTATCCGTTCAGAACGACTGACAGGAATGGCACGACTTGTGAGAAGTCATGCTGGTGCAGCTTTAGAAAACATTGCTTTATGGCATGAGCGAGACATTTCCCACAGTTCTGTAGAACGGGTAATTTTGCCAGATGCTTGTACTTTGACCCACTTTATGTTGTCAGAAATAACCGATTTGGTCAAAAACTTGCTGGTTTATCCTGAGAACATGAAACGCAATCTCAACTGTTACGGCGGCGTTGTGTTCAGCCAAAAAGTGTTACTGGCTTTAATAGATAAGGGAAGCAGCCGAGAAGAGGCTTATGCGATCGTTCAAGAAAGCGCTCACGCCGCTTGGAATCAGCCAGAAGGAAACTTCCAAGACTTAATTAGCAAAGACCCGCGTGTTACCCAAAAATTGTCTTCAGCAGAACTAGAGGTTTGTTTCGACCCCCAGGAACATCTGCGGCATTTAGAAGAAGTTTACCAACGATTAGGTATTTAAGATTAATTTACTTGTAGTAAGCGTTTAAACGCTTACTACAAACCTATTACCCAAAAAATACGCAGATATCATCAAAAAAGATATACAGCGAATTTCAATTTAGTGAGGCAGGCAAGCTAAGTCTTACAGCGGTTTTCAGTTGAGTAGACTACAAATTTAGTAGTTTTTATCACTTACGTACAGGATGTTCTAGCATCCCAGTTGTGGGCAGGAGCAATTGTAGTGATGGATAATTTATCAGTACATACTGCTGCGGTAATTTGAGATCTATAGCAGATTTCAACTCAATGGAATACAGTAGCAGCAGTGAGTAAAGTAATTCCGAATATCATTTGATACAATTGCATCGAGTGCATTCGTGAT
>NZ_JBALDE010000247.1:0-7970 GCF_036917515.1 Nostoc sp. | reverse complement strand
CCGGATACTTAAAAACCTGAAGATAAAAGCTCAAGCTTTTGGCTTAGAGCTCATCCCTATTTCCAACGCTACGGAATGTGTTTCTTAGGAGTCAATCTACTTGTCTGGATTTGCAGGGGTTCATTGCTCGACTGGAGCAGTTTCGACATATTATTACCGGATATGAGAAGCTCGCTGCGAATTATACAACCATGATTGAGATCGCGTCACTTTTGTTGTACTTATAGTTTAAAAACACGGCTTAGTGTGAAACTTTCAATTTTTTCTCTTCAAAGAAGGCATATTTTTGGGAAACACGGACGCTATTTTTTTTCAAACTCAAAGTCTATTAAAGAAACATAGATATCCCCCCTTACATACTGCTCATCAGTTGCAACGGCTGTACTAGGTACATTCTTAGAATAGGCTGACCAAATTTCTTTATAAACAGAAAAGTCAAATACATTTGCGACAATAATAATCCCTATTGTTGATCGATCATAGATTCGATATGCTTCAGATAACCAGCTATTTATAGCATCTTGATCACAACCACGTTCTAAAGCAAATGTAAATTGAACATAGTATATACCTGGCTTTTTTGGTGCATTTATTTTGAAAGATTCTGCCTTTTGACTTTTTTCCCCGTTCTCCACTTGACCAACATTTATACATGCTGGTGTATTTTTTTTAATACCTATCATAATTTGGTTCTGTACAGCTGGTGGAAAGGTTTTTACAGTATTAAGAGTGTAAACGTATTTATAACCTGTATGACCGTGAATTTCCTGCCCAGGAGAAGCAAATATGACATCTGGTTTATTTTTCAAGTTAGACAGTACTGTCGCCACTAATGTCGTTGCAGATGCAAGAAATGTTGAGAGAACAATTGAGACAGTGATCCCAATGCCCCAACGCGAACGGGTGTCTTTATTTCTTTGTCTAATGCTTTGTTGTATAAACTCAGTCTCCACTGTGTTGAGCCAGTTGTCATTAGAATCAAGTATGTCTTTTAATACATTAAGACGGGGGTTAGTATTCCAAAGAAACTGTCTCGATTGTTCATTTTTCCAATCAACAGATGCAGGCGTTAGTAGCCGTTGTAGAACTATGGTTGATTGGTTTTTTCGTTTCCACACTAGTAACTTATCCCATCCCTGTACCAAAGCATCATGGGCTGGCTCTACATAGGGTTCGCCTTGAGAATTAGAACCTTCAACAATTAAACGGGCTTCAGAAAAGCGTTTGATCAGTGTTTGTACTCGCTCGTTTTCTTTCTCGTTTGGGTACACCAGTTCAGACTTAGGAACCTGTCGCCGTGCTAACTCACCACCTTGTAATGAAATCATCCGCAGCATCACCCGACGTATTGTATCTTTGTAAGCGGGGTCTTCTTTTACTAACTGGTCATACTCCTGGTTCGCACGCTTGGTTATAGAACCAACGACTCTTCCTAACTCTTTGTAATCTTCCTTAGTTAAAGCGCGGTTGTCCCTTCGCTCCTCTAAATATTTCAGGTACAATTGGCTGAGGGTGAAAGAAAGCAAGGGTAAAGCACCTGGCATTTGTACGACTTCGTTGATCAGTTCGTCCACCAAGCTAGGAGGGTCAAAATAAACGACTTTTTCCAATGCTGGTTTCTCAATCGCCTCCCGCAATTCATCTTGAGTCATTGGTGGTACAACAAACCGGGCGTCATCATTCCAGAAGTCCTTGAGAATAGAGTTTTGAAATTGAGCTTCAAAGTCGAGTCGCAGAGTGATAACTATATCGATGTTGTTGGGATATTGGGCGATAGCACTTCTAATGAGTTTCTGAAATTGCTCTCGTTCTTCGTCACTTTTACACAGAGTTATCAATTCTTCAAACTGATCAACTGGCAGTAATAATTTTGTCTTGGGATGAGTTTTGCTCCAACTTTGAATGATGTTTGCTAAAGCTTGCTCGTTTTTTGCCAGTTCATCCACAGTAATTGTAGTTGTAAGTGGCAAACACACCTGTGCTAAAGCCTTTAAGGGACTTTCCCCCGGTCGCATGGGGTCTAAAATCTGAAACTGATACTCGGTAGATTGACGCAGGCGAGGCAATAACCCAGCTTTCATTAAACTGGATTTTCCCGTTCCGGAAGCACCCAATACTAATGTCAACGCTTGTTGATCGGAAACGACGGGTTGATAAAGTTGTTTGATGAGATTTTCTCTACCGAAAAACAAGCCACTATCTTTTTCGTCGTAAGATTGCAATCCTCGATATGGATTATTTTTCTGATTTAATGGTGGTGCATCCTGCAATTTATCTCGGTCAAAATTTGGCAAAAGGAAGATGAATTCCCCTTTATCATGTTTTTTGAGCAGACAGAAACTAGGGGTTTGTCGCTTGTACTGATTTTCTGTGAGGATTTCAATCTTATCGCGCAGATATGAGTAAAGCTCAGTTGCAGTGATAATACAATCCTCATTAAAGTCGGCAGCTTCATCAGGTCCCCCGCGTAAAGCATCAAAAAGAGCTTTGGCAAAGGGAGAGTGAACCTCGTTACCTTCTTTTATTGTCCCGCGCTGTCCCAAAGAATCTAAAGCTTTTTGATCGTCAGCCGCAGAAGTAATCACTTGCCAAGCGGCATCACTAATGAAGCGATCGTAGCGTTCTTTATAGACTGTGACTTTGGGCTGAATCTCTCGCTTGAGACTTGCCCAACGAAAAGCGCCTGCAAAGCAACAATCGAGAATTGCTAACATATGCCGACAAGGGAGTGCATTCAGGGCATCATGTAACTCCTGCATCGGCAAGTAGGTGTTGCTATCCCCTAATGTGGCATCTTGCGGAATCAAATAACCCACTGGCCCCTCTTGATTTTCTAGAGCCTCTAAGGCAATACCATGTCCGGCAAAATAGAAGAGGACGCGATCGCTCTCGGTAACTACCACTTTTTCGTTGTCAAAAGCTATTTGTCCTTGTTTGAAGTCTTCAATCAGTTCTTTGACTTTGCTAAGGGTAACACGTTTATTCAATAGCAACTGGACTTCATATTTATTTTGTGCTTGATATTGCTGTTTGAGATTCTGATGTTGCTCTTGGAGAATTTGAGCCAGTTTGTGAGCATCAGGAACTGCTGTTTCTAACTCTCTAATACCATTTCCATAGTCATTTATACCGATAATAATCGCAAAATTCCGATTGAATTTATGCTTAGACATTAGTAAACCTCATCTAATTTTAATTCCAGTCGAATACTTTTGAAAATCTCACGCACAGACACAGCATCACGTCGCTTCGCTCAGAATTCAAAATTTAAAATTCAAAATTAATGATCCCGAGCAATAAATTCAGGGGCTTGTATCGTTTTCGTTTTCCGGCAAGTCTGATGCTTATAACACAATACTTTTAAGTTAAGATAACTTGTACGACTGATAATCTCGCTTTGAGACGTTGCAATGCAACATCTCAACACATATCAAATCTCTACAAACAATCCTTAAATTAATTGTATTGGTATAGAATTTTTCAAGGCAATAATAACAAAAGTAAATGCTTTTTTTGTCTTTCAACTGTCTACTTCTTTTCTTGGGTGATGATCGCTGTAATCAAAGCATCTAACCCGACTTCTGTTAATTGGATACTGAAATAACTTAAGTGGTCGCAAGCTACTTCTTGAACAAAGGGTGCAAGTGATCGCCCTTTGGGAATATTCTGGATACTATCTACAGTGACTGCAATATCATTCTGTACACCAAAAAAAGGTAAATTTACAACTTTCTTAAATAAACTTTGCTCTAGCCGTTCTAAAACACTTGATTTTTTCTCTAGCTGCTGCTCTAATGCTGCCGGAATAATAGATGTGTTGCCAGCGATAATTGAGTAGGGAATGCCAGGATCTTCACTTGCTGCCAAAGATTTGAGAAAATCAGAGTTTGGGTTTAACTCAGCTAGAGCTACTCTAATATTTTTTTCCAGAATTCCCATCAAACCTGTCAGCACTGTTACAGGCCAAGCAAGTGTAGAAAGTCTGTTGAGTCCAATACCCAAAGTCAGTTTTACCCAATCTTCAACAACTGGCCAAGGAGAACCTGCATTTGGTGTACCCAACATAATTAAATGTTGGACAACTTTATTACCTCCTTCTCGCTCAATAAACCAACGGGAAACTAGACCTCCCATTGAATGAGCAATAATGTGCAACTCTTTACCATGGTTTGCTCCTAAACCCACTTCTTTTAGACGCTGATTTAAATTTTCAGCATTCTCTTTAATTGAAGTATTCAGATTTTCGTAGTCAAAGGTGAGAACTACATCGAAAAGTTCACTGATGGAACGCTTTTGTCCATCTGCTTGCAATACAGGGTGTTTAATGGTGTTGACTAAACTTTCAGTATCGCCAATAATGCCGTGAATGTAGAGGGCAATTCGTTTTGCTTGTGCTACTCGCTGCTGAACATCAACTACATCCCGTTTATAGGTTACTTTATTGTCGTCTTCCACCTCAGCCACTGCTAAAATAGGATACTTAAATTCCCGCCCAAAATTTCGACTGATTACTTTTTCAAAGAAGATGCGAATAGACCCTTGTAGGCTACGTTCTCCCTGACTAACTGGGGCTGGTAATCGTTCTATCTCAATTTCTGTTTTCCTATCTTGAGTTGTTTGACCGCGACCTAAAGGTAAGAAAAATTCCCCATCATAGCCAACAGCAAGAAGATATTCATTGTCTGCTAATGGTACATCTACTAATAACTTCAAAGGTGCATCTGGGGTGACAACTGTGTAATCTTGAATCTCGTTCAATTCCAATACACTTAATCCTGGGTCAGTACCTCTACTGGTAGTAAATTGGAAAGGTCGAGTAACTTCTGCATCTTCTCGCAGGATAGGGGGCAAAATTTGATTTCCTAAATCTCGGCTGACTTGTGGTGTGGTAGTTAAGCGAGCATTTGCCACCAAGCTAGGATGCACCTGTAATTTCACCCCTGATCCTAATAATTTTTGTTCTGTCTGAGAAACTGGGGTAGAGTCTAAGGGACGTACAGTGGTAATGGTAATTTCCTGTGCATACCAATCGTCATACTTTGCTGCACTTTTAGCTTTGATTTCACGATTTTGAGTTCGATTCATCAAACGCTCAAGGCTACTTTGATTTGCAGATTCTAAATCTCTTGTGACAGGTGGACGAGGAGCATCAAGTTTATTCTGAGTCAGCAATTTAGCATCAAATTCCTCGTTACTGACAATCAATTTAATTATGTCTTTGTACTCAGTAATCCCCTGTAACCACAAATCGTCTGGAACTTCGAGTATCAAGTTTTCGCCGTCTAGAGCCAGTGCTGATTCTCCTGGTTGTAGCTTAATGCTACCTGCTTCAAAAAATGGGGCGCTAATAGCAAAATTGTCTGAAAGGTTGATTAAGCCAAAGTAAAGTGGATTCTGACTTTTATTAGTAAGTTTCAGTTGAAATTCTGGATTTTGCCATCTACCATCCCTATAGGTGTACTGCAAACGCATCTGCTGCAATTGAGATTGATTCTTCATTTTCAAAGATGAGTTTCATCTCTACATCATTGGCTCTAATCTTAGTTGCTGGATTTGAGAGTTCTGCAATAGTTGTCCAACGGGAAATATGCTCTAAACGTTGAATTGCCTGTTTTGCATTCTCTGGACTATAGCCATCAATTTGAGCTACTAAAGATCGGTCATCTGTAGGTCGGGAAATTAAATACTGTTGATGACGACAAAGTAGGCGAAACTCGCCTTTACCAACTTCTTTCTCCTCGCGTACATAGGGTGAAGCTTTACTATCAAGTCCAACTGTTGCTAGTGCTTGGCGTGCGAGAGTTACACCAGCTTCATCTCCTTCAATGTGAACCCCTAAAGGTGGTAGCGGTAGGCTGGTGATAACTGCTTTAAAAGAAGTACCATCAGCAGTCAGGTTTGGGACATCTTTGATATCTACCTGACTCTGCGTTGGTAGCACCCTAGTCACTTTTGCTGTACCCACAGACTTTGCTGGCTCACGCAGGTCTTCGATATTGGCATCAGAGGAAAATAGTGCTAGTAAAGTGGTTTCGCCGTCTTTGGGTGGCTGCACTCTGTGGACAGCACCACCATCAATTACCCAGCCATAGTTTGGGTCATTTTTAACAATAAAGTAGGGGTGACGTTCTGCGATCGCTCCATCAAGGAAAAACTTGTTTTCATCCTCAGGATTATTCATTTCCAACTGAGGAGACTGGGCTGTAATTTTACTGCGGATGATGGCATTTGTCCGCCCAAACAAATCTCGATAAGTTAGCTTTCCGTTAGCTTTAGAAAGCGTATCCATCAAAAAATAAGAAAAACTACCCCGGTGTTTGTCACCGCCGTAGTATTCCTTCGCTGTTTCGTAGTCTCGACAAGCAGCTAGAAGTACATGACGACCTTTGGGTATCTTCCACCCACTGGGGTGTTTTTCTGGGTCACGGGAATCTGAAAGTTGCCTTAAGTCGGCGAGAGAAAAAATAAAACTATCCAGTGGGCGTTCTCGCTTGTCTGTAGGGAAGCGACGTATTCCTGTTTCTTGCAATGGGTCTTTGGTGCCGGAACCAGAGTGGCAGCAATCCATAATAATGGTAATGTGCGGGTCTTTTTCTGCTACTTCGGCAATGAGTTTTCCTAATTCTTTATCTGCCAAATCCCAGCCGCCTTTGGTACGACTGTCATAACATACTAAGGTTTCATCAAGATGGTCTGGCTCTAAGTGCCAAAATTCTTTTGGTGCCAACTCTTGAGAACCGTGACCACTGTAGTAAAACAAAACTATATCATCTTGCCCAGCTTGACGAAGATGCTTCCGGAAACCATCAATGACTGCCTTACGGGTTGCCTGGTCATTCTTAAGGGTTTGTAAGTCTAATTGGTATTCTTTTTGATCAAACCGTTCGTTAAGATACTCTTCTATTGCTGTAATGTCGTTTACACAACCTTGGAGTCGATGATTTAAATCAGGATAATTGTCAATACCAACTAGCAAAGCATATAAGTTACGAGTCATGATTATTTGTCTCTCCTGAAGCTATGATTTCTAAATTGCTCAGATAAAATGATTGTAATTATGGCTTATTTCCCCACTTTTATGTTTTTTGAAAGTCTCTATTCAACGCAGAATCTAAGCGGTTATCAAAGGTTTTAGGACATTTACTACAACCTAAATTAGGGAGTATTCCAAATGAGCAAAAAGAGGGTGAAACACCGATTTTATTCGTGATTGTTCATCCCAAATAAGAGGGTGACTGTACATCAACACAGGAATTCTGGAGGTGTTAACAGCTAGCACAATCAGCAATATGCAGTTTATATGCATCAATGATTTTTACTGGCAAATTGAGATTTTTGAGATTCTAGATATACTGATGTAAATATGTAGTGGTAACAAAACATAAAAGCCTGCACAGTAAGATTTTCCAGGTTACTTTATGTCCAAAACTCTAAAGTCCCACTAGAAGCTTACGAGCAGAAAATCACTAATTTTATATCACCTAGCTTTTATTCAGTCGCTATCACACCTTTTATGCAAATTGCAAATTTTTAATTTTCTCCTCTAGCCACAACTGAGCAAGGAAGTTGCACAGCACTGGCAGCTCTATGCCTTGACTAGAAGCATTGTTAGGCTTTTAAAAGAGCCGTTGCTTAAGAGATTTTCTGACTTCAAGCCCGCCAAGGGAAGGACACTTGCTTGTGTGTTTTCCCCATTAAAGCAAGTGACGTCAAAGTCTCTGTTGCAAAGGTGCGAAGAAGAACGCAAAAAAAGCAGTTTTGCCAGAAGTATAGCGATCGCCCGATCATAAAAATTGTACTTCTTAAGAAGAATTCAGAAATCAGAATTCAGAACTCCCCATTTAGATATTTGTTGAAAAATTAAATT
The DNA here is from genome assembly GCF_036917515.1 of Nostoc sp. Taxonomy (GTDB): domain Bacteria; phylum Cyanobacteriota; class Cyanobacteriia; order Cyanobacteriales; family Nostocaceae; genus Nostoc. The sequence continues at coordinate 103 of NZ_JBALDE010000247.1, read as the reverse complement.
AAAACTTAAAGTGAACCTGAGTTCGGGTTAAGCAGGTTGAGATAAAAGCCACTCCATCTGAAGGCTGGGTTTCTTAGGTTGATGGCAATAAGCGATTAATCCG
>NZ_JBALDE010000246.1:0-34935 GCF_036917515.1 Nostoc sp. | reverse complement strand
GCTGAAGTATTCAATTCGATTATTACTTCATTACTTGAAGTACGGGAAAATACCCGTGTTAACCTGATTCATCCCGCACTTATGCAACGCCGAAATTGCTTGTAGCGTATAATTCTAGCCAGATAAAATCTAAAATAGATTAGGTGTTGGTTGTCCAAATGCTTCCGTAATTGCTGGGAATAGTTACCCAATATTCGGAATAACTGGGAACGCCGATTAAATTGTTTTTACCATTGAGTTATTCCTGATAATTGCCAGTAATTAGGAACCAGAAGAGTACACTTTGATCGCGATCGCTAAAGTTAAGTGCTACTAGGCTAAACTTGTTACTATGTTTGCGCGAGAATAACAGCACGATGGAAAATTATCACCAGTGTGACCATAAACAGCATCTACAATTACAGCAATGTTGTTTTGATGTGCCGCATCAATGGATTTATCAAAGGTTGATTAAGGATTTATGCAAGTTTAAATAAAATTTTAGATCCTCAACTTCTTGAAGAAGTCGAGGATCTATCTTACCAGGCAATTTGCGATCGCTCTTGTACAACTTGCTGATACACTTCCTCTGTTTGCTTAGCTAATTTCGACCAGCTAAAGCGTCGCTCTAAATCCTCATAAGCGTTATCTACCAGCCATTGGCGATAACCGGGATTTTTCAACACTTCTAAAATTCCCCAAGCTAAAGAATCGGGATTGTTCACCCAAGTGACAATGCCTGTTTTGGTATGTTGCACGACTTCAGGAAAACCACCAGTATCAGAAACTACTACAGGTACACGAGAGGCAAAGCTTTCTAAAGCTACAATTCCAAAGGGTTCGTAAAGACTCGGAAACACCGCGCAGTCTGCGACAGTTTGAAATTTATCTAAGTATTCATCGGAGAGAAAACCGGTAAAATAGCAATGATGCCAAATTCCCAAATTCCAGGCTTGGCGCTTGAGATGGTCAGTATTCCCGCCACCAACGATGACAAATTTGACATTACCCCCCATTTGGTAAAGGATCTTAGGTGCAGCATTGAGTAATATCGGTACACCCTTTTCGTAGGTCATGCGACCAAGGTAATAAACGATTTTCTCATTGTCTGTGGCAAATTGGCGGCGAAAATCCAGAGGATGAAAATTTATGTGATGCTGTTTCTTTTCGGCTCGGATACCGTTATAAATGACATCGATTTTATCCCAAGGACTATGCAATGCTCTTTCTATTTCTTGGCGCATATAATCGCTACAAACAATAATCCGCCAAGCGTTGAAAGCTAACAAGGTTTCTTTGCCATTTATATAACCTTGGACATCTGTGTGAATACCGTTATAACGTCCGTATTCGGTAGCATGAATTGTAGCAATTAGTGGTATTTTAAAATTATGCTTGAGAGCGATCGCAGCATCTCCGACTAACCAATCATGGGCATGAATTAAATCAAAGGCCCCTTCTTCTAAAATCAACTTACCACCGTGATTTCCCATACTCAAGTTGAGATTGACTACCCAGTGGAAAAAGTCGTTGCTATATGCCACTGGCACTCGATGTATCTTTACTCCTTCAACTACCTCATACATCGACGCCTGACCAAACTCTGCTGTAATCAGGTGAATTTCATGTCCTAGCTTTACCAGTTCCGGGTACAACTCCGCCACATGTCGCGCAATTCCCCCAACAATCCTTGGTGGAAACTCCCAACTCAGTACCAGTATCTTCATCTACTAGCCTCCCCAACACTTTCATAAATATCTAACAAACTACATTTACCTAAAAATACAAGTATGGCCAATGCAGTGAGTACATTGACTAAAATTTTGACTAAAATTTTTAGATTTTTTAACAGTGATTTTGTTAAAGCTGATCAACAGTAGACGATGGGCAAAGGGCAGGGGGCAGGAGGAACCTACCCTACATGCCAATACGTGATTTAGCTGAATTCTGAATTCTATTAGCTTTGATCCAAGCGCAGTACTGCCATAAAGGCTTCCTGGGGTACATCTACAGTACCTACAGATTTCATCCGCTTTTTACCTTTTGCTTGCTTCTGCAAAAGTTTTTTCTTGCGACTGATGTCACCACCGTAGCATTTGGCTAGCACATCTTTCCGCAGAGCGGGGATATGTTCGCTGGCAATAACTTTACTGCCAATAGATGCCTGAATTGGCACTTTGAATTGATGGCGGGGAATCAATTCCTTGAGTTTTTCTGCCATTGCCCGCCCAACGTTGTAAGCTTTATCTCGATGTACAATCATTGCCAAGGAATCCACAGGATCGCCATTAATCATGATATCCAGCTTCACCAAAGGATTTTCACGGTAGCCAATGAGGTGATATTCCATACTGGCATAACCGCGCGATCGCGATTTCATCTGATCGAAAAAGTCAGTCACGACTTCCGCCAAGGGTAGCTCATAAGTGAGGGTGGTTCGTCCTTGGGCAAGATATTTCATATCTTTGAAGATGCCCCGACGATTTTGTGACAACTCCATCAAGGTGCCAACATAAGTTTCCGGGGTAATCATCTCTACTTGCACGTAAGGTTCTTCAATTCTTTCGCGATCGTTGGGAGAAGGTAAACGGCTAGGATTATCGATGTACAGTTCCTCACCTTTGATGGTAATCACCTTATAAACCACAGAAGGAGCTGTAATGATTAAATCTAGGTTATACTCTCGCTCTAAACGTTCTTGGACAATTTCCATGTGCAGCAAACCCAAGAACCCGCAACGGAAGCCAAACCCCATTGCGCTGGAAGTTTCGGGTTCGTAATGCAGCGCTGCATCGTTGAGTTCCAGCTTTTCCAAGGCTTCGCGCAAATCTTCAAATTGATCGGCATCAATGGGGAACATCCCGCAAAAAACCATCGGGTTCGCTTCTGCGTAACCTGGTAAGGGTGCATCTGCTTTCGCCTTACTGAGGGTAATTGTGTCTCCTACCCGTGCATCAGCTACAGCTTTAATTGCCGCTCCCAAATAGCCGACTTCCCCAGCGTGCAGTTCTTCAACTTGCTTTTGAGTCGGAGAAAGGACACCTAACTCATCAATTTCAAATTCTTTACCAGATGCCATTAGATGGATGCGATCGCCTTTTTTCACGGTGCCATCCATCACTCGAAAATACACAATTACTCCTCGGTAACTGTCGTAATAGCTATCAAAAATTAACGCTCGTAAGCGTTCATTTATCGTATTTGGCGGTGGTGGTATCCGCTCGACAACTGCTTCTAAAATCTCATCAATACCAATTCCTTCTTTAGCAGAAGCCAGAATCGCCTCACTGCAATCTAGACCGATAATTTCTTCAATTTCGCCAATTACCCGTTCTGGTTCAGCCCCTGGCAAATCAATTTTATTCAAAACCGGGATAATTTCTAGGTTATTCTCTAACGCTAAATATACATTAGCCAAAGTTTGCGCTTCTACACCTTGGGACGCATCTACTACCAATAGCGCTCCTTCGCAAGCAACAAGAGAGCGTGAGACTTCATAAGAGAAATCCACATGTCCCGGAGTGTCAATCAAGTTCAGCACATACTGCTGACCATCCTTAGCTGTGTAGTTCATCCGGGCAGCTTGCAGCTTAATCGTAATACCGCGCTCCCGTTCCAAATCCATATTGTCGAGAAACTGTTCCTTCATCTGTCGGTCTTCAACAGTGCCAGTGGCTTGTAGCAAGCGATCGGCGAGGGTTGATTTCCCGTGGTCGATGTGAGCAATAATACAAAAATTGCGAATGCGAACTGCGGGAACGTCAGTCATATACTATCTTTGCCTTAGCAGCAACCAAAGTTAAAAGGGCAATTTACTTAATGTATTTTAATGCTTTCTTAGCCAAGACGCTGCTAGCTTTTTAGTGCTGAGTTCCGAGTTCTGAGTGCTGAGTTAGCAGTCAGCACTCAGAAGTTAAAAGTTAGGAGTTAAGAGTTATTATTACTTCCCCTACCTCCCCTACCTCCCCTGCTCCTCTGCCCCTCTGCACTCTGCGCCTCTTCACCCCATCTTTAACTTTCGATCTAAATAGGTGGACTTTTAAGAATATTATGAAAGTCTATTTGTCACTGCTAGTATTCAACAGCTAGGAGCGTACAATAAATGTAAATAAGTACATGTAGGGATCGTGGGCAATTGCGATCAGTAATTGCCCACGATCGCTGATCTATCGGCAAAATTTCTAGAGCTATTGTCTAGTCAGTTATATGAAAAATTGTGATTTAAAACTTAAAGCTGTTACTTTGGTGCTATTTCAGGGAAGTATTTAACTGTGCCCTTGGAAATTTTTCAGCAAATTAGCTCAAATTAATGAATATAACTACTTTACAAAGCTTTAGACAAAACCAATTCAGAGAATTCAGAGTATATAAACCTATGAATATGAAAGAGAAAACTACCGAAGCGGAAAAAATACAAGCCGATAAGGTAGAAATTGCTGTCCGCTTAGACTCCGAGTTACTAAAGCAAATTCAGCATCTCACCAATGACCCAAGTAAAGTAATTGAGGTGGCGATTCGCCAGTGGTTACGGGGTGAACTCCTCAGAGATGACGAACTAACACGTACACCTGTGCGTAGCCCTATTCCTCCTCGCGGTGAATGGAACGATTGACGCCATTATTAGTTCAAATGTCAATGCAAGTTAAAAAAAGTTAAGTTTGCCAATCTGGTTTCCAAAACACCAAAATATACCCAATAATACACAAAAAAGCTGTAAAAATTTATGTATAAATTTCAGCGGCTTTAGTAAAATTACGGTCGGATACCTTTTGTCTATCCAACTCAATTAATGACTATTACTGCCGATTCCCAATTGTCAAATGTATTTTCCCAAAATCTGGAATCTATTACCAGTAAGACTGATGGCTCATTACCAACTCTAGGAGCCGAGTTGGTGTATACGCAAGATGGGACAGGGTGCTATCTGACCTTTTGTTGGCAGTACAGCGAACTCCTGGGGTTAAATACTGAAAAAATAGTTGACGAACTCAACCAGACCCAAATCTTTGCTCCTGTGGATAAGGTTACTTACTTGGAACGATTGCACCGAATTTTGACAAGTTTGGTGCCAGAAAGGTTTCAGTGTTGGTTTAGCTATCACAAGGAATTATTTGAGTTGGACTTAGTGATTAGTCCGATTATGCCGAGTTTGGGAACAACTGCCACTACAGTTTTAGTGATGGGACGGTTAGTGCAAGCGACACTAAACAAAAAACAAGCGCGTGCGGCATCAAAAATGCCCACACAAATAGAGTTAGCTTTACGATCGCAGCAACACCAAAAACTCGTAAATCGCATTACCAGAAATATTCGCCGGACATTGGATTTAGATATTATTTGGCAGCAAACAGTTGACAGTTTGGGGAAAGCACTGCGGCTAGAACGCTGCATTATTTGTCCTTATCAGCCCTCAAGCTCCAAAGTGCAGGTGAAGGCTGAGTATCGCCAGTCAGAACTCAAATCAATGCTTGGCTTAGATATAGATATAGCTTCTGAGCCTGCCTTTGCTCAAGCCTTGGCAACCCTAGAACCAGTTATGATGGAAGTGGCTGGATACCAAGAGTCAGGGCGGCAGAAAACTTTGGTAGTTGCAACTTGCTATCAAGACCAAGCTAATGGATTGGTTGCCTTGAATTGGCAGGATGAATGCTATAAATTAACAGAATCGGAATTAGAACTGGCAAAAGAAGCAGCAGATCAATTGGGAACTGCGATCGCTCATGCTACTTTATATGAAGAATTAGAAATAGCGCGTCAAAATGCCGAAGAAGCTTCCCGCCTCAAAAGCGAGTTTCTAGCTAATGTATCCCATGAAATTCGTACTCCCCTCAACGGTATGATTGGCTTTTTGAAGCTGATTTTGGAAGGGATGGCAGATGACCCAGAAGAACAAAATCAGTTTTTGGCAGAAGCTCACCACTTATCGATACATCTGCTGAACATCATCAACGATATTTTAGACATTGCCAAAATTGAAGCTGGGAAAATGGAACTAGCTTACGCTCCAGTCAAGCTAGATGAGCTATTCAGTCATGTAGAAGGTTTCATGCGTCCTCAAGCAGAAATGAGAAATCTCAGTTTTCTGATGCAAATGCCTGCTACCTCTGATGAAATCATTGTCCAAAGTAACTACCAACGGTTGCTACAAGTGATGCTCAATTTGGTAGGTAATGCCATCAAATTTACCCATGAGGGTGGCGTTACCGTCAGCGCCGATTTAGTAATCAAAAAGGCGAACTTTCAAGAGCAGCAATTTCCTGGGATGGTGAGAGTACGTGTGGCAGATACTGGTATTGGTGTTTCCTTAGACAAACAAGATAAACTGTTTCAATTATTCTCTCAGGTGGATGGCTCCCGCACTCGCCAGTACGGCGGCACAGGTTTGGGACTGGCAATATCCCAAAAGCTAGTGGAGGCAATGGGCGGCGAGGTACATTTTTATAGTTTGGGCGAAGGACTTGGCTCAACAGTCACATTCACTGTGCCACTATATCAACAACCAGTCATGGTTTCCTCTAATGATAGCGACTCAACGAGTAGTGCTGTTAGCGATAGCGGGGCGTTGAGCCAGTGATGAATTAGTCATTAGACTTCTTGCATAAATCCAAAATAAGAACCCCTCCCCGCAGGCGGGGAGGGGCTGGGGGTGGGGTTTAGGGGACTTTTGCAAGAGGTCTATTGGTCATTGGTCATCTGGAACATTACCAGTGCTGGGTTTTGGGTTTTAAGTTTTTTTTAGCAATTATTATTTAATAACTATATTTATATAGAACCCATTTGGCATCTTTTACTGTCTTGAAGGAAAGTCAATAGTATTTATGCTGGATGAATGTCATCTTCTCTGGAAAAATATATGTGAATATGCTTATAAAAAAGTAGTAATTAGCACGTCTTTGCATTATCAATTTGACTAGGTAACAACCTCAATGGTTATTGCATTTGTCATTTTTAGCCTCTTTTGGCAGATCGTAGTGAGTGCATTCAAAGACACCCTTGGCTACGTCCGCTAGCAGTTCATCTGCTAAGTCTAGAAACTTGGCTACTCTTGCATCAGCCAGTTGATAATACACGTAACGTCCTCGCTGGGAGCGGACAACCAGATCGCAACAGCGTAGACACCCAAGATGGTTAGAAACATTAGATTGGTTTAGTCCTGTAGCTTCAACAATATCGTTGACAGTTAACGGCCCGACACGCAATGCATTGAGGATGGATAGACGCGAGGAGTCGGAAAAGCCGCGAAACAGCTTGGCTTTCAAGTCAACTTTATTAGTTTGAGCAATCATTGACATTAGTAAAGTTCTAAAATATTAGCTTATCAGCCACTAATAATATTTTGCTGATTTATCCGAGCAACTCTCTATCTAGTCATAGACTAACATATCAGTAAATGATAATATGCTGATATGTTAGTTTAGAAGCCGATCGGCTTTGGCGTACCCAGTTTGGAATAAGCGATTGAACACTCAGAAAGCTTTCCATAATTAAAATCTTCTAGCGAATCACCTAAGATGACATCCACTCCCTCTATCAAAATCCAACAAGCACAGATTGGTGGTATGGATTGTGGCAGCTGTGCCAAAACAATTGAAGCGAGTTTGCAGCAGCTGCCTGGAGTCACTGAGGTATCCGTGAGTTTTGCCACAGGGCGATTAAATGTGTCTTTTGACCCGAAGCTCGTGAATGAATCTACCATTCGCGATCGCATTACCGCTCTGGGTTATACCACTGACATCGTTCCAGCCAATCAGGGCAAAACGTTTCAAGCCAAGGTTAATGGAATGGACTGCGGTAGTTGTGCCAAGACCATTGAAGCTAGCTTGCAGCAGTTAACTGGAGTGACTGAGGTATCGGTCAACTTTGCATCAGGGCGATTAGCCGTATCCTACAACCCTCAACAAATTAGTGAAGTCGATATTATCAAAGGCGTGACTGACTTGGACTACACCATTGAGCAGGCTCCGGCGCAGTCCTCTAGTCAAAAACTTCAAGCCAAGGTCAGTGGAATGGATTGCGGCAGTTGTGCTAAGACCATTGAAGCTAGTCTCCAGAAACTGCCAGGGATTTCTGAAGTTTCAGTCAGTTTTGCAACCGAACGGCTAGAAGTATCCTATGACCCAACTGGAATTAGCGAATCAGTAATTCTCAATCGAGTTAATGCTTTGGGTTATACCGTCGAGGAAGTGACAAGCGCGAATGTAGGACATATTGGCACTGGCTCTGATGCTATGCCACCTCACCAGCCGATAGCCAATCAGCGATCGCCAAAACCTGACTTAACAGGTTGGCAGTTTTGGCTGAGGACGCGAAGGGGACAGACTGTCCTTTTTAGTAGCATTGGCTTGGTGCTAGGGGTAATTGTCGAACGAGTATTTTCACTCTATTGGGTTGCCCAAAGCTTCTATGCCATTAGCTTAATTGTTGCTGAATTACCGATCGCCCGAGCTGCTTGGATCTCTCTGAAATTGCGTCGAGCCGACATGAACTTGCTGATGACGCTTGCCGCAATTGGAGCCGCAATCTTGAACTATTGGTTCCAAGGCGCACTAGTCATCGTCTTGTTTACCTTGGGGACAACATTACAAACCTTCACCCTCAGCCGTACTCGCAATGCGATTCGCGATTTGATGGATTTAACTCCACCTACTGCTACAGTCAAGCGGAACGGACAAGAAATAGCAGCTTCGGTTGAAACAATTGGGGTAGGCGAAATCTTAACTATTCGACCAGGACAACGCATTGCCTTAGATGGTGTAGTGATATCTGGAATAAGTGCGGTCGATCAGTCACCAATCACTGGGGAAGCGATTCCAGAAGACAAAGAGAAGGGCGATCGCGTCTTCGCAGGTACGTTGAACTCCACTGGCTTTTTGTCAGTTCAAGTAACCCACTCCGTCAAAGACACAACAGTTTCCCGCATCATTCATCTAGTGGAATCAGCCCAAGAGAGCCGCGCTCCTATTCAGCAGTGGGTTGACCGTTTTTCTACCATTTACACACCGATTGTTCTGACTCTTGCAGCAGGAATTGCATTTGTTCCGCCGTTATTCTTTGCTCAACCGTTTAATGTGTGGTTTTACAAAGCATTGGTATTAATCGTCATTGCTTGTCCTTGCGCTTTGGTAATTGCTACCCCCGTTTCTCTGGTCAGTGCAATTGGGGCGGCAACCCGAAAAGGGGTGTTATTTAAAGGCGGCAATGCACTGGAGACAGCTGGACGATTGACAACCCTTGCCTTTGATAAAACTGGCACGATTACTCAAGGAATGCCTGTTGTGCAAGAGGTTTATACTTTAGGGGAAATAAGTGCAGATACTGTGCTACTAATTGCTGCCTCTTTAGAAGAACAATCAGAGCATCCGTTGGCAAAGGCGATCGTGGCACAAGCAAAAGCAAAGGAAATGGAATTGGAGTCGCCAGAATCCTTTACTGCTGTCCCTGGTAAAGGAGTTTGGGCAAAGTTTGGACAGTCGATTTACTTTGTCGGCAATCGTCGATTGTTTACCGAGCAAGAAATTTCATTATCAGCAGCAGGTGAATCCTTACTGACCGAGATGGAATCACAGGGACAAACTCCCGTATTAGTCGGGACTCGTCAAGGCTTAATCGGTGCGATCGCTCTAGCAGATGGTTTGCGTCTGGAATCCACAGAAGCGGTGCGAGCGTTGAAACGAATTGGATTGAAGCAGCTGGTAATGCTGACAGGCGATCGCTCTCCCGTAGCTAGACAAATTGCTCAACAAGTCGGCATTGATGAATATCAAGCAGAATTACTACCCGAAGACAAACTCCAGGCAATCTACAAACTTCGCCGCGCTGGAGTGGTAGGTATGGTCGGGGACGGCATCAACGATACTCCCGCTTTGGCAGCCGCTGATGTCAGTTTTGCAGTTGGCAACATCGACGTTACCTTGGAAACAGCTGATGTTGTACTAACAAGTGGAGACCTGCGGCGGTTGGCTTATGCAATTAAACTCAGCCAACGCACCCTGTCAGTAATCAAGCAAAGTATTATCCTGGCGCTTGTCTTGAATGGCACGTTTATCCTCTTGGGAACTCTAGGGATAATCGGTTTACCAGTAGCAGTGCTAGAAGATATGGGATCTTCCTTGTTCGTAACGCTCAATGCCATGCGATTGTTTAATACACGAATTAGCGAAATTTAAGGTTTTGCTAAATCAGGTGAATATTGTTGGAGGTTATTATGTATCACTTAGCAGTTGTATCAACACTTTTGTTTGCAGCCATTTCTTTACCACTGCCTAGTCAGTCTCAACAGCTAACTACTCCAAGCGTGCAAACTAACCAAACTTCAATCGGTAGCCTTAGTTCTAGTCATCACGGAGGAACTCATAGAGAAGATCATGGGGAAGACCACAGAGAAACTTGCGATCGGCACATGAATGTGTAATTGACTCTTGAGGAATTGTTGGCTCAATTCCTCCTTCACCTAAGCAGGAAACATCATGCTCATGACTACCGGGGATGTACAGCTTCCACAATTGGGGAAGGCGATGGAATCCTCGGTTTGCCCAACGCGATGGTCGCGGAGCGAACCGCCTTCGGCATCGCGCTAGCTTTATCGAACTAATGACCAACTTAGAGCTACCACCGCAAAAGATGATGGAAGCGGTTCCTGCTAACAAATATTGCGGTAATTTAGCTTCCTTTAATAGCTAGCTTCTTCTTAACAAGACAGCGTTTAGCAAATCTCTAGAGCGGAGTATCTATCACTGCTTACAGTCCTTTACAAGCTATTACTGATGAAATTGCCCAGAATACCATCAATCATCCTTGTTGTCGTCATCATCCTTCTCGTTCATCTTCCAGCAGCGTGGGCAGATGGCAACACTGCTCCCAATGTTACACCCCCAGGTGGAGAGAAATCGACTCAGACCAAAATCCTGGAAACGGGCGCGAAGGTATTGCAAAGTAAAACACCGCTTAATGCCCTTAATGTCTACGTAGATGGTTTTCACTTTCACAACGGAGACATGAACAGACAGGTGGAAGCTCATCACTACTGTAATCTAGCCAACGAGGACTTGATCCAGTGCGTGATCTACAATGGCAACGGTGAGAACGCACGGTTGATGGGCATCGAGTATATTGTCAGCGAGAAAATCTTCCAAACTTTACCCCAAGACGAGAAGAAGTTGTGGCACAGCCATGCCTATGAGGTGAAATCGGGTCAGTTGATCGCACCCAGTATCCCTGAGATAGCCGAGCACGCTCTGATAGAGAAGCTTGCTTCAACTTATGGCAAGACGTGGCATACTTGGCAGGCAGAACAACCAAACATGACTCTACCGCTTGGTTTACCAGAACTAATGATGGGGTTCACGGCTGATGGTCAAATTAATCCCGCACTGGTGAGCGATCGTGACCAGCGGTTCAACATCTCCAAATCGAAAAAACACAACCGAGCAGATATTTCGATTCCTCGCGTTCAGCCAGGTGCTGACGCTTGGCAGACTGGTCAAACTGTTCAGTTGCAGCTAGTGCCGTTATCAGGCGTCGATAATCAAGCCTCTTCGTCTTGACAGGGGTAAGGCTAATCCTTGTAATAAAATGTCCCGCCCTATCAAATATATTTTGGGTAAACCCAAGGACTGGTGGGCGTTTTCCCTGAGTGAAAACGATGAAAGTTGGGACATTTTATTTTCTGGAGATCCATAAAGGTAGCGCCGCTGTCTAATTTTGTATTGTTAATGACTAAAAAATTCATTCAATCTTTTAGGTCTTTTCACTTTATAAACTGGCTAGATATCTTTGCAATTACTGCTTGGAGAATATCGCTACTAAAGTACTGGTTGACTGAGAAACTGGTCTAGTAGGATGGTGATCTTGGGAATATCGATTGGTTTTGATTTTAAATAGTCGATGTTGAGAGTAAACATCTCAATTAATCCGGCATCATCCGAGACATTGGCGCGAGTGCAGTGTGTAAAGAAGGGAAACTCAAGGGTATCAATAGCCAGATGCCTTTTAATACCATTGGTGGCTTTATTGAAACAAAAACCTTTCGACTCCACACTGGCATTACAGGTATTTTTCACCGCTTGGGAGTCAATGATGATCAACGTCGAAAGCGTACGATTTTTTTACCTGTTCACGGACTTGTCCATGTAAGACACTCATTAGTTCCTTAAATACCCCAGCAGCTCGCCACTGAATGTAAGTGCCAATAGACGGTGGAATAAAGGAGGAAATCTTTAGGTAAGTCTTGCCAACTGCACCCATTTTTCAGTTGATAAAGAATAGGACTTACGCAAGTGTCACAAAAAATCTCAACTGGCACATATACTTTAATTAATACTTAATACTTGTAAGCTCTGATTTATCAGTATTAGAGCCAAATTAGTTACATGTGACAGTTTGTAGATTAATGTGCCAGTTGCGTAAGTTCTGGAGAATTCCATTGAAGATATCTCGTTTTGTCCAGTTGCTTGGTCGAGTCTTCTTCTTAGTCGGTAATATCTTTTGCAATAAGGGTTCAAAAATTTCCCATTCTGCATCAGTGAGGTCGCTGGAATACGCCATTAGTATTGGATTTTAGATGTTGAGGAGTACCCGAATTCAAAACCTCATAAGATATCAAATGGGTTCTATAGAGTATGGGGTATTGGGAAAAAACCTTCCTTGTCCTCACCTCCTTGCGTTCTCTTCAGCACTTTAAAGCTAAAGTAGAGTAGGAGGGCTTGCACGAGATAATTGTTCAGCTAATCTAATATCAAGTTGCTAAAACCAGCAGTGGTTTAGTCAAAAGTCATTAAAAACTGACACCTGACAATTTAGCGGCAACTAGATTTAGGATCGATTTAACAAAGCTGGAAAATAAAACTTTGGATAATGGTTAATGAGTAAAAGTGCATTGGTGACAGGGATCGTTATTATTCGATGCCCCATGCCCCATTATCCATTCCCCATACCCATCCTTAACTTAGCAGGTCTAAACTATGGAACTCACAATTGACAACGTTGAAACAGTCTTGGATGAAATGCGCCCTTATCTGATGTCTGATGGCGGCAATGTGGAACTCGTAGAACTTGACGGGCCTGTTGTAAAACTGCGGCTGCAAGGTGCTTGTGGTTCTTGTCCTAGTTCTGCAATGACCCTGAGAATGGGTATTGAGCGCCGCCTGAAGGAAATGATTCCTGAAATTGCAGAAATTGAGCAAGTGGTGTAAAAGTTAGGAGTTAGGAGTTAGGAGTTATGAGTTTTGAATCAACTCCTAACTCCTCATTCTTAACTCCTAACGTATTCTTATGTCCCATCCTCTCTACATTGCTTTTATCTGGCATCAACATCAGCCGCTGTACAAATCTCCTGGCAGCGGCGTTTCGTTATCTCCGAGTCAGCAGTACCGCCTACCTTGGGTACGTTTGCATGGAACTAAAGATTATTTGGATTTGGTATTGCTCTTAGAGCGGTATCCAAAGTTACACCAAACGGTGAATTTAGTTCCATCACTGATATTGCAACTCGAAGATTATATTGCTGGCACTGCTTTTGACCCTTATCTCACAGCCAGTTTGACACCAGATGAACAACTCACCTACCAACAGCGCGAATTTATTATCCAACACTTTTTTGATGCCAATCACCATACCCTGATCGATCCTCATCCCCGCTATGCCGAGTTGTACCAGCAAAGGCAGGAAAAAGGGCAAGCTTGGTGTTTGGCAAATTGGGAGTTGTCAGATTATGGTGATTTGCTAGCTTGGCACAATTTGGCTTGGATCGATCCGCTGTTTTGGGATGACCCAGAAATTGCTGCTTGGTTAAAACAGGGTCGGAATTTTACTTTAAGCGATCGCCAGCGCATTTATTCCAAACAGCGAGAAATCTTGAGCCGAATTATTCCCCAACATCGGAAAATGCAGGAGGCGGGGCAGCTAGAAGTTACCACCACGCCTTACACTCACCCGATTTTGCCGTTGCTAGCTGATACTAACTCCGGTCGGGTAGCTGTGCCCAATATGACACTACCTAAACAACGCTTTCAGTGGGCAGAAGATATTCCCCGCCACTTGCGGAAAGCTTGGGACTTTTATCAAGACCGCTTTGGACAGATACCTCGTGGTTTGTGGCCTTCGGAACAATCAGTAAGTCCAGCAATACTTCCAGATATTATTAACCAGGGATTTAAGTGGATATGCTCAGATGAAGCCGTCTTAGGGTGGACGCTGAAACACTTATTTCATCGGGATGGGGCGGGAAATGTGCAGCAACCAGAACTGTTGTATCGACCCTATCGCTTACAAACCGCCGAGGGTGACTTGTCAATTGTGTTTCGTGACCATAGATTATCAGATTTGATTGGCTTTACTTATAGTGCAATGCCTGCAAAAAAGGCAGCAGCAGATTTAGTGGGACATTTGCAAGCGATCGCTAAAATGCAAAGAGATAGTCAAAGCGAACAACCTTGGCTAGTTACCATCGCTTTGGATGGCGAGAATTGCTGGGAATTTTATCCCCAAGATGGCAAACCCTTTCTAGAAGCTTTGTATCAAAGTTTGAGCGATGAACCTCGCTTCAAACTTGTCACCGTCTCTGAATTTCTTGAAGAATTTCCAGCTACAGCCACCATTCCTGGAGGACAACTACATAGTGGTTCTTGGGTAGATGGCAGTTTCACCACTTGGATCGGCGATCCCGCTAAAAATCGTGCTTGGGATTATTTGACAGAAGCAAGGGTTATGCTCGCAAGTCATCCCGAAGCGACGGAAGAAAACAATCCCGAAGCATGGGAAGCATTGTATGCCGCAGAGGGTTCTGACTGGTTTTGGTGGTTTGGTGCAGGACACTCCTCAAATCAGGATGCCATCTTTGATCGGTTATTTCGAGAACACTTATTTGGTATTTATAAGGCATTAAATGAACCTGTACCACCCTATCTCAAGCAACCAGTGGAAAACCACCAAGCACAGGGAAACCACACTCCACAAGGGTTTATTCATCCCGTGATTGATGGTAGGGGTGACGAACAAGACTGGGACAAAGCTGGACGCATAGAAATCGGCGGGGCGCGGGGAACAATGCACAATAGCAGCGTCATCCAGCGACTTTGGTATGGGGTGGATCACCTGAATTTCTATTTGCGGCTGGACTTCAAAAGTGGCGCTGCACCAGGGCAGGATTTGCCAGCAGAGTTGAATGTGCTGTGGTTCTATCCAGAAAAAACAATGGTCAATAGCCCAGTTCCCTTAGCAGATGTACCAGATGCAGCCCCACTTAATTATCTTTTTCACCATCTTTTAGAAGTTAACTTGCTGACGCAATCAATTCAGTTTCGAGAAGCTGGAGACAATTCTCAATGGTATCCCCGTTTCAGTCGCGCTCAAGTAGCTTTAAATAGTTGTTTAGAGTTAGCAGTGCCGTGGGCAGACTTGCAAGTTCCGCCAGATTCTCCTCTACGTTTGATTTTGGTGCTTGCAGATGAAGGGCGTTTTTCCAACTATTTGCCAGAAAATGCTTTGATTCCCATTGAGGTGCCTTAAAACTCAATACCTTTGGTTTTACGAAATACCGATTAGGGGCGTACATCTGTACGCCCCTTCAGGTTGATTTATTATGTTGCAAAGATTTTTGAAAATCATATTTGATTAACGTGAGTTCGAAAAGTCTTATTTGACCTCACCCCCAGCCCCTCTCCGTCTCGGAGAGGGGAGCAAAAAGCTGAATTTTTCGTTGCTCCTCCCTTTCCATTTTCCAGAGGCAGGCTAGGAGGGAGAGGTTCATCAAACTTATGTTTAATTAGGACTTACACATCATACATAAGTACTATATGTAATCAAGGATATTTCAGCCGTGTTTAGCACCCAGCGAAGTCTACGTCAGTCTACGTCTACGCAAATATGGGAATAAATCAGGGTTATACAAAGCGCCTGAAACAAGCAAAAATCATAATCCATATTATGGTTAATTTGTCCAGTGCGTAAGTCTTATATTCTTAATCGAGCAGTATTAAAATGCGATCGCCTGCGGTAGGGTATAACGCTATCCTCAGTGGAAGATAAGCAATAATCGAATAACATCGAGATTCAGGAGTTAGTGCATGACCTATAACGCAGACGATACAGCTAACAGACCCAAAGAGAAAGCTTCTCGAAATCAAGTGATCACGGCTCCATTACCAGACCCGATTGCAAAAAATATTGAAGCGATTATTTCACTTCATACCCAGGAAGTTCGAGATATTCCCGTCCACCAGCGGATACTAGAAGCGATCGCTACATTCTTTGGGCGATCAATATTTCTGTATAGTTTGCTAGTCATACTGGCTATCTGGATTTTTAGCAGTTTTTTTGATCGCTTTTTGCCATTCAATCTGCCCTCGTTTAGCTGGTCAGGTCAAGGCTTAGACGCAGCTGCATTGGTAATCTCAACCGGAGTTTTGGTACGACAAACTCGCCAAGAAAACTTTGCCGAACAACGGGCGCAATTGATGCTACAGCTTAACCTGCTCTCCGAGCAAAAAATTGCCAAGATTATTGCTCTATTAGAAGAACTCCGTACTGATTTACCTAATGTCAGAAATCGGTATGATTCTGAAGCCCAATTGATGCAGGAACCGACTGACCCGATCGCGGTATTGTCAGTACTCCAGAAAAACCTAGCTGAAGAGCTGTCATCCACAGAAGAAAACAATATGAGTTGATCCCAGTTTTTAGTAGACTTTTTTTTGTTCTATTGAAAGACAAAAAATAAAACTTAATGTATAGTCTTTGTGTTAGAAATCACAATTTATCGTAAATTTTACTAGAGGGATGCAGATGGCTCAACTGAATGGTGTAATGATGCAGTACTTCCATTGGTATATCCCTCCAGATGGCAATCTTTGGAATGAGTTAAAAGAGAAAGTCAAACACTTAGCTGATGCAGGTGTTACATCTGTTTGGCTACCCCCAGCTTATAAAGGAACAGGGGGTGGCTACGATGTCGGCTACGGGGTCTACGATATGTACGATCTAGGCGAGTTTGACCAGAAAGGCTCGGTTCGGACAAAGTACGGCACAAAAGACGAGTATATCGCTGCTATCAAGGCGGCAAAAGCTGCTGGCATTCGAGTGTATGCTGATGTTGTCCTTAACCACAAGTTAGGTGCAGACAAAGAAGAAGAGGTGGAAGCAACGCCCTATAGTCCAGACGATCGCAACCACGCGATCGGTGAGATGCAGACGATTAAAGTGTGGACTCACTTTACCTTTCCAGGTCGCCAGGGCAAATACTCCGATATGGAATGGCACTGGTGGCACTTCGATGCAGTTGATTACAACGTTTACAACGAAGGTGAAAACGCAGTTTATCTGTTCAAAGATAAACATTTTGACGATAACGTTGACTTGGAAAAAGGCGCTTTCGACTATCTCATGGGATGTGATCTGGATATGGAGAGTCCAGAAGTGCGCGAAGAGTTGAATCGCTGGGGTGAGTGGTTTGTAGAAACCACTGATATAGATGGCTTTCGTTTTGATGCCGTTAAACACGTGAGAGCTGGCTTTTTCCCAGAATGGCTGGTTCACTGTCGCCAAAAGGCAGGTCGCGATCTCTTTGCCGTTGGTGAGTATTGGTCTTATGAAGTTGAAGCGCTGCACCATTTCCTTAACATTACCGGTGGTGATGTGATGTTGTTTGATGCGCCATTGCACTATAACTTTAGTGCTGCTAGTACACAAGGCAATGATTATGATATGCGGCAGATATTTGATAACACCTTGGTGCAACAGCAACCAGCTTTAGCTGTCACCTTAGTAGAAAATCATGATTCTCAACCCTTGCAGTCGTTGGAGTCTGTAGTAGAAAGCTGGTTTAAACCGTTGGCTTATGCGTTGATCCTACTGCGAAGTGAGGGTTATCCCTGTATCTTCTATGCCGATTACTATGGTGCCAATTATAAGGATAAAGGCCCAGATGGCAATGAGTACGAGATTTGGCTCGATAGTCATCAATGGATAATTGATAAATTTTTGCACGCTCGTCAAACCTATGCCTTTGGCGACCAATACGATTATTTCGACCACGCTAATACAATCGGCTGGACACGCTTAGGAGATGAAGAACACCCTGGCGGTATGGCAGTTGTTCTGAGTAATGGAGGAGAGGGGACTAAGTGGATGGAAGTTGGGCAACCCAACAGCACTTACATTGACATCACTGAACATATCAGCGAACCTGTCATAACGAATGATCAGGGCTGGGCTGATTTTCGCTGCAATGCTGGTTCTGTTTCTGTGTGGGTTCCACAGTCGTAGTCGGGGTTTTAGTAGCATTTATGCAGAAAGTTACCAAAAAAGGCAGAGGGCAGGAGGCACAAGGATGCATTCTGACCTCTGTCCACGACTGAAAGGAGTAGGGGTATAAAGCCCCCATTGAAGACAGTTCAGTGGCTCCAAGTCAAGAGGGGTCTGAATCCCCTTCTGACTAATCGGTTCTACATTACAGCTATTTTCAGGTAAATAGACCACGCAGTAGGGGCGCAAAGCCTTGCGCCTCCACAACAGATGTGGTTCAAATACATGAAAACAGCTGTAAACCTTGTCAGCAATTCTGCTAACTGCTGAAAATGAGTATTGTGTACAAACCAGCCTCTGTAGCGATCGCCTTTTTGATATGTGCAATTCATTAATAAGCGCAAACTATAGCTTCTCCTTCATAAAACATTCAATTCCGCACCCTTAAAGTTTTGTTATGCAATCATTTAAGTTAATTTTCACGGCTTTGTTTCGCAGGTGTTTCACTTACTCAGTCAACTACTTATAAGCAAAACCAGCATCTTTGAACAATATTAATAACAATTTATTATAAATAATAATAGTATAAGCACTAGCAATTGGTGTTATTGATTCAACCAATTCACTAAACCAACTAAACCATTTTACTAAACCACAAGTTAGTGTGTAAAACGGTAAAATGGCAAATACCTAAGTTTGAAAGCCTCGCAGTATATACATTCAACGGAGAGGGGGGGATTCGAACCCCCGTTAAGTTTCCCTAAACAGACTTTCCAGGTCTGCGCCTTAAACCACTCGGCCACCTCTCCAGGTGCCACAATTGACGATTATACTATACAATCCCAGAAAATGCAAAGATAAAGAAAGATATTCTAGATTGAATTTGATAGTCCTAATCCCAAAACGCAAATCCAGATGTCCCGTACATACACAATTAAAGTTCGCGATCACGCTACTGGCAAAACATACACCCTACAAGTGCCAGAAGACCGCTACATCCTGCATACTGGCGAAAAACAAGGGGTAGAACTACCGTTTTCCTGCCGCAACGGAGCTTGCACTGCTTGTGCTGTGAGAGTGTTATCAGGAGAAATTTACCAACCAGAGGCAATCGGCTTGTCGCCAGATTTACGTCGCCAAGGTTATGCCTTGTTGTGTGTGAGTTACCCCCGTTCTGACTTAGAAGTGGAGACGCAAGATGAAGATGAAGTTTACGAACTCCAGTTTGGACGCTATTTTGCTAGGGGAAGAATTAAAGCGGGTTTACCCTTAGATGAGGAATAAACAATTGAAGGAGGCAGGAGGTGAGGCAGCCCCCGTCTTGGCGGTTCCCGTCGATAGCGCAGCGTTAGCGAGTCTTCGAGCGTCTGGGGGACTGCCGAACCCGAAGGGCAGGGGGCAGGATAGCGCAGCGTTAGCGAGTCCGCGAGCGTCGGCAGGAAGCAAGAGGTTCTGCTTGCTACGTGCAGCAGCAACCATAGGAGAATTTATAATGCCTGTGTATCTCGGTCACTGGGTGCGAAAAATAGCTATTTTAGCTTGCTTATTACTCTTAGTGAGTTGCCAAGGTAAAAACCAGCTGCCAAACAATCAGGCTCAGGTGAAAGTAGCACGGGTAGTTAGTGGGCAAAGTTTGGAAGTTTTAGGCATGGCTGAACAACCAAATTTGATTTCTCAAGTACGGTTAGTGGGTATTGATGCACCAGATTTGCGACAGCGCCCTTGGGGGGAAGCAGCAAAAGAACAGCTAGAGAATCTAATTGATGGTGTAGAACAATCGGTAACACTGGAGTTTGATTTAGAAGCAAAAGACAAAATTGGGCGAACTCTAGCTTATGTGTGGAAAAATAAGGTGTTATTGAATGAAGAAATAGTCAAACAAGGGAATGCAATGTTTGTGGGGCGATCGCCTAACCATAAGTATGACCTGCGTTTAGAACGTGCCCAACAATGGGCTAGACTCATGGGGCGAGGAATCTGGAACCCAGAAAAACCGA
Organism: Nostoc sp.; assembly: GCF_036917515.1. Classification (GTDB taxonomy): domain Bacteria; phylum Cyanobacteriota; class Cyanobacteriia; order Cyanobacteriales; family Nostocaceae; genus Nostoc. Next base: position 14,722 of record NZ_JBALDE010000246.1, on the reverse strand, counting down.
TGCGCCTCACTCCCGCCGAGTTTCGCCGCCAAAATCTTTAATTAGTGCTGAGTGCTGAGGGGGAGAGTGGGGGAGTAGGGGAGAAATCAATTCAAAATTCAAAATTCAAAATTCAAAATTAAAGATTCAATCCCAATGACAAATGACAAATGACAAATGACTAATCTACAAATTTTTCTCGATATTGCCACAGAAGCGGCCTTGAATGCTGGTGCTATTTTGCAAGGTTACTTGGGTAAGTTAGAAGACGCAATTATTGAAAAAGGACGCCCTGGTGATTTAGTCACTGCTGCTGATAAAGCCTCAGAGGAGTTGATTTTAGAAATTTTGCGCCGCCACTTTCCCCAGCACTCGATCCTCGCTGAAGAATCAGGGAAATTAGGTAATCAACAGAATGAGTACCTCTGGGCAATAGATCCTCTCGATGGCACAACCAACTACGCTCATCAATACCCATTTTTTGCCGTTTCCATCGGGCTGTTAATTAATGGCGTTCCCCAAGTTGGTGTAATTTATGATCCATTTCATAATGAACTATTCCGTGCTGCTGCTGGCTTAGGAGCAACGCGTAACCGTCAGCCCATCAAGGTTTCAATAACATCTGAACTGAGTAAAAGCTTACTAGTAACAGGGTTTGCCTATGATCGCCGTGAAACCTCTGATAACAACTACGCAGAATTTAGTCACCTCACCCATCTTAGTCAAGGAGTTAGACGTAGCGGTTCGGCATCGCTAGATTTGGCTTATATTGCCTGTGGACGTGTCGATGGTTACTGGGAACGGGGACTTGCTCTTTGGGATATTGCCGCTGGGATAATTTTGGTACAAGAAGCCGGGGGCAAAGTCACCGCCTACGATGGCACTACTGTCAAAATTGAGTCAGGTAGAATTCTTGCCACAAATAGTTATATTCACGACTCCATGAGTAACGAACTTTTACAGGTTCCACCACTGTCAGCTTGGGTATAGCAGATGGGGCTTTCCTATAGACTTTGGGTAAACTAAAAGCAATCTAACTGCTCCCTTGGTGCAAAAACTCTATATGTCTTTCAAAATAGATCGTGGACTATTTAAATATGATTTCATAGATCATCACGCAGTGTTGTGCGTTCCAGTTGATGCCGATGTCAAAGAGATTCGCAAACGCTATCTCCAAGTCGCCCGCCGTTTGCACCCAGACAGTAGTATTACTGAAACTGCTACTGAAAAACATCTCGGTAATGAATTGTTATCAAAGCTGGTTAACCCAGCTTACGAAAAACTTTCTGGTGATCGCACTCGCACTGAATATATTCTAATTCTGTCGCAAATTGGCAAGCGTCTGATACAAGAGTCTACTTCGGTAACTCTAAACACCGACTTGGCTAAACAGTTAGTTGAGACGGCTAATATCGATCATTTTTATAAAACTGCGATCGCGAAACTAGCCCAAACCCAATATGATTCTTTAGAACAAGCGCAGCAAGTCATTGCCCAAGCTAGTGAGTTGAATTTAGTGTATTTAATGCGGAGTGCAGGTAAAGCATCCGCAGCGCCGCCACCACCTGCTCAACCTAAAGCCCAATCAGGTACACCTCAGCCAAATACACCAAAAAATACAGCACCAGCACCAGCACCAGCGCCACCAAAAGAAGACTTGATTGTAGAACAGTATATTCGTCGCGCTCAATCTTTGATTGACAAAAATCAATTTGCCCAAGCCAAAGTAGAGTTGCAAGATGCCCTGAAGCTAGAACCAAAAAATAGTCGCTGTCATAGCTTAATTGCAATGGCGTATTTGAAGCAAAATCAGCTAAAAATGGCCAAAATCCACTTTGACAACGCTTTAAAATTAGACCCCAATGACGAAACGGCATTGCAATGGAAACCTAAAATAGATAGGGCTTTAGGACAACAACCTAGCGATCAGAAGGTGACTTCATCCTTCAATAATGGAGATAAGCAATCAGATAAATCTGGTAGTGGTTTGTTCGGTGGTTTGTTTGGTGGGAAGAAAAAATAATGGTGTATCAACCAGCAGCGGGAGCCAGGGATTTATTACCCTTGGATGTAGAGAAAAAACGCTGGATTGAAGATCGGTTACAGCAGGTGTTTGATCGTTGGGGATATCACAGGATAATTACCTCGACTTTAGAGCGCATGGATACCCTAATGGCAGGGGAAGCAATTCAGCGTCAGATGGTGATTCAACTACAGCAAAATGGCGAAGATGATGAATTAGGGCTACGTCCAGAATTAACAGCATCTATTGCTCGTACTGTTGTCACTCGCATGGCTGGTGTCACTTATCCACAACGGTTGTACTACAATGCCAATGTGTTTCGCCGCACTTGGGAAAGTAGACACAATCGCCAGCAAGAATTTTATCAAGCTGGGGTGGAGTTGTTAGGTGCTGGCGGATTGCTGGCGAATGCCGAAGTGCTGCTATTGGTAGCAGATTGTTTAGCAGCATTGGGTTTGCAGGGATGGCATTTAATTTTAGGTGAGGCGGGAATTACCCGATCGCTCCTGAGTGCCTTTCCTGATAATCTCCAAAATCAAGTTCGCAGTGCGATCGCTCATCTTGACCGCATCACTATAGATAATTTACCCCTAAGTGACAAACTGCGCGATCGCGCCCAAATCATCCTAGATTTACGCGGCCCAAGTGCAGATGTATTACAAAAAGTCAGTAGTTTGGATCTAGATGAAGAACAGCGAGAGGCAGTGAATAACCTCAAATCCCTAGTAGAATTACTAGAATCAGAGAAAAAAATTCCGTTAATCCTCGACCTCAGCCTCATCCAAACTATAGATTACTACACTGGTATCGTCTTTGAAGTTGTCAATGATACTGAATCCCAAGCCAGAGTTTTAGGGCGCGGTGGTCGCTATGACCAGCTTTTGGGGCTATATCATCCTCAAGGTGAAAACATTCCCGGAATTGGTTTTGGACTAAGTATCGAAGATTTATACCAAGTTCTGTTGTCTACCCAGCAATTACCACAGGAAACTCCAGCCAGTGACTGGTTGGTAGCACCAGAGACAGCTAATGCTAACGCCCCTGCCTTTGTCTACGCGCAAAAACTCAGAAATTCCACTGATTTGGTGCGGGTAGAAATTGATTTGGGCGGAAGGGATGCAGAGGCGATTCGCCAATATGCAAGCGATCGCGGCATTGCCCAAATTGCCTGGATCAAAGCTGATGGCTCACCAAAAATAGAATCATTGCGTTAATGGGCATAGGGAAAGAGGCAGAGGGGCACAGGGGAAAAACTTTAACTTCTGCTCCCCTGCCCCTCTGCTCCCCTGCTCCCCACTCCCCTGCTAGGCTAGAAATAGCCGATACAGAAAAGAGGGAATCGAGAACATGCCGCACACAATTGTTACAGAAGTCTGTGAAGGCGTCGCTGACTGCGTAGATGCCTGTCCAGTAGCTTGTATTCATGATGGCCCAGGCAAAAATGCTAAGGGAACTGATTGGTACTGGATTGACTTTGCCACTTGCATCGACTGTGGGATCTGTCTCCAAGTTTGCCCAGTAGAAGGGGCGATTCTTCCAGAAGAACGACCGGAGTTGCAAAAAACCCCGTAATAGTCCATAGTCAACAGTCAATAGTTAATAGTTATGCTTGACTTGACTATTGACCAATGACCAATGACAAGTGACCAATGACAAATGATTATTTATTAGAAGTTCAAAATGTTCACGCTGGATACATCAAAGATGTAGATATCCTGCAAGGTGTGAATTTTCGGGTTGCACCAAGGGAATTGGTGACAGTGATTGGCCCCAACGGTGCGGGTAAATCTACTTTGGCAAAAGCAATTTTTGGGCTTTTGATCCCCCACACAGGCACAATTACCTTCAAAGGTGAAAATATCGTGGGGCTAAAGTCCAATCAAATTGTCCAACGAGGAATGTGCTACGTACCGCAAATCACCAATGTTTTCCCTTCTCTGAGTGTTGAAGAGAATTTGGAGATGGGTGCTTTTGTGCTTAACGTTCCCCTGAAACCAATTAAAGATAAAATATTTACTATGTTTCCCAGATTAAGCGATCGCCGTCGTCAACGCGCTGGTACTCTCTCTGGAGGAGAACGCCAGATGCTAGCGATGGGCAAAGCTTTGATGTTGGAACCTGTTTTGCTGATTTTAGATGAACCATCTGCTGCTTTGTCGCCGATTTTGGTGACACAAGTATTTGAGCAGATTAAACAAATTAATCAGGCAGGTACTGCGATCGTATTAGTAGAACAAAATGCTCGTAAAGCTTTAGAGATGGCTAATCGTGGATATGTATTAGAATCAGGACGTGATGCGATCTCCGGTCCTGGTGAAGAATTGTTGAATGACCCGAAAGTGGGTGAGCTATATCTGGGAGCAGGTAAGAGACATTAACCCTTTTCAATCACTCTTGCCCCATTCAACATAACACCAGCTTCATATTGGTGCTTCACCAGTTTATAGCGATGACTAGATTGGGCTGCGCCGACGCTATCTATAACTAATACAATAAGCCATAACACTACCTGCCACTGCCGCGACCGTCATTTTCGATGCTCAAAGAATTCTCCCCAATAATCCATTTCTAATCACATCTACAGCTAGTTGAGATGCAAAACAGGACATTCATTCAGGAAAAACTGACAAAACGTAAATTACCCGGATTTATCAAAATCCCTACTCGCAATTCACAATTGTGAATTACATCATGGATGGGCATTTAGACCCCAACCAGAAATTAAATGTATGGGTATACAAAAATACGTTAGTCGAATTAAAGAATCTGGACGGATTATTCGCCGTTATAGCAGTTTTTATATGGGATTATATGGATCTAATTGAGTCAATTTCATAAAGTATTCCCACAAGTTAGTTGTCAAATTATTGACACTAAGTCCTAACAAGCGCAAGTACTACCAACAAGGAGAAAGGGCGATGAGGCTTATTTGATCTCTATCCTAGCCCTTTTTGTAGCCCCGTAAGCTTGCACAGAGACGTAAAGGACACACAAAGAAATTCTCTGGATTCTTTGCGCCTCTGGAATTATTTTTATCTTGGGCGTCCCAATGTAGTAATATATAAAACAGCTTCATCGGCAGGAATACCCAAAACTTCATTTACTTGATCGTCAAAGAATCCACCGATACCACTGACCCCTACATTCAAGTACATTGCAGCTAAATTCAGGCGTTGTCCCAAATGACCTGCATCCATGTGCAAGTAACGGTAAACGCGATCGCCATATTGGGCGATCGCAGCTTTCAAGTCGGCTGTATGAAATAACACCGCTGCTGCATCCCGTCCTAATTCTTGTCCCAAACAGAGAAAATGTAACTCTCGCCGAAAGTTTTTAAACCGAATTTGGCGTAATTCTTGGGCTTTGGGTGCGTAATAGTAACAACCCGCCTCCAGTCCTTTGACTCCGCAAACAGCAATGAATGTTTCGATTAAATTTAGATCGAAGTAGTCTGGAGAAATATCTAAGCTTTGGTCGATGTAATTTTGCGGTTGGTAAGTGAAATCGAGTAAACTTTTCAATTCATCGAAGCTTAAATCATCACCATTGTAAGCGCGGGTAGAGCGTCGCTTATACATAGTGCTTTCCAGTTCTGATAGTTTTTGTCCCCAGTTTATGGGTGCGGTGGTGGTGGGAATTTTTAAACAAAAAGGAAAATTGTATTTATCCTCTAAAGATTTTTCTTGTTTAATAGTTGGTAGATTAAAATTACCAGTTACACTTGATTGGATCTGGGTATGTCGATGGAAATATGTTAGTAGCTCGCCATCAGGGATTTGAGGATAACTGGTTTCAGTCGCGGAAGGTAAAGCAGTACATCCCAATGGTAAATTTTGATTAACATCTAACGAGTCTGCCAGAGGTAAGACAGCGATCGCACCTTCTTGTTGGGGATCGACATAAAGTAGATCGTTGACTGATTCATCCACAAAACCGCCGATTAAATGAGGGCGATAATCAGTAACCGCACCAGCTAACTCGATATTACCCAACAGATGTCCCGTATCCAGAAAAATCCGACGGTAAGCCCGATCTTCATAGCGCCACGCAGAACGATAGAATACCGCTGTAATAATAATTGCTAATTGAGTATTTTCTAAAGATGGATGCCAGAAACAAGCTGATTGCAGAGTTTGCCAAACATCACTTTCCCAATAATGCATGAGAGAATGAGTTCGACACTGGTAGTTATATAGACCAGGCGGCAATAACGAGGTACCACGGGAAACCACATACACCTCGGCAGGGTATAGTCCGCCTGCACTGGGAGCAGCGCGTAAATACACTGCACTACCCATAGAAGGCATTTTCGCCGTCAATCCATAACTGCGAAACAATAGCCGTGAAAGTCTTTGCCACCATTTAGCATCTGGATTATTAGTATAAGCCTCTGTTTTTTCTTGGATATAGGGTTTGAGATCAAAAGTAGAGCCAATTTTGTACTCTTTGAAGGGCACTGGCTGTTTAGTCCAGTCTAATCGCTGACTTTTGGAAGCGAGAGTCTCAGGATTGTATTTAGTCCGTTCGTGATAATGCTGGGCAATCGATTGGTGTAATTCTGGCATATTATTTTTAATATCCTTAGGGCATCCTTTTCTTGATCTTGGCATTCATTAGCCTCATTATTTCGTGTCAATTGGTACAATCCTCAGAGTCATAAAGTGGTAAATGATAACAATTGAATTGGGCATAGGGTACAAGAGGCAGAGAGGAAAACTTACTGCAATTTTTCCCCTGCTCTCCTGCTCCCTATCTTCTTTCGCAGTACCATATAAACGCATAAACGCAAAACTATCTAAGCCTGGATGTGCAATGATGCCTGTACGTCAAACTTTATCAAAGCCTGATATCCAACTTTCTTATTTAGAATGGAATCAAGGTCAAGAACCTTTACTGCTGTTACATGGCTTAGGCGATCATGCTTTGGTGTGGTCTAGTTTAGGAGATTACTTGGCGACGGATTACCACATAGTTGCGCCAGATATGCGCGGACATGGCCAAAGTAGTAAACCAGAGATAGATTATAGCTTTGAGAGTGTGATCGCAGACCTTGAAGCGCTTATGGATAGTCTTGGATGGACTTTTGCCCATATTGTAAGTCACTCTTGGACAGGTAAATTAGCCGTCATTTGGGCAAGACAAAACCCAAAGCGTTTACGGAGTATAATTCTTGTCGATCCGATTTTTATCTGGAAAATGCCCAGTCTTTTCAGGGTAACTTTCCCAATGTTATATCGCTTCTTGCCTTTTCTTAAAAGCATGGGGCCCTTTGCCAGTCAGGAAGAAGCCGAACAACAAGCACGGCAATTAAAACAATATCAAGGATGGACTTCTTTACAGCAGCAAGTCTTTCAAGCAGGAATAGAACAAAAACCCGATGGGAATTGGGGCAGCAAATTTATCATAGCCGCCCGCGACGGAATTTTTGAGGCAGTAATGCAAGTGCCTGGTTTTACAATTCCCCTTGACACCTTTGCCCTATTCGTCCAGCCAAAACAAGGACTGAACCGCCAAAATTGGCAAATTCAACCCTACAAAACCTATCTTCAAAACTTACGTATCTGCCAAGTTCCCGGTAATCACTGGCCATTTTTGACACAACCAGAGACATTTAACCAAACTGTAGCAGCTTTCTTGGCAGAACACAGATCAAAAATCTCATGATTATTAGACGGGATTAGTCATACAGCAACAGAAGAATTAATAGGAGCGATGTTTAGGGGGATTGGGTATAAAAGGCAGAGGTGCAAAGGGGCAGAGGGAAAAACTTACTGCAATTTCTCGCCTGCTCCCCTGCTCCCCCACTTCCCACTCTCCTGCTCCCCCACTTCCCACTCCCCTGTCATGAGCCTTTGTATCAACCCTGTTTGCCCTAAACCAAATCACCCAAATAATCAGCAAAACCGCTTTTGTCAGAGTTGTGGTTCCCATCTAGAATTGCTAGGGCGTTATCGGGTGACGTGCCTGTTGAGTGACAAAACAGGTTTTAGTAAAGTTTATGAGGCATACGAACAAGATACCCCCAAAATTCTCAAAATACTCAAAGATGATTTATCAGGCAACGCCCAAGCAGTAGAACTATTTCAGCAAGAAGTAACGGTGTTGGGACAACTCAAGCATCCTGGAATTCCCAAAGAAGATAGTTACTTTCAGTATCAAACCCGAAATGGTTTAGTGTTGCATTGCATTGCAATGGAAAAAATCGATGGCTACAACTTAGAACAGTGGCTAGAGCAGCAAAATAGCCCCATATCCCAAGAACAAGCCATAGACTGGTTAAGACAGTTGATAGAAATTTTAGATGTATTATATAGCAAACAGTACCTACATCGAGATATTAAGCCATCTAATATCATGATTAGATCCCCCCTTGAAAAGGATTGGGGGAATCTAGTACTGATTGATTTTGGCACCGCCAATGAAATAAATAAAACCTACCAAGACCAACTAAGCAATGGTGACAAGATGACAGCACTTATGTCATCTGGTTACAGCGCCCCAGAACAAATGAATGGTCAAGCAGTACTGCAGTCAGATTTCTTTGCTTTGGGACGCACTTTTGTGTTTTTGCTGACAGGATATCATCCTTTGGAGATGTATGATGTCCAGCAAAATTTATTGCACTGGCAAAATCATGCTACCCATATTTCACCCTTACTATTGAATTTAATTGATTGGCTAACAGCATCAGATATAGAAAAACGTCCTGCCAGTACTCAAGAAATTTTGCATTCCCTAGAAGAAATCGAAACTCAATTAACAGACACGACTCCGACAAATAGTAATATCTTAGAACCTTCTAACCTTGAACATTTAACTGGAGATATTAATAACAACTCATTATCTCCAAATAAGCAACCGGAAAAAGTGCCGATAGTAGCATTTTTTGCAGTTTTATTAGTAGTATTAGGATTACTTAGTATAGTGGCTTTAACCACGCGAAAATCAGATTTTTCTGAAACATCTTATTACAGACAATATCCAGAAAAAAAAGGTAATATTGATTATTTTTCTTATCAAGAAGGTAGAGATAGTCAGGGAAGGATAGCTGAGTTTAATATAGCAGTTTTATCACTAAAATATAAATGGTTTTCAGGTAGCAACTTTCAAGTTAAATACAATGATCAAATTATTAGTGTTGACCTTTTGAAGTTAAACTTAGAACAAGAAGGTATAGAAAATATAATGGAAGCTCCCAATGAGATTGTTTCTGTTGGCACAGCTTCTTGTAAAGGTGATAAGTTAGTTCAAGAACGTCTGGCTTTAGAACGTTCTAAACAAATACAACTTTTGGTTAAAAATTTATTTATTAATACACTAAGTGTCAAAAGTTATCGCTTATTGAATTTGGGTCAATTTCAACGGAATGATTGTCAGGCAAATCAGGATTTAACTACCTATCAGACAAGTCTGATAATTATTGGTGTTAAAAGAGAATCATCAGGTGTCATTCTTGACGAGGCGCTACGGAATAGGTTAGAAAAGAAGCCTTTTGCTGATTTTAAATTAAAAGATTATTCTTTAGGGTCTGCACAGAAGTTCAGGACTATACCGAGTAATTTATAAAATCTCTAGCAAAGTACAATCAGTACATAGGCATATCACTTATGGGTAGAGCAGCAGATATTAGCACCAAGCGATTAATCAGCCTTGCACCCGAAAATTGGGTAAAAAAGGAGAAAGGCTTTGAATCTTACTCGCCAACGCTAGTAGGAAAGAGGTTGTTCTTGTTCGGTCTATATTAGACCTCTTGCAAAAATCCTTGAATCACCCCTCCTCAACCCTCCCCGTATGTATTGGGGAGGGGGCAATATTTTATTAAGTTTCCCCCCTTTATAAAGGGAGATTAAGGGGGGTCTATTCGACTTATGCAAGAGGTCTATTGGACTCATATCTGTTTAGGATGAAGCCGCTACCTACTTATTTATCTTTGTGGACAAATTACTAGTAGCGTCTTCCTAACTAACTAGGACGGTTATTCGCACCGTGAGTTTTTAGCATAATTTGTCAAAATAAAAGATAACTGGAGGTTCAAAATATGAAATTTTCAATCCAATCACTTTACACCTGGTATCGCAGTGTACTTCGTAACCCAAAATACCGTTGGTGGGTAATTTTAGGAACGTTGGTCTATTTGGTCAGCCCATTTGATGTTCTCCCAGATTTTATACCTGTTGTGGGACAGATTGATGATGTTTTCCTCTTGACTCTGCTAGTTAGTGAGGTGTCTGGGTTAGTAATTGAAGGCTGGAAAGCTCGTAAGGGTGAGGTAGGTACTGAAGTACCTAATACTCCAGAGGGTTCTACTTCTACTGCAAGCACTATTGATGTTGATGCTGTTTCAGTTAAGTAGTTTTAATAAAACCCCTGCTTTTGGAATCTGAGGTAGGGGATATTTTTTTTAACGCCCTTTGCGTCTAAAAATCTTTCACAAATTCCGTCAAGAACCTGAATGCCTTCAAAATATAACTAGCGCAATCTCTAGCAGAAGTATTGTAAAACGATCGCCACGCACTCGCCTTATCCTCATCATAGCGATCGCTGCGATCAGTATGGTTTTCTAGCCACGCCAATCGCACTGCATGGCCAATCAACACATCTAACACAATATATTCTTCAATTTGCAGCTTGGGATTATTAGCTGCGATAGCTCCTAATTCGATTAATGCTTCAATATTAACTTGGCGATATTCTGGAGCTTCAATTTTATTCAGCAAATGCTCAACTAACAGAGCAAAATTTCTTTCCCCTGCTGTCATTTCTGACAGCATTATCTCACTATCTAAACGATTGCGGCGCTCTAATTTATCGCCAATCACTAAACCCTTGCAATGTTGCATTAATAGCCAAACTTGCTTAAAAAATTCTTTTGGTACGCGCCCCGTCGCACCCTCGGCTTGACGAAACCGCCGCCAACCACCCAGCGGAACTTCTATCCCTTCGGCGATTCCTGGTAAAACCACCCAAGCAATATCACTTTCTTTTTGTTTGACGTGCAGTGATTCTTGCTGGCGTAACAGGTTACTCATGCCAGTATATCCAGTTAATACCTGACGCAAGCGCACCTTAACTTCAAAGGGAGAAAGTTGCATTAAATGATCGTAAGCTTCATCTTGAGTGAGGTGCAATTCCCGCGCTAGTTCGCTGGTGATTAATAGGATGAGATAGCCGACTCTCAGCGTTAGTAATCCCTGAAATAGTTTGGGTTCTGAGCGAATTAAAATGCCAAGATAGATTAAAATCTCTTGAGTGAGGACGCGATCGCGTATATCCTCACGACAAAAATGATTAATTTTATCGGCAATTTCATCGTGAGACATGGGTACGCTAATCAAGGACGCTTCACTGTAAGCTTTACCCACAGCAATTTGCTTACCTCGCACCAAAATACTTGTGACTGCATCTGATAGGCTAATATCAACCATTTGCCGTAACCCCGCAGCCCGACGCACTACTGCCCAAATGCCTAAATCTCCGGCTTTGGTATAAACTTCATCTAATAAATTGGCTACGGTGACAGGATATCCTGGGCCACCATACCCAGTATCATATTTCATTCCTTGCAAGCGAGTTAAAGTTTGCAATAACTCAATTTGCTCGTAGATATTCTCTGATGACCGTAAATAAGAAAGTAATAATCCTAAGTTAGTTTCATACTCCATTTGAAATTCTTGGGTATGTCCTAAGCGCCAGTTTTTATCAGGATGATAAGCCAGATAATAGCAACGTGGGCTAGCATTTTTGACTGGCGATCGCGAAAATTCTGCATTTGGCAGAAAATCAATTCTTTGGATTCCTGCTGTTAGCATTAGCTGATTTAACCGCCCTAATTTCACTCGCACACCGTTACAAACACCATCTTTCAATTCTTGCATCAGTTCTAGTAATGCTTTTGAACCTGCTTCTAACATGGTGTGCGTTAACATCAAAGTTAAGGTTGGACGTCCTAAATCGCTCCAGTATTTTTGAATGTAAGCTAGTTCGCTTCTAATTTGATCTAGCAAAAAATGGTAATCAAGGGTTAAGTAAAACTGTTGAGAGTCTGAAAATGAAGGCAAAAATACAATTGTTTCACCGCTAATCCGAAAGATTCTAGATGTTGTCAAACTCCGCAGCCGCCGCACTGGTCGTCCAGTTAAACCAAGTTTATTGTTACGTCCAATTTGGGTATAAATAGCAGAAAATTCTCCAGCTTTTCTCACTTGAATCGGTTCTACTTGGGTAGGTGTTTGCGCTTCAATTCCGTGAATTTCTAGTTTTGTTTGTAAATTTTCATCTTCTGCTAACAAGGCTATTTGTACCAATGCTTCGCGCTGTTTGCCCACACACAAATGTCTTCCCAAAGGATCAATATCACCAACCGCTATTAAACCTTCACTCAACATTTCACCAAGAAAATATAAACTCTGTGCCCATACCAAAGGAATATTTTCATTGGGTAAACGTAGTTGCGTTTGAGGTGCTAACTTTTCTGCTTCGATGTTTTCTGGCAGAACATAATAAAGTTCTGGTAATAAACGCAAATCATCTTGTTCTATAAGTAATGATTCTAAAAGCTCTTGGTATTTTTTAACTTGTTCTTGTTCGCCACGAAATAATCCATCTAGAACTAAATAAGTGAAAAATAAGGGCCATTCGCATTCAATATGCTCAAATTGCTTGAGTTCCCACGGTTCGTAGTGCAAGCGATGATGATCTTCTAAAACGGTTTGGTGTCCATCACGCAAAAAGCGTTTACAGCCGTATTTACCAGCGAGTTTATTGATAATATCGTTGAAAGTGCGATCGCGTAACTCCAAATCTTCTACCGCAAAAGCAGGATAACTAATAATACTTAACAGCGCTGCATCAATTTCTTTGGAACCAGATTCTCTCGGTAATAGTGATTCTAAAGTAATCCGGGCACGGGCGATTTCATCTGGTAGTACATGAATTACCGATGCTTGACTACCACGCACACCAAACAAATCCAGTCCATTGATAGCTTCTAAAGCAGCTTTTGCCATGCCTACAGAACTGGCATTTAACTCAGCACTACCACGATTAATTTTATTACCACGTTCCCAAATGCCATAATCTGGTGTACGGTAAGCTCGTCCAATGTAGTAAACTAAATTTTGGACGAAATTAACTTCATCAATCGTATAAATTATTTGCAATCCTGCTGCCGTCATTTGCCCCAATATCAGCAAAAATATAGATGTGGCATCAAGTTGCAAATGTCCCCATTTGTCATCACCAACAACAATATCGCCAGTTGCGGTATTATATTTGGCGTGCAGTCCATCCAGTAGCGACTGAGTATGTTTAAATGTCTCTACTTTGTGAGCCTGTCGCATCATCGCAAATAACAATCCGCGCATCAGTTTGATGACACTATGTTCTAGTTCATAAGTGCGCCCCTCATCGTCATCAATTTTGCGGTATGCAAGTCCTAAACCCCACACTGCCAAAATGCTGTAAACGTTGTCTCGTACCCAGGCATCTGTATAATCACCGTGGGCTGTAATCGCTGTGCTTGCAGGAAGTAAACCCGTAATTGGATTTTGACGAGTCAGGATGATCTTTTTGATTTGCTGGTAGTAATAGTTCAGGCGAGTTAGCAATTTGGTAGATGTTTTCATGGTTTGGTTCAGAACAACTTGCAAAATTTGACCCTCTGGCTGTGAGGTGAATTATCTAAACCAAGCCAGAATAAGTTCTGTAGTGGTTAATGGGACAACAGCTAAGGGTGTGTGAGTTTTTTATTATCTCCTGTTAATACGCTTCTGGGTACTGTATTTTAGCGATCGCTTCCTATACTGGTTATCAACCCTCGGCAGTGGTAGCTGGGAATCCTTTCAAAAAAGCTGCAATGCACTCCAACTTCAGGAACCTAAACGCATCTTACGACGGTTACGCTTATTAGGACATCTTGAATCTTCACTAGACGGTTCCAAATGGTCAGCGGCTCCTTCAACTATTGTTAAAATTAACTCGCAACCTTACGAATTTATGCTGTGTGGTCAACGCAGTATCAGCTTACTTAAGCAATTAGAAAATACGGTATTGTAGCATCTATTACTCATTAGCCGATAGGGGAAGCACCACCTTGTATTCAATTGGCAGTGAATAACCCTGATGCGATCGCAAATAATTTTCCAATCATCAATGCAGGTGAAGTATCCACACGACTTGCCCAGATTTTACCTGATATCGCTACTTGGCAGCAAAATCTGAGGAATATGCGGGGAATTGTGCCGAGTCGGTGGGAATGGAAGCACTTTGACGGCGATGATTTTGAAATCTGCGGTATTCCTCACGAAACAGGGGTGTATCAGATGTCTGATGAGAAACGAAACCTCCGCTACACCCTTTTCTACAACCAAAATACTAACACTTGGCATCAAGGTGATTGGTATGGTTTGCGCTTTTTGGCTTTGTATAATCGTGGTGCATCTTGCCAAGTTCATTACAATGTTGCTACAAAGTGTTTGACAATACCAGTAAAACAGCGCTGGCCTGAACTATATGAACGTGCTTTGGTGTTGGCATCTGGATAACTACCAATATATCAGGGCAACTGGCTACTGTATCAAAACGTGAGTGGAGAAGTTGCCTATATTTTACGCTTGCTTTTTTCGCGGCTGGGTTTACTCCTAAGAAACACATTCCGTAGCGTTGGAAATAGGGATGAGCTCTAAGCCAAAAGCTTGAGCTTTTATCTTCAGGTTTTTAAGT
>NZ_JBALDE010000245.1:0-7316 GCF_036917515.1 Nostoc sp. | reverse complement strand
TCACAGGAGTAAGGTTTCATTCTACAGGCACTTAGACGTTGATATACTCCATCATCCCATACTGTATTGCACTCAAGCAGGAACTGCTATATAATAAGAGTCATTTGTCATTGGTATTAATGACTTCGATTTCTCTACGGCTTTTTATGAAAAGCCAGAGGATAAGTTAAGATGCAAAATTTCCATCAGTACTGAGTATTTTTTTAACTTATTACCCAGTATTGATAGTAAAGGCATAACCCAACTAGTCATGACCTATCCTTTTGTTGCTTTCACTACTGCGCTTGTTGATTTAGTTGTAACCAAATTTCTAAACTAGCAAGCAACCATAGCTTGACTCCATAACGACTCCAAGTATCTCCTTGATAGTTTAACCAATTACGAATTGGTAATTGGTTCAAGTAAGGAGTAATACATGCATTTTGATTGAGCAATAAATCTCTGGCTTCTTGCTGCCAATATTTCCGAAATCCTAACTGCACCGGTACCATCATGCCACTTTTGGGACGATGAATAATTTTGTCTGGTAAAATATCTGCGCTCGCCAAAGACGTACCGTAGGTAATCGCTTGCTTTAAAACTGCTTTTTCTTCTACTCCAGAAAGCTTATACTCTGGAGGTATTTCCATACTCAAGTCTACTATTCTTTGGTCAAACAGAGGAGAACGACCTTGCAAAAGAGCAGCTTGAGTCAAGTTACTGACTTTGGTCAGAATTTGGTCAGCGCCTTTAAATTTGATATTCATTGCCATCAAACGATTTAGATAGTTGGCTTGAGAATATAAATCTTCTGCAAAAACCCAAGGCGCTGTTTGTACTGCTGTCCAAACTTCTAGTTTTAAAAGTTGCTGTAAGTCAACAGCACACTTTTGAAAGGAAATTAAATAAGCTTGCAATACATCCTGATTGGTGACGGAGGCATATAAACTATTAATTAGCATCGGCTGATTTTTTGGGCCGCCAAAACAAGGGTCGCCACCTTCACCATTCAAAACTACTTCTACACTTTCTCTCGCCAGGCGTCCCAGTAACAGGTTGGGAACAGTCAATGGGTCGCCAATTGGGTCATCTAAATAAGCCATTGTTTCCGGCAGGTGTGACCACATATCCTGAAAAGTAATTTCTAAAATGTGGTGCTGCGTCTGACAATGGGATGCAACGAGACTGGAAAATTCTAACTCATTGGGACATTCCGAACCAAAATGAATTGAGAAAGTGTGGACTGGTGCTTTGTGGAATTTTGCGACTAAAGCAGTGATACTGCTAGAGTCCAAACCACCAGAAAGAAAAACGCCAACGGGTTCATTTGCTGGTGGTAAATATTCTTGAACAACTTGGTCTAGGAGTTCTCGCAAGCGATCGCCATGCCATGCTAAGGGTTGATTGATTGCTGTAATCTGTTCTTGAAGCTGCCAATAAGCTGTAACTTTGCAATCGGGAAATTCTAAAACGGTTCCAGGTCGCAGTTCCTGCACCTGTTCCCAAAGGGTTCGTTCTCCAGGAACAAAGGCACAACAAAGATAATCTCGCAACGCCACTAAATCTAAATCGGATGAACGATGGGGTGATAAAGTTCTCAGTTGAGGTGCAATCCAACGAACTGATCCAGTGGTAGTGTAATAGAGAGTACGAACACCGATGCGATCGCGAACCAATCTCAACACCTGTTTGTCTCTATCCCAAACCACTAGCGCAAACATCCCTACAAGTTGGCTAAGACATTCAAAACCCCATTGTTCCCAAAGATTGGCCACCAGTTGCAGAGAACTTCCTTGAAAGCTATCCGGTTCAATTCCCAATTTTTGCAGCAACTGCACTCGGTTAGTTAACCAAACATCACCAACAACAACAAATCGTCCTTTATAACTGATAGCTAATTTCTCCGTCGGAAATTCCGAAGTTGTGCGTGGTAAAATTACAGAAATTTTTTCATCTCGCCAAGCTATATCTTCATAATTTAGATTAATGTTTCCCCATGCTACACGCCAGGTTGGGTTAGTTTTGATGAATTCGATTTTAGGAGATTTACGATTTTTAAACGCATCAAATAGCATGGGAAAATTTCAACGCCTAATTCAGTAAGAGGTGTTGCATAAATGCGGGATGAATTAGATAAGCACGAGTATTTCCTTATACTTGAAATAATGAAGTAACAAGCGAATTGAGTATTTCAACATATCTACTGACTTAGAATAGCATAATGTTTTGCGATCTAAGCGTGCCAGATAATGACGCAAAGGTGTATTTTTACCTTCTACTCTGGTCATACACGTTTTACTGACGATATGATCTCCTAGCTGAATCAAGCTAGGGTAAACTTTACATCCATCGGTAACATAAAAATAGCACTACCAGCAGCCAACAATGTCCCACAAAGGTTTAAATGTTTCAGCACTGTGATCTCCTACAACCCAAACTAAAATTCCTTGACGGAAGTGATTGACTGCTGTCCATAACCAAATTTTGTTTTTTTTGAACTAATGAAAGTCCCTAATTCATCTAGTTCTCCTACTTCTGGAATCTCTTTAATTGGCGGTGCATCTAGCAGTTTTTCACCAATTTGTTTTAGCCAATAAATTACAGTGGTATTGTGAACACCTTTGGACGCTCAATCGCTCGCAATCCCTCACCATTAACGTATGCTTTTAAGCATTCTTGTTTTAGGTGATCTGAGTATCCTTTTGGTGGACTGTATACATATAGAAATTGATGACCACAGTTTACACAAATGTGGTTTTATTTACCTCTTCGTTTGCCATTTTTTTTGATCCCCGTAGACTTACAATATGGACAATGCACAGTATAATACCTCAATTCATTCCTCTATTATGCAACGCCCAAATTTCTAATTATCTTTGCCATTACTCGGAAAATTTAACAACTGATCGTCATTGACCCAAATTGCTTGTTGAGGTACAGAGATGGAAATTCCAGCCTCGTCTAGGGCAACTTTCAGGCGGCGGCGAAATTCCCGTGCGACATCCCATTGTTTGAGGGGCTGTGTTTTAATCCAGACACGAATAACCAAACCGCGATCGCCAAATTGATCTATTCCTAAAACTTGCGGCGGTTCCAAAATTTGACTCTGCCATTGCATTTCTTGATTCATCTTATCGGCAATAGTTGCAATCAACTTCAAAGCCTCTTCTGTATCGGCTTGGTAGGCGATGGGAATCGTTAAATCGGCTCGTGACCAACGACTAGAAAGATTGGCAACAACTTTAATTTCACCATTGGGAATTGTGATCAAGCGCCCTTCCGAATCCCGTAGTTGGGTCATCCGCAGATTCAGATTTTCTACTAAGCCTCCTACGTCTCCCACATTAATCACATCGCCTAAAGCATACTGGTCTTCTAAAATGATCAAAAAACCGTTAATCGCATCTTTAATTAAGTTTTGCGACGCCAAAGACAATGCAACACCAATTAAACTGGCACCCGCTAGTAAGGGAACGATATCTATCCCCAAGGATACCAGCGCTATCAAGAAACCTACTCCTACCCAGATCACAGTAGTGATACTTTTAGTTACACCAGAAAATGTGGAAACTCGCAGTTGCAGCCGTTCAGAACTTTCTGGGGTGAGGAAAGCACCACTGCTAATCAAAGTGGAGGCAAAGCGGTCAATTAAGGCGTAGGTCAAACGAATTGTGACATAGATACCCAGACATACGACACCTAATCGCAAAGGAAATTGGGCAGCTGTGAGAATTGCTACTTGAAAACCTCGTGTATAGGGAAATAGACCCAAAATAAAGAAGCTTCCACCTCCCCAAATTCCGGCTTGACCGAGCTCAAATAATCGTTTCTTGGCTTCTTGGAGATGTTGCTGTTGTCGTTGATTGAGTTGTGTTGTAATTGCTTGATCTGCTGGTTTTGGATAGTTGAAGAGTTCGCTTTGGGGTTGGGAGGCAATGGAGCGTTTTAAATCCTTTTGGGAACGGCGCTGCCAGCCATATAGCCCCAAACTGATAATTACCATTGCCACTCCGGTACCAGCAGCAATTTTACCTTGGTCAATTAGAGATGGAGTTTGTCTTTCTTGCTTTGCTTGTTGCAAGTCTTCTTGTAATGATTCGGCCACTTGATTTGCCGATGTCGATACATCTACCTGTCGCAGTGCAGCATCTTCAGAAGTAACAGTCATCAGATATTGACCGTTGACATAAATTACTGGTAATCCATTGGCTTCACGAACATCTACCTTGACTGGTGTTTTTGCTGGTGATTGAAAGTAATTTTGACCAATTTTCTGCAACTTCTTTTGAATATCTTCTGAACGCTCAGGAAAATTGGTTCTTGTTGCCGCTATTTGAAATAACTGACGACCATCTAAATAAATCCAGCCCGAAACAACTCTGTTATCTGAATCATTACTCACACTGCTAGGAGCTTGCAGTTGCGGTAAAAAAGGAATCTGGGCTGTGGCTTTTGGCACAGATACAACGCCTATGGCCATTGAACTAACAATCGCCAAAAATTGAAAGCGCACTCAAACACCTCCTTGAGTAAAATCTACTGGTGATTACTTCTATAACTATCCTCCGTAATAACTTTGGGTAGATGTACCTATCTAAAGTTGAGGTTTTCCCTTTAAACGATGAAATTTTCCTGTTTTTTTGTTCTCTATCTTTAGAAAGATGACAATGTACTAAAAATCAGCATGTATGGCTGAGAAGAATCTTACTCTTACCAAAGATAAAACAAAAAGGAAGAAGCTGGGGAGGAAGTTGACATTCTGCCGATCAAACGTCAAGCTAGTCCTGAAGACTATTGACTAATAATTTGCTTTCATACAAGCAAAAATTGCCAGTAGTAGAATAACCTAGTAGAGTGCGTAAACTTTACGTAGCTTTTTTAATTTTTTGAGGTAACTTTTGATGACCGCAACTTCTCCCCGATTAAAGCACGAGGTTAAAGACCTCGGCCTAGCTGCCTTGGGAAGACAGCGCATTGAATGGGCTGGACGCGAAATGCCCGTTTTGCGGCAAATCCGCGATCGCTTTGCTATCGAAAAGCCCTTCGCTGGTTTACGCCTTGTAGCTTGTGCCCACATTACAACAGAAACAGCACATTTGGCGATCGCTTTGAAAGCCGGTGGTGCAGATGCGCTTTTAATTGCTAGCAATCCCCTATCAACCCAAGATGACGTAGCTGCTAGCCTCGTCGCCGATCATGAAATTCCCGTCTTTGCTCAAAAAGGCGAAGATAATGCAACTTATAACCGCCACGTCCAAATAGCTTTAGATCATCGCCCCAATGTCATTATTGATGACGGTAGCGATGTAGTTGCAACTTTGGTACAAGAACGCCAACACCAAATTGCTGATTTGATAGGCACCACCGAAGAAACCACCACCGGCATTGTGCGTTTACGCGCCATGTTTAGAGAAGGCGTTCTCACCTTCCCCGCAGTCAACGTCAACGATGCTGACACCAAGCACTTCTTTGATAATCGCTATGGTACTGGGCAATCAACCCTAGATGGTATTATCCGCGCCACAAATATTTTGTTGGCTGGAAAGAACGTTGTTGTTGTCGGTTATGGCTGGTGTGGTAAAGGTACAGCCCTCCGCGCCCGTGGGATGGGTGCTAACGTCATCGTCACCGAAGTCGACCCCATCAAGGCAATTGAAGCCATAATGGATGGCTTCCGCGTCCTGCCAATGGCTGAAGCTGCACCCCAAGGTGATATTTTTGTCACTGTGACTGGTAACAAGCACGTCGTTCGTGGTGAACACTTCGATGTCATGAAAGATGGTGCGATCGTTTGTAACTCTGGTCACTTTGACTTGGAACTTGATTTGAAATACTTAGCTGCACAAGCTAAGGAAATCAAAGAAGTTCGTCCTTTCACTGAAGAGTACAAGTTGAAAAATGGTAAATCAATTGTCGTTCTTGGACAAGGACGCTTGATTAACCTAGCTGCGGCTGAAGGACACCCCAGCGCAGTAATGGATATGAGTTTTGCGAACCAAGCTTTGGCTTGTGAATTCCTGGTGAAGAATAAGGGTAAGTTGGAACCAGGTTTGCACTCAATTCCGGTTGAAGTCGATCAAGAAATTGCTCGATTGAAGTTGCAGGCTATTGGTATTACGATTGATAGCCTAACTCCTGAGCAAATTGAGTACATCAATTCTTGGACTTCAGGAACTTGATACATTAATTAATTGATTTTTTGGGGATAGGTTTTGGGCTTATCCCTTTTTTTTGAGTTTTGCGCAAATACGTGATGAATCGCGTCTTTACAGATAGTCTATTTGTCGCATTTTTTTCAAATTAGTATTACTTAAAAAATTAGTTAAGATAAAATTTAAATTATTAGACCTCTTACATAAATCACAAAATTAAAGAGATTGGATATTGAAGCCACTGATGATTTTGGTAACACTGCGTTAATAATCGCAGCAGAGTATGGTGCTACTGATTGCGTCAGAATTTTACTAGAAGCTGGCGCAAACCCTAGCAGAATCAATAATTGCGATGATAAAGCCATTAAGATAGCGACAAAGAAGGAAATTGTCAAAATGTTAGTTGCAGCTGGTGAAGATGTGAGCGATATTAACAATGATATGCGGCGATCGCTCACCGTAATTGCCAACAGCAAATTCTCACTATCAGAATTATCACCAGAGCAATATTTTGCTGGCAAACATTCGCGTTTTGGCAAAACTAATCCAGAATTGATGAAAATACCTTTTTGGCAGGTAATGATTTATGAAGGTTGTTCTGCTTATGACGCCCAAAATACTTTTAAAGATAAAGAAAATCGGCAATATAAAGTATGGTGCTATGACCGATTTGGCAGAACCATTACACAATTCCCAGATGGCAGAATTGTAGAAATCGCTGGTGAACATGAAGACTACTATGATTCTAATTTTTGTATATATAACGATGTTGTAGTTTATCAAGGTGATGGTAGTTTTCAGATTTTTGGTTATCCCCAAGATGTTTTTGAGCCAACTGATTTTTATTCAGCTACATTAGTTGGAGAATATATATATCATTGATAGTTTAGGATATTATGGTACAATAATCTATAATGAAACACCAGTTTATAGATTAGATATTCATACATTTGAAATCTAAAAAGTAAAAATAACTGGTGAGAAGCTAGGATGGATTAATGATCACAAAGCTTACTACAAAGAGCCAGGTAAAATTTATATTACTGGCAGTAAATTGTGTGTAATTGGTAATAAAAAATCAGAAAAATATATAGATATAGCAACCGCCAGGTTGGTTAGGACACTAAACTCAGAACATACTCCATTGCCGCTCGCAAGGTAGGGAAGTACTCCAGTTGCTTGCGG
>NZ_JBALDE010000244.1:0-7930 GCF_036917515.1 Nostoc sp. | reverse complement strand
CAAATGCTCTGAATGCGGTAACTAAAAAAGACATTATTGGATGGTTCACCCACTGCTGTTACTATATTGCACCCAACTGAGAACCGCTATAATTTACAGCGTTTCTCATCTCAATCTACTAGTCCGAGAAAAATAAGGGTTTTGTAGCCTGGTTAGATAGACTTCCCTGTGCATCTATGTTCGTGTAGCAGTTATGAGCGTGCGAATTTCTCAAATGAGTAAGTCAAATAAGCTTTTGCTTGCGGAAAACACCAAAATGAGTAAGTCAAATGAGCTTTTGCTTGCGGAAAACACCAAAATGAGTAAGTCAAACGAGCTTTTAAGTAAGTCAAATGAGCTTTTGCTTGCGGAAAACACCAAAATAAGTAAGTCAAACGAGCTTTTAAGTAAGTCAAATAAGCTTTTGCTTGCGGAAAACACCAAAATGAATAAGTCAAACGAGCTTTTGAGTAAGTCAAATGACCTTTCGATAAAGCATTTAAGTGTTTTGAGAAAGCAAACAGACATTTTGATAAAGCAATTAGGTATTTTGATAAAGTAATCAGCAAATATACTTAACGATTAAAATAGCGCCTGCACAAACAAAGAAACTTACCGTAACTTTGCCCGTCAGGCATCTGTGGCTTGCAATTCTCACAAATCAAATAGGATTACTAAGCTGTTCCACATTTAACTTGCATAATTAGGGTGGGCAAGATGCGCAGCCCACAATACTTTCATTAAATTTACAGCAGTTTGCTTTTTAATTGAGGTACAAATGCAGGACTTACAAAAATTTTCTACCTCCTTCCTGCCGTAAGCTCGAACTGCCTCTTGCCTCAAAACCCGTAGCTTTGTACTTCATGCAAAAGAAAACTACTGTAGATAGTGCCCCGACATCTGGCGATCTAATGTTGTACTGCATCTAAATGAGAACTGCTATCTATGAGCAAGTATAATTTCCGAAAATACCTTTCATGCTTTTGAATATTTAAATAGCCTTCATTAGTCCGCTTATTCTGCTTTGAAAGGGTGTAGCCTACACCTTACACTCCACACCCTACTCTGAAGGGGCATTGTAAAAAGTCAGATTTTCTATCTGTAAAATTAGACACCTGCTAATAAAAATAGATAAAAGCTTTGAGAAATGAAATTAGGTTTTCGACAGCTTAAAATTGCCTTTGCAATCAGTTTAGTATCGCCATACTTGATGCTAGTTCAAGCACAGCCTGTAAAATCTGAAATTCTCCCATCGGGGATTTTTAACGCACCTCCTCCGCCAGACGACATTAATGCCCCCGGTAATCGTGTTGGCGGAGGAAAGCGCGGCTGCGAAAGTATGGATAAGCAGCTTGCTACATCCAAACAAAAGCAACTGACAGCGTTAGTTCCGGTTTATCAGTTTCCTAATGCAGAATTAGTCTTTGGATTAACGACTACCTCACATCCAACTTTCTGGTTTTACGTTCCTTATCATGTCGCCACAGTTTCCGCAGAATTTGTGCTACAGAATGAAGCGGGAGAAACTATATATCAAAGCCCTATTTCCCTATCTGGAACGCCAGGGGTTGTACGCTTCTCTTTGCCATCAACAACTTCCCCATTAGAAATTGGCAAGCGTTATCGTTGGTACTTCAATACTTACTGTAATTTACAACAATCACCTGTTTTTGTGAATGGTTGGGTTAAAAGAGTCGAACAAAACTCCGTTCTGAAAAGTCAGTTAGAGACAGCAACACCAAAACAGCGCGTTGCCCTTTATGCCACTAATGGTATATGGTACGATTCCCTAACTGCTTTAGCCGAACTTCATCGCTTAGACCCGAAACATAGTAATTGGGCTTCCATGTTACAAGCTGTTGGTTTGAATAGCATTGCTTCAGAACCGATAGTAAATTGCTGCCAATAGCTATTTATCACTGTTCAAAGTCTAATAAATTAACCAGACAAGGGACTTAAGCCCCTTGTACTTCATAAACTAAAATCCTAATTTTTCCAACACTGGCTTTGTAGAAACAATGTGACGGTCTAAACCCAGTTTTTTTGGACTAACCCCAAGTGCTAAAGCAATCAACTGAGGTAAATGCAACACTGGTAAACCTAGCTTTTGTTCAATCACCTTTTCTACCTCTGGCTGACGCGAATCTAAATTTAAGTGGCACAGAGGACAAGGCGTAACTATACAGTCAGCACCAGATGCTATGGCATCCTGAATATGCATCCCCGCCATTTTAAAAGATTGGGTAGTAGCATAACTAGCAAGCGGCCAACCACAACATTGTGTCCGCCCTCGATAATAAATTGGTGTTGCACCCACCGCCCGAAACATATTTTCCATCGCTTCCGGTTGGAAGGGGTCGTCATCAGGCATAGATTTTTGGGCGCGGAGGAGATAACAGCCATAAAAAGCCGCACATTTTAATCCAGTTAACTTCCGGGTGACACGTTTGCTAATTTCCTCTAAACCATAATCTGTTACTAAGGCGTAAAGAAGATGTTTAACGTCAGTACTGCCGCGATAGGGCGAACAGCCTTCTTTATTTAGCAAGCTATTAACCTGTTCAATGTAAACAGGGTTAGAAGTCTTACATTCTTTCAGGTGTTCATTTACATGACCGATAACACCTTGACAAGTACTGCAATGGGTAAGTAAGGGCAGATTTAATTCTTCTGCTAGGGCAATATTTCTGGCGTTGACTGTATCTTCTAGCAGTTGCGAATCTTCTTTAAATGTGCCAGAACCACAGCAAGCAGCTTTTTTAAGTTCAACTAGTTCAATACCTAGTGCTTGGGTAAGCGCTTGAGTTGACTGGTAAAGTTCCCGACAGGCTCCTTGAGCAACACAACCGGGGAAGTAAGCGTATTTGAGTGTCTGAGGTAGCATAGAAGTATGTTTGGGTTAGAGCGATCGCTCTAAACAATAACTGTTTTATCATTCCTTGTTAGCATCATTCTGATGTTTGACGTTTAGCTACCTTTTAAGCATCTAGGTTAAAGGGTCGCAGCATCTACATATTCTTAATTGCTAGCAAGGCTGTAAATACCGCTCGAGACATTGTAAAAAATTTTAGCAATAATTGGAAAACCAAAGCATTTACACGGAATCGGTGATGGCGTAGCACGCTCCACTGCTCAAGTGTTCCGAGAAAACTTACCCGATTTATTTTAAGAATGGGAGAGGTTTTCTAACAGAAAAACCCTTGGAAGTATGCGGGCGATCGCGCTTGACGATAAGATGTATATGCTCAAAACAATGTTTCCCGTAAAGAGCAGAACCTAGCAACTGGTTAAGGACTTTTATTATTTATGAGCCAAACGGAACTTTTTGAAAAGGTTAAGAAAATCGTCACCGAACAATTGAGTGTTGACGATCCTGCCAAAATCACACCCCAGTCCAAGTTTATGGAAGATTTAGGAGCAGATTCCTTAGATACCGTTGAATTGGTAATGGCTTTGGAAGAAGAATTTGATATCGAAATTCCTGATGAAGCTGCCGAGCAGATTGTATCGGTTCAAGATGCAGTAGATTACATCGATAACAAAGTTACCGCCTCAGCTTAACTGAGGATTGGAATTGAGGATTGGGATTGGAGAGATTTTTCTCTAATATCTAGCCACTCTTCGCCTGACGCTGCTAATGTCACCAATGCTGACGTTAACGACAATCACTTGAAGTCAGTAAATCCGATGCCAGTCGCTCGTAAAGAAAACCTTTGACGATCGTGCTGGCTCACCAGTACCAAGTCGCTAACCTCAAATTTTTTGCCTGCTGCTTCTTGAAAAGTGACGCTCCTGCGTCGCTAACGCTGCGCTAACAGATCGCCGGAAGCCGGCGCCCCGACGCCAGGTGGTTCAAGTCGGGAAACCCGCCCAACGCACTGGCTCGACTTTTCGCTTTTTCGCCATTTTTAACTGAATCATGACAGATCATACACGTAAACGCGTTGTTGTAACTGGTGTTGGCGCGATTACACCTATAGGTAACACAGCAACAGAATATTGGAATGGATTATTGAGTGGACGCAATGGCATTGACTACATCACATTATTTGATGCGTCTCGCCATGATTGCCGGATTGCTGGTGAGGTGAAAAACTTCGATCCGCATAATTACTTGGAGCGTAAAGAGGCCAAGCGCATGGATCGATTTTCCCAATTTGGGGTTGCGGCAGCAAAACAGGCTCTAGCTAACGCGGAGTTAGTTATTAATGAACTGAATGCAGAACAGGTAGGTGTGATGATCGGTTCTGGCGTTGGTGGAATTAAAGTATTAGAAGACCAGCAAACTATCTACCTCAACCGTGGCCCTGATCGCTGTAGTCCATTCATGATTCCGATGATGATCGCCAATATGGCCGCAGGATTAACGGCAATTCACACGGGTGCTAAAGGGCCAAACTCCTGTCCTGTAACAGCCTGTGCCGCTGGCTCTAACGCCATTGGAGATGCTTTTCGCTTAATTCAAGGGGGATATGCCCAGGCGATGATTTGTGGGGGAACGGAGTCAGCTGTCACACCATTGTCGATAGCTGGGTTCGCCGCCTGCAAGGCACTCTCTTTTAGCAATGATGACCCAGTTCATGCTTGCCGTCCTTTTGACCGCGATCGCAACGGATTTGTTTTGGGTGAAGGTGCGGGAATTTTAATTCTAGAAGAACTGCAACACGCCATCAGTCGCGGCGCTCACATTTATGCGGAAATGATCGGCTATGGCATGACCTGTGATGCTTACCATATCACCTCCCCCGTACCTGGTGGACTCGGAGCCGCTAGAGCAATCGAACTGGCTCTCAAAGATGCCAGTATAACTCCCGAACAAATTAGCTATATTAACGCTCACGGCACTAGTACCCCAGCTAACGATTCAACTGAAACCTCAGCAATCAAAAAAGCCTTGGGAGAACATGCTTATAAGGTGGCAATTAGCTCTACTAAATCGATGACAGGTCATTTATTGGGCGGTTCTGGAGGTATTGAAGCAGTGGCAACAGTGCTAGCGATCACTAATGACCAAATTCCACCGACAATCAATTTGGAAAATCCCGATCCAGAGTGTGACTTAGATTACGTGCCTAACTCTAGCCGCGCTCAAAAAGTCGAGGTGGCAATATCCAATTCTTTTGGATTTGGCGGTCATAATGTCACACTGGCCTTTAAGAAATACATTTAAAAGAAGTCAGGAGGCAGGAGGCAGGAGGCAGGAGGCAGAATTTTTAAATTTTGAATTTTGAATTGATTTCTTCCTCATGCCCCATGCCCAAAGTATCAAAAATATCATTTCGATATAAACTAAGCGTTCAGCATGACCCAATTATCAGCTTGATTTATCACCAGAAACTCAGGACATCCCGCTTGTCCATCGACAAGTGGGAGTGGGATGATGAGGATACTGTGGGGAATCTAAAATAACCCCAGCAAGAGAAGCTACAGCTACGAAGAGTGCTAACCCGTCGTTAAAAAACAAGAGATTATGACTGTTGCAACCCAATCCGCCAAAGAATTGTCTGTCGAAGAACTGGCTATTAACTCGATCCGCTTCTTGGCTGTTGATGCCGTAGAAAAAGCAAAATCGGGACACCCAGGACTGCCGATGGGCGCGGCTCCTATGGCTTTTGTCCTCTGGGATCGCTTTATGAAGTTTAATCCCAAGAATCCCAAATGGTTTAACCGCGATCGCTTTGTCTTGTCTGCTGGTCATGGCTCGATGTTGCAGTATGCCCTACTGTACCTGACAGGCTACGATAGTGTAAGCATTGAAGATATCAAGCAATTCCGTCAATGGGAATCCAAAACTCCTGGACACCCTGAAAACTTTATGACCCCAGGCGTGGAAGTTACAACTGGTCCCTTGGGTCAAGGAATTGCCAATGGAGTTGGGTTAGCGATCGCCGAAGCGTACCTTGGCGCTAAATTTAACAAACCCGATACCAAGATTGTTGACCATTATACCTACGTGATTGTGGGTGACGGTTGCAACATGGAAGGAATTTCTGGTGAAGCTTGTTCTTTTGCAGGACACTTGGGATTAGGCAAACTCATCGCTCTGTACGACGACAACCACATTTCTATCGACGGTTCCACAGATGTGGCATTTACCGAAGATGTTTCCAAGCGCTTTGAAGCTTACGGTTGGCACGTCCAACACGTTAAGGAAGGTAACACTGATTTAGAAGCAATTGCTCAAGCAATTGAAGCAGCCAAAGCTGTCACTGATAAGCCTTCTTTCATTAAAGTTACAACCACCATTGGTTATGGTTCTCCTAACAAAGCAAATACCGCTGGTGTTCACGGTGCAGCTTTGGGTGGAGATGAAGTGGCATTGACGCGAAAAAATTTGGGTTGGGAATACGAGCCTTTCGTAATCCCAGAAGAGGCCCTCAACCATACGCGCAAAGCTGTTGAGCGCGGCGCAGGTTATGAAAACGACTGGAACAAAACTTTTGCCGACTACAAAGCTAAGTATGCTCAAGAAGCAGCTGAATTTGAACGTTTCCTAAGCGGCAAACTACCGGATGGTTGGGACAAGGTACTACCCACCTATACCCCCGAAGACAAAGGACTACCCACCCGCAAACACTCAGAAACTTGCCTCAACAAACTGGCGGCAGTTTTACCTGAATTGCTTGGTGGTTCGGCTGACTTGACCCACTCCAACTTGACTGAAATCAAAGGCAAGGACGACTTCCAAAAAGGACACTACGAAAATCCCAACATCCACTTTGGGGTACGGGAACATGGGATGGGCGCAATTTGTAATGGGATAGCACTACACAGTTCGGGATTAATTCCCTACGGTGCTACCTTCTTAATCTTCACAGACTATATGCGTGCTGCCATCCGCTTATCCGCCCTTTCCCAAGCTGGGGTGATTTGGGTGATGACCCACGATTCCATTGGACAAGGTGAAGATGGTCCCACGCACCAACCGATTGAAACTCTGGCTTCCTTGCGAGCTATTCCTAATTTAACCGTGTTTCGTCCTGCAGACGGTAACGAAACCTCTGGTGCTTATAAAATAGCGATCGAGAAAGCGAAGCAAAATGCTCCGTCTCTGTTGGCATTCACCCGTCAAAACGTCCCCAACTTGGCAGGTACATCAATTGAAGGCGTGGCGAAGGGTGGATACACTGTGGTAGATAGCGAAGGTACACCTGATATCATCCTGATTGGTACTGGTTCAGAATTGAGCCTCGCCGTCGGCGCAGCTGAAAAACTCAAGGCTGAAGGCAAGAAAGTCCGTGTTGTCTCGCTACCTTCATGGGAATTGTTTGAAGCACAGGATGCGGCTTATAAAGAGTCCGTTTTGCCGAAAGCTGTCACCAAGCGTTTGTCTGTAGAAGCTGGTGGCAGTTTCGGTTGGCACAAGTATATAGGTACTGAAGGCGATACTGTTAGTATTGATCGCTTTGGTGCTTCGGCTCCAGGCGGTGTTTGTCTAGAGAAGTTTGGCTTTAGCGTTGATAATGTGTTGGCTAAGGCTAAACAATTGTTGGGTTAATAACAACAGAATATTCTCCAAATTGTATGGGGGTGGGCTGAAAAGCCTACCCTTTTTTATGTAAAGTAAGATTAACTATAATTGGAGTAATAAGTTACTAATTGGGAGGAAGTTATGCAGGAAGTTTCTGAGTAAATAAATTTACTTCTAACTCGGCTCACAAAAATTGTAGAACATTTGATGCGAAAGGATAGTAGCTATCAGTATTATCTAAATAAAGATAAAGCAATTCAAATGATATTTAAATATTATTTAGAGAAAGTTTCTATGGAGGAACTAAAAGCTATGTCTGATTTCAGATTAACAGGGTTTGTTGAGGGACATATGATGACTTTGTTATTGATTGAAGGAGAAGATGATATATAGCGGTTCTCAGTTGGGTGCAATATAGTAACAGCAGTGGGTGAACCATCCAATAATGTCTTTTTTAGTTACCGCATTCAGAGCATTTGT
>NZ_JBALDE010000243.1:0-2360 GCF_036917515.1 Nostoc sp. | reverse complement strand
ACAAATGCTCTGAATGCGGTAACTAAAAAAGACATTATTGGATGGTTCACCCACTGCTGTTACTATATTGCACCCAACTGAGAACCGCTATAGATCGTCCGGTTTAGAAGGGAAATAAACCCTTTGCAATGCTATTTGAGGCTGGTTGGCATAGGCAGCTTTGACAAGATCCAGGATAGCTTCCAACGATAAGCGATCGCCGTGGGGTAAGATAGCGCCAAACTGTTGATGTCGTTGAAAGTCATTGATTTCACGCTGGAAGACGATCAGGCTTCCAGTTATGCCAACTAAGATGGCAATTGATGCGATCGCAAAACCCAGGATGCGATGCAGAGTAAATACAATGTTACGTAGTTTTTTATAACTCAAGTTAAACGCTCCTTTTTCGTCCATTTGATTTCAAACTCGACTTGTTTGTACCCGGTAGCTCCAATACATCGGGGAGGGTTAGGATGGGGTCAAAAGGTCACTGAAATTGTTCCCTGTACAGTAAATGGTGCTTGGGGAAAGGTGAGGTAGCCGTTTGATTCGTAATATTTGACATCGAAAATGTTCTTAAAGTTGAGTCCAACTTCCCAGTTACTTCGTTTGTAGGAGATAGAAGCATCGGTTCTGACATAGGAAGGAAGGATAAATTGCTCGCTTTGGTTAGCAACGCGATCGCCTACAAAAAAGAACCCCGCACCAAACTGCAATCCTTGCAAGTTACCTCTTTGAATTTCATAAGTTGTCCAGAAACTCGCGCCATGATAAGGTGCATTTTCTAAATGCTTGCCTTGGACTGTCGGGTCATTATCTTTGCTAACGTAAGCATCATTGAGAAAACCAGAAGTAATAACCTTCCAACCTGGTAAAATCTCCCCTGCTACATCCAATTCAATCCCTCGACTTTTCACTTCTCCTAGCGCAATTACGTATTGAGGATTGTCAATGTCTGTAGTGGCAATATTTGTTTTAGCAATGTCATAGGCTGCAAGGGTTGCTGAAAGTCGTTTATCAAACAGTTCCGCTTTGATGCCAATTTCGTACTGAGTCCCACGAGAAGGCTCTAGTAACTCATTGTTTACTGTTCTGCTATATGGGTCTACTGTAAAGGAGCGACTGTAGCTAGCGTATAGCGAAATGGGTTCAATTGGTTGATAAACAATGCCCACACGCGGTGAAAAGGCATCAAAGTAATATCTAGACTCGTCTGGTTCGCTACTGATACTGATGTCAGATATATTTTCACTGTCTGAGTCAATAAAATCATATCTACCACCTACAAGCAACTTCAGATTAGGCAGCAATGTCACTTGGTCTTGTAAGTAAATTCCTTTGGTATCAGTTGTGCTATTGTCTTGGCTATAAATGCGCTCAGGCAGTGGAACATCATAGTTTGGCTCAAAAATATTGATCGAAGGGAAACCACTAGTAAAGCCTTTGCTATCTTGAGTATTTCGGTTCCAGTCTAGACCTAACAGCAGTTGATGAGCGATAGAACCTGTATTGAATTTACCAATCAAGTTGGTTTGCAGCGCTAAAGTTTGTGAATAAGTCGGATCATCACCATACTGCGTTCGCGTCAGTGTTCGACCATCCTCTAAAAGTCCAATATCGTTATTAGTAACTTTGCTACTTCCCACACCAAATCTCCACGAAAATCTATTCCTGAGCCGCCAATTTTCATTAAACTGGTGATTCAGTGTTAGCTCTAAACGATTATTTTGAGAATTTTGATAATCATCAGGTTGAAACAAATTGCGATTTCTAGGCAAGGTTAAAAAGATTGGTTCTGGTCGAAAGCCTCGGTCAAACCCTTGTTGAGCATCAAGATATTCATAAACGAAGTCTAGGGTTGTCGCATCACTAATTTTGTAGGTAAAAACCGGAGAAATATAGAAAATCTCGTTTTCAATATAATCTCGATAGCTACCAGAATTTTCATAGGAAACATTCAAACGATACAACAACTTTTTATCAGTAGTGAGCGGTCCAGACAGGTCGATGGTGGGATTGTAGAAATCGAAGCTTCCAGCCGTGAAAGTAGCAGAGTAAAAGGGATTGCTTAAAGGTTTTTTTGTCACATAATTCACTACTCCACCCGGCTCTAACTGACCATACAGCACTGAAGCCGGGCCTTTGAGCACTTCCACTTGTTCAATATTGGCACCATTAGCAGGAAGTAAACCAGTAAACCCATCTATCAACTCAGCGTTTCCAAAACCGCGAATGTTGGCACCACCTAAACTATTGCCATAACCTGATACACCCGTAGTACCAGATACGAATGGCACTAAGAAAAACCGAAACACTTGTGGGTTAAGCAGTTTGCAATTGCTTGCGTAATTCGTGGCGGGGTTTGGTCATTAAGGGGTAAG
>NZ_JBALDE010000242.1:0-29327 GCF_036917515.1 Nostoc sp. | reverse complement strand
TCACAGGAGTAAGGTTTCATTCTACAGGCACTTAGACGTTGATATACTCCATCATCCCATACTGTATTGCACTCAAGCAGGAACTGCTATATTGTCATGCGGGAACCAGTACCAGATAAGGTAGCTCAAAAATTTTTAAAGCATTTTCTAGAGGTTTTTTCAGCAGGACAATCGATATATGCTGCGGTTCGTACTGCCAGACAAAGGCTTAAAGGAATAGAAAAGGAATATCCAGGTGCAAGTTGGTTGCCAGTAATTAGCGAACATCATGCTGTAGTGCCAATGACTTGGGCAAAGCCGCGAATTCCCAACATTCGCCGCCTTGGAACCTTGCTACTGTTGAGCTTGCTGATAACTGTTAGTGTACTGGGAGTAAGACATCAAGGAGGATTGCAAACATGGGAGTTGCTCTTATATGACAAATTTATGCGATCGCGTCCACAGGAAAAGCAAGATTCGCGCCTATTGATCGTCACTGTAACTGAAGACGATCTTGACCTCCCAGAGCAGAAGCAAAGAAGTGGCTCACTGTCAAATCTTGCACTGGCGCGACTGTTAGATAAACTTGCACAGTACCAAGCCGGAACCATTGGCTTGGATATTTATCGTCCTGAACCAGTACAACCCAATGAGGCTTCTTTAACCACTCGTTGGAAAACTGATGACAATTTCTTTGCTATTTGCAAAGTTAGCGATCGCACCCAAAACTATCCCGGAGTTTCACCTCCAAAAGGAGTTCCACCAGAACGCCAAGGATTTAGTGATATTGTTCCAGACTCAGACAATGTTTTGCGTCGTCATTTATTAGCAATGCAGCCAGCTAACCCAACATCTCCTTGTACTGCACGCTATGCCCTTAATGCCCAACTGGCATTTCACTATTTGGAGAAAAAAAAAGGGATTTTTGTGAAATACACTCCCCAAGGAGATTTGCAGCTAGGTAACATCGTTTTCAAACGGTTGCGATCGCGAAATGGCTCCAAAACAGAATCGCAAATGGGCAGCTATCAAAAAGTGGATATCGGGGGCTATCAAATATTGCTTAATTACCGCTCTTTCCAAGGTTCACCTTTAGAAATTGCCCCTCAAGTCACACTCACAGATGTTCTTAGAGGAAAGGTCAACCCCGAACAAGTCAAAGACCGAATTGTTCTCATTGGTACTACTGCCCAAAGCTTCCGTGATTATAGTCCCACCCCCTACATGACCGAACAGGGTTTTTCTCAGGAAGTACCAGGAGTAATTCTGCAAGCACAAATGGTGAGTCAGTTGGTGAGTGCTGCGCTCGATGGCCGACCTTTGATATCAGTTATGCCTGTTTGGGTTGAAGTGTTATGGATTTGGA
Organism: Nostoc sp.; assembly: GCF_036917515.1. Taxonomy (GTDB): domain Bacteria; phylum Cyanobacteriota; class Cyanobacteriia; order Cyanobacteriales; family Nostocaceae; genus Nostoc. The sequence goes on along the minus strand of NZ_JBALDE010000242.1, from coordinate 27,982 downwards.
GTTGGTCTGTGGTTGGAGGTGCGATTGGCTACGCTGTGTTGCAGTCAATCACTTGGCGCTATCGTTCGAGACTATATCTATTAGTTACGGCAGCAGGCGTACTTGGAGGCTTATACATTCTTTGCTTAATTCTCTTTTATCAAGGCATTTGGGTTCCCCTAGTTCCGTCAACCTTAGTTTTAGTGCTTACTGGTAGCACAGTAGTGATTTACCTATCTACACAACAAGGTCAGCGACAACTGATTTCTACAACTTGAGGTATAAAATAAATGAAATTGTTTGTGCAAAAGATTCAACTTTTCCTCGCCATTAATTTATTACTTCTTAGCTGTATGCAAGTGCAGGCACAGCCTGAAAACCCCAAAGGACAATTAAATCAATCACTGATTTTCGCTGCGCCGCCTCCACCACCAGACATTGGGGAACCAGGTAAGCGAGGGGAAGCAGGTAGTCGTGGCTGTAGTCAGGATACAAGTAAGCGCATGACTTCTTCTCAAAAGCGGCTCACAGCTTTAGTACCTATTTATTCAAACTCAGAATTGGTGTTTGGAACAACGATCGCAGAGCATCCTAGTTTCTTATTTTATGTTCCTTATGCATCCGACTTTGCATTTGGAGAGTTTGTGCTAGAAGATGAAGCAGAAAATCAGACTACTTATAAAACTTCTTTAACGGGGACACCTGGAGTAGTTAGCTTTCGTTTGCCCTCAAAAGCAGCACCTTTAGAAACAGGTAAGCGGTATCGTTGGTATTTCAACATTTACTGTCAAAAGGATAACCAAATTATTGCTAATGTTGAAGGCTATGTAAAACGGGAGCAACTAAAGCCTGCTTTAAAAACTCAATTAGAAAAAGCAACATCACGCCAGCAAGTAAACCTTTATGCAGCTAATGGTATTTGGTATGAAGCGCTGAGTGCTGCTAGTGAATTGCGTCGCCCCAATTCGGAAGATACTTCTTGGACGGCGCTGTTGCAAGCTGTTGGTTTGAATGATTTTGCAACTGAACCAAAGGTGGAGTGCTGCAATTTAGAGAGTGAGTAAGGTAAGCTCATTTATGCAGGTCGATGCAATGGGATTGTAAGGTGATGCGATCGTATTTTCAATGGATACAATGCCATTGCAGGTCAAAACAATCGCATTGTCAGTCGATACAATGCCATTGCAAGTCAAAACAATCGCATTGTTAGTCGATACAATGCCATTGCAGGTCAAAACAATCGCATTGTCAGTCGATATAATGCCATTGCAAGTCAAAACAATCGCATTGTCAGTCGATACAATGCCATTGCAAGTCAAAACAATCGCATTGTTAGTCGATACAATGCCATTGCAGGTCGAAACAATCGCATTGTTAGTCGATACAATGCCATTGCAGCTCAATGAAAAAAAACCAGATTGTAATCTGACTTTCTTAAATTACGAATTACGAACTTGTACTGAGCGTAGCCGAAGTATTACGAATTGCTCTGCAAGATGCAGGCTTCAACCAAGGACTATGGGGCGTAGTGGTGGGAAGATTTGCTGTCAGAACGACTTCCCCTTTTTCGTTTAGCGCCAAACCAGTTGCTTCTATGATGCGTTCTGGTGCGGGAGTAGTTATTTTGCTGGGAACAAAAGAGCTACTGCGCTTATCACTGTTTGGATTGAGACTCACCAAATCTACTTTCACTGCATCAGCGTTAAGAGTTTCACCTGGATTAGGAGGCAAGCCACCGCGTCCAGTGATTGTAAAACTGCTTTTAGCTAAATTTCCACCAGCTTGACAAGTCTGTGATACCTCGGTATCAACTGGTACAGTTGGCAAGTTGACTAAGCCACTATTAGGGTCAATATCCGGCGTGTTAAGTTCTACAGTGCCACTTACACCAAAATCAGAACTAGCGGTGATATCTGAAAGAGAAGTTGGATTAGAGCGGGGTTGAATGCCATAGATCCCAAAGGCTTGAATATCTACTCTCCCACCACTGCCTGTGTAAGCATTAGCAGTGATGTCGCTATTTTCGCTTGGGACGGCAACGATGAAGCCCGACGGGGCATTGATGGTGATGTTACCACCATTACCACCAGCTAGTGCTGTGCCTGCGGTGGTAGAGATTTGAGCGCCACGACGCAGAAGCAGTAAATCAGTTTGTAAGTTGATGTTGCCACCGTTACCCAATGCAGATTGGGCGTTGAGTGTGCCACTGTTGTCTAAGGTAACTCTAGGTGAGGTGACGATAATATCCCCAGCAGTACCCGTCGGACTTTGGGAGTCAACAAATAAGCCACTGTTAAAGTTTGAACTCTTACCAGAAATAGTGACATTAGCAGCAGCATTAACTTTAATTGTGCCTGCATTACCAAGTCCTGAAGTTGAGGCTTGAAGTAGAGCGCCATCACTTAGAGAGAATGAACCAGAATCGATAGTAATATTACCCCCATTGCCAACTGTCCCCGTTTCTACCCGACTGAAAATCGCACTCTTCAAATCGTTTTTCTCTCCAGCAATATTAACTGACCGAGTAACATTAATATTGACATTCCCCGCATCCCCCAGTCCTGCTGGCGCTGTTGCAGATGCTTCACTAGTAGCGGTTTGCAGTTGAGCGCCATCAATTAGTGATAGGGTTGCAGCTGAGATATCGATATTGCCACCTTTACCTACACCCCCTGATGATACCGTGCTGAAGATGTCAGCATCTGCTAGAGTTACAGCATTTTTGGCACTCACTGTCACATTCCCTGCATTACCAAGTCCTGAAGTTGAGGCTTGAAGTTGAGCGCCATCACTTAGAGAGAATGAACCAGAATCGATAGTAATATTACCCCCATTGCCAACTGTCCCCGTTTCTACCCGACTGAAAATCGCACTCTTCAAATCGTTTTTCTCTCCAGCAATATTAACTGACCGAGTAACATTAATATTGACATTCCCCGCATCCCCCAGTCCTGCTGGCGCTGTTGCAGATGCTTCACTAGTAGCGGTTTGCAGTTGAGCGCCATCAATTAGTGATAGGGTTGCAGCTGAGATATCGATATTGCCACCTTTACCTACACCCCCTGATGATACCGTGCTGAAGATGTCAGCATCTGCTAGAGTTACAGCATTTTTGGCACTCACTGTCACATTCCCTGCATTACCAAGTCCTGAAGTTGAGGCTTGAAGTTGAGCGCCATCACTTAGAGAGAATGAACCAGAATCGATAGTAATATTACCCCCATTGCCAACTGTCCCCGTTTCTACCCGACTGAAAATCGCACTCTTCAAATCGTTTTTCTCTCCAGCAATATTAACTGACCGAGTAACATTAATATTGACATTCCCCGCATCCCCCAGTCCTGCTGGCGCTGTTGCAGATGCTTCACTAGTAGCGGTTTGCAGTTGAGCGCCATCAATTAGTGATAGGGTTGCAGCTGAGATATCGATATTGCCACCTTTACCTACACCCCCTGATGATACCGTGCTGAAGATGTCAGCATCTGCTAGAGTTACAGCATTTTTGGCACTCACTGTCACATTCCCTGCATTACCAAGTCCTGAAGTTGAGGCTTGAAGTTGAGCGCCATCACTTAGAGAGAATGAACCAGAATCGATAGTAATGTTACCCCCATTGCCAACTGTCCCCGTTTCCACCTGACTGAAAATCGCACTAACAAAACCGTTATTCTCTCCAGCAATATTAACTGACCCAGTAACATTTACATTGACATTCCCGGCATTACCAAGTCCTGAAGTTGAGGCAGTAAGTTGAGCGCCATCAATTAGTGATAGAGTTGCAGCTGAGATATCGATATTGCCACCTTTACCTACACCCCCTGATGATACCGTGCTGAAGATGTCAGCATCTGCTAGAGTTACAGCATTTTTGGCACTCACTGTCACATTCCCTGCATTACCAAGTCCTGAAGTTGAGGCTTGAAGTTGAGCGCCATCACTTAGAGAGAATGAACCAGAATCGATAGTAATGTTACCCCCATTGCCAACTGTCCCCGTTTCTACCCGACTGAAAATCGCACTCTTCAAACCGTTTTTCTCTCCAGCAATATTAACTGACTCAGTAACATTAACATTGACATTCCCTGCATCCCCCCGTCCTGCTGGCGCTGTTGCAGATGCTTCACTAGTAGCGGTTTGCAGTTGAGCGCCATCAATTAGTGATAGGGTTGCAGCTGAGATATCGATATTGCCACCTTTACCTACACCCCCTGATGATACCGTGCTGAAGATGTCAGCATCTGCTAGAGTTACAGCATTTTTGGCACTCACTGTCACATTCCCTGCATTACCAAGTCCTGAAGTTGAGGCTTGAAGTTGAGCGCCATCACTTAGAGAGAATGAACCAGAATCGATAGTAATGTTACCTCCATTGCCAACTGTCCCTGTTTCTACCCGACTGAAAATCGTACTCTTCAAACCGTTTTTCTCTCCAGCAATATTAACTGACCCAGTAACATTAACATTGACATTCCCTGCATTGCCTTGTCCAAGGGTTGAGGCTTCAAGTTGAGCGCCAATTAGTGATAGGGTTGCAGCTGAGATATCAATATTGCCACCTTTACCTACACCCCCAGATTCCACCGTGCTGAAGATGCTAGCATCTGCTAGAATTACAGCATTTTTGGCACTCACTGTCACATTCCCTGCATTGCCAAGTCCTGAAGTTGAGGCTTGAAGTTGAGCGCCATCAATTAGTGATAGGGTTGCAGCTGAGATATCAATATTGCCACCTTTACCTACACCCCCAGATTCCACCGTACTGAAGATGTAAGCATCTGCAAGAGAAACAGCATCTCGTGTCCGCACTATCACATTCCCTGCATTGCCTTGTCCGAAAGTTGAGGCAGTAAGTAGAGCGCCATCACTTAAAGAGAATGAACCAGAATCGATAGTAATATTACCCCCATTGCCAAGTGACCCCAAATCTACAAGATTACGAACATTACTCCCGCCAGCAACTTTGATTGACCCGGTAGCATTCAGCGTTATATCTCCTCCAATTGTTTCAGGTGTCCCCAAACCTTGCCCAATACCACCGCTTAAAATACTTTCTTCTAAAATATCTAGATTCCTAGCATTCACTGCAATATTACCGTCACCAGTGCCTTCTACATATATCGCAGCTTGATTAGTAAGGGATACCGAAGTTTTCGCAACATTCTCAGGAAATTTCAAACTGAGATTATCACCATCTACACTCAGCGCTACACTACCAGGTTCGCCTAATCCTCCTAATTCAACTCGTCCACCATAAGCATTTAATTCTCCCCCATCCATGCTGACATTTCCACCTACCAACAGTAAACTTTTTCCATCTGGTACTCGTAAACCAAATGCATCAAAGCCTGCTGGATCTGTTCCGGCAAATGCAATTGAGTTATTTTGAACCGCTGCGTTTTGATTAATCTGATTAAATAGCAATGCTGAAGGATTAATAGTCAACAACGGTGAAGGGATATTTTTCTCAGTCGCGCTAAAAAATCCTCGATTTCCAAATTGCAGTGCATTCGCTGTAGTCGCCACAAAGGAACCACCAACATTTAATTGAGCATTCTCACCAAATACAATTCCATTAGGATTTATCAAAAATAAATTAGCTGTGCCATTAGCGTAAATTAAGCCATCAATCTTAGAGACTGATCCACCCGTTACCCGACTGATAATATTTTGAATATCCACTCTATTATTAAACAAAGCAGCACCGTTAGTCGGTACAGAAAATTCCCGAAAGCTATGGAACAAGTTCCCACCTACTTGGGTTCCTCCTTCAATGATGCTGTTGTTCCCTTGTAATTTGACACTAGAGTTATTAGGCAAAGTGCTATCGGGGATAATTTGGGCAAAAGCGCAATTTGTATTCCAAATACTTGAACCACATATTGCAATTCCTAAAAACCAGCCCCAACGAATACTTATCTTGGACATTGCACCCCTCCAAGCAAACAGCAGTTGCTAAACTTTTGGTTATGTCACACCACTAATGTCGGTTTAGGGTGGTTACAGTCACCTCTGGATAATTCTCTGTTGCGATCGCCTTAGTTTTACGCAAAACTGGCTAATTTATTTACATAAATTTATACAACATAATTCATCAGTCGATGCAATGGCGTTGTCACCCAATACAATCGCATTGTTAATCGATGCAATGGCATTGTCAGCCGAAACAATCGCATTGTTAATCGATGCAATGGCATTGTCAGCCGAAACAATCGCATTGTTAGCCGAAACAATCGCATTGTTAGCCGAAACAATCGCATTGTTAGTCAAAACAATCGCATTGTCAGCCGATGCGATCGCATTGTTAGTCGATGCAATGGCATTGTCAGTTGATGCGATCGCATTGCAGCTCGATGAAAAAAATCAGATTGCAATCTGACTTTATTAAATTACGAATTACGAATTATGAATTGCTCTGCAAGATGCAGGCTTCAACCAAGGACTATGGGGCGTAGTGGTGGGAAGATTTGCTCTCAGCACGACTTCCCCTTTTTCGTTTAGCACCATACCAGTAGCTTCTATGATCGGTTCTGGTGCGGGGGTAGTTATTTTGCTGGGAACAAATGAGCTACTGCGCTTATCACGGTTTGGATTGAGACTCACCAAATCTACTTTCACTGCATCAGTGTTAAGAGCTTCACCTGGATTAGGAGGCAAGCCACCGCGTCCAGTGATTGTAAAACTGCTTTTAGCTAAATTTCCACCAGCTTGACAAGTCTGTGCTACAGAGGTATCAACTGGTACGGTTGGCAAGTTAACTAAGCCACTGTTAGGGTCAATATCAGGTGTATTAAGTTCTACAGTGCCACTTACACCAAACTCAGAACTAGCGGTGATGTCCGAAAGGGAAGTTGGGTTAGAGCGGGGTTGAATGCCATAGATTCCAAAGGCTTGAATATCTACTTTCCCACCACTGCCTGTGTAAGCATTAGCAGTGATATCGCTATTTTCGCTTGGAACGGCAACTATGAAGCCTGACGGGGCATTGATAGTGATGTTGCCACCATTACCACCAGCTTCTGCTGTGCCTGCGGTGGTAGAAATTTGAGCGCCACGACGCAGAAGCAGTAAATCAGTTTGTAAGTTGATGTCGCCACCGTTACCTGATGCAGATTGGGCGTTGAGTGTGCCACTGTTGTCTAAGGTAACTTTGGGTGAGGTGACGATAATATCTCCAGCAGTACCCGTGGTAGTTTGGGAGTTAACGAACAAGCCACTAGTAAAGTTGGCATTGCCAGAAATAGTGAAAAAATCAGCAGCATTAACTTTAATTGTGCCTGCATTCCCTTCTCCAAGGGTTTCGGCAGAAAGTTGAGCGCCATCACTTAGAGAGAATGAACCAGAATCGATAGTAATGTTACCCCCATTACCTTCTGTCCCCGTTTTCACCAAGCTACGAATCCCACTGGCAATATCGTTTTTCACCCCAGCAATATCAATAGCACTAGTAACTTTAACATTGACATTCCCTGCATCGCCCCGTCCTGCTGGCTGGGTATCAGATGTTTCACGAGTAATGGTTGTCAGTTGAGCGCCATCAATTAATGATAGTGTTGCAGCATTGATGTCGATATTACCTCCTTTACCTACACCCCCAGATTCCACCGTGCTGAAGATGACAGCATTACCTGCAAGAGAAACAGCATCTCGTGTCCGCACTGTCACATTCCCTGCATTTCCAAGTCCCGAAGTTGAGGCAGAAAGTTGAGCACCATCACTTAGAGAGAAGGAACCAGAATCGATAGTAATGTTACCCCCATTGCCAACTGTCCCCGTTTGCACCAAGCTGCCAATTCCACTGATAAAACCGTTTTTCACCCCAGCAATATTAACAGCACTAGTAACTTTAACATTGACATTCCCCGCATCGCCCTGTCCTGCTGGCTGGGTATCAGATGCTTCACGAATTAGGGTTTGCAGTTGAGCGCCATCAATTAGTGATAGGGTTGCAGCATTGATGTCGATATTACCTCCTTTACCTACACCCCCAGATTCCACCGTGCTGAAGATGTAAGCATTATCTGCAAAGGAAACAGCATCTCGTGTCCGCACTGTCACATTCCCTGCATTTCCAAGTCCCGAAGTTGAGGCAGAAAGTCGAGCGCGATTGCTTAACGAGAATGAACCGGAGTCAATAGTAATATTACCTCCATTGCCAACAGTCCCCGTATCTACAAAGCTGAGAATCCCACTAGCAAAACCGTTTTTCTCTCCAGCAATATTAACAGCGCCTGTTACCAAAACATTGACATTCCCCGCATCGCCCCGCCCTGCTGGCTGCGTAGCAAATGCACCGCGAGTAGCGGTTGCTAATTGAGCGCCATCAATTAGTGATAATGTTCCAGCATTGATATCAATATTGCCACCTTTACCTACACCCCCAGATCCCACCGTGCTGAAGATGTAAGCATTATCTGCAAAGGAAACAGCATTTAGTGCACGTACTGTCACATTCCCCGCATTCCCAAGTCCCGAAGTTGAAGCATTCAGTAAAGCGCCATTGCGTAACGAGAAATCACTAGAATCGATAGTAATATCACCCCCATTGCCAACTGTTCCAGTTTCCACCTGACTAAAAATCCCACTAGGATAACCATTTTTCTCCCCAGCAATATTAACAGCGCCTGTTGCCAAAACATTGACATTCCCCGCATCCCCCCGTCCTGCTGGCTGCGTAGCAGATGCAGCGCGAGTAATGGTTGCTAATTGAGCGCCATCAATTAGTGATAATTTTCCAGTATTGATATCAATATTGCCACCTTTACCTACACCCCCAGATCCCACCGTGCTGAGGATGGAAGCATCTGTAAGGGAAACATTATCTAGTGCACGTACTGTCACATTCCCCGCATTCCCAAGTCCCGAAGTTTCGGCTACAAGTGCAGCGCCATTGCGTAACGAGAATGAACCGGAGTCAATAGTAATATTACCTCCATTGCCAACAGTCCCCGTATTTACATCGCTAAAAATCCCACTAGGATAACCATTTTTCTTCCCAGCAATATTAACAGCGCCTGTTACCAAAACATTGACATTCCCCGCATCCCCTCGTGCTGCTGGCTGCGTAGCAGATGCACTACGATTAGAGGTTAACAGGCTAGCGCTATCAATTAGTGATAATGTTCCAGCATTGATATCAATATTGCCACCTTTACCTACACCCCCTGATGATACCGTGCTGAAGATGCCAGCATCTGTAAGGGAAACATTATCTAGTGCACGTACTGTCACATTCCCCGCATTCCCTTGTCCAAGGGTTTCAGCTACAAGTGCAGCGTCATCTTGTAGCGACAAGGAACCAGACTCGATAGTAATGTTACCTCCATTACCTTTTGAACCCGAACGCACACGATTGCCAACCCCGCTCCCAGCAACTTTGATTTGCCCGGTAGCATTGAGGGTAATATCTCCAACAACAGTTTCAGGTGTTCCCAAACCTTGCCCAATACCAGCACTTAAAAAAGTTAGTCCTAAAATTTCTAGATTAGAGGCATTCACTACAATATTACCGCCACCAGCGCCATCTACATATATACCTGCTTGATTGGTAAGGGATACCTCAGTTCGCGCAACATTATCAGGAAATTTTAAGCTGAGATTATCGCCATTTACACCCAGCCCTACAGTACCAGCTTGGGCCAACCCTCCTAACTCAACTTGCCCACCAAAAGCATTTAATTCTCCCCCATCCATGCTGACATTACCACCCACCAGCAGTAAACTTTTTCCAGCTGGTACTCGTAAACCAAATACATCAAAGCCTGCTGGATCTTTTCCTGTGGGTGCAACTGAGTTATTTTGAATCGCTGCGTTTTGATTTATCTGATTAAACAGCAATGCTGAAGGATTAATAGTCAATAACGGTGAAGGAATATTTTGCTCAGTAGCGCTAAAAAATCCTCGATTTCCAAATTGCAGTGCATTTGCTGTACTCGCCACAAAGGAACCACCAACATTTAATTGAGCATTCTCACCAAATACAATTCCATTAGGATTTATCAAAAATAAATTAGCTGTGCCCTTAGTGCCAATTAACCCATCAATATTAGAGACTGATCCACCCGTTACGCGACTGATAATATTTTGAATATCTGCTTTATTATTGAACAAAGCAGCGCCGTTAATCGGAACAGTAAATTCCCGAAAGCTGTGGAACAAGTTGCCACCTACTTGGGTTCCTCCTGAAATGATGTTGTTGTTTCCTTCTAATTTGACACTAGAGTTATCAGGCAAAGTGCCATCAGGGATAATTTGGGCAAAAGCGGAATTTGGACTGCAAATGCTTGAACCACATATTGCAATTCCGATAAACCAGCCCCAACGAATACTTATCTTGGACATTGCACCCCTTTAAGCAAACAGCAGTTGCAATTTTGGTTATGTCACACCACTAATGTCGGTTTACAGTGGTTACAGTCACCTGTAGATAATTCTCAGTTGCGATCGCCTTAGTTTTACGCAAAACTTGCTAATTGATATACATAAATTTATACACCATAATTCATCAGTCGATGCGATCGCATTGTAAGTCGATACAATCGAATTGTTAGTCGAAACAATGGCATTGTCACCCAATACAATGGCATTGTCAGTCGATGCGATCGCATTGTTAGTCGATACAATGGCATTGTCAGTCGATACAATCGCATTGTCAGTCGATACAATGGCATTGTAAGTTGATGCGATCGCATTGTCAGCCAATACAATGGCATTGCAGCTCGATGAAAAAAATCAGATTGCAATCTGACTTTATTAAATTACGAATTACAAATTATGAATTGCTCTGCAAGATGCAGGCTTCAACCAAGGACTATGGGGCGTAGTGGTGGGAAGATTTGCTCTCAGCACGACTTCCCCTTTTTCGTTTAGCACCATACCAGTAGCTTCTATGATCGGTTCTGGTGCGGGGGTAGTTATTTTGCTGGGAACAAATGAGCTACTGCGCTTATCACGGTTTGGATTGAGACTCACCAAATCTACTTTCACTGCATCAGTGTTAAGAGCTTCACCTGGATTAGGAGGCAAGCCACCGCGTCCAGTGATTGTAAAACTGCTTTTAGCTAAATTTCCACCAGCTTGACAAGTCTGTGCTACAGAGGTATCAACTGGTACGGTTGGCAAGTTAACTAAGCCACTGTTAGGGTCAATATCAGGTGTATTAAGTTCTACAGTGCCACTTACACCAAACTCAGAACTAGCGGTGATATCCGAAACAGAAGTCGGATTAGAGCGGGGTTGAATGCCTAAGATACCAAAGGCTTGAATATCGACTCTGCCACCACTGCCTGTGTAAGCATTAGCAGTGATGTCGCTATCTTCGCTTGGAACGGCAACAATGAAGCCCGACGGGGCATTGATGGTGATGTTGCCACCATTACCACCAGCTTCTGCTGTGCCTGCGGTGGTGGAAATGGAAGCACCACGACGCAGAAGCAGTAAATCAGTTTGTAAGTTGATGTTGCCACCGTTACCCGATGCAGATTGGGCATCAAGTCTGCCACTGTTGTCTAGGGTAACTCTAGGTGAGGTGACGATAATATCTTTAGCAGTACCTGTCGGACTTTCAGAGAAAACGAACAACCCACTGCTCAAGTTTGAACTCTTGCCAGAAATGGTGACTTGAGCAGTAGCATTAACTTTAATTGTGCCTGCATTCCCTTGTCCAAATGTTGAGGCATTAAGTCGAGCGCCATTTTGTAACGAGAAAGAAGCAGAATCGATAGTAATGTTACCCCCATTGCCAACCGTCCCCGTATCTACAAAGCTGAGAATCCCACTAGCAAAACTGTTTTTCTCTCCAGCAATATCAACAATACCTGTAACATTAACATTGACATTACCCGCATCCCCCTGTCCTGCTGGCGCTGTTGCAGATGCACCACGAGTTAGGGTTAGCAGTTGAGCGCCATCAATTAGTGATAGTGTTGCAGCATTGATATCAATATTACCACCTTTACCTACACTTCCGGCTTCCACCGTGCTGAGGATGGTAGCATCTGCAAGGTCAACAGCATCAAGTGTCCGCACTGTCACATTCCCCGCATTTCCTTGTCCAAATGTTAAGGCAGAAAGTTGAGCGCCATTACGTAAAGAGAAGGAACCAGAATCGATAGTAATGTTACCTCCATTGCCAACTGTCCCAGTTTCCATTCGACTGAAAATCCCACTTAAAAAACCCTTTTTCTCCCCAACAATATCAACAACATCAGTTACATTAACATTGACATTCCCTGCATCGCCCTGTCCTGCTGGCTGGGTAGCAAATGCACTACGAGTAGCGGTTGTCAGTTGGGCGCCATCAATTAGTGATAGTGTTGCAGCGGAGATATCGATATTACCTCCCTTACCTATACCTCCGGCTTCCACCGTGCTGAGGATAGAAGCATTATCAGCTAGAGTTACAGCATTTTGTGCATTCACTGTCACATTCCCCGCATTTCCTTGTCTACTAGTTGAGGCTTCAAGTTGAGCGCCATTACGTAACGAGAAGGAACCAGAATCGATAGTAATGTTACCCCCATTGCCAATTGTTCCAGTTTCCACCCGACTGGAAATCCCACTTAAAAAACCATTTTTCTTTCCAGCAATATCAACTGACCCAGTAACTTTAACATTGATATTCCCCGCATCTCCCCGTCCTGCTGGCTGGGTATCAGATGCTTTACTAGTATCGGTTTGTAGGCTAGCGCCATCAATTAGTGATAGTATTGCAGCTGAGATATCGATATTGCCTCCTTTACCTACACCCCCTGCTTCCACCGAGCTGAAAATGGTAGCAGCTGCAAGGGAAACATCATGTTTTGCACTCACTGTTACATTCCCCGCATTTCCTTGTCCGAAAGTTGAGGCTTCAAGTACAGCGCCATCACGTAAAGACAAGGAACCAGAATCGATAGTAATGTTACCCCCATTGCCTTGTCCCAATGTTGAGGCAGCAACTTGAGCGCCATCACGTAAAGACAAAAAACCAGAATCGATAGTAATATTACCTCCCTTACCTACACCCCCTGATTCCACCGTGCTGAGGATGAAAGCATCTGCAAGAGAAACAGCATCAAGTGCATTCACTGTCACATTCCCCGCATTTCCTTGTCCAAAAGTTGAGGCTTCAAGTACAGCGCCATTATGTAACGAGAAAGAAGCAGAATCGATAGTAATATTACCCCCATTGCCAATTGCTCCACTTTGTACCCGGCTGAAAATCGCACTAAAAAAACCATTTTTCTCTCCAGCAATATCAACAATACCTGTAACATTAACATTGACATTACCTGCATCCCCCTGTCCTGCTGGCGCTGTTGCAGATGCACGACGAGTAGCGGTTTGCAGTTGACCGCCATCAATTAGTGATAGTGTTGCAGCATTGATATCAATATTGCCTCCTTTACCAACACCCCCTGCTTCCACTGTACTGAGGATGCTAGCATCTGCAAGAGAAACAGCATCAAGTGCCCGCACTGTTACATTCCCTGCATTGCCTTGTCCCAATGTTGAGGCGACAACTTGAGCGCCATTACGTAAAGAGAAGGAACCAGAATCGATAGTAATATTACCCCCATTGCCAACTGTCCCCGTTTGCACACTGCTGAGAATCGCACTAAAAATACCGTTTTTCTCTCCAGCAATATTAACAGCGCCAGTAACATTAACATTGACATTTCCTGCATCTCCCCTTCCTGCTGGCTGAGTATCAGATGCACCACGAGTTAGAGTTAGCAGTTGAGCGCCATCAATTAATGATAGGGTTGCAGCATTAATATCGATATTGCCTCCTTTACCTACACCCCCTGCTTCCACTGTACTGAAGATGTAAGCATTATTTGCAAGAGAAACAACATTTTTGGCACTCACTGTCACATTCCCCGCATTCCCTTGTCCATAGGTTGAGGCTTGAAGTTCAGCGCTATCAGTTAGTGAGAGAGTTGCAGCATTGATGTCGATATTGCCACCTTTACCTACGCCAGAAGCTTCCACCGTACTGAAGATGGCAGCATCTGCTAGGGAAACAGCATCTCGGGATCGCACTGTCACATTTGCCGCATTCCCTTGTCCAAGGGTTAAGGCAGAAAAAAAAGCGCCATCACGTAACGAGAATGAACCAGAGTCAATAGTAATGTTACCCCCATTGCCAAGTGACCCCAAACGCACAAGATTAAAAACACCACTCCCGTCAGCGATTTTGATTTCCCCGGTAGCATTCAGCGTAATATCTCCCCCAATTGTTTCAGGTGTTCCCAAACCTTGCCCAATACCACCGCTTAAAATACTTCCTCCCAATATCTCTAGATTCTTAGCATTGACTGCAATATTACCGCCACCAGCGCCATCTACATATATACCTGCTTGATTGCTAAGGAATACCTCAGTTCGCGCTACATACTCAGGAAATCTCAAGCTGAGATTATTGCCATCTACACCCAGCGCTACAGTACCAGCTTCGCTCAATCCTCCTAACTCAACTTGTCCACCATAAGCATTTAATTGTCCCCTATTCATGCTGACATTACCACCTACCAGCAGTAAACTCTTACCATCTGGTACTCGTAAACCAAATGCATTAAAGCCTGCTGGATCAATTCCTGCAAATGCAACTGAGTTATTTAGAATCGCTGCGTTTTGATTAATCTGATTAAACAGCAATGCTGAAGGATTAATAGTCAACAACGGTGAAGGGATATTTTTCTCAGTAGCGCTAAAAAATCCTCGATTTCCAAATTGCAGTGCATTTGCTGTACTCGCTACAAAAGAACCACCAATATTTAATTGAGCATTCTCACCAAATACAATTCCATTGGGATTAATCAAAAATAAATTAGCTGTGCCCTTTGTGCCAATTAACCCATTAATATTAGAAACTGATCCACCCGTAACCCGACTGATAATATTTTGAATATCCACTTTATTATTAAACAAAGCAGCGCCGTTAGTCGGAACAGTAAATTCCCGAAAGCTGTGGAACAAGTTGCCACCTACTTGGGTTCCTCCTGAAATGATGCTGTTGTTCCCCTCTAATTTGACACTAGAGTTATTAGGCAAAGTGCCATCGGGGATAATTTGGGCAAAAGCGCAATTTGGACTGCAAATGCTTGAACCACATATTGCAATTCTGAAAAACCAGCCCCAACGAATACTTGTCTTGGACATTGCACCCCTCTAAGCAAATAGCAGTTGCAGAACTTTTGGTTATGTCACACCACTAATGTGGGTTTACAGTGATTGCAGTCACCTGTGGATAATTCTCAGTTGCGATCGCCTTAGTTTTACGCAAAACTGGCTAATTTATTTACATAAATTTATACAACATAATTCATCAGTCGATGCAATGGCGTTGTCACCCAATACAATCGAATTGTTAGTCGATGCAATGGCATTGTCAGTCGATGCGATCGCATTGTCACCCAATACATTTGAATTGTCAGTCGATGCGATCGCATTGTCAGCCGATACAATTGAATTGTTAACCAATACAATCGCATTGTCAGCCGATACAATTGAATTGTTAGTCGATGCGATCGCATTGTCAGCCTATGCGATCGCATTGTCAGCCGATACAATCGAATTGTTAGTCAAAACAATCGCATTGTCAGCCAATACAATCGAATTGTTAGTCAAAACAATCGCATTGTCAGTTGATACAATGGCATTGCAGCTCGATGACAAAAAACCAGATTGCAATCTGACTTTATTAAATTACGAATTACGAATTGCTCTACAAGATGCAGGCTTCAACCAAGGACTATGGGGCGTAGTGGTGGGAAGATTTGCTCTCAGAACGACTTCCCCTTTTTCGTTTAGCACCATACCAGTAGCTTCTATGATCGGTTCTGGTGCGGGGGTAATTATTTTGCTGGGAACAAATGAGCTACTGCGGTTATCACGGTTTGGATTGAGACTCACCAAATCTACTTTCACTGCATCTGTGTTAAGAGCTTCACTTGGATTAGGAGGCAAACCGCCGCGTCCAGTGATTGTAAAACTGCTTTTAGCTAAATTTCCACCCGCTTGACAAGTCTGTGCTACTTCGGTATCAACTGGTACAGTTGGCAAGTTAACTAAGCCACTGTTAGGGTCAATATCAGGTGTGTTAAGTTCTACAGTGCCACTTACACCAAACTCAGAACTAGCGGTGATGTCCGAAACAGAAGTTCGGTTAGGGCGGGGTTGAATGCCTAAGATACCAAAGGCTTGAATATCGACTCTGCCACCACTGCCTGTGTAAGCATTAGCAGTGATGTCGCTATCTTCGCTTGGGACAGCAACAATGAAGCCCAACGGGGCATTGATGGTGATGTTGCCACCATTACCACCAGTTTTGTCTGTGCCTGCGGTGGTAGAGATTTGAGCGCCACGACGCAGAAGCAGTAAATCAGTTTGTAAGTTGATGTTGCCACCGTTACCTGATGCAGATTCGGCGAAGAGTC
This sequence comes from Nostoc sp., assembly GCF_036917515.1. Taxonomy (GTDB): domain Bacteria; phylum Cyanobacteriota; class Cyanobacteriia; order Cyanobacteriales; family Nostocaceae; genus Nostoc. Next base: position 11,585 of record NZ_JBALDE010000242.1, on the reverse strand, counting down.
TACCACCATTGTCTAGGGTAACTCTAGGTGAGGTGACAATAATATCTCCAGCAGTACCCGTGGTACTTTGGGAGTTCACGAACAAGCCACTGTTAATGTCTGAACTCTTGCCAGAAATGGTGACATTAGCAGCAGCATTAACTTTAATTGTGCCTGCATTCCCTTGTCCAAAAGTTTCGGCAGTAAGTATACCACCGTCTCGTAACGAGAAAGAACCAGAATCGATAGTAATATTACCCCCATTGCCAACTGTTCCCGTTTCCACCAAGCTGAAAATCCCACTGCTAAAACCGTTTTTCTCCCCGGCAATATCAACTTTCCCACTAACATTAACATTGACATTCCCCGCATTCCCCCGCCCTGCTGGCTCGGTATCAGATGCTTCACGAGTAATGGTTACCAGTTGAGCACTATCAACTAATGAAAGTGTCGCAGCATTGATGTTGATATTGCCTCCCTTATCTGCCCCCCCTGGTTCGACCGTGCTGAGGATAGCAGTTGGCTCACCTGTAAGGAAAACAGCATCAAGTGCGCGCAATGTTACATTTCCCGCATTACCAAGTCCTGAAGTTGAGGCTTCAAGTTGAGCGCCATCACTTAGAGAGAAAGAACCAGAATCTATAGTAATATTGCCACCATTGCCAACTGTCCCCGTTTCCGTCCGGCTAAAAATCCCACTGCGTAATCTATTTTTTGCCCCAGCAATATTAACAGCGCCAGTAATATTAATGTTGACATTGCCTGCATTCCCTCGCCCTGCTGGCGCTGTTGCAGATGCACTACGAGTAACGGTTAGTAGTTGAGCAGTATCAATTAATGATAGTGTTGCGGCATTGATGTCGATATTGCCTCCATTACCGACACCCCCTGCTGACACCGTGCTGGAGATGTAAGCATTTGCAAGAGAAACAGTATCTCGTGCACGCACTGTTACATTCCCTGCATTTCCTTGTCCAAGGGTTTCGGCACTAAGTCCACTGCCATCTTGTAACGAGAAAGAACCAGAATCGATAGTAATGTTACCCCCATTGCCAACACCCCCTGATTCCACCGTGCTGAGGATGCTAGCATCTGCAAGGTCAACTGTATTTTTGGCACTCACTATCACATTCCCTGCATTGCCTTGTCCAAGGGTTGAGGCAGTAAGTTGAGCACCATCACTTAGAGAGAAAGAACCAGAATCGATAGTAATGTTACCCCCATTGCCAACTGTCCCCGTTTCTACCCGACTGAAAATCGCACTGAATAAACCGTTATTCTCCCCAGCAATATCAACAGCGCCAGTAATATTTACATTGACATTCCCTGCATTACCAAGTCCTGAAGTTGAGGCAGTAAGTTGAGCGCCATCAATTAGTGATAAGGTTGCAGCTGAGATATCAATATTGCCACCTTTACCTACACCCCCTGATGATACCGTGCTGAAGATGCCAGCATCTGCAATAGAAACAGCATTTTTGGCACTCACTGTCACATTTCCTGCATTACCAAGTCCTGAAGTTGAGGCTTGAAGTCGAGCGCCATCACTTAGAGAGAAAGAACCAGAATCGATAGTAATGTTACCCCCGTTGCCAACTGTCCCCGTATTCACTCGGCTGAAAATCGCACTGAATAAACCGTTATTCTCCCCAGCAATGTCAACAGCGCCAGTAACATTTACATTGACATTCCCGGCATCCCCCCGTCCTGCTGGCGCTGTTGCAGATGCACGAGCAGTAGCGGTTAGCAGTTGAGCGCCATCAATTAGTGATAGTGTTGCAGCATTGATGTTGATATTGCCACCTTTACCTACACCTCCAGATTCCACCGTGCTGAAGATACCAGCATCTGCAACAGAAACAGCATTTTTGGCACTCACTGTTACATTCCCTGCATTGCCTTGTCCAAGGGTTGAGGCTTGAAGTTGAGCGCCATCACTTAGAGAGAATGAACCAGAATCGATAGTAATGTTACCCCCATTGCCAACTGTCCCCGTTTCCACCAAGCTACTAATCTTACTCTTCAAACCGTTTTTATCTCCAGCAATATTAACTGACCCAGTAACATTAATATTGACATTCCCCGCATCGCCCTGTCCTGCTGGCGCTGTTGTAGATGCACGACGAATAATTAGGGTTAGCAGTTGAGCGCTATCAATTAGTGATAGTGTTGCAGCATTGATGTTGATATTGCCACCTTTACCTATACCCCCAGATTCCACCGTGCTGAAGATACTAGCATCTGCAACAGAAACAGCATTTTTGGCACTCACTGTCACATTTCCTGCATTGCCTTGTCCAAAAGTTGAGGCACCAAGGATAGCGTCATCTTGTAGTGAGAATGAACCAGAATCGATAGTAATATTACCCCCATTGCCAAGTGACCCCAAACCTACAACATTACCAACTGTGCTCCCGCCAGCAACTTTGATTTCGCCGGTAGCATTGAGGGTAATATCTCCCGCAACAGTTTCAGATGTCCCCAAACCTGACCCAATACCGCCGCTTAAAATACTTCCTGCCAATATCTCTAGATTAGAGGCATTGACTGCAATGTTACCGCCACCAGCGCCTTCTACATATATACCTGCTTGATTGGTAAGGGATACCTCAGTTCGCGCAACATTATCAGGAAATTTTAAGCTGAGATTATCACCATTTACACCCAACGCTACAGTACCAGCTTGGGCCAACCCTCCTAATTCAACTCGTCCACCAAAAGCATTTAATTCTCCCCCATCCATACTGACATTCCCACCGACCAGCAGTAAACTTTTACCATCTGGTACTCGTAAACCAAATACATCAAAAAAGCCTGTTGGATCAATTCCTGCAAATGCAACTGAGTTATTTTGAATTGCTGCGTTTTGATGAATCTGATTAAACAGCAATGCTGAAGGATTAATAGTCAACAACGGTGAAGGGATATTTTTCTGTGTCGCGCTAAAAAATCCGATATTTCCAAATTGCAATGCATTGGCTGTACTCGCCACAAAAGAACCACCAACATTTAATTGAGCATTCTGACCAAATATAATTCCATTGGGATTAATTAGAAACACGTTAGCTATACCATTAGCGCCAATTAACCCATTAATATTAGAAGCTGACCCACCCGTTACCCGACTGATGATATTCTGAATATCCGCAGCATTATTAAACAAAGCAGCGCCGTTAATCGGGACAGAAAACTCCTGAAAGCTGTGGAACAAGTTGCTACCTGCTTGGGTTCCTCCTGAAATGATGCTGTTGTTTCCTTCTAATTTGACACTAGAGTTATTAGGCAAAGTGCCATCCGGGATAATTTCAGCAAAAGCGCAATTTGTATTCCCAATGCTTGAACCACATATTGCAATTGGGATAAACCAGCCCCAACGAATATTTATCTTGGACATTGCACCCCTTTTTAAGCAAACAGCAGTTGCGGAACTTTTGGTTATCTCACACCACTAATGTCGGTTTACAGTGGTTGCAGTCACCTCTGGATAATTCTCTGTTGTGATCGCCTTAGTTTTACGCAAAACTTGCTAATTTATTTACATAAATTTATACAACATAATTCATCAGTCGATGCAATCGCATTGTCACCCAATACAATCGAATTGTTAGTCGATGCGATCGCATTGTCAGTCGATGCAATGGCATTGTAAGTTGATGTGATCGCATTGTCAGTCGATGCGATCGCATTGTCAGTCGATGCAATGGCATTGTTAGTCGATACAATCGAATTGTCAGGCAAAACAATCGTATTGTTAACTCAAACAATGGTATTGTAAGTTGATGCGATCGCATCTGCGTAAGTAAATAAACAAAAAGTTAACTCCAACTCCTAGCTTGAATCCTACCACTTAAATTGGTATGAGAGTGGTTTAAAGGCAGTTGCCTAGCAGAACATAAGGGGCCCAAAACATGGGACGTTGGTATCTAGGATTTTGCAAAAGAGCGAGCTGGGCGCGACGGAGTACTTCAGCTTTAGTCAAGTTTTTGTTGGCTAACTCTTGGTAAAATTTACTCATTAACACAGCAGTAGACTCATCATCCAAATTCCACAAAGAAGCAATGGTACTGCGTGCTCCTGCCTGAAAAGCGACACCAGCAATTCCCAGTGCTGCTTGTTCGTCCCCAGCAGCTGTTTGACAGGCACTAAGAATGAGCAATTCAATCGCTTCGGGTCTATTTTGTTCTAGCGTTCGCACTAACTCATTTAACTTTTTGACATAAATACGCTCATTCCAAGCGACAATAAATGTCTCCTCAGCTTTAGAGCTAAACTGACCATGAGTTGCAAGATGAACAATAGGGAAAGGTAAAGAATTAATCCGGTTCTGCAAAGTTTTGCTGGTAAATTCTTGATTCAGAAGGATGGTGCTAGGGACTTGAGAGCGGATTTCTTCTAATTCGAGTTTGACGTTGGGTAGTGCAGAAAATCCCGAACTTGCTTCACTCAATCCTGCGACTATTGCCTTTAATTTCTTCTCTAATGGTTTGGGTTCAATCAGTTGCAGACTAGGGGTGAGTGCAATGTTATACTTCTCAACTAGATATTGTTTGCCATCGTAGAGAGCTGCCATCGGAATATTTCGCAACCAGCCATCCAGCACAAATACCAAAGTAGGAATTTTACTTTCAGCTAAGGCAGCTTCAGCAGGTTGAATCAGCCATTTGTAAACCTTCTGGGATAAAGATTGAACCTGTCGTCGCGTCTGTGGTTTGGGTAGATTTTCCTGTAGTTGTGCTAAAGTAGTTTCCACTTCCTTTTTAACTACAGGGGTAGTGTAGTGCAACCAACGCTGTTGAGGCAACTCAACGATCACCTCTAGTCGGTCTGGCAAAATAAATGGATAAATAATTGCTGCCGTTGGATCTTTTTTGGGATTACGGATTTGAGCATTCAAACAGTTGTTGCGAAAGAAGTTTTCTAATTCTGCTATTTGGAGTAATTCGATTGTATTGCTAGCTTTTGCAAGATTTTCTGAGCTAAGTTGGGAGTTACCCTGAGATTGCAAAAGTAAATCCACTAACTCTCGATAAACTGGTTCAACTTCCTCTCGAAAGGAAAATTTCACCGCAGAATTGACAGCAACTAAATCACTACGGAGGGCTTGGAGGTTATTAACCGCTTCTGTGTAAGCTGCTACTGCTCCTTTGATATCTCCCTTAGCTTTAAGCAAACGTCCTTGTTGCCATTGCCATTGATAGCCAATGTCCTTAGCATCAATAGCTTGAGCGATGAGCAAGGCTTGTTGGGTGAGGTTTTGGGCATCAGACCATTGTTGGGTTTGTTCGTACACTTGCCCTAAAACACCAATAGCATAAGATTCTGTGCGTTTATCTTGCAAACTTTTTGCTTGCTCAATAGCAGTTGCCAGTAATTGGGCAATGTCCAACCATGAGGCAGTGTCTGCGGCGGTTTTTTTTCGGAATTGGATTAGACTTTGGGCAAAGTTAATGCGAGCATAAATTGCTGTCCGACTAATGGGTAAGTCGTTAAGCTGAGTTTGAATTTGAGAGGACAATGTTTGGAAAGCTGCCAATTGCTCAGTTTTCAGCAGCAGTCTTAGTTGATTAGCTTGAGCTTGGATGCGTGTAGTGGGTGAGGTTGCAGTTTTGATAGTTTGTTGATAATATTTTATCGCTGTTTGCGTGTCTTGTTGAACACGGGCTATATTACCCAGACTGAGGAAAATATCAGCGATCGCTTCTTTATCTGGCAAAGATGAAGCTACTTCTAAACTTTGCTGTAATATCTGTCGAGATGTTTCTAAATCACCAGTGACTTGCACGACATTACCGAGACTATGCAGGGCTGCGACTTTAACAGGTGAGTTGGGTTGACTTTGGAGAATCTGGGTACTTTCTCTTAAAGTCTTCTCGGCTTGACGATAAAACCCTAAAGCTTGCAAAGCTTGCGCTTGGTTAATCCGATTTTGAATAACCGCCCTTTCATTGCCGATTTTGGTATAAATGTCAAGTGACACTCGCCAAGTATCCAGGGCATCTTCAGCTTTGCTTTGAGCTAATTGCAGGCGACCTTTGATATCTAAGACTTGGGCTATAATTTGTTCTTTAGTATCTATATTTTGAGCAGTTTGTAATAAGTTGAGACTTTGAGCGATCGCACCTTCTGCCTCTGACCACTGTCCTAGTTGCTGATAAGCTAATGAGAGATTACCCAGTGCGATCGCTTGCCTCAGTTCATCTTCATTAGCTTTGAATGCAGAGATAGACTGTTGCCAAGAAGTAGCAGCTTCAGCAAATCGTTCGGCTTGATAAAATTTACTACCTTGTTCCAGCAAATTTTGAGCATCAGGCAAGCTTTGAACAATTGAGTTTTCCGCAGTTACATGTGCGAAAGTGGGCGGCAATAACCCCGCGCTTAAGAATATAGCCAAAAGCAGTAGTACACTTAAAAAGCGTTTGATTTTCCGTAATCTAGATTTTTTTCTTGCCATGTTTTTGCCCCCATTCGCACCGCGTTTTTACTAAAAATAGACAGTGTAAGTTGCTCAACCTCCCTGGCTTTGATTAAACACACGGCAATCGGCTGTCCTCTGCCAGGAAGAATGAGGCGTGACGGTGGGTGCAAAGCCAGTGAGAATTACATCGCCATTAGCAGCAATTACCCAACCAGTAGCTTCTACTATGCGAGCTGGTGTTGGGTTAATCGGATTTGTGGAAACTGCTGGAATATTACCTACTTTTGGGTTGAGAGTCACCAAATCTACCTGCACTGCATCAGCGCTGAGAGCTTCACCCGGATTGGGTGGTAAGCCACCGCGTCCAGTGATGATGAATTTGCTTTGCGCTTGAGAGCTACCCGCAGTACAACCTTGGGCTACACGGCTATCAACTGGTACGGCTGGTAAGTTGACTAAGCTACTGTTAGGGTCGATGTCGGGTGTGTTGAGTTCTACAGTGCCGTTTACACCAAACTCAGAACTAGCGGTAATGTCACTCAGAGGAGTTGGGTTAGAGCGGGGTTGAATGCCATAGATACCAAAAGCTTGAATATCTACTCTCCCACCACTGCCTGTGTAAGCATTAGCAGTGATGTCGCTATCTTCGCTTGGGACAGCAACGATGAAGCCTGACAGGGCATTGATAGTGATGTTACCACCATTACCACCAGCTTGTGCTGTGCCTGCGGTAGTGGAAATGGAAGCGCCACGACGCAGAAGGAGTAAATCAGTTTGTAAATTGATGTCGCCACCGTTACCCGATGCAGATTCGGCGTTGAGTGTGCCACTGTTATCTAGCGTAACTCTAGGTGAGGTGACAATAATATCTCCAGCAGTACCCGTCGGGCTTTCAGAGAAAACTAACAAGCCACTATTAAAGCTTGAACTGCTACCAGAAATGGTGAAAAAATCAGCAGTATTAACTTTTATTGTGCCTGCATTCCCTTGTGCAAAGGTTTCGGCAGAAAGTTGAGCGCCATCACTTAGAGAGAATGAACCAGAGTCGATAGTAATGTTACCTCCATTGCCAACTGTCCCCGTTTGCACTCGGCTACGAATCCCACTGGAAAAAATATTTTTCCCCCCAGCAATATCAACGGCACCAGTAACTTTAACATTGACATTCCCAGCATCTCCCTGTCCTCCTGGCTGGGTATCAGATGCACCACGAGTAATAGTTAGCAATTGAGCGCCATCTTTTAGTGACAGGGTTGCAGCATTGATGTCGATATTACCTCCTTTACCTACACCCCCTGATTCCACTGTAGTGAGGATTCTAGCAGATGCAAGAAGGGAAACAGTATCTCGTGCCTGCACTGTCACATTCCCCGCATTCCCTTGTCCAAGGGTTGAGGCTGCAAGTTGAGCGCGATCGCGTAATGACAAAGAACCAGAATCGATAGTAATGTTACCCGCATTACCAATTGTCCCCGTACTCACAAAGCTACTAATCAAACTAACAAAACCATTTTTCTCTCCAGCAATATCAATAGCGCCAGTAACATTAACATTGACATTCCCCGCATTCCCCTGTCCTGCTGGCTGGCTATCAGATGCACCACGAGTAATGGTTGTCAGTTGAGCGCCATCAGTAAGTGACAGGGTTGCAGCATTGATGTCGATATTGCCTCCTTTACCTACACCAGAAGCTTCTACTGTGCTGAGGATGCTAGCATCTGCGAGGGAAACAGCATCTCGTGCCTGCACTGTCACATTCCCTGCATTCCCTTGTCCAGAAGTTAAGGTAGCAAGTTGAGCGCCATCTCGTAACGAAAAGGAACCAGAATTAATGGTAATGTTACCCCCATTACCAACTGTCCCTGTTTGCACACTGCTGCTAATCCCAGTAACAAAACCATTTTTCTCTCCAGCAATATCAATAGCGCCAGTGACATTAACATTGACATTCCCAGCATCCCCCCGTCCTTCTGGCGCTGTTGCAGATGCACCACGAGTAAGGGTTTGCAGTTGAGCGACATCTTTTAATGACAGGGTTGCAGCATTGATGTCGATATTACCTCCCTTACCGACACCTCCTGCTTCCACCGTGCTGAAGATGTCACCGCTTTCAAGGTCAACTGCATCTCGTACCCGCACTGCCAAATTCCCCGCATTCCCTTGTCCATAAGTTGAAGCTTGAAGTAGGGCGTTATTTTGTAACGACAAAGAACCAGAATCGATAGTAATGTTACCCCCATTGCCTTGTGACTCCAAGCGCACCAGATTGTTAACACTACTCGCAGTGCCAGCAACTTTGATTGACCCGGTAGCATTCAGCATAATATCTCCTGCAACAGTTTCAGGTGTTCCCAAACCTACCCCAATACCACCGCTTAAAAAACTCCCTCCCAATATCTCTATATTCTTTGCATTGACTACAATATCACCGCCACCAGTCCCTTCTACGTATATCGCAGCCTGATTAGTAAGGGATACCGAAGTTTTCGCAACATTCTCAGGAAATCTTAAGCTGAGATTATCGCCATCTACACTCAGCGCTACAGTACCAGCTTCGGCCAACCCTCCTAACTCAACTCGTCCACCATTAGCATTTAATTCTCCGGCATCAATACTGACATTCCCACCCACCAGCAGTAAACTCTTACCATCTGGTACTCGTAAACCAAATGCATTAAAGCCTGCTGGATCTCTTCCTGCGAATGCAACTGAGTTATTTTGAATCGCTGCGTTTTGATTAATCTGATTAAACAGCAATGCTGAAGGATTAATAGTCAACAATGGTGAAGGGATATTTTGATCGGTAGCGCTAAAAAATCCTCGGTTTCCAAATTGCAGTGCGTTCGCTGTACTCGTCACAAATGAACCACCAACATTTAAACTGGCATTTGCACCAAAAATAATCCCATTGGGATTAATTAGAAACAGGTTAGCTGTACCATTAGTGGCAATTAACCCATCAATGTTAGAAACCGATCTACCCGTTATTCTGCTAATAATGTTCTGGATGTCAACAGTATTATTAAAGTAAGCCCCGCTATTGGTGGGGACAGAAAACTCCTGAAAACTGTGGAACAAATTGCTTCCAGCTTGGGTTCCCCCTTCAATGATTCTGATGTTGTCTTGTGTTGTAACACGAGAATTATTGGGTAGAGTGCTATCGGGGGTAATTTGGGCAAAAGCGCAATTAACAGAGAAAGCAAATGTCTGCAATACAGCTTCGCCGATCGCACTACCCATCACCAACCAACTTACCAGTGCGAATTTCCAGCGCCAACGCGGCCTGCATCGCTTCATTCTTAACATTGCAACCTTAGATAACCAGCAAGTAAACTACACCCTCTTATAAGGATAGATAGAAAACCCACGGTAGGATTGCAAGAAATAGTTACAAATAGTTACACTGCGATCGCCCTAAATGTCTGCAATCAACCTTGCCTTCCTCAGAAAGAATTGCATCACAGTCTCTTCTCTAGAAATAATATCAACTGTACCTTCCATTCCCAATTGCAGCGCACACAGGTGTTTGTCCCTACCTAGAGAAAGGCTTTCTGGCTCAATTGTTACCCCATAGAACGCACCAACGGCTGCCATCTTTTGGTTGGCAGATGTAGTGTCGGTGGCATTAGCAGCATTCCCTTGAGGTGCGATTGCATCTGGGGAAATCGTCTTAACCTTGCCTTTGAGAGTACCATAATCTGGATAAGGACAGGCAGAAACCCGCATTTGTACCTTTTGGCCTTGTTTCAACTTATTTTTATCTTGAAGTGCTACTGCTGCCTTAATCTCTAAGGGAGCATCACTGGGGACAATTTGGGCAATCTGCTCTCCAGAAGGCACAGTTTGACCGGAGTTTCGCAGATTTAATTTAGAAACGATCCCGTCTGCTGTGGCTGTAATCACAGTTTGGCTGAGGTCGATATTTACTTGTTGAAGTTCGCGGGTGTCGCGCTCTAGCTGTTTTTGGATTTCAATTCGTTGCTGGATTAGAGCAAGGCGTTCTTTATCTAAAGTCGCAATGCTAGCTTGACCTGTAGCTTTTTCTTGGGCAATGCGTTGAGAAGCGATCGCTACTTGTGCATTACTAGGATTAAGAGCAGTTTGGACATTTTGCAATTTGGCTTTAGCTGCCTGGAGAGCTTGTTCTTGCTGGCGAACTGCTAGTTGTGCTTCCTCAAATTGATCTTGAGACAAGGCTCCGGCTTTGGCTACACTCTCATAACGATTTCGCTTTGACTGGGCTGCTTTCAGACTAGCATCCGCAGCTTTGACATTGGCATCTGCTTCTTCGACATCAGTAGCGGTAGTAATAAGTTTATCTTGATAGTCCCGACTGCGACCGCTTAATTCAGATTCAGCACCAGCAATAACCTGGTTGATGCGCTTAGTTTCAGCTAAAACCTGGGTATTAATGGCATTAATTTGGGCGTTGATTTGAAAGAGTTGTAAACGACTTTGCCCAATGCTACTTTGCAGTTGGCTCTTTTTGGTTTGCAGCTTCGAGTTGTCAATAGTGGCAATAACATCCCCTTTTTTGACAACTTGATTCTCTGCAATAAAGATGCGCATCACCTGACCCTCTGTGGCAGTTTGAACAATCCGCAATTCACCAGCAGGACGGACGACAGCTTGTCCTTTAACTGTCACTTTATATTTGGTAACAGAAGCAAGTGAAATGGCTAGCCCCACAACAAAGACAAGAACTAGTCCGCCCAAAGTAGTCCAACTACCAAGTGGCGGGAGAAACTCGTTGTCTTGAATGGGGGGCAGGTAATCTGAGTTGGAATAGCTAACCATGATGATTGAACTTACGTCTTGACAAATTAGACAGACAATAGTTTTAGACAAAACAGGCGATGCCTACGCTTTTTGCTAGCTTACGCTAGTTTGTAGGGACTTGAAAGACGGATAATTTACGTCATCTCTATCAGCAGGTTGGGACTATTAGAACTACTACTAAACCATACACAGCGCATTGTGACCTCAACACTTACACTCTGTTGTTACTAGCAGAATCAAAATACCCAGGTTGCAACCGTTTGACAGAGATAATGGAAGATTTCTAGTCCAAAATCTAGACATTCCGCCATCGGGTTTAATCCCTCTTTTGTTACTTTGGGTAAAGAAAAAACAGCAATCTTATTCAACTAGCAATAGGAAAACTGATTGGACTCGCCCGAAAATCATTCAT
>NZ_JBALDE010000241.1:0-1678 GCF_036917515.1 Nostoc sp. | reverse complement strand
TGAGCGCCCAAGGGGCGCGATTACACGCCCGCAATAAATGAAAGAAACACAGTTAACAAGAGTTTTACGACTAATAACTTATACACTGAAAAAGTATCATGACAGTCAAAGCCGTTATTACACTGGTACGTATTCGTCCGAATGTGAGCGTGGTTCTGGGTGTTGTTGGCAATGGTATTGGTGAAGTAGTTAAAGCTACTATCCCGTTTAGGAGACTAGATTTACTTGCCCACCCAGGCGTGGTACACCCAATTTAAATCAGCGATGCAATCAATGCTGCCCTTGTCCCATGAGCAACTATAAAAAGCCGAAAAAACAAGATTTGGATATGAATTTACTATCCCAAATCAACTCGAATGCTGCAGGAATAGATATTGGTGCTGATAGGCATTGGGTAAGTGTACCTGCGGCGAGGGATGAGGAAAATATACGCAGTTTTGCTTGTTTTACTGGCGACCTTTATGCAATGGTAGAATGGTTAAAGCAGTGCGGTGTTGAGACCGTGGCAATGGAATCTACAGGGGTTTATTGGATACCTGTATTCCAGATTTTGGAAAGTCGTGGTTTTGACGTTAAACTCGTCAATGCTCACTATGTTAAAACTGTACCTGGTCGGAAAACCGATGTATTAGATTGTCAGTGGCTACAACAATTACATACTTACGGTTTACTGTCCGGCTCATTCCGTCCCGAAGACCAAATATGTAAGCTTCGCAGTTACATACGTCAAAGGGATAATCTGATTAAAAGTGCCTGCATCCATGTACAGAGGATGCAAAAAGCGTTAACACAGATGAATATACAATTACATCGAGTCATCAGCGATATTACAGGCACTACTGGTCTGAGCATTATTAGAGAAATTGTATCTGGGGAACGCAATCCAGTTAAATTAGCTACTTTGAAGGATGGACGTATTAAAGCCAGTTTGGAAGAAATAGCTGCTTCTTTAACTGGGGACTATCGTTTAGAATTAGTTTTTATCCTTGAGCAAGAATTACAACTTTACGAGTTTTATCAAACTCAAATCCAAAAGTGTGATATCCAAATTGAGCAATGTTTGACTTCATTTACTGATAAAGTTGATGTTGAAAAAAAACCTTTAGCTAAACCCAAGCGTCGGGGGAAAAAGCAACCAGGTAATGCACCACAGTTTGATTTACGTACACATTTATATCGCATCAGCGGTGTAGATTTTACTGCTGTTGATGGTTTGGGTGCTTTAACTGTACTCGTACTGCTTTCTGAAGTTGGTTTAGATCCAAAACGCTTTCCTACTGTTAAGCACTTTACCTCTTGGTTAGGTCTATGTCCTGGTAGTCGTGTTACTGGCGGTAAAGTTAAAAGTTCCAAAACTCGCCCTATTGCCAGTCGCGCTGCGACTGCTTTTCGCATGGCGGCACAAACTCTATGTCGCAGTCATTCTGCTTTAGGTGCATATTACCGTCGTATGCAATCACGAATGGGCGCTCCCAAGGCGATTACTGCTACCGCTCATAAATTGGCACGTATTTTTTATCGCCTTTGGACATCTGGCGAACACTATACTGACCCTGGTATTGATGCAGAAGAACAACAGTATCGAGACCGGATACTTAAAAACCTGAAGATAAAAGCTCAAGCTTTTGGCTTAGAGCTCATCCCTATTTCCAACGCTACGGAATGTGTTTCTTAGGAG
>NZ_JBALDE010000240.1:0-15348 GCF_036917515.1 Nostoc sp. | reverse complement strand
CTAGAAAATATTACACCAGAGGTGATTGTTTCTCTCACCTCTTACGACTTTATTCTTGAAGCTTTATTTAGCGCAGCTTCATAAAGAATTGGTATTAAGAGAATTTGTTAATAATTCTTACGCACTTGATAATTGACAATATTTATAAACACATCAATCAAACAGGGTTTCTATGATTGCACAAAGTTCTGACAAGACAACTCAAACAGTCAGTATTGCCTATGCTGGCTCACTAGTCAATTTAATAGAAAATAAGCTAGCTCCAGATTTTGAGAAAGTAACTGGCTATAAATACCAAGGTAAAGCAGCAGGTTCAACTGTACTGGCTAATGCAATTAGGGATAAGATTATTCAGCCAGATGTCTTTATTAGTGCTTCGACTAAAGCTTACGAACGACTTGAAGGAGCAGCTAACGGCAACGAAGTGAAGTGGAGCTTAGTTTTTGCCTCCACATCAATGGTAATCGGCTATAGCCCGATAAGTCAATTCCTTAATCAATTTCATACCGCAGCGGCTGGTACTATTCCTTGGTATCAAGTACTTCAGCAGCCAGGAGTGCGACTGGGCAGGACAGATCCTACCCTTGACCCGAAAGGGGTGTATGCGATTTTGGTCATGCAACTAGCTTCACTTTATTACAACCAATCTGACATCAAACACACAATCCTTGGTTCGGACACAAATCAGACTCAGATATTTCCAGAAGTGGATTTAGTTGCAGACTTGAAAGATGGCAGCCTGGATGCTGGGTTCTTTTACCTGAATGAAGTTTTGGATGTGGATTTACCTTATATCAGCCTGCCAGGAGAAATTAATTTGGGTTCACCTAGCCATTCGGACTTTTATCAACAAGCTGATTACCAGGATGCTCAAGGACAGACAATTACTGGTGAACCTATCCTTTACAGTTTGACTATTCCAACAAAAGTTAACAACTATGCAGGAGCAGTGGAATTCGTCCAATACTTGCTTGGAGATAACGGACGTCAACTATTGCTTGAAGACGGCTTATCAATAATACCGCTTCAGTTTGAGGGCGATCTATCAGCTGTTCCAGAACAACTCTTAAACTCTCCCAAAATCTGAGAACCACAAAATTATTGTATAAAAAGGTGATTTTTAGAGGATGTTTGTCAAGTTAAAAAAAGCTCCAGTAACGGTAATCTGCCAGTATATAAAAATCTGGACTTTGGACTAAAAGGCTAGAGAAAAGCAGTCTAGCAGTAACACTGACTGCCGTAAAGTCAATGAAAGTAATCCATAAATCATTGACGTGATGATCCTGACACAACTAGAAAAATTCCGCCAAGCTATCTACGATTGTTTGGGGAAGGCCAAAGATGCAGTATTTTAATTGATGGATGCAGTATTAACAAGTCCGAGTCCCGGATTTATCGCAAGTGAGGAAAAAACACTTAGATTAGCCAGATTTAGGATAATTTAATTGATACATCATCAAAATACGTCTAGAGCGTGGATAACTCAAAGTAAAACCCGAGAGATTAAAGATACATAAAATACATTAAACTTGATAAATACTGAAATAACAATTTTTTATTAATAAAAATTGACAAGCCAATTCATGGGATAAAATCAAGTAAAATAACCCTAAAAATCAGCTATTAAAAATCTGGAACAGCTATTACTTATATATGAAATTAGGTGATTATTAACCAAGAGAAGGTAGTTGAGATAAACGCTTATAAACCATTGCAAAAATCTCCCTATAAGGACAAGTATTACTAAGGGAGCAACGCGATTTGGTGAGGTAGGATCAAAAACCAGCGATCGCTAACAACTTTCTTCAGTATTAAAAATATTTATTACATTAATGCTCGTATTAATACATAATTTACCAATAAATTTTAAGTGTGGTAATGTGTGCAAAAATTTATGAGGGTCAAAAACAAGCTAGGATTCCGGTTAAGTAATTTTTCCAGGGTTTTAACGTTTACCTTTTATGGCAAAAAATATAAGTGCAACTCTTGATTTAAACAAGTCAGTTAAAAGTTTTCACTCACAGATCACAAAACTTTTAGAATTTACAAATCTTACAGAGTGGAATGGAAAAAAGCTGAGAGAACGAGAAGAAGAAATTAGAGAACAGGCAATGATTTTAGCAGGTCAATGTATAGCTATTTTATTATATAATCTTTCCACATCCCCAAAAACTTTGAACTATTCTGTTAGTCAAACACAGGGATGGAAAAATTTAAATACACAAAAGCATGGCTCTAAAAAGCGAAAAATAGTAACAATTGGAAACGTCGAAGTAACTTTAACTTTACCTTATGTACTTGAACGGAATCCCATAAGTAAAGAATCTGATAATACTCTGATCAATGAGCCAAAAATAAAAACCTCAAATCAAGGATTTTGTCCGTTTTTAAAATGGCTAGGGATGTCAGAAGGTATTAGCCCTTTAGTCTGGTCAACAATTGCTGTTAGGTGGTGCGATAGCCAGTTCTTTTGATGCAGCACGTTCGACGCTAATGGATTGGGGAATAAATGTTAGTTTAAAACGAATCGAGCGCCTGACTTACCTTTTTGGTGAAATTGGTATTAATCTACGCCGATCAAAAATATTAAATCTAGAGATGGGTCACTTATCTAACAGTAATGTTCTCAAAGACCAACGAGTTGTGATCGCTGTAGATGGTGGAAGAACTAAAATTAGGTTCAATAAAAAAGGTAGACGCAGTAACAAAACAAACCGTCATGGCTTTGTCAGTGAATGGATGGAGCCAAAGTTACTAACAATTTATGTAGTAAATGAACAAGGTAAAAAAATTAGGACATCGGTAATACCTATTACTAATGATGGCACGTATTCCGGTTATAAAGAATTCCTCAAAATTTTAGAAATGTATTTGGTAAATTTGGGTATAAGTGAAGCCAAACAGGTGTTATTGATTGCTGATGGTGCAGAGTGGATATGGATACATATTCCTCCTTTACTGAAAAAATTAAAATGCCCACTTGAAACTTATCAATTATTAGACTTTTATCACGCAGCATCACATTTACAAGATTTTGCTGATGCTGCTTTTAGTACAGAAAATGAGCGTCAATCATGGTTTAAAAAATCTCGAAATATTTTAAAAAAAGGTCAGGCACTAGATTTAATGAGAAATATGGGTGAATTTATCTCCGAGGCAACAGGAGAGCGCTGTAAAATTATGGTAAGAGAGCGAAATTATATTTTAAAAGCGTATAGAAGGAGGCTTTTAAAATATAACGAAGTTGTGGCTCGAAAATTACCTCTCGGAAGTGGCGCAGTTGAAAGTTTAATTCGTCAAGTTGTTAATTTACGCATGAAAGGAAACAGTAAATTTTGGTTACAAAATAATGCAGAAATTATGTTACATCTGCGTTGTCAATGGATAGCTAAAAGTTGGGATAATTTTTGTGATTCTATCTTCAATTCTTTTATCAAACCCCAAACTGCTTGATAAATTTTATACTTTAATTCTCCCTTTAATTTATTTTATGCCATAATTGATACCAAGTATCAAAGATTTGTTGCAGAGATTTTTGGAAATAATCGTCAAATGACTTGCTAGCAATCTTTTTGAGATACCTCATCAAGATGATTTCTTGTTTAAAGCAGTACTTATTTTGTAAATAAAATCACCATTAACTTAAATCTCATTTTTAGCGATCGCTTGTTTTTGATCCGACTTCACAAAATCGCGTTGCTCCCGACACTAAAACTCCCACGAAATTGTGCCCAACACCGTTAACGGCGCACCAGGATAGATAGTATCTCTTCCCTGGCTACTTTCGTAATATTTTTCATCAAAAAGATTCTTGATATTGATTGCAGCCTTCCAATTATTGCGTTTGTAATAAAGTGCTGCATCCGTGCGGAAGTAGCTGGGCAACACAAAACTGTTATCCAAATCGCCCTGTCTATCGCCCACATAATACAGTCCCAATCCAAATCCCAAACCTTGCAAACTTCCCTGTTGGATTTCATAGGTTGTCCATAGGCTGGCAGTATTCTTAGCAACGCTTTCCAACAAATTCCCAACTGGATAGTCATTGTCTTTGGTGATTTGGGCATCGGTATAAGCGTAAGAGGCAATAATTTTCCAACCGGTCAGGATTTCGCCAGCGATATCTAGCTCAACGCCCCGACTACGTTGCTCCCCGGTCAGAATGGAAAAATCTGGATTGTTGGGATCGGTGGTCTGGACGTTAGTTTTTGTAATTTGGTAAGCAGCCAGGGTTGCAGACAGTCGGTTACTCAAATCGGCTTTAACACCCACCTCGTATTGTGTACCTTGGGCAGGATCAAATGTAGAACCATTGACTGAAGTACCAATGTTAGGAACAAAAGAACTGCTGTAGCTAGCGTAGAGAGAAATTGCTGGTATCGGCTGGTAGACAAGACCAACCCGAGGGCTAAAGGCTTGGTCAGATTGACTGATGCTAGTTGAGGCAAGTAAATTGTCATTTTTCTACTCGGTAAAATCGAAACGCCCTCCGACTAGCAGCTTCAAATTATCCAGTAGGGTAATCTGATCTTGCAGGTAAATTCCTAATCTATCAGTGCGAATTTGTCTATTAACAAAAGTTGTTAAAGGATTGGTAGGGATAACGCTGTTATTCACCGGACTAAAAATATCGATAGGTGACAAAATACCTCTGCTAAAAATCAGCGGATTTTCGTTTCGGTTTAGCTCTATTCCCAAAAGCGGTTGGTGGATAATTGACCCGGTTGCAAACTTTCCTATGACCTCAGTTTGGAGACTGTAGGTGTCAGTTTCAAATTTACCATTTGTAAAATTCCTATCCAAAAACCGATCGTCGATCAAGTCCCCTTGTTCTGCGCGGAAATCATTTACCTTGTTTATAGTAATGGAAAGGGCATTGCGAAGCTGCCAATTTTTACTAAACTGATGTTCTAATCTATAGCCAGCTCTGTAAGCTGTGGTTTTTGAATCATTTTCTCCTGGAACCCCTAAGAACCGACTAATCGGAATTGGGGCAGGTCTGTTACCAATAGCAACGATGCCCCGATCGAATTGGGTATTATTATTTAAATACTCAAAATCAAGGTTTAATGTTGTGTTGGTACCGATTTTCCAGGTTAGAGATGGCGCGATGAAGATACGTTCGGTGTCAACAAAGTCACGAAAACTCCCAGAGTTTTGATAAGCAACATTCAAGCGATATAACAGAGTTTTGTCTGCATTCAGTGGACCAGAGATATCGAATGTGGGACGATAAAAACTGTAGCTTCCGGCAGTGAAGTCAGCAGCGTAATAAGGTTCACTCAGCGGTTGCTTTGTGACAAGGTTGATAATCCCACCTGGCTCAGCTTGACCGAAAAGCACTGAGGCAGGGCCCTTGAGTACCTCAACCCGTTCCAAGTTTGCTATTTCTGATAATGTGAAGAAATCGGCATCGCGGAATCCATTTCTAAAATTTCCATCCTGCTCAAAACCACGAATGACATAGCGAGCAGCTCCTGTACCCCCATAGTTGCCTGCTTGTGTCACGCCGCTGACGTTTTGCACTGCATCCTGTAACCGCACTACTTTTTGGTCTTGTAACACCTGTCGGGGCACTATTTGAATTGAGGCGGGAATGTCACGCAGGGGTGTATCGGTTTTGGTGGCAGTAGAGGCATTTGGTACACGGTATCCATCCTGCTCGCCTGTTACCACTAACTCAATCGGTTCATTACCGCTAGCTGATGGTTGAGTTGGTTGTGTCTGCAACCCTGGCTGCTGTAGTGGTTGTTGTGTTTGAGGTTGCTGTTCCTGTTGCGTTTGTGCAGTACTAGCTACACTGAAGATCAGACCTTCGTTGGCACTGTCATACAACTTGACAATTGGTACACCCGCTTCACCCGTTACCGTAACTCGGATAGTCTTGGCATCAAAGTTAGTGACTGTTATTTCACGAAGACCCGTAATTGGTTTCTCTGAGCGGAATGTGTATGCATCGCCACTAGGTAAACGCAATTGTGCGTTGGGAACGTCAATAATAAAGCTATTGCCAGCAGTGCGATTTAATAGTTGCAACTGTTGCCCTTGAAGAGTTTGTAAAATTATTTCCACACCTTGGGGAGTGGGATTAGCTTTTACTCCTGTCACCTGCACTACTTCACCTTGATTCTGGAGGGAGTTGGTTGGTGTTGGTGACTGTACTATATGTTGAGTACTGCTGGTAGGACGTTCTATTTCACTAAGGAGAGGAATCTCTCTAATCGTTCTAGAATTGCCTAGTACTTTTGCGAACGCAGTTTTATTTTGTACTTCTTGAGAGGACACTTCAGCAGCTGCACTAATTGCAACCCACAACCAAACACAACTTGTAGCCAAAAGAATCTTTAATATTTGCCTTAACACCATTTCCACCCCTACACCTACATCTTCACTTGCCACTACTCTCAATAGACCTCTTGCAAAAGTCCCAAAATCAGGTATGTCATTCTGTTCGCGCAGCGTTCCCGCAGGGTACGAAACGCAGTGGAGAGAAGAATCTCACTAGATGTATCGCTCCGCTTAATATGACAATTTAAGCATTTATGTAAGAGGTCTAATCTCACCCCAAAATTCTGCTTTTGGAACTGGAGTTGTTACACAACTGTACATTGTTTAACCTAATCTAAATATTACCAACTTAATAAGTATAACCATAAATAAATTTTTGATATAAATCTTAAAAAGATATTCTTTGGGTTGCTGTTCTGACGCGAGTAACTCATTATTGGGTTACTCAAATTGAATACTGGAGCCGTTTTTAATTAAGATCGCCTGGGAAAGTGTTGTTTTTTTGTACCAAGTCTTATGTCAGAGTATCTTTACCAAGTGCAAGATTAATTAACCAGTATTGTTGGTAATATTATCACAATACAATTTATATCTCTATCTTGAAAGGCAATGTCTACGACAAGCTCTTACAGTCTATGCTCTGTTTGAGGGAAAGTCTTGGGATGCGATCGCTCTATAGTTAAATTCAGAAACAATCCAAGTTCCAAACAAAGCAAACTTATGTACTTATCCTTGCGAACTCAAATCCCTAATGGAGAACATAGCCCTTAAAACCCAACACCTGGGACTGGCTTACGACGGCAAACCGATTATAGCTGGTCTGAACTTGCAGATTCCTACTGGAGAAATTACTGTTTTAATTGGCCCCAACGGTTGCGGTAAATCTACTATACTACGGGGTTTGGCTAGATTACTCAAACCCCAGGTTGGTACTGTATACCTTAATGGCGCTGATATCTTTCGACAGCCAACCACTTTAGTTGCACAGCAACTCGGCATTCTTCCTCAAGGGCCAGTCTCGCCAGAAGGATTGACTGTGCGAGATTTAGTAGCACAAGGTCGCTATCCATATCAAAAAAGTTGGCTGCAATCTTGGACTGCTGAAGATGAGAGCCAAGTTCGCAAAGCGTTAACGATTACAGACCTCAACTTTTTAGCTGACACAGCCGTAGATACACTTTCTGGTGGACAGAAACAACGTGCTTGGATAGCCATGACTTTGGCACAAGATACACAGATTTTGTTATTAGATGAACCGACTACTTTCTTAGATTTAGCTCATCAAGTGGAGGTGCTGGAATTACTAAGGGATTTAAATCAACTTGAGGGGCGAACAATTGTCATGGTGTTGCATGACCTAAATCAAGCATGTCGTTATGCTCATCATCTAGTAGCTTTGCGTGACGGTATTGTTATGGCTTCTGGAAATCCTGCGAATGTGATAACAGAAGAAATGGTGCAGGAGGTATTTGGATTAGCCTGTCGAATTGTACCAGATCCAGTTACGGGTACACCTTGGTGCCTTCCTTTAGGACGACAAAAAAGATACTAATTATTAGTTTTCTGAATAAGAAATTTTTAATTAAAAAGTAAACTATATGTTTAATCAATTACCTATGCCTTGTAAATTATCACAGCTTGCAACAGAAGGTTATGCTAAACACGGGCGTGGTTTTGTGTATTGGGTTTGGGAAGTAGATAAACATGATTCGGGTAAGTATTCTCCTGCAACAGATTGCTTTAATTTTAATGTTGAACCTAACACCGAATATCTCAAGCAATTGCTACAAACTTACGATCCAATTGTAGAGTTTGTGCTGTTTATAAATATCGACTCTCAAGGGAGCCGCTCGCATTTGTATCCACGTTTAATTCCTTTATCTAAATAGAATTCAAGAGTAAGGTGTGTGAAGGTCAGGAGTGAATCAAGAGAAAATCTCTACATTTTGTTTGTATTTGCTTTTCCTGTTCTAGCAAAAGAATACTAAATGCGATCGCCAGCAGCAACCGTTACCCCAATAAACTTCAGCTAATACCAAGTAAAGAGCTATATCTGACGAAAAGCTACTGCACGTTTATTTGGATAAAAGTAGAATATTTTATATATTGTTGATAATTTTTAATAATCGTATTTTATTTTAAAATCTTTGAACACATCTTGTTAAATTACTATTACGATGATACTAGTTTTTCCTCAAAAAGATTATTGGAAACTCTTATATGAAGGAGAGCAAATCCAGGGAAATGTTGGTTCAAATGAGTTTGACATTACCTTTAAATATCCAACCTTACTGGCACAAGGTTATCACCAACATATTAAGTTACGAGATTACATATTTCTAGACATCTATAATTATCAGCAAGAAAAGTCAGTAATTATGGAATGTCCAGAGCGAGAGCATTTGTTAGAATTTAGATTCTGTATTCTGATGCACTCTCCATCTAAAAACATTCTATACCAGACTGGAGAATACTTCTTAAGTAGCAGTGGAATGGCCTGTGAGTGTGCTGGTTTAGAAGAGGAGTTAATGCGAACAATAGAAATAGTTATTCATATAGAACCAGAGATGTTTCGCTTTTTTGCAGGAGATACATCTGGAAAACTACCGAAAGAATTACAGCATCTTGTTAAACGTTCAGATCAATTAACTTATGAACGCTATGCTACTCAAACTCCAATGATGCAAGTAGCACTACAGCAAATTCTTCAATGTCCTTACCAAGGTGTGACTAAGCGAGTGTACCTTGAAAGCAAGGTTTGGGAATTAACAGCATTAGTGATAGAACAAGAAACGCAAATTTACCAAGGTTTTCTAGAGGTTCATGCACTCAGACCATCAGAAATTGACTGCGTTTATCATGCTAAGGAAATTTTATTAAAAAATCATGATAATCCACCCTCTCTCATACAACTAGCACGGCAAGTGGGGTTAAACGATCGCAAACTAAAACTTGGCTTCCGTTTTGTTTTTGGGACTACGGTATTTGGCTATCTGCACAATTATCGTATGGAACTGGCACACAATTTGCTCATCCAAGGTCACATGAATATCACAGAAGTGGCACAGAAGGTAGGTTATGCTAGCTTACCCTCATTTAGCAATGCCTTTCGTAAGAAATTTGGCATCAGTCCCAAGTCTTGTCACAGATAAAAAGTCCGTTTGGAATAAAAAAAGTCCGGCTCGAATAAGACGCGACCATTGTAAAAATTGTATTCTTCTAAAATTACAGGGTTGGTATTAACGCAGGTTTTTACCAACTTCATTAGTGAAGAGTACTGGAGATTAAGGATTAGGTAACGAAATTGAAAAATTTGGCAGATGCTCAATCTTTGCCTAATACCCTTTGAACAGATTTTAGTGTAGTGTCTTGGTTGGAGTCTTTAAAAATGTTAGTTAAGCTACCATTTGCTGCTATTTGCTGGTTAATACCAATTCTCTCAGTTACTATAGCTAATCCGGCTTATTCTAAACAACCGTTTGAAGTTAAGAGTGACATTCGCTCATTAGCCCAATTGCAATCTGTCAAAACCAGTGCTATATATTTGCTGAGGACACCCAGAGAGAAAAATCGAGTTCCCCAACTTAGTCAAGCAACTAGAGATGTGGTGTCAATCACGAATGTTCAAGTAAACACCACAGATAAAGGGATAGAATTAATTTTAGTTACGGCTAACTCTGTTGAGTTGTCAATTTCACCGAAAATCGAGGGCAATTCCTATATTGTAGATATCCCTAATGCCAAGTTGCAATTAGCCAATGGTCAGAGTTTCCAAAAACAAAAGCCAGTGGCCGGAATTGCACTAATTACAGTAGCTAATGTAGATACTAATACTCTGCGCGTGACAGTGACCGGGGAAACAGCAGCACCAGTAGTAAAGTTGTTTGATAGTCAGACTGAGGGTTTGGTGTTTGGAGTCACAAGTGCTACTTCTCTACGAGAGGCTACGCCAACGACAGCGCAGCAACCTGCACCAACGCCAGAGCAAAAACTACCTGCGAATGTCCAGCAACCACCGATAGAGTTAGAGGTAACAGCTCCACCTGAAGGAAGTTACAAAGTTCCTAACACAAGTTCAGCAACTAAAACTGATACGCCACTGCGGGATATTCCCGCCTCAGTTCAAGTCATTCCAAGGGCAGTTATAGATGATGTTGGTGGCAATGGCATAGCTGATACACTCCGAGTAATTGGCATTGGAACTGACCGCTTTTCATCTCGGCTGTTTGATACTTATACAATCCGAGGCTTTTCAACGCTGTTTACTAATAATTATCGCAACGGTTTAAGGGAGATAATTTCAAATTATCCTGTTGACATTTCTAACACAGAGCGAATTGAGGTAACTAGAGGGCCTGCTTCTGTACTTTATGGTCAAGGCTTTCCTGGCGGTATTGTCAACCGAGTAACTAAACAACCTCTGAGTGAACCTTATTATTTTGCTCAAATGCGTGTAGGTAGTTTTGGCTCTTACCAACCCTCGGTTGACTTTTCTGGGCCTTTAAACACAGAAAAGACTGTATTATATCGCTTGAATGCCTCATATTTAAATGCGGATAGCTTCGTCGATTATGTGACCCAAGAGCGTTATTTTGTAGCACCAGAACTCACTTGGCGAGTTGATGAGAAAACTAGCCTAACAGTGGGAGGGGAGTATCAGGACGACGAAAAACCCAATAGCGATGCTGAAATAACAGGTTTGCCGGGGGTAGGAACTGTTTTACCAAACCCTAACGGTAAAATTTCACGCAACAGAAACCTTGCAGAACCTTCAACAGGGAATGAAAGTCGTCAGACGAGCCGAATTGCCTATAATTTTGAGCATCACTTTAATGATAATTGGAGCTTACGCAATGCTTTCCAGTTTGGTCAACGGGTGATAGCAGAAGAAGATGCGATTATTCCTATCGGTTTACAAGCCGATAATCGCAGAGTAAACCGCATTAGTAGCTTTATCAATACCATTGAGAGTAACAATATTCTGGATACATTTGTTGTGGGTCAATTTCAAACTGGTAGTGTGGCGCATAAACTATTGGTCGGTTTTGATTTGTTCTGGCAGGATTTTGACTCTCGTGGTAGCAGTTATGCACGTAGCCCGATAGATGCATATAATCCCGTGTACGGTACGCCTTTAGGTGGGCTTAGGAGTAGCTTCCAAACCAAAACATTGAGTGACGCTCAAGGGCTTTATTTTCAAGACCAAATTTCCCTGATTGATAACCTGAAGCTAGTTCTAGGGGGACGTTTTGACTGGCTACATACCAACTCTTTCGAGCGCATCAGTGGAGAGAGAACTAATAACACTGATAATGCTTTTAGTCCACGCTTAGGCATAGTATATGAACCTAACAAAAACATTTCGCTTTACGCTAGCTATACTCGCTCCTTCGATCAAGTTACTGGCACTGATGCACAGGGTAATCCCTTTATACCTAGTCGTGGCACTCAGTATGAAGTGGGAGTAAAAACTGATTGGCTTAATGATAAGCTATCCGCAACTTTAGCTTTGTATGATTTGACCAGGACTAACATTACGACAACAGACCCCAACCCCAACAATTCTGACTTCCAGGTTCAAACTGGTGAGCAAAGAAGTCGAGGCGTTGAACTGACTGTGCAGGGAGAACTCACGCCAGGATGGAACATCATTGCTACCTACAACTATATTGATGCTCGTGTAACCAGTGACAACACTTTTAGAGTTGGGAATTTCCTCAACACCATTCCTGAACACAGTGCTTCTTTGTGGACAACTTACACAATTGGTCAAGGTTCTCTGCAAGGATTGGGTTTTGGTTTGGGTGTGTTTTATGTAGGCGATCGCTTTGGAGATTTGGCAAATACCTTTACTTTACCTTCTTATGTTCGCACTGATGCTGCGCTTTACTATCGACGTAACAATTTACGCGTACAACTCAACCTGCAAAATCTATTTGACACCAATTACTATGTTTCAGCTTTCAATCGCAATCGGGTTTTTCCCAGTGCGCCGTTTGAAGCACAATTAACTGTGGGTTGGGAGTTTTAAGAAAGTGCGTCATATCTTGCAATTAACTTTGGTTGGGTTATTGTTATTTTTATTACTATCAGCTTGTAACTATTCAATTCAACAACAAGCTAAAATTGGTCAGAATAATTCCTCTACTACTGCAAACACCGCTATCCGCATAATCAAACATCCTTTAGGTGAAACCAAGGTTCCAATTTATCCTCAACGAGTCGTTGTTCTGCATGGTTTTATGTGGACAGACGCTCTAGCAGTTGGAGTCAAACCAATTGGAGCGCCACTCAAGATATCTTTAATACAGCCTACAAATGAGCAGCGTCAAAATGTTGTAGATGTAGGTTTTTTACCAAATAATCTCGAAAAGATTCTAGCCATAAAACCTGATTTGATTTTAGGTGTAGCTGAACAACAAAAGGACATCTACCCATTATTGTCACACATCGCACCCACAGTACTTATTGAAGTAAAAAACGTTCGAGATTGGAAAGACCACTTTATGCAGGTGGCTAATGCACTTAACAAAACCGAGGAGGCTCAAAAGGTAATATCTAACTACCATTCTCGTTTACAGAAATTTAGAGCTAATGCCAGGTTGGATGCAAAGCCGCTTATTGGTAGACATCGCTTGTCTGATACTCCAGTTTTGGTTGTTGGTCTTTATAACGGAAATTGTCGGATTTTCAGTTGGGAGGAAAATAGTTTTTCTGGAGGAATTATAGAGGAGGCTGGTTTAACTCTAAAACCTACTCCTAGTCAATTAAATAAGTTACAAAAAAGTGGGATTTACTCAATTTCTTGGGAACGCTTGGATTTAGTTGATAATAGTATTATTTTTGTTTCTCCATCTCACTTTTGGTTTTCAAATAGTGATGTAGAAGAATACCATAAGGCTTTCAAAGAATTACAAACTATGCCTTTATGGTCAAAGTTGAAGTCAGTGCAACAAGGTAAAGTTTATCCGGTAAAAGTTCATTGGGTAGGTAATGGCCCAATAGCAGCCAATCACGTGCTTGACGACCTTTTTAAATATTTACTCAACTACAGCAGTCCTAAATCATTCGTGAAAAATTAGATCCCTGACTTATTTGATAAGTCGGGAGTCTAAACAAAGCAACTTTTCACAATCAGATAGGATTGCTATAACTTCAAAGTTATTAATAATTCAAATATCTACTACAAACAAAGTACATTATGCTTAATTTTAACTCTATTACAACAGCGATCGCCCAAGAAACTCCTTATCACTGGGCTTTTTTGTCAAATCTCTTTTCTTTTGAAGACAGTTTAGAGTTAGCTAAAAGTTATCCTCAATCAGGCTTCGAGCGAGTAGGTGATAAATCCAAAAACTTTCTAGTCCTACCAATTGTAGATGAGACTAAAGATACTATTAAGCCATACAAGCTAAATACTCTCTGGCAAGAACTAATTAACGATTTATGTACAAGTGCTTACCGACTTGCTCTTACAAGTCTAACGGGCTTGGACTTAATGAATGATTTAATGTATATATATTTTTTCTGCTATGACCCAGAAAGTAGCTTTCCTCCTCATCCTGATGGTGATGCTATTCGCATGGTGCAATTATTCTATTTTAATCAAGATTGGGATACTAGCTGGGGAGGCTGTTTACGCATTTTGAAAGATGAAAGTATAGAATCACTATATCAAGAAATTCCACCGCAACTTAACACTTCAGTTATTTTAGTGAAGTCAGATAACTCTTGGCACTGTGTTACTCCAGTCACATCAAATTCACCTCAATCTCGGCGAATCTTAAAGGTTGCCTTTCTCAAACGAGAGGAGTTTTTTGCCTCTAAGAACAACACTTAAAGCCTAATTCAGAAGGCAATCCCAATGAAACAACTTTCACTGTTAAGCATCAAAGAGAGACTAGGTACTAGTATTTTTACTCAGCACGCGGCTCAACGCCCTGCTACGGCGCTTCAGCACTTTTATTTATAATGACGCTCCTTGTCAGGATTCTATTACCAATCTTATTGGTAAATAACATCTATTGTTGGTAATATATTTGCATCATACCGTCACACCGCAAATGTCCGATAGAAATTGTCTATGGGAACAGGTCTTTGTCGGACAGAAGTATAGATAAAAACCAAAGGTTATTAGTTATCCGATAACCCTAGTTTTTCTTGCTTACTATTTGAACGGTAGGTTCTATATTCTCAATTTCAAGACCTAGTATTCACTAAGTGGTGTGTAAAAATGTTTATCAGACTACCTCATCCTGCTGTTTGCTGGTTAATATCTTTCGTTTCTCTAACTTTAGCCAATCCAGCATATTCTGAACAACCGTTAGTCAAAAAAACTTTAGTACGCTCAGGTGATGTCTTTCAAGAAATTCAAACATTGAATCAGTTACAGCTTCCTAAAACTAATGCTTCATATTTATGGAGAGTACCCAGACAAAATAAATTTCCCGAACTTAGTCAAGCAAATACAGATGTAGTATTAGTTACGGATGTAAAGGTTAACTCTACTGATAAAGGGATAGAGTTAATTTTAGTCACAGCTAATTCTCTAAAGCTACAATTTTTACCGAAAACTGAAGGTAATTCCTATATTGCAGATATCCCTAACGCCAAATTGCAACTAAGAAGTGGGGATTTTAGACAATCAAATCCAGTAGCTGGAATTGCATTAATTACAGTTGCAAATGTAAATGCGAACACCTTGCGGGTAACGGTGACTGGGGAAATGAGTGCGCCTGCTGTGCAGTTATTTGATAGTACAAAAGAAGGTTTAGTTTTTGGAGTCACCCCTAGTACTTCTACTGCTCAACAGCCAACAACAACGCCATCACAAAAACCATCTACAACAGAGCCAGAAAAGCCCATTGAGTTAAATGTGACTGCTCCACCAGATACAAATTATCGGGTACCAGATGCTACTACTGCAACGAAAACAGATACACCATTGCGTGATATTCCCGCTTCAGTTCAGGTGATTCCTCAGCAGGTTATCGAAGACCAACAACCGCGTAACTTAATTGGGATACTCTCAAATGCTGGCGTTGTCCAAAATAATTTTTC
>NZ_JBALDE010000239.1:0-10452 GCF_036917515.1 Nostoc sp. | reverse complement strand
AATTTCTAGCTGATATATCCCTGACATTGTTCATCCTTCATCTGGTTTATTCTTATTCTCTCATCTGTAGTCCAATTTTAGAGAATTGGTATTAAGTACTGGTAATAACTGGGTTTGGTACTTGGAACTTTGGTAGTCTATTAGAGAAGCAGTTGGAATACCAGCTGCTAAGAGTCTGTTTCGGAAATCTTCATTGTTTGCTAATGGGTAAATGTTAATCTCAACAGTACCCAAACGTTTTCCTTTGGAGGAGACACACAACAGGGGTGTATTTCCTTCACAGGGAGCAACTTGCCAGTTAGTTGGAGCAGCAGCATTTCCCAGGATTTTCTGCCAGATATTTCCCTGATTAGAGTTGGGAAGTTTTGCAGCAGTAGGAGATTTTATTACTTTGGGTGGAGAAAATTGGGAGAGAACAAATTTGGCTCCCACTGGTATTGACACCAGTAAAATAGAGCCTAGTAATAAATGATAAAGTCGTAACATTTTTCTGAAAATCCAGAGCCAAAGATTGCAGACCAAGCAAGTAATTTATAATTCGTAATTCGGAATTAATTTAGTTTTGCAAATGGAACTCAACAAACTATAGCGTTTGTTTATGGAATGAAGTACAAGGTACAGGCGCACAGCGGTGCATAAAATACACGGCTATTTGACTTGATATCGATAAACTTCTTTAAATGAGAATATATATTGTCAGCTGTAAAAATGGAAAGGACAGAAGTTAAGTTTACCCTGCTTCTGTCCTATTTAGGATTAGTTACCGTTCACAAAGTTAAGCAAGTGGCTATGCAGGCACCATTTCCTTTTGATATCTCATCCAATGGCGATGTTGCGCGATCGCACTGATAAAATCATCAGCTACAGACTTTAAGTCAGATTCACTAGAAGTCACCACACCCATTTCAGAGCGCGCGCCATCTTGCGACAACTTCACGCCTTCAATATTAGCCATCGATAGTAGTTCAACCCCTTCGCTTGTCGCGGCGATTGTTTTACAGTGCTTGAATGCCTCATTGATGAAGTTAATTGCTTCTCCCTCCTGCTTTAGCGTCTTAATACTCTGCGCTCCACCAGGTACATACACTGCATCAAACATCACAGAAGCAGCTGTTACAAAGGTCATCTCAACCGGGATTTCCTGACCATCATCGCCTCTAATTTTACCGCCATGAGTCGCAACGATTTTCGCATGAGCGCCTTGCTGCATTAGTGCCTGCTGGAGTGCGCCCAGTTCTTGAGCATTTACACCATCCGCCGCTAGAATTGCAATCCGGCGACTCTTAATCGTTTTTTCTGGCATCTTCTCCAGCATAGTTTGGATACTGAGCGCCGGAGATTTCTGCCCATGATTTGGTTTTACTTCTGTAGGAGCAGATAAGCCCAGTCCCTCAGCAATGCGGGTTGCCAGCTGATGATCGACAGAGTTAAATAACTCCAGCATCCGCTCTTTGACGGCAAGGTTCATCACTTTGCCTAACTCAAAATGTGCGGCTTTGACTAAGTGTTCTTTCTCCGGATCGGATAAACTGTTCCAGAATAAAGTTGCTTGACTGAAGTGGTCTTGGAAACTAGGGCTGCGTTCTCGGATTTTATTACCTTCCACCCGCTCTTGATAGCTGACAAAGCCGCCGAGATTTTCCGGAGCCGTCATCGGGCAACCATTACCGAGGGAGTTCGGGTAGTAGTTCACCTTTGAAGTGGGAATGTTGTACTGCATAACGCCGTCCCGTTGGTTATTATGGAATGGACAAACGGGGCGGTTAATTGGTAAATCGGTATAATTTGCGCTTCCCAAACGATGTACTTGCGTATCAGCGTAGGAGAAGATCCGACCTTGCAACAGTGGGTCATCCGAGAAGTCGATGCCCGGTACAACATTGGCAGGTTGAAAAGCAACTTGTTCGGTTTCGGCAAAGTAATTGTCTGGATTGCGGTTGAGTACCATTTTGCCGATTGGCTTCACCGGAACCAATTCTTCGGGAATCAGCTTGGTGGAATCAAGGATATCGAAATCAAATTTCAATTCGTCCTCTTCCTCGACAATCTGCACGCCAAGTTCAAATTCCGGATAGTCGCCCATTTCGATCGCATCCCCTAAATCGCGGCGATGGAAATCAGGGTCTTTTCCGCCTGCTTTTTGCGCTTCATCCCACACTATTGAATGAACGCCCAGAATCGGCTTCCAGTGAAATTTCACAAACCTTGCTTTGCCTTGTTCGTTGACAAAGCGGAAAGTGTGAATCCCAAATCCTTGCATCATACGGTAACTTCTGGGCAGGGTGCGATCGGACAGTATCCACATAATCATGTGCATCGATTCCGGCATAAGCGAGATAAAGTCCCAGAAGTTATCATGAGCGGTTCCCGCTTGGGGTATCTCGTTGTGCGGTTCGGGTTTCACAGCATGAATCAAGTCAGGGAACTTGATGGCATCTTGAATAAAAAACACCGGAATATTGTTGCCGACTATATCGTAGTTGCCATCTTCTGTGTAGAACCTGACAGCAAATCCGCGTACATCGCGCGCCGTATCAGCTGAACCCCGGAACCCGGCAACTGTGGAAAATCGAACGAAGACCGGAGTTTTAACCGAGGGATCTTGAAGAAATTTTGCCTTTGTATATTCTGCTAGGGATTCATAAGGCTGGAAATACCCATGAACACCTGCTCCTCGCGCATGAACTACCCGCTCTGGAATGCGCTCTCGGTCAAAGTGTGCCAGTTTCTCGCGGAAGTGAAAGTCTTCTACCAATGTGGGGCCACGCGATCCAGCTTTGAGCGAATCATTTGTGCTGTTAACCCGCACTCCCTGATTGGTGGTCAGATATTCTCCTGCTTCTTGACGAGAGGAATCTAGAGCTTTCTGTTTGCTTTGCTCGTCGATCGGATTGTGTTCACTCATGTTAGATACTTTCGGGTATTATTCAACAGTTCAATTAATTAGCGTAACGTCTCAATTTGGTTTAGCCCTTGCCAAGGCGATCGCAGCTACTTGCGCTGTCTGATTTACTAGCTTTTAGTAGTATTACTCATAAATCCAGAGCGCAGTCTGGCTGCCGCTTCCCTAACCGCCTGCTTCGCTTTATCTACCACTGCTCCGGTGCCAAAGAATTCATGAGTCACGCCGTTATAATTGATTGCCTTTACAGAGGAACCCGCTTCACGCAAACGCTTGGCGTAGGCTTCTCCTTCACTACGCAGTGGGTCAATTTCTGCCGTAATTACGGTTGTAGGTGGCAGACCGCGCAGGTTTTCTGCTCGCAGTGGTGAAGCATAGGGATTACTCCCGTCAGACTGACTATTTAGATATTGGCTCCAGAACCAGATCATCATCGCTTTGTTGAGCGGCTTGGCGTTGGCATTCTCCTGGTAGGAGGGTGTGTCAAAGGCGTAATTGGTAATAGGGTAGATTAGCATCTGATGCACAGGTATCTTGCCACCTCTGTCACGCGCCATTAAGCAGGTGACAGCCGCCAAGTTGCCACCTGCGCTCTCACCGCCGACTGCAACCCGCTTGGGGTCGCCGTTAATTCGGGCAGCATTCACCATAACCCATTGAGTTGCAGCATAAGCATCTTCCGCCGCTGCGGGAAACTTATGTTCTGGGGCTTGGCGATAGGCGACAGATACAACTATACAGTTAGCTGCATTAGTCAAAGCGCGGCACGATGAATCATAGGTATCTAAATTGGCGATTACCCAGCCGCCGCCGTGGAAGTAGACCAGTACAGGGAAGGGCCCTTTTCCCTTTGGCAGATAAATACGCGATAGAAGATCGCCCCCCGGACCTGGTATAAGTTGATGGTTGACATCCCCGACTATTTCTACCGCAGGCTTGCGACGTTTGGCAAGCACGCCCATAACTGCATCTGCCACAGTTGGGTTGTTGCGAGCATTTATCGGCGACAATTTCTCAGTGGGCGGTGCGTTAAAAGAGGTAAGTTCATCTAACACGGCTTTCATCTGAGCATCAGGTGTGGATACAGCCCCTGCTGACTTTGCCAGAAGTG
The DNA here is from genome assembly GCF_036917515.1 of Nostoc sp. Lineage (GTDB taxonomy): Bacteria > Cyanobacteriota > Cyanobacteriia > Cyanobacteriales > Nostocaceae > Nostoc. The sequence continues at coordinate 6,439 of NZ_JBALDE010000239.1, read as the reverse complement.
GGCTACCTAGGGCGATCGCCACCACCCCTGACCCTGCCAGGGTGGCAAACTCTCTTCTCGATATTTTCTGATTCACAAACTCCTCCAAAAAGTACCACAGCAGAAGTTCAACCTAAGTTTGACTGGTTTTCCATCCAATTCCACGCGTAGGCGTAGCCCGTCGTATGACATCGCTAACGACATCATTCATCTTAAGCACTGGATTATTAGCCTGTTATAAGTGGCTCAGATCGCAGTAAGCTTACTTCTGGATGGCATTGAAGAGACTTACTTAACCTTTTAAAGTACCTTATCAGTATTAATCTTAAAAAGCTAGAAACAATCCTGCCTCTAGCATTGGTTAGTAATACCTAAGTTATTGTAGTGGAATAAACTACTGCTAAATGCAGATGTGATTTTGAATACGAAAAAGTTAAGCAAAGCGTTTATATTGAAGCAAGGTGGTATTTGCTCTGTTTTGGCTGCTGTTTAACATAATAATCCTTACGCAATTGAAAATCTATACGGCTAATAGCGCTGAAAGTCAATACAGCGCTACTACAAAAAGTATTATTGATTGATATGTGTTTAATTACTTGTGGCTTGCCAGAGATATGGCAACAATGAAGAGATGCTGGCTAGATGTCAAATCGAAAGGCAAATTTGCTTGGACTTTTAATACAAACAGTCACTTCTTAAGGGTTTTTACTTAAGCTACAAGCATTCATTTATTCTTTTACTCATCAACAAGCATTTAGTGAATAAGTAATTTATATAACTGAAAATCATTTAAGTACTTGAATCCTGGCAACAAAGTAGCGTTGGCGCATTGCGCCAACGCTACTTTGTTGCACGCATAGGCTAGCAAGCACCGCAGGCATCGCATGAATTGAGTGGTAACAAGTACACATCAGTCGATAACCCACAACTTGGGTTAGTAGCGATTATTGTTGTTGCGGCGAGCATTATTACCGCCACCCCAGCTACCGCGAGAGGAGTTGCTTCTTTCCTCACGAGGTTTAGCTTTGTTCACTTTCAAATCACGTCCCATCCATTCAGCACCATCAAGTGCATCAATGGCAGCTTGTTCTTGTGTGTCTGATTCCATTTCCACAAAAGCGAACCCACGCGGTCGGCCTGTTTCCCGATCTGTGGGTAGTTGAACACGATTTACTGTTCCGTATTCTGCAAAAGCCTGCTTTAGGTCATCTTCTGTAACCTGATAGGACAGGTTTCCGACATAAATTGACATAGAAATCTCCGAATTCAGGGAGTGTAGAGAGTTAAATTCGGAGAGAAGGTTTTTAGAAATCAAAACGAGTTACTCAACCGAAAATAATCTTTATGTCCATGAGTGTAGCACAGCCTTCAGCCTTTGAATATCGTCTTCTAGTGAATTTTATTCACAAATAAAACCTTTGGGGCAGGCTTGCAGACCTCCCAACAACGGGCTTTTTTGCTTGTACTATAAAAATTACACTTTTAACAGGAAATCGGAGTTAACTAGCGATCGCCTCGATATTTAGTGTTTTTAAAGTTAAGCTGTGGACTTAAGGGGCAAAGATTATTATTGGTAATGCGATTAATCATACCACGAACGACTGTCTTAAAAGCAAATTAAAGCAAATTAAAAAATATTCATTCTCCAGTACCCCGTTAGCTATGGTCAAACTGCGCTAAGATACCTTCTGCTTTTTTACATAGTAGTTCATGATATTCACCATTACTAGCTAGCAAACCTCCCCATTGATTGATATCATCAGTGTTATACTGCAACGGAGTGCCGTCGAAGTGGGTAAATTTACCACCAGCTTCTGTTAAAATCAATTCTGGAGCGGCTATATCCCAGTCTTTGGGTGCAGACTTGCCGGAAAGGGAAATGTAGATATCTGCTTGTTGCTCGACAATGGTGGCGATTTTGCAGCCTACACTACCCACAGATTTCTGGTTTTGACAGGGTAAATTGTGTAGTAAGCGATCTAACCGTTGGTTGCGGTGAGAGCGACTAACGACTAAGGTTAAATCTTCAACTCGTTTGCCTGACGACACTTTTAAAGGAACAGATCCGTTACAGGTTTCTACAAATGTACCCCCACCTTTGGTAGCGTAATATAACTTTTGAGCCTCTGGTACTGCTACTACTGCCAACACTGGGCGTGTTTCCTTGACTAAAGCAATGTGAACTGCATAGTCGCCAGTTTTTTCGATAAAGTCTCGAGTACCATCCAAAGGGTCAATTATCCATACCCAAGGGACAGAAGGCTTTCTAGCACTACTTGGCGATTGATAAGTTTCTTCGCTGATGTAAGCAAAATCTTCGTTACCTAAAGTTGCTTGTAGCCTCTGCAAAATGTATTGACTTACAGCTACATCGGCAACAGTGACAGGCTCATTCTGCTTATATTGGACTTCTAAGTTAGGGTCTTTTGCAGTACCGTGGTAATATGATTGCAGTATATCTGCTGCGCCCCAACCAAGCTCACGAGCAATCCCTAATATTTCTTGTAAATCTTTCATTAATTTAGCCTTCTATAATATTTTATTAACTTGACAACTCAGCCCATTAAATTCATCCAGCACCGAGTACCAAAAAATTTACAGGAATCAGCAGCAATATTAGCTGCCAGTGCCAGTGCATCAGTAAAGCTTTGCCTTAAAATGTAATGACAGAAAGCACCGTGGAAAATATCTCCAGCCCCTAACGTATCAACTGCTTGAATCTGCGGCACATCTACGATACCAGTTTTAGCGCCACTCAAGTATTCAATTGGTTCTTGCCCGTGGGTAATGGCAATGTGAGGAATGTCAAATCCACTGAGATAGCTAAAAACCTCTTCTCCAGTCTGGCAGTTGGGGGGAAAAAAGTTAGCTGAACAGATAGCGTAATCCACAAACGGTAGAATTTGCTCAAATCCAGGCTTCCAACTACCACCATCGATCGCTACTGGAATGTTATTAGCTTTAGCCATTTGAACTATGGAATCACCAACCGCCATCTGATGTCCATCAATCAGTACGATATCGACATTTTGCAAAATTTCTGGCGAGATAGATGCGCTGCTAGCTTGAGTTTTGATAGCATTGATCGAAACCACAGCGCGTTCACCTGTGGCTTGAGTGACAATGATCGAAGATACAGGCGGTACTAAATCAGTGGTAGGCTCAAGGTCTACGATCGCAACTTTGTAATTTGCTAAGTCACCTCGAATTAGCTGCGTCATTGGGTGAGAACCCACTACACCTAAGACTGTAGCCTGATTTCCTAAATAATTGAAAGTTATAGCCGCGTTTGTTGCTGGGCCCCCTGCCGCTACAGTATAGTCAGTAGCGACAATCTTCTGATTATTCTTAGGGGCAGAGTCAGCAAGGTAAATCAAATCTAAAGTTACTAAACCTACAAATAATCCACGATTCATCTGCTCTTTCGTTCAAAATTCAATTGTGAATTCTGGCTCCTGACTCCTGAATTCTTTCTTGGTAAATGGGTATGGCTCTTGGTGACTGACAACATCGATTGCTGTCTTCAACCAATCAATATAAGTCTCTTCTCTTCGGATTACCAACTCCAGCACCAGCCTCTGCATCACCTGCTTGCGGTTGGCAGATTCATCACTGAGTGATGGCAAATCGATGATTTCACATTCAGCCAGCTTTTTGCTTCGAGCCGCCAATTGGTGCTCCAGTAGGTGAATGATGGTTTCATTCGACAACTGATCTGCAAAATGCAACTGGACGAGTAAAGGTTCTCTTATAGTCGGTAAGGGCTGATGAATCCCTAGCCATCGGCTAAATTCGGCTTTCCCTAGCTCCGTCACACTGTAGACTTTGCGGTTGGGGCGATCATGTTGAATCTCAATGTTACAGGTAATCCAGCCTTGCTCAACTAGCTTATCAAGAGTTCTGTAAATTTGTGCCTGATCTGCTGGCCATAAATGGGCAATGCATTGATCGAAGCAGCTCGTTTTGAGGTCGTAGCCGGTCATTTCTTGCTGTTGAAGAAGACCTAAAATTACATTTGCTAGCGACATGAAGATGGTTTTCCCATAATTGATATTTTCTCGCTCAGTACTATGTACTTCTTATAATTTTATGCTAATATATGAATAATCAAATATAAGATATAACGGTTATAAAAAGATATGTTTATTATAATGCTTCTTAGCAAGGAAACCAAATACATAAAAAACTCCATTCACAAGGGCATGGGGAAGAGTTACCAACTCCCTTCAGGAGTGCTGTTAGCGAATAGCTAGGGTTTAGCCAGTGCTGAGTAGGGAAGAAGAAAGGAATTAGGTAACAGGTTACAGGGTACAGATTATTCCCTATTACCTGTCTCCTGTCACTTCTGGCCCAATGACGCCAGTTGCTACCCTTCTTTTAACGGAGACGCTGCGCGTAGCTTGCTTCCCCGCAGGGGTACGGGAACACTAAGAGCGAACAAGTCGGGCATTGCCTGCCCAATGCACTGGCTCCCCAATGCCCAATTCTCAATGCTTAGAAATTATTTAAGCCATTGAAGACTATTGTAAAGAGAGGATAAGTAACATTGACTTCTAACACACTTACACAAAGAATACGTCAGCATCAATATCTGCGTGATTTACGAAACAAATTACTCTACCTTCACAAGATGTTGCTGGAGACAGAACGCATTGCCTACGAACAGATTAGTGGACGAGTATCAAGTGGAGAACTTCTTCAGCTAGTCATTGCTCATGAACAATTTGCTTGGCTACATCGCATTTCTGAGATGGTTGTGCAAGTTGATGAGATGCTCCAAGCAGATGAACCGATATTGCTGGACAATTTCCAAAAATTGATTGCTGATGTCCGTTCACTCATTGTACCGTTAGAGACGGGCAATACCTTCGAGAGAAAGTATTACAACGCTCTCCAGCGCGAACCTGGTGCTGTGTTGGCACATGCAGAGATATCGAGATTTCTTACGTCTAAGGTATAAGGAACTTGCAAAAAATCAATATCCCAAATTATTTGTAGTAAAGGCACGGCATACCGTGCCCCTACGTTCGCAAAGCGTCCCGCAAGGATGGGATGTTTTTTTAACTGGAAGTCCCTAAAGGTAAAATTTTTATAAGCGATCGCTAATTACCCAAACAGTGCTGAGTAAAAAAGTAAGAATCGTACTTAGCACTCATCAATTAACTGCTACCAAAGGCTGAGGTCTTTCAGCTTTATGCCATACCGATTGACCAAATAATTAATAATTCGTAATTCGTAATTCGTAATTAAAAGAGGTTCAAGCCCCCACCATAATCTCTGCTGAAGGGTGGTCAACAAGACGGTGGAGAGTTCAAGTCCCAAAGGAATTGCAACTACGAATTATGTTGACCTATCAGCAGTTCTACAACATCTAATTAATGACTAATGACCCATTTGCACCAGTTATTGGACAACAGCAAGCTATAGAATTACTTACTCAGGCTGTCAGACAAAACCGGGTTTCTCCAGCCTACTTATTTGTAGGCCCAGATGGTGTAGGCAGGAGTTTAGCAGCCAGATGTTTTGTGGAATTGCTATTTTCCAGTGGGATAGGAGTTACTGCGTCTTTACAAAACCGTTTGCGTCAGGGGAACCATCCAGCTTTATTGTGGGTGCAACCAACGTACCAATACCAGGGACAACGATTAACAGCAGCAGAAGCAGCCGAGAAAGGACTCAAGCGTAAAGCACCTCCGGTAATTCGACTAGAGCAAATTCGGGAAATTACCGAGTTTTTAGGTCGTCCGCCCTTAGAAGCGCCGAGGAATGTGGTAGTGCTGGAAGAAGCCCAAACAATGGCAGAAGCCGCAGCGAATGCTTTACTTAAAACCTTAGAAGAACCGGGACAGGCGACATTAATTTTAATTGCACCGACACCTGAATCTGTGTTGCCGACTTTAGTTTCACGCTGTCAACGTATTCCTTTTTATCGGTTAGATGTAGAGTCTTTAGCTATTGTACTCACACAAACAGGTCATCAGGAAATTTTGTCAAATCAGGCAGTCTTGAGCATAGCAGCTGGTAGTGCCGGAAGTGCGATCGCATCTTATGAGCAATTACAAGCTATTCCTAGTAAGTTACTCGAAGACTTGAAAAAAGTACCTAAATCTTACCGTAACGCCTTAGAGTTAGCCAAGACAATTGATAAAAATTTAGATACAGAAGCACAACTGTGGTTAGTTGATTATCTTCAGCAATTCTACTGGCAGCAGTGGCATCAACCTAGTATCGTTAACCAGCTAGAACAATCTCGAAAACACTTGCTTTCTTACGCTCAACCGCAACTAGTTTGGGAATGTCTGCTTTTATCTGTGTATCAAAAATCAAATTCTATTTCTCCTACTCATCGCTGAGTGCGATTGTATTTCTGGTGTTGCATAATAAAGGGATGAGGAGAGGGTTCATACTGTGCATTGTCCATACTGTAAGTCTACGGAGATTAGAAAAAATGGAAAAAGAA
>NZ_JBALDE010000238.1:0-54335 GCF_036917515.1 Nostoc sp. | reverse complement strand
ATTAACCAAACCAATTATTGCATCTATTGCCCGAAGGCAATATATTTTAGAGGCACTATCTGTAGCCAGCTTTTAGAGAATTGGTATAATTGTGCTGACAATCCCCATAAAAGCAAAAAGATAACTAGTTTGTTAAGGACCCCAATTTAATTGCTGCTTGGACCATAAAGCCAAAACCCAAGACCAAAGGCTGCCCCGATTACACCCATGCCACGAGCTCGATTAGCTGGTGTGGTAATATCTGCTATGTACGCCTGAGCAGTGGCAATATTCCCTGACATAATCTCCGCAAGACTACGAGCAATAAACAAAATCCATAAGGAGTTGGCAAAACCTAAGCCTGCGTATGCAATTACCGAACTGAATAAAGTCAGCAATAAAATCGGACGGCGACCGTAGCGTTGGCGCAGCCCGCCGCAGGCATCGCTAAATCTGCCCCGTAATGGTGCAAATAAGAACTGCATTAAAGAATAAATAGCTATAAGTAGAGTCGCTTCATTAGATTTTGCAGCAAATTGTTCAGCATACAAAGGCAGTATCGGCAAAATAATTCCGAAGCCGAGTAAGTCTATAAATACAGTCAAAAATAAGACGAATATAGCCCTGCCATTATTTTTACTCTCCATCTGTGCAATTCCATTTTATAAAAAAGATGTGTAACTTGGATTAGTTTTAAAAACATCAGGAATGCTTGATTATAAAGAGCTATTAATTACAAACAGGAATTAGTACAAGCAAAATGTTTGAATTTCAGTGTGGTTGAGCAAAATAGCATGGAACAAACCCATGATAAAAATCAAGCCAGTAATACTACTAATGAAAGCAACTATGATTTCGTGCTTCCGTATGGCTTTTTGTATTTTAGTGTCTATGATGTTTTCTAATTCTTTGTATAACATTGAGTTGAATTTGGTTAAAGACAAGAATTATCTGGAACTTACGTTACGTACTTACATAAGTTTGAGTATGTCCGAAATCTCTAACTTATTAAATGAAAACTATTTCAATGCTGTGGGAGTGTTAAGTATGTTTACGTCGTTTCAAAACAGCACCTGAAACACCAAAAGCTAATATCACTAAGGTATAAGTTGGTTCGGGAACTGCAAGAATGCTTACCTGGTTAATAGCCAAGCCGTATTGTGGAGCAGAACTGCTAAAAACAAGTCGTGAGATGTTTGGAGTGTCACTACGAATCCCCAAGAATACTGCCGAATTATCTAATGCTAAGGACGAAATATTTGGAACTGAGAAACTACCCAATAAGTTATTGGCGTTATCAAAAGCAGCGATCGAATTTTCAATTTTTAATTTACTAGTGTCTACAGCTATCTGAGTTCCAGCACCAAAAACTGGCTGGGCAAAACTAATCGAAAAAGGCCCACCGTTCCCCTGAATATCAGGATCAGGAGTATCAGGAGGAAGAGGGATAAAACCTGTTGGGTCTATACCTCCGAAGAGAATAAAATCACCTAGACCGAAGTTACTCCGAATGCCAGGTGAAGGTAAAGTTTGAAAAATAAATGGTGGAGTAATTTGAGGCTTATTAGTTGGAGTTATATTTATATCCAAGCCTAAACCACGTTGCGATGTTGCTGAAAAAGAGTTAGGTAAAAAAGCAGAAAAATCAGGGGTAGAGGGATTAAATACTTTACCTAAACTTTCCCAATTAACTTGATCATTGGCTCCTAAACCAGCGCGCTCAGTTACTAAAAATGTAGCAGCTTTAACTGGTAATGGGAGAACTGTTATTATGGCTGTGATTGCTGAAAAATATTTTACAGATAACTTAAATAATCGATTGCTCGTAACTCCCACGAGGTTTACTCCTTAATTTTTTAAGATAATATCATCAAAATGCAACAATTAAATATTCATGATGAGACAATGCTTTGCTCAGATCAAGAGAGTTAAAGCAACTGCGATTATCAAGTCGACTGCTCTGAAATTTGTCATTATTCTCTCCAGCATCAATTAGGTTATCTCCAAGACTAGTAGAGATATTGTCATTACCTTCATAAGCAAAAATCCAATAGTCATGACTAGGAAACACCAATAAATCATCATTAGGAATACCAATAATAATAGATATGAAATATTCCTTGATAGTTTTGTATATCAAATATACTTGATATTTGTAATCCTTACATATTACAAATATCAAGTATATAAATTTCTGATGAAATATACCTCAAAACAGTTAATCCTATTTTATATCTCTGGTGAGAGAAAAATACAATAATTTATTTACTAAAATTATTTAATTTCTTCAAGGCTTTCAAAAAAGCGAGGACTATTGTCTTGGAAATATGGGGAAGCAATAAAATATAGGACTGATACAGCAGATTTCAACTTCTCTACGAACACAAACAGCGTGTTGCAGACAGAGGCTACGTCTACGTCAGGTACAAAAATACCCTACCAGCGCGATGCTCGCACACACCCGAACTCAACTCTTAGCGCACTGGTTAGGCAGGCAATGCCCGACTTGTTCGCGCTTCCCATTATGAAAGCAAGTGGGGTGAGGGTTGAATTCGGGTATACTTCCAACAAATAGATTATCCAATATTGTGGGGTATTTTTTTTGTCAGTCCCCTATGGCAATTTATAACTACCAACACGTAGAGTTAACTGACCTTGGCGCGGGTTATGGCTGAATATAAATGCACCTTCTTCACTTTCCCCACTAGATAAAAAGTCGATCTGTTGCTCTCCTGTTTCTGTAACTTTGCCGTTAATCAGTAACTCAGCCATAATCTGAACTGACTCAGCTGTGTCTCCTCCACTATTGACAACTTCAAAAGGAACATAAAACTGACCATTAATTTCTCGAATTGTTTGTTTTTTAGTAACAGAAAGGATCGGAGGTTGATTTTTTTCGTTCAGCCAAGTGTAGCCTACTAGACTCACAATGATTGCTAGGATGAATGAGGCGATGCTGAATGTTATCCACTCAGCTATTGAGCGCTTTGGTTGTTGTTCCGTTTTAGTCATATTGCTAACCTTCCGGCTGCACCACCAATAGTTGCAGGTAAACCCAGTATCAATGTATGATCTAACCACATTGTCCAGGGGTCGCTAAAAGTTAATTTTTGAAAGAACCATAGCATAAAAGCGCCTGCGAGCAATGATACTAGGTAGGACATAATGGTTTCGCTTGATGGCCGTTGAAAAATTCCCTTTTGGTCTTTACGTTTTTGCTGGTTAGAAAAACCTGCCTGAAATACAATGCCATAAGAAATCAGCAAAGATGCGGCGATCATTGCCAACTCCCAAGGTGGAGAGGTTGCGGCTGCAAGCATAGGGATTTCATCTGTGGGAGCAATATTAAATGCAATTATGGTTGCACCAATCAGGGTTCCACCCACATCAGCAAAGGTGGCGTGTAACTCATCACTTTTGTTCTTGGTTATGCTATTTTCGCGATCGCTTCCTTGTCCTTTTCCATTACTGTTTTCAGTATCTCCCAACAACTGATTCGCTAATGCTACACCGAGAGCAAAGGGCACACTTTCAAAAATGATTTTACCTAAAGACTCCCTTAAGGAGGTTTCTAGTGTCAATTCTCGCAATAGTAATAGCACAAAAGTAGAACAAGCTAGTCCGATCGCGATCGCTTCTACCGTATCCATTGCGGTTTGAGCAGCTAGCCAGCTATATCTGCGTTTGCGAAAGCCTTCTATCTGATTGAGCAAGTAAACCACAATAAACATTAATGCGATCGCCATCATTATCAGTTGTGCTTTTGCCAGCGATCCAATCCACCAAACCTCCATTGTGTACAGCAAGGGTATGCCAAACAAAAAACCTCCACAAGCACCTCGAATGATGTCATTAATCTCATTTTTCCAGATATTTTTTTGACTTTTTGTTGGCACTCCTTTATTTTCCTTTTATTTAAATTTTGCTTTAACTTATAGTTCATTTATTTGGGAAAAAACTATTTTTTTAATATATATAAATTTTATTTATTAGATTGTTATATTTTGCATTATGTGCTACAATTTAGATCGGCATCTATCTTAAGTTAATATAATTTACCAAAATATTCTATCGATTGATGGAAGTAAAAAACAATACACAACTGTTAGATTATTTAATAGCTTAGGGATTTCCAAGTAATAAAATAACTCAAATATTTTATTACTTGTAGGATGAGTGTCTTACCCGTGCTGGGAAATAGGCGGGCTTTTCGACCCACTTTGCAAGTAGTAGTAACTTAATTTTTGGAGTTCCCTGAATCAACTACAAGCCGGAGATAAAAATCATGAGTGCCGAAAAGAGAATAGAAGCAACTGCAAAAAATATTGAAGGAAAAATTCAAGAGGTTGTGGGTGAATTCACAGGTAATCCACAAGATAAAACTGAAGGACAAGCAAAGCAAGCTGAAGCCCAAGTTGACCACACCGTAGAAAATATTAAAGACGAGCTGAAAAAAGCTTTAGAATAATTTCGCTTGTTTAGTACAAATAGCGATTTTAGCGATGAGTGACTCCTAAATTTGTAACTTTAATTACTCCACTTTCTATAAGTTAGTGGGGTTTTTTATGGCGTAAAAACGCTGATTTTTTAGTTGTCGTTTCCATTTGTACATTAACTAATTATTTGTCAATTTCACAAAATATTGTCATAGATTATAAAGATCTAAAACTCTGACATAGCAAGGATTGTGTCAGGGTTTTAAATATTTAAGACAGTTATAACCATATAAGCCAACATTCACTAATTAGATGTCAAATACTAGAGATTTCACAATTTAATTGTCACTTTCCAGAAACTTGGAAAAATCATAATTTTTCATAAATTAACAAATTATTTGTCAATTTATTACTATAATACAATTATACTACAAATACTATACTGCCCAATTCTATCGCCAACGCCGCTTTTCTAAGCGATTTCCAGGTGGAACACACAAGTCATTAATTGATGTTGCTGCATCAATGACAAGCAGTTTTTGTAAAAAAAATAGGCGAACGCTAAGTTTTAAGGTTTTGTTTGCACTTAAGTTTCACAACGAAAACTAATCTAAATTTCAGATCACCACAGGCACATTAACAATTTGAGCAAACACCTGCATAAACAGTTCAATATCCAATACGCTTGGGTTAGCGCCAAAAACCTTAAACGGCGTAGGTTGGGTTGAGGAACGTAGCTTGCTTCCCGTTCGCGTAGCGTCTCCAAAGGAGAAGGGTAAACCAACATTTCCAGAGCTTTGTTATAGCCGTAGCCACATAGGTTAGGACAATGTTGATTGCTAAAAGCCTTGATTTCATGCTTATTTATACTCAGCACGGGCTAAACACCCCGCTACCGCTAACAGCACTTTGCTATATGTTGCGCTTTGCTTAACCCAACTGACAATTTTTCTTAACTGAACTGTATTGGTTCAGGGTTGAGGTTTTTATAGGTGTCGAAAAGATTAACCGTCCCGCCGATGGACTGGATAAGATTGCAGACCAAAGACAAGTGCAGCATTTTCTTGATCGCAACGCTGCGGAGCAAGTTGTAGGCTTTATCTTTATATAGACTATCGGAACTGGGAGAACCTGGTTTGATAGAATACATGGCGTAGAGATAGATCGGAATAGTCGATAACTCCACCTGAGCTGCTTGTTGAAGCAGGTCTTTAAGTTTTTGACGATCTTCATCACAAAGACTCATTTGTTTTCCTCTCTAACTTTTCATAATTTTGTCAGTTTGTATCAGTATTTACGAATAATATTAGCTAGATTAATAATTTGTCCTATTAGAGTATTTACCAAATATCATCAAAATTGGTAATTTGACAAGATGAAAGCATGAATATTTAAGTAATAAATAATTTGTTAAATCATTCTTAGTAAATTATTATTCTATCGACTCATTAAAGCACCTTTATTTACAATCCAACAAGAACATAAATGTCATATATTTAACTCTGCTCTAACGTTTCTTGAGTTCTTTTTACACTAACTAGTCTTTCTGTCAAGTTATAAATATCATAACTTTGACTATGTAATAGGCTATTTATAAACTCAATCTCAAGATAGGTAGTTAATTTAAATTGTAATCTAAAATACTGATTTAATAAGTAATATACATACAATCAATTGCTCTAAAGACTTATTGTATGGACTTAGCAGCGTTTTTAATAAAAATATGAATTTTACAAAAAGACAACTTTTATACAAATGTATATACAAATAATCTTTATGACATTGTAAAAAAAATCGGCGTTAAAAAAATCAACCTATATAATGAAATATTAAATCAGCAAACAGCTTACAAATAAGTAACTTTACAGCTTTTACAAAACTAAACATAGATGTATTTTATCATGCCGACCTACTTATCTTCAAAGTTATAATACATATCTATTGACAAATAAACTAGTCTGTAAGACATTAACTAAAAATATATGACATTCATGTGCTTGTTATGTCTCATATAAAAGTGCTTTAATAAACTGCTAAAGCAAAGGTATTTGCAAAATTGCTCTAAAAACTTATAACCGAGGTATAAAAGTTTTACTTCGCTTAAGACTGTTCAAGACTCAGTTGTACTTACGAATTAACTAAAAAGATACATAGCTTTGTAATTAGACCCTTAAGCAAATCATCACCCTCTAGAGCTGCTTGACCAGGGCGATCGCCTTATGTCAATAAAATAATTTCTTCTCAATAAGCTGAGAAATAGTCGCATTTATTGCTGCTTATTGACACAAGTATAATAATTACTTTGAATTTAGAGAACTAATCCAATTCAGAGCAGTTTTATGGAGCAGCAATTAGCATGATAACCCGGCAAAAATTGCTTTTGATAATGCCCGATTAGACTTTTATACAATCATCCCTTACTTAAACAATTTTTCCAATGACAAATCAACTTACGCATCACAAAATTATTCTCGACACCGACCCAGGTGGAGATGATATCTATACTTTCCTGTGGCTTCTTAGCTTGGTAAAAAGAGAACTCGTGGAACTTGTCGCTGTTACTTCCGCAGATGGCAATGTTGCTGCTAAATGCACGTTCTCTAGTGCTAGCCAGATTTTAAATTTAGCGGGATTCCCACATATTAAAGTGGGTCGCGGTGTGCTTGCAAAAAGAGAAATTATAGAAGATGCCAGCCATATTCATGGGTCGGATGGGATGGGCAATCTTTCTCATACTTTACCCCCTGCCACGCACACTTTTGAGGACGCTCCTTACTCCGATGAACTGATTATCGATGAGTTGAACGCTGCTCCGGGTGAAATTACTATTGTAGCGATCGCACCCTTGACCAACCTTGCAGCAGCGGAAACAAAAAGTCCTGGCATCCTGAAAAAAGCCAAGGAAATCGTGATTATGGGGGGTGCTTTCTTCTGTCCTGGTAATGTGACTCCCCATGCTGAATTCAATATTTGGTTTAATGCTGAAGCTGCTCAGACAGTATTTGATAGCCGAGACAATATTGTTGTGTTGCCGCTAGACGTGACCCGACGCTTAATTTTCACGCGAGATATGGCTGTGGCAGTCACTCACGCGAATCCAGAGAGTAAACTTTCTCAGTTCTTGATAAATCTTTGTGAGTTTATGATTGGTACAGCCTTGGGTTATCGAGAAACAGGAGGAATTTCAGGTTTCCTTGTTCATGATGCGGCAACATTAGGATACCTGTTTTATCCAGAAACCCTGATGTTGAAAAGAGCAAAAGTCTGGGTTGAAACAAAGGGACAGTGGACACTAGGACAGACATTGATTGATAGTCGTCCTGCCACGAAAACAGCAGCAAATGCCTGGGTAGCGTTGCAAGTAGATGAAGGCAAATTTTTTACTAGCTTCATTGAAGATTTGAAGCACCTATTCATAACTACTGATATTTAAGCATCTCTTATAAAGTCGCTACCTCTTGATTTTAGGTTAGTAGTTAGTGGCTATTATTCACTAGTTATTTCACAAATGTTACTACTGGCGATCATAAGAAGGAACTTATTCAAACATGGAATTATTTAAGCAACTAATTTTCTATTTAACATTTGCTTCACTTGGATTTGCTATTACAGACGTTTATCTGCGGGCTAACAAGCTCTGGAAGCGCAAGCATGATAAAACGGTTGCTGAGAGTATTTCGATTGCGGCGATGTTGATAACTTCTTGGCAACCTCTCCTCCAACTGAACAGATAATTCAATTATAGGACTTGATTAATATACTAATTAGGATTGATAAAAATATTTCTGAACCAGAAAGACTGATTAATATTGAACTGAATGGAATGTTTCGGCGTTATCTTAAGTATGACGAAATTTCCGAGGTTTTTTATACTATTGTAATTCCTTAAAACGAGAAGCAAGAACAGGCGACCGCTCAAAAATTTTCTGATTTGACCCGTTACAATATTGTTGAAGGATTTGTCTACCGTAGCCAACCTTTTTACTCTAAGGAATTTGCCAAAATTTTTAGTAATTAATATCGGGCGCTCAATCTATTTAGCATTGTGACGAAAATGCTGTAAGTTTTTCTACCGTCTAGATTAATAAGTTTGAAAGCTATTTACCCATTAAATGACTCTATTTTCTAGAGTAATATTTAATAGTTTTAATCTGCGGTACACTTGCTATTTTTAAATCAAAAAAAGATTAATTTATTAGTTTTATAAAGGTAAAAGATGAATTTCCGATAAACTCTGATCGCGATCGCATCCTCCAAGGTGAACGGCAAGCCGCTTCGATGCTGGAACTATATCAACAAATTTTAGACCAAGGACAGGTGAGAGCAGTTGATAATCAGGACGAACGAGAATTGATATTATCAGGGTTATTAGTTAAAGAACAGAATTATTTAAAAATCCACAACCGCATTTATGAATTAATTTTTAACATCTGCATCGGTAAGGGGATATGCTCTTCCCTGATGCCCATCTTCAATCAAAGTACGAACTGCAACGGCAGCAATATCCCGCACATCAATAAAACTTGTTCTACCATTACCAGCCCGAAGAAGCAATTCACCACGAACTTTGATGTCTTCTGTGTGTGTGGTATTAACCCAAGTTACGGGTTATTAAGTTCAGACACATCACAATAGAGCGATCGCACACAACAAAGTGGCGTGGCACTACGTGTCACTGCGCTTTCAGCTTGATTGAATATTCAGTTACTTAAATTATTTTAAGTTCTTAAAATTACTCACTCTCTGAAAGCTTGGTTAAGTGTAAAAGCAAAAATAAATGCTTATAACTTCAGTAAAAACCCCTTGTAGGTGACTGCATGTATTGATTTCAGGAAAATAGAGGTAATACTACTAACCTAAGTTGCGGGTTATCTAGCTGTGGATACTTTGCACTTGAATAGTCGTGCGATCGTTGACGACGAAGTAGCGGTTGTGCATTGTGCAACCGTCGCTTCAACTAACTCTAAAACACAAATACTGAATGAGATTAAAGCATTATATTTTACTCATTCAATAAATGCTTGTTTCAAAGTAAAAGCAAAAATGAATGCTTCTAACTTGAGTAAGAACCCTTTTCAGGTACAAGCATGGATTGACTTTGGAAAGATACAAGTGATGCTACTAAATACCGTTTCAATGTAATGTCGAGTACATTGCTTGATATACTGATTGCACGGCTCATCCTGACGTTTAGAGTTCATTTTCCGCATTACTTTCAACTTAATCTGAGATGAGTCAAAAAGGTCATCTTCAGCATGATAATCTGTATAGGCAGCATCACTATATACTTCACTACCGAATGGTAAATTTAATGGTAAAGCGTTTAACGCACGCACATCCGAAGCACTACCAGGCATAAATACAAATTCAACTGGAATACCATTTTTTGTAGTTAATAGCTGAACTCTCACCCCATAGAAATAGCGTTTTTTAGAGGCAATGTAACCCCTATATTCCTCGGACTTTATTAACTTGACGTTAAAAATCCGAATATTATCACACATTAGTACAGGAAAGGAGTCCAAAAGATACTCAGTACAATTACTGCTTTGTTTGAGAATCATACCTATTTGATGAAATAAATCGTTAATTAGCATTCCGACATTGTGTAATCGCTGATTAAATCGTGATTTTTCTAACATAGATGGGATTAAGTTGTGGTCTTTTATATAGCTACAAGCATTGCTATGATTACCATGAAAGAATATTGCTGCAACCAATGCCGTTGTAATAATTTCTGCATCACTCATCACACGACGAACATCGTCTTTATGCCTAATCGCCTTCAGCAGGTCATCAGTGATAGCATAAATTGTAATTATTTCGTTTAGCATTACCCCTCCCAATTTTTCCTCTGGAGGGGATTTTATTATTTATGCAACGCCATCTAAACACCTGCAACCATAACTAGCAACTTGGGTTATTAACTAGAAGTCTATGAACAATAAGCGTTTACTGACGCTGATTTTGGCATTATTAGTAATTGCTATTTCTTGGTGGAGAGTAATGACGGTACAGGCGTCTCTTACAGTAAAGCAAATGATCTGTGATGGTGTGCCGCTATTATACATAGTGTCAGAGAATGCAAAAAATGTACCTGGTGTTTTAATAGCACATGGGTATGCAGGTTCTAAGCAGTTAATGCTTGGGTACGCCTACACGTTAGCAGATGCAGGTTACGCAGTTATAGTATGGGACTTTGATGGTCATGCAGCTAATACTAAACCGTTGGGAAAAAATTCACTTCAGCAAAATCTTGATGTTGCTTATGAAGCACTTATAAAACAACCAGAGGTAGATAAATTGCGTTTAGCTACTTTAGGTCACTCAATTGGTAGCGGTGCAGTAATGTCTGCTGCTATCAATAATGTCAATCGTTATGCGGCAACCGTAGCTATTTCTCCTACAAGTGCTTCAGTTACACCAAAAGCTCCCCCTAATCTGCAATTGCAAGCAGGAAGCTGGGAAGGTAGATTTATTGCGAATGCAAAGCGGTTGCTTAAAACCGCAGGTGGAGAAAATAAAAATTTATTTCAGGGCAAGGGAAGAGAACTAGTAATTATTCCTAATGCTGAACATATTACAATTTTGTTCCGCGATCAAAGCCACCTTGCTGCTAGAAATTGGCTTGATGCTACTTTTGGAATCCAGCATCAAAGCAGCTATGTTGATTATCGAATGATTTGGTACGTTTTACACTTATTAGCGTGGTTAGTAATACTAGGAGCAATTACTCCGGTTTTAAGTACTTCTTTCCTCCCTAGTAAGGTAGAACAGCTAAAAAGCTGGGCAGGTTTGTTAATAGCGCCTTTGATCGCAAGTGGTACGCTTTTAGTAGGTAATCGACTCGGTGATATTGATAACTTAGGTGGAGTTTTAGTAGGCACAGCAATAAGTATTTGGTTTGGTGCAGCAGGATTAACTTGGCTTATGATTATGTCACGAATGCAACAACCTACAGTTAGAGGTTTAGGAATCGGCATTATTCTATTCATAGTGTTATGGATTAGTTTCGGAGCGATGGCTCAAGTAGTGTGGTTACAGTGGTGGCTAACTGGGATACGTTGGCAGTTGTTTCCTATACTTGCACTTGTGAGTTTTCCTTGGTTTTTAGCATCAGGTATAGCCCAACAAAATCTCTTGTTTGGAGAACGTGTTTTGTGGTGGCTAGGACAAAGTGTAGCCTTAATTGGAGGTTTTATTTTAGTACTTTACTTGCTACCAAATCTTGGATTTATTTATCTTTTACTGCCTTTGTTCCCTATACTTATAGCTATTTTTTCATTTACTTCTAGCTTATTTAACGAATATTGGAGCTATGCCATCGGTAATGCTTTATTCTTTGGATGGATGTTAGCAGCAACTTTTCCTCTAGCAAGCTGAAACTATGATAAATTTTGTGGTAATTCTTAGTCAAACAGAAACTGGATCTGAAGAAAGTGACAACCAATGAATGATCGCTGGTAAATCATCAACTCACTCTGAAGTTGTATTTGTATTGTTTAACTGCTTCATAACCGCCTCTGTGATTCGTCCATGCCTTTGCAGACTAAACTTTCAGGCTGCTATTTGTCCAATATCTTTTCTTTAGGAGCAAACCTATCAGTTAAATTAAGCCTTGGTGTAATTGAAAATATTGTAAAGTATAGAATTGTCCTAAGTATTGCCCTACGCAACTCCCCCTATGACTACCGCACCCCTAAGCTGGGAAGAACTAGAAACCCTCACGGATTATCAAATAGATACCGTCAATGGTCTTACCAACGCTAGAGCCAGGTTGCGCTTGTTTGGTCAGCCGGAAGCTGATGTGCGGGTAACGTTGTACCGCGATAACCACGCCTGGTGTCCTTACTGTCAAAAAGTTTGGTTATGGCTAGAGGAAAAACAGATCCCCTATCGGATTGAAAAAGTGACAATGTTCTGCTATGGGGAGAAAGAAAGTTGGTACAAACGTAAGGTACCATCAGGAATGCTCCCCGCAATCGAGCTAGATGGACAGATTATTAAGGAAAGCGATGACATTTTGATCGCTTTGGAAAAGGTTTTTGAGCCATTGAGCCAAGGGATGGAAGACCGCACGGTACTGACTCTACGTCAATTAGAACGACTTTTATTTGGAGCCTGGTGCGCTTGGCTGTGCTCTAGAGCAGGTTCGTCTCAACAAGAACAACGCAACCGAGAACAATTTATCGGAGTGGTGGCTAAGGTTGAGTCGGCTCTGGGCCACACCCCAAGCCCTTACTTTCTAGATAAGTTCGGCATCGTCGATGTGATTTTTACGCCATATCTCGAACGGATGAATGCGAGCCTTTACTACTACAAAGGGTACTCCCTGCGTTTGGAAAACCCTCGCTTGAGCGCATGGTTTGCGGCAATGGAAAGCCGACCGACCTACTGCGGTACCCAGAGCGACTTTCACACCCACGTACATGATTTGCCGCCTCAGATGGGGGGCTGTTGGGAAAACGGCGAAACCCAGATGCTTCTCAATAAAGCGCGGGTGGATAACGGTCCCTGGTTCGGGCTACCAGATGTTACTTATCCAGAACCCGAAAACTCCCGCATGGAAGCTCTTCAACGAACTATCAAGCACCGGATTAATATTATCCGAGTTAACCCCAGTGATGATAAATTGTTTGATCAAGCCCTACGTTGTGCTTTAACACACATGATGACTGGTGAAGACTGTGTACCTCCATTAGGATCTGATGTCGCTCTGCGATATTTGCGCGATCGGATTAATGTACCTCGAGATATGTCCATTTACGCAGCCAAGCGATTGAGGGAATCCCTGGAGAAAACCGCAGCCCTTGTGGGTGATGAGCAGCCAGACCCTATTCCCACTAAGCATCGACGAGATCAAGACCCGTTTAACTTTGTCATCAAGTAGGATTACCGCACTCATCCTGGCAGATCACGCGACTCTAATAGTGTACAGTTATCTTGGTATGAACTACCTCTAGCTCAAGCGAAGCTAGCTAGAGGTTTCTACATCCTCTAGTTCATTGACAGCAAAGTTACTTTGAGATTTTTGTCTGTATCAAAGACCTCGGCAGCCGCCCGCCGATTTGAGACGTTATGCAGATGTTGCAAGAGTTATATGTATGGACAAAGATCAACTAAAGCGGGTTTTAACGGAACGGATGGCAATCGGTCCTGGTCAGCCGTGGTTTGAGTCTAAGGTAGACCCTATCGACTGGTTCGTTCCTCCTGACTTCACGTTGAGTCAAATTTTCTTTACACAACAAACCGCTTGGGCGCTTGTGTGCGCGCTGGATGTATATGCGAATCCCTGTTGCCTTTGTACGCCTCGGCTTGCAGCCGAATGGTATCGACGAGGGCGCTGGGTGACGCTTCTAGACATCGACCCGAAGTTTGGCGAATTTGCGGAGTTTTTCCCTTATGATTTGCGGGAGCCGCAGCCGATTAACCGGGAATTTGATGTGATTATTGTTGATCCCCCGTTCTTTATCCCTGAGCCAGTGTCTCAGGCGATCAATGTTCTGACTGGGGATCGGCGACCGGATCTGTTCTTAGTGTTTGCCGTCGAACACGAAGCCAAACTGCTGCGGCTTTTTGCCGAGTATCGACTGCAACCAACAGATTTCAATCTGCGGCATAACAATGTAAAAGCCAGTCACCAGCCTTTATTTCGGTTGTACGGTAGTCAGCCCAATTTGCTCTATTGATCAGAACGAAAATTGACCGACTTAAGTGAAAGTCCTGGCAAGGCGATCGCTCAAACGGAGTGAGCGCCTTAGCGAAACAGAGCCGACTTCAAAAACTAAAGGCGAATGGCACGCAAGTCACAGCCATATAGTAGGCTTTCTTAAGGATGCTCCACGGGCAGAGGTCTATGGCAGGAAGCCCTAACGCGGGACTCTTGGGCAGAGGGGAAAGAACTTGTATAAGCCTCTCCTCTGCTCCCCTGCTCCCCTGCACAAGAGCTCCTCCGCAGCAACGTCAACTGGTGGGTAGTTCTATGGGGCGACGATACGACTTCAACTTCCAACAGCTATGATCAGGGATAGTTTGCACAGCAATACAGTTGAGTTAAAGATTGTTTGTAGAAATTTTATCCACGTAGAGACTAGCAATTGCAAGGTCTTTACATAGGTTATTAGTCAGGCAAATTAATTATGGCTAAATTATTAAATCATCAAGCTGGTCAGCAGCACAACCCCCGTCAGATTCTCAGTGTACAGGAATTAAGTGCTTTAAACGATCGCTCCAACTCTAAAGGGCTAGTTCAACTGGCTTTGCATCTAACTATTATGGGATGCAGTGGTTACCTGTGGGCGACAAATTTGGGCAATTGGTCGCTGGCAATACCAGCACTAGCGATTTATGGTTTTAGTATTGCTTCGATGTTTGCACCTATGCACGAATGCGTTCATAGAACTGCATTTGCTTTTCGTCGTTTAAATGATACTGTTGCTTGGTGTGCAGGTTTGCTCTCATTTTATAACAGCACTTTCTTCCGTTATTATCACAAATGGCATCACCTTTACACTCGCGTTCCCAATAAAGATCCAGAATTAACTGACCCGAAACCAAGCAACTTAGGTAAATACTTATTAATAATTAGCGGTTTACCTTGGTGGTTAGGAAAAATTCGTGGGCATTTTCGGATTGCATTCGGTCAACTTGACGATTGTCCATTTATCCCAGAATCAGCACAAGCTAATGTTATTCGCTCTATTAGATGGCAATTAGCTGTTTATGCAGCTGCGATTGCTGTTTCAATTGCAGTCGGTCAGCCTTGGTTTATACTTTATTGGCTACTACCGTTGATTGTCGGTCAGCCGATTCTACGTTTTATTCTATTAGCGGAACATACAGGTTGCACTCTTGACGCTAATCGGCTGACGAATACGCGGACAACATTAACACTCTGGCCTGTGCAATTTTTCATGTGGAATATGCCATTTCATGCCGAGCATCATTTATATCCATCAATTCCGTTCCACGCGCTGGCTGATGCTCATAAGCAGTTGAGTTTGCACTTTGCTCACATTGAACCAGGTTATATAAAAGTCAATAGGGATATTGTAACTAAATCGGGACAATCAGCAATATGACAAAATCGCCAAGTTTTCTAACGCTAGAAAACTTTAGGCTTGAGTGTGGTGCAGTTCTATCCGAAGCGAGGTTAGTGTATCAAACTTACGGCGAACTCGCAAGCGATCGCACTAATGCCATTCTCTACCCAACTTCTTACGGAGCGCAACATTGCGACATTGACTGGTTGATTCGTACTGATAGTATTCTCGACCCCAGCCGTTGGTTTATTATCATTCCCAATATGTTTGGTAATGGACTTTCGAGTTCGCCCAGCAACTGCCAAGATTGTGGTCTTAGCGAACAAGGCTTTTGGTTTAGCCATGTAGATAATGTTCGCGCCCAAGAGCAATTGTTACGAGAAGTATTTGGGATTGAACATCTGGCACTAATTTACGGCTGGTCAATGGGCGCACAGCAAGCATATCACTGGGGAGTATTATATAGCGATCGCGTCACTCGAATTGCAGCGCTGTGCGGTACAGCTCGTACCACCGATCATAATCGAATTTTTTTGCAAAGTCTGCGAACAGCGCTGACAGCTGACCCTACTTGGAATGGTAGCAGATTTGAAGCCCCTCCAGAGCGGGGATATAGAGCTTTTGCACGGATTTATGCTAGTTGGGCTGCTTCTCAAACATTTTATCGCCAGGGGATTTACTACAGGCTGGGCTATACATCTTTAGAAGACTACTTACTACGTGCTTGGGAATCTAACTACAGAAAGCGTGACCCACATAATCTGCTGGCAATGATTGATACTTGGCTACACTGCGATGTTAGCGATAACTCCATCTACCAAGGCGATTATAAAAAGGCTATGGGTGCAATTAAAGCTAAAACGCTGGTAATGCCATCCACAACAGATTTATACTTTACTCCGGAAGATTGTGCTGCGGAAGCTGCACTGATTACTGAAGCTAAATATTTACCAATCCCTTCTGTTTGGGGTCATAGAGCAGGTAATCCCTACCAAAATCCTACTGATGAAGACTTCATCCGAGTTGGAATACAGAACTTGCTGGAAGAATAACGAAATATAGCTTTGGTATGGTTCGATTTGGAATTTTTAATTGGAGCAAAGCAACTTGACTAACTCACTTTCTGAAATTGCCCGCCAAAAGAATATCCGTTATTTTTTAATTTCATTCACGGATTTGTTTGGGGTACAACGAGCAAAACTTGTGCCTGCTGCAAGCATTGATAGCATGGCAGCTAATGGTGCAGGATTTGCGGGATTTGCGGCTTGGCTAGATATGACTCCAGCAGACCCAGATATTTTAGCGATACCTGACCCGACTAGTCTATTTCAATTACCTTGGGAGACTGAAGTTGCCTGGATGCCTGCGGATCTCTACACTATGAATGGACAACCCATAGAACAAACCCCCAGACTTGTATTAAAGCGCGTCCTCAAACAAGCCCTTGAGTTGGGCTATAGCGTTTGCACAGGAGTAGAATGTGAGTTTTTTCTGCTTTCACCAGATGGTAATAGTATATCTGATTTGCGCGATCGCCAAAGCAAACCCTGCTACGATCAACAAGCCCTGATGCGCCGCTATGAAGTAATTCGCGAAATCTGCGATGCCATGTTGACATTTGGTTGGGGTGCTTACCAAAACGACCATGAAGACGCAAACGGTCAGTTTGAGATGAATTGGATGTATGCCGATGCCCTGATCACCGCAGACCGTCATGCTTTCTTTAAATATATGGTCAAAACAATTGCCGAAAAGCACGGGTTGCGTGCTACCTTCATGCCCAAGCCTTTTCCCCATTTGACTGGTAACGGCTGCCACACTCATCTATCTATTTGGGATGCAGCAGGTAAAGTAAATCTCTTTCACCAAGAGCAAGGAGAACTGGGACTCTCGCCTTTAGCTTACCAGTTCATTGCAGGCGTGTTACATTCTGCCGAGGCGGTGTGTGCTTTTTCCAATCCCACTATTAATTCCTATAAGCGAATTAACGCACCCGTGACTACTTCCGGAGCAACTTGGGCCCCTAGCACCATTACCTACAGTGGCAATAACCGCACTCATGCTATCCGCATTCCTGATGCTGGGCGCTTTGAGTTTCGTCTTGCTGACGGTGCAGCTAATCCCTACCTACTACCAGCTGCACTCATCGCCGCCGGACTGGATGGAATTGTCCAAAAGCGCAATCCTGAGCCACGTTATGACAATAATAGCTATACAGATCCGCTTCCCCTTAGTCAGGTCAAACAGCTGCCGACAAATTTATTAGATGCATTACGCTGCTTAAAAACAGACACAGTTCTACCCCAAAGCCTTGGAGAACGATTAACAGCAGCTTATTTAAAATTGAAGCACCAACAATGGAATGAATACAGTACCTACATCACTCCTTGGGAACTGGAAAATACGTTAGATTGCTAACTATAGAGATTTAATTGAAAGCGATATGCACCAAGCGCAAGTAGATTATGGAAGATTTAGCCTTCAGCTACAAGCTCAATGTTTTTCTGCTCTTGCGGTGTATAATTGTTTCTTATCTCTCCCATGCTTACACCTGACTTGGATTTCTAGAATGATGTAATAAACTGTACAGATATTAGCACTTATACACTCCAACCAACCGCGCTTGCTCAATCACATGGTCAGCGATCGCCTTCTAAAAATATCGATGAAGTCGGTTGAGAAGTCGCTCTAAATGCATATTTATATTCAGTCATCAGAGATAACTCATTTTAGTAGTACATAGGTATTATAGGGAGAGGAATATATTTAAATCTGTCTCGACAATTGAAGTAAAGGAACCGACAGCAAATGGCAATTGAAGAACTACGAAAAAACGACATGATGGCACACCTGCTTGATTCTCTTGATGCAGGTCAAGATATTGGTCATTACGGAAGGTTAGTATTTGCAATGGTGGCGCGTCATTTTTTAAGTGAATCTGAATTAATTGATTATCTTCAAAAAGACAAAGACTTCAGCTCTGAACAAGCGCGTTCAATGTATCTACAAGTGCAGGGTAAAGATTATAATCCCCCTCGACGAGAACGCGTTCTTCAATGGCAATCACAGCAAGATTTTATCATTTGCCCTAATGCCGATGACCCAGATGCTTGTAATGTCTACAAAGACTTACAGTTCCCTGAAGAAACTTATGAGCATATTTCTGAATACCACGAGCAAAAAGCTTGATACATTACCCCATCCACTCCACCCATTGGGGCGCATCTGTCATCAGTTGAGCAAATTTGCCTGGGTAAACGTCCTCGAACTCCAGTATTACGCCCCACCTTTCATCAATTGTGAGGGTACTAAGTAATTCTTTGACTGATTCAACAGAGTGTTCTACCTTTTCAATTAGGGCTTGCTGAATAAACCGAAAACCAAGATAAATCAAAAGTTTCAGGTCACAAAAGGTGAATAAGGTGGAAGGAAAAAGGGTAAAATAAGTAAAAACCTTAATGCGATTGATGGTGGAATGGGAAAAACTCAAGTAAGTCGTATCTTTGCTATTAGTCGCAATCCGATAGACCTCTGGTTAAAGAAGAGAGAAGAAACAGGAGGTTATCAGGCAAAAATAGGATATCAGCGAGGATATAATCCGAAAATCTCTGATTTAGAACAATTTCAGCAGTTTGCTCTCTTAAATGTCAGCAAAACTCAAGCAGAAATGGCACAAGCTTGGCCAGAAGAGATTAGCGATGCCTTCGGCGAGCTACGCTAACGCACAATAGGGAAAGCCTTAAAAAAAATTGGTTATACCCGAAAAAAAACTTACGGTTATCGAGAAAGGGATGAAGATAAAAGACAGGAATTTCGCATCAAAATTAGCCAAAAAGAAGCCTCACAACTAGTATACATTGATGAACCCCGAATAGATAATCGGGAAGATTATGCTTATGGATGGAATCCTAAGGGAAAAAGATTTCATGATTTCAAATCAGGTAAAAGAAACATTAGAGTTAGTATTATGAGTGGTTTATGTCAAGGAAAGTTAGTTACTCCATTGACGTTTGAAGGTTCAAGGAACATCGTTTAGTTTTTGAAAAATGGCTTGAAGAAAAACTCCTACCTCAACTTCAGTCAGCACAGACAATTATTTTAGATAATGCCACTTTCCACAAATCTGAAAAAATTCGGGAATTAATTGAATCAGTTGGCTGTGAAATCGAGTATTTGCCACCCTACTCTCCTGAGCTTAACGATATTGAGTATTATTGGTTTCCTATTAAAAATCGAGTTAGAAAATCAGAAGATACTATCGAAGATTTTCGAGAGAGAGTTGATACAGCTGTTCGTTTAGTGTCCTAATCTATACTTCGATTGCTATAATTTGTGTTTTTCTTTTGCAAGATAAAGTGACAACTTTATCTTGCAAAAGAACACTGTAAATGCAATAAATATAAAGAAAATACAACCAAGAGAAAAACAATTTATTAACTTACAAAAATCTGAAAGCATTAAAGCTTTAGCTCTCAATTTGTTTTAAATAATTTTTTGCTTCCTGGCTACGGATAAAAATGCCTATAATCTTTTACTGATAATAATTTTAACTATCTTTAATCTCGAATTGAATATCTGACATATTTTGTTTTTAGCAAACAAACCTCTTGCAAAAGTCCCTTCACGCGGTAGAATAACGAAATTTTGCAAGAGGTCTTAATCATGAAACCATTTCTTTTTGTAACCGATTTAGATGACACCCTCGTGTATCGCACCGTCGGTGATGACAGCGCTTTACCAGAACTAAATCAATTGCTGGAGAGACATCGCCAAGAATACGGTACTAAAATCGTTTATTCTACTGGGCGATCGCCTGTACTTTACAAAGAGCTACAAGCTAAAAAAAATCTTTTGCAACCGGATGCCCTCGTCCTATCTGTGGGTACAGAAATTTACCTTGATGGTACTGATACTCCAGACTCAGATTGGTCAGAAATCCTCTCTCCAGGATGGGAACGGGAAACTGTATTATCTATTACGAGAAAATATCCTGAGTTAATTCGGCAACCAGATTCAGAACAGCGTTCCTTCAAAGTGAGTTGTTTCCTAGAACAAGAAGTATCTGCGAATGTTTTACCACAACTTGAAGCAGAGTTACAAAAATCTAAATTAAATGTAAAGTTAATCTACAGTAGCGGTATTGACCTTGACATTGTACCCCATAGCAGCGATAAAGGTCAGGCAATGCAGTTTTTACGCCAGAAGTGGAAATTTGCAGCAGAACAAACAGTTGTCTGTGGTGATTCAGGTAATGATATTGCTTTATTTGCTGTAGGCAACGAACGGGGAATCATTGTGGGGAATGCCCGCAAAGAGTTACTCCAATGGCACAATGAGTATCCCGCAGACTATCACTACCTGGCTTCATGTTTTTGTGCAGGTGGAATTATCGAAGGCTTAAATTATTTTGGTCTCTTGTAATGATTAGTTATTTAAAAGGTATAGTCGCTGGTATCCAAACAATTGGCGCTAATCGCGTAATTTTGACTCTGGAAGTAAATGGCTTGGGGTATGATTTGCAAGTTCCTCAACGGCTAGCAAACCAGTTACCAGAGTCAGGAGGAGTGGCGCAAATTTTTACCCATTTCCAAATTCGCGAAGAAGTGCCCTTTCTATATGGCTTTGCTTCCCCAGCCGAACGTGATTTATTTCGCCACTTGCTGACTGTCACAGGTATTGGTGCAGCCTTAGCGATCGCACTCTTAGACACTCTGGAACTACCAGATTTAGTCCAAGCAATTATCGCTGGCAATACGCAAATCCTAATTCAGGCTCCAGGTGTCGGTAAGAAAATCGCCGAACGCATCTGTTTGGAACTGAAAAGCAAATTAGTCGAGTGGCGCAAATCAGCCGGGTTCTTCGTCGCCACAGGCGGTCCAGCACCGGGAATTCTCGAAGAAGTGCAAATGACCCTCTTCGCCTTGGGATATACTGCCCATGAGGTCAGTCACGCCCTGCATGTAGTCAGCGAAGACATCGGACTACCCAAAGATGCCTATGTCGAAGATTGGATAAAACAAGCGATCGCTCATCTCAGCAGCGAACAAGTTTAATAGTCATTAGTTATTAGTCATTTGTCATTTGTCATTTGTCATTGGTTATTCTCCCCCTACCTCCCCTGTGCTCCACTCCCCACTCCCCCTATGCCCACTGACCCTTATGCTTGGCTAGAACAGTCCTTAGCAACAATTCATCGGGCAGACTGGTATCGCTCAGTACAACCTATCAATGGTCGTCCGGGTGCAACGGTGGTTTTAGCTGGGCAAGAGGTAATTAATTTTGCCAGCAATGACTATTTGGGATTGGCTGGAGATGAGCGTTTGATGGCAGCGGCGATCGCAGCCGTCGCCGAATTTGGAACTGGTAGTACTGGTTCGAGATTACTCAGTGGGCATCGAGAATTACATAGAGAATTAGAGGAGGCGATCGCATCTACCAAACAAACAGAAGATGCCTTGGTATTTAGTTCCGGGTATTTAGCCAATTTGGGTGCAATTACCGCTCTTGTGGGCAAGCGCGATTTAATATTCTCTGATCAGTACAATCATTCCAGTCTGAAAAATGGAGCGATTCTTAGCGGTGCAGCAGTTGTGGAATACCCACACTGTGATATGGCAGTATTAAAAACTCAGTTGAACCAGCAACGGCAAAATTACCGACGCTGTTTGATTCTTACTGATAGCGTCTTCAGCATGGATGGCGATTTATGTCCGTTGCCTGCACTGTTGGATCTCGCTGATGAATTTAGCTGTATGCTGCTAGTCGATGAAGCTCATGCCACTGGGGTGCTAGGAAAAACTGGCGCTGGATGTGTCGAACATTTTGGGTGCACAGGAAAGCAATTAATTCAAGTTGGCACCTTGAGTAAAGCTTTAGGTAGTTTAGGCGGATATGTAGCAGGAAGTAGCGCCCTAATTGACTTTTTGCGGAACCGCGCACCTAGTTGGATTTATACCACTGGGCTTTCACCTGCTGATACAGCCGCAGCCTTAGCAGCGATCAAGATCGTGCAACAAGAACCGCAACATCGTGCCCAATTGTGGGAAAATATACATTACTTGAAAACTTTGCTGCAACAGTTACCTAACCTGAAATTACTGCCTTCTGAATCATCGATATTATGTTTTCAATTGCCTAATACTACAGATGCCCTCAAAGCTGGAAAACAGCTAACAGATGCTGGCATTTTTGCCCCAGCAATTCGTCCCCCCACAGTGCCCACAAGTCGAATCAGAATATCCGTGATGGCAACTCATGAAGTAGCACATCTTGAAAAATTGGTAGCAGTACTAAAGGATGTTAGCTGAAATTCAATTAAATTATAATCTGGACTATAAGGTGGTAGAAATTCCAGGATAATATTTGGCATTTCTATCTTGATATCAGCTAAAATATCTTTTCCTTTTTGGAAGCTGGCATTATCTAGTATAATCACTATTTTCGCCAAACGTTTATTGAAAGTATCAATTGGATTTTCTTGCTCTATCCATTCTTGCAATAGAAAATTATTCAAAGATTTAAGCTGCTCATAAAATACTTCTGTATTTCCTTTTTTAATTACAAAGTTTATTTTATTCTTGTCGTGATTACGTAACCCTCCCATGATATTTACCGGAGGCAGAGCGTCTTTGGCTTTGCTCTGTGATTTGTTTTCTTGTACCTTTCTTACCCCAATTTTTTCTTATCACTCTTAAACTAAATCCACTTTCGTCCCAAAACCATACCTGTAAAAGTTCTGGGGTATCTTTAGTTATTCTTAGATATTCTGATAAATTAGCTGGCATTTGTATTTAGTATTTTAAATTAGCAAAATAGTGTCATTTATCTTGATGGTTCGAGCTAAATTTTTACTTTACATATCAGATAACTAACAAATTAACCTCTGGCAAAAGAGGCTTTTAGAACTCAGCAAACATCTATCTGTAGATAAGTTACTAAAATTTACAAACTAGCTTAGGGTATGTACAGCCTCTGCAATGAGTATTGGTTTTTCCAAGAACTTTTCATGCCCCATATTCATTATTCTCAGTTATTGCGTTATGGCATCGTTGTATTAATTGTCGCACTTGCACTAGTGCTAATGTTAATGCTAGACCCCTGGTTAAGCATGAATGGAACTCTTTTCCTGGTGTTTTTTAGCGCCGTTGTGGTGAGTGCTTGGTATGGTGGTTTGAAATCAGGGCTATTAGCAACTTCTTTGTCTGCGTTACTGAGCGATTACTTCTTTCTCCCTCCAGCTTATGAGCTGAGTTTTGACTTATCTAATTCTGTGCAACTTGGGTCATTTGCATTACAAGGACTCCTCTTTAGTATCTTATGTGATGCATTAAAAACTGTTAAAAGACAGGCGGATGGAAATCTCCAAAAGCTGAGAGTTAGTGAAGAAAGATTTCGATTAGCCTTAAGTAGTTCAGATGTCGTGGTCTTTCAGCAGGATCGCGATTTGCGATATCAGTGGATTCATAATCCTCAAGGTTTAGACACTGCTGAAGAAATGTTAGGTAAGTCTGATGATGAATTATTTCCCGCCTCAGTAGCAGAGCAATTGCAAGCAATTAAGCTAAAAGTAATAGAGACTGATGTTGCAACCCGCCAAGAAGTTTATTTGACAATTGGTGGAGAAAATCGTTACTACGATTTGCTAGTTGAACCGTTAAGGGATGCAGACAATAGCATTTTAGGTATCACCTGTGCAGGTGTGAATATTACTGAACGCAAGCAGGCAGAACTAGAAAAAGCCAGGTTGCACGAAGAACTTCAGCAAGCTATTCAGCAAAAAGACGAATCTCTGGCTTTACTCAATGCTTGGCTTACTAGTTCACCAGTGGCGCTGGCTTTTGTCGATCTTGAACTTCGCTACATTTATGCCAATGAAGCGCTAGCTGCTATTAATGGTGTACCGCAAACTCAACATATTGGTCGCACCTTTAGGGAAGTACTACCAGAATGGGCAGCGCAAGTTGAGCCGATTTTTGAGCAAGTGATGAAAAGTAGGCAGCCCTTACTCAACCAAGAAGTGAGCGGTGAAACCCATCCGCCTGGGGTATATCGTTATGGTCTTGTCAGCTATTATCCAGTGTGTTTGCCGAATGGACAGTTGTTGGGAGTGGGCATTAGTTCAATTGATATCACTCAATTGAAACAAACTGAACAAGCATTACGGGAAAGTAAAGCCAAGTTTCGCAGCATAGTTGAGTCCAATATGATTGGTATTGGCTTCTGGGATAAAGACGGCAGGATTACAGACGCTAACGATGCCTTGCTGAATATGGTCGGTTATACCCGTGAAGAATTACTTGTCGGCACACTTCGTTGGCAAGACCTAACTCCTACAGAGTACGTGCCACTCGATAAGCAAGCAATAACTCAATTTCAAGACAGTTTCTTTTGCACACCATATCAAAAAGAATATATCCGTAAAGATGGCTCACGCTTGCATGTTTTGGCAGGTGGTAGCCATTTTGAAGGGACTGTAGATCGAGGAGCTTTTTTTGTGCTCGATATTACAGAGCGCAAACAAGCTGAGGAAAGACTCCGCTATATCGCCCAAATTAGCAGTTTACTTTCTACTTCGCTAGATTATGAACAAACCTTACAACAAATCGCTAAAATTTCAGTTCCCCAGCTTGCTGATTGGTGTAGCGTCGATATTTTAAATGAAGATGGTTCTATTCGCCGCCTACCCATTGCCCATACAGACCCATCAAAAGCAGAGTTGGCGCGTAAACTTCAGGAGTATGTGACAAGTGCAATTAGTAGAGTACTGCAAACCGGGCAAAGCGAATTAATCTCAGAGGTATCTGATTCGCTATTAGTAGCAAGTACTCAGAATCAGGAACACTTAGAACTTATTCGGCAATTGGGGATGAAGTCTGTGATGATTGTGCCGTTAATCGCAAAAGGGCGAGCACTCGGCACTATCAGCTTTGTCACTACAGAATCAAACCGTCGCTACGATCGCACTGACCTAACTTTAGCAACAGATATTACCCATCGTGCTGCCTTAGCAGTAGAAAATGCCCAACTTTATCGAGACATTCACCAGGCTTTAGTCCATTATGCCGCATCTCTATCTCTCCTAGATGCGCTGCTAGAGGCGGCTCCTGTTGCCGTCTGCTTTTTAGATCGAGAACTGCGATATATCCGAATTAATCAAGTTTTCGCTGACATTAACGGTTTAGCTATAGAAGAACATTTAGGACACAAATTTAAGGAAGTGTTGCCAGCGATGGCGGCTGAGTTAGAGCCACACTTACAGCGCGTGTTAGAGACTGGAGAACCCGTGCTAAATATGGAAATCAGCGGTGAGACAAGGGGACAAGCAAGACGTTACGGTTACTGGCTGGGCAACTATTACCCAGTTAATAACGCAATGGGTGAAACGGTAGGAATTGGAATTATTTTGGCAGAGGTGACAGCAGCAAAGCAAACAGAAGTTGCTTTGCGAGAAAGCGAAGAAAGGTTTCGGGCAATGTTCAATCAAGCAGCTGTTGGTATTACTCTAGTAGGGTTAGATGGGCGATTTCTGCAAGTTAATCCTGCCCTATGCGAAATTACTGGGTATAGCTATAAAGAGTTAATTCAAATGAACTTTCAGGAAATCACCCACCCTGACGACTTAGAAGTTGATTGGGAAAATGCTCGGCGAGTTTTAGCAAAAGAAATTAGTGGTTATTCTCTAGAGAAGCGCTACATTCGCAAAGATGGTTCTATAATTTGGGTAAACCTAACTTCATCAGCAGTTTGGGATGCTAACGGACAACCAATGTATGCATTAGGGATTATTGAGGATATTAGCCATCGCAAACGAGTTGAAGCCACACAAAACTTTTTAGTCGAAGCCAGCACCTTACTAGCTGCCTCATTAGATTATGAAATCACCTTGGGAAATGTGGCAAATCTAGCAGTTCCAACTTTAGCCGATTTGTGCATTGTAGATGTCTTCCAAGAAGACTGGTCAAGTAAACAAATTGCGATCGCAATTGCCGATCCCGCAAAACTAAATATTTTAGACGAAATCCGACGACGTTATCCACCTAAAACCAAAGCTAAACAGCTTGTACAGCAGCTACGGCTGGGAATATCTGTCTTTTATCCTGAATTATCTGACTCTAATCTTGTAGAGATGTCTGAAGACAACGAACATCTGCAATTGCTGCAAAGTCTGGGTATTCGTTCTTTGATGGTGATTCCAGTTCGTTCCCGCGGGCAATTATTTGGAGCAATCTCTTTTTTTACCGCCGAGTCAGGTCGGCAGTACCGACAAACAGACTTGGCTTTAGCAGAAGATATTGCTCGGCGGGCGGCGACAGCTATCGACAACTCCAGACTTTACCAGGAAACTCAACGGTCTGTCAATCGCACGATACTTTTACAAAAAATAACTGCTGCCCTTTCGGAAGCCCTAACTCCCCAACAGGTGGCTGATGTGGTGGTGAACCAAGGCATTGCCGCCTTGGAAGCTACTGGTGGTTCCGTTGTCTTACTTACTGAAGGAAATACTACTCTAAAAGTTGTGCAAGCAATTGGCTATCCACAAACGCTCACAAATACTTGGGCAAGTTTTCCGATCACAGCACCTAACCAAATAGCAGAAACAGTCAGAACTGGGCAGCCGATTTTTTTAGAAAATTTAGCAGCCATGATTGCTAAATATCCCAACTTAGCAAATGTTGTGACTGTTATGGCGAATAATGCTTGGGCTTCCATTCCCTTGATAGTAGAAGGTAAAGTAATTGGCGCACTGGGATTAAGCTTTACTACTGGACAAATATTTAATCAAGAAGACCGGGGATTTATGTTGACACTGGGACAACAGTGTGCCCAAGCGATCGCCCGCGCTCAACTTTATGAAGCCGAAAAGATTGCCAGGGCAGAAGCCGAGACAGCCAACCGCATTAAAGATGAATTTCTTGCTGTTCTTTCCCACGAACTCCGAACTCCCTTAAATCCAATTTTAGGGTGGGCAAAGTTACTCAGAACCCGCAAGTTCAACGAAGCCACTAGAATCCAGGCACTGGAAACAATCGAGCGGAATGCGAAGTTACAAACCCAATTGATTGGAGATTTACTTGATGTTTCGCGGATTTTGCAAGGTAAGGTCAGATTAAATCTCCATGCAGTTGATTTGAAAATAGCGATCGCAGCGGCATTAGAAACAGTGCGTTTAGCAGCAGAAGCTAAATCGATTCAAATTCAAACGGTGTTAAATAATGATATCGGCAAAGTTCTCGGCGATAGCGATCGCTTGCAACAAGTGATGTGGAATCTCCTCTCCAATGCCGTTAAATTCACACCTACAGACGGGCTTGTAGAAGTGCGTCTAGAGCAAGTTGGTTTAGATGCCCAAATCCAGGTAATTGATACAGGTAAAGGAATTAACCCAGAATTTTTGCCTTACGTCTTTGATTACTTCCGGCAAGCAGATGCTAAAACAACCAGAGTATTTGGCGGACTGGGATTGGGACTGGCAATTGTGCGCCATTTAGTAGAACTTCACGGTGGCACAGTTCAGGCAGAGAGTTTGGGAGAAGAACAAGGGGCTACCTTCACAGTCAAACTACCTTTGCTCAAAAATTCTGAGTTGCGAGTTAGCAGTAGTGAGGCTTCTCAACCAGAACTCAATACCGAGGAAACATTACTTGCTGGAGTGGAAATCCTGCTCGTGGACGATCAAGCTGATGTGCGAGAGTTTTTTAGCTTTGCGCTGGAACAATATGGCGCGACGGTAACGGCAGTTGAATCAGCAGATGAAGCGCTGCAAACATTAGTGCAGTCAAAGCCAGATATCCTCTTAAGCGATATTGGAATGCCCTTGATGGATGGGTATATGTTGCTGGGCGAGGTAAGAAAATTACCGCCAGAGCAAGGCGGACAAATTCCGGCGATCGCTTTAACTGCTTATGCTGGAGAAATTAACTACAACCAAGCAATGGCAGCAGGATTTCAAAAACATCTACCTAAACCCGTCGATCCAGTGGATTTAGCCGCAGCGATCGTTAGTCTCATTGGGCACACTTCACCTTCAGAGTAAATAAACTCTTCAATTCCTCTTCTTTCCTTTAGAAATTAAATATGTATTTTTATATCAAAACAGAATAAAGGTGTCAGTCACCAGAATAAAAAATTGAATTGGAGTGTGACTGGCGGATGAATAACTGGGTTTAAGAAAAGAGCTAAATCTTTTCTTTTAGAGAGGCTGCGCGAACGATTTAGCGGTCTACAATCAGTGGCAGATCTAGCCCTTTCAAGGTGACCAACGAAGATACCTTATTTCAGCGCTACCATCTTGAATCCTCTGCTCAGATTTTGGGCTTTTTTGAAGGTTGAAATCACCAATCTTCGTTCCAAATTTCATCACCTTGAAAGGGCTGGTGGCAGATCTGAATCCCCTACTGATAGCGAAGCGTTAGCAAGTCCGCGAGCGTCTTGATTCTGACCGGAGGCGGAGCGTCTCCGGCTCTGCTCCTGAATTCTGACTTCTGAATTCTTCTTCATTTTTCTTCAGAAATTTGCCGTTTGCAACTTGATGTTATAAATTGGTGCTCAGGTTTTAATCAAAGATTTATTTACCAATGAAAACCCAACAGTTTAATTCAACAACCCTAGGAAATAGACCTACCAAGACAAAAAAACAGTCTTTTCCTGGTGGGAGTATTGGTACTCCTAAAGTACCATTTCGTAAATCCCATAAAGTAGTACAACAGCATGAGTTACTTAGTGACTGGGAACACGCGAGTTAATTGAGTAACCTATCAGATATTAACTGAGGAACTATGTAAATTAAAAAGGTGATGATTTCTTTGGCTCGATTGCCATGAGCCAACAATCTGAGTATTCTCCTTCATGCAGTTCATGTGCCGGCAATAGCTTTACTTTCACAAAACCACATTTCTCATAGCAGCGAATAGCACGAGAATTGTCAACGTGCGGATCTATAACAATTTTATGAGTTTGACATTGTTCAAAAAGATAGTTGATAAATACTGACAG
Organism: Nostoc sp.; assembly: GCF_036917515.1. Classification (GTDB taxonomy): domain Bacteria; phylum Cyanobacteriota; class Cyanobacteriia; order Cyanobacteriales; family Nostocaceae; genus Nostoc. The sequence continues at coordinate 24,886 of NZ_JBALDE010000238.1, read as the reverse complement.
CATTTTTGTACCAATTCCCTTGTTCCAATAGTCGGTTTCGCCGATGAATAAGTCAATCGCATAGACAAAATCGGTTTGGTCGAGATGATACAATTGTCTATCAGTTTCCGATAATTCGTTGAGCATACAATACTGTAAATAACCAATGGGAATATTTTGATAGTAGAAGAGGCACGGAACAACTGGTTCATCTCCCTTAACCATCGGTTTGTACGTTTCTATAATTCTTTTTAAGGGAAAAGGATTATCTCTTCCTTCATAGAATTCTAAAACTTTTGCATTAGTTAACCATTTTGCCATCAGATCATAATCATACATTTCATCTTGCATGAAACGAATAGCTATTTCACCGTTTTGAATCAGCATATCTTGTGTATATATTTTTAAATCAGCGATGCAATGATATTAATACTCATAGCTAAAATGGTGGTATTGAAAAAGAAGGATAATATGCCATGTAACAGAGTCAAGCGTCTCATATCAGGTGATGTTGTCTGCACATCTGAAACTTGACTGGTCATGCCGACTACAAATGAATAATATAAAAATTCCCAGTAATCTGGATAGTTGTTATGAGGAAAATCTAAACCTCCGGTGATTTCTTCACTATGATTACGATTAATATATTTGTAATAGCTGTGTGCATATTGCACTGCAAACATCGTATGCACTAGTAACCAGGAACCGACAATAGTCATAATTGAAAGTATGACATGTAGGGTAAGCAGAATTCTTGATAACTCTTTTTTATCAGTTAATAAAAACCCAATGGCTAAAACACTGGCACAAGCCGCAGCAATCACCAGCATTAATATAGCCAAATGTCCTTCATATTCATTCTCAGCATAACGGCGAATTTTTTCTGGGTTAGCCTTAATCATTTTCCACCACGTTATAGCTAAGAAAAAGTCCATCCCAGAGTTCCAAGCGCAGAGAGTACGAGTTGGAAAGTGCAGCCAAGGCGGCATGATTACTAAAACTAATACAGCAAGTCCGACAGCAATCATCAGTCGGGGTCGGGAGTCAAAGTTTTTAAATAAATTAAGTCTCACAAATTTTGCGATCGCAGAGTTTAACTAATTCGTAATTCATAATTTTCGGTGAAACACCACATGCTCAATAAAGCTTACAGGCTATATTACACCTATATCAAGTCACTTCAAACTAGGCGATACTCAAATTAACTCAGACAATCAAATCGTTGTAATCTTGAACCTGCCGCCATTTGCCAAATCCTCAAAGCCAAAAGCGTTATTCCCTAACAATCCCGGCGTTGCATATTTGCGGGATGATTTAGCAACGCCCAAAAATTTCCCCCTGCTTACCTCAATTCATGCCACTATTCTGCAATACTCTATTCCCGAATTTCCTGTTCTCTCCCTACACAAGTAAGTTCAGGAATCAAATCGGATTCCTATATGATCCGGTAAGTATCGTCGAAATGAAGAGAGATTTATGACGCAAACAATTTCAATTAACGACTCCGGGCGCTTGCAACTCACGCCGCTAGAAATTCCATCCCGTCTGCTGTTGGGGCCAGGGCCATCTAATGCCCATCCGACAGTTCTCCAAGCGATGAATACTTCACCCGTTGGGCATCTTGACCCAGCTTTTCTCGCACTCATGGATGAAATTCAGTCGTTGCTACGCTACGTATGGCAAACAGAAAACTCACTTACCATTGCAGTCAGCGGTACGGGAACAGCCGCAATGGAAGCAACCATCGCCAATGCTGTAGAACCCGGTGATGTAGTTTTAATTGGTGTAGCTGGTTATTTTGGTAATCGCCTCGTAGATATGGCTGGCCGTTATGGCGCTGATGTGCGAATCATTACCAAACCTTGGGGACAAGTTTTCAACTTGGATGAACTCCAAACTGCCTTAAAAACTCATCGTCCAGCTATCTTAGCTCTAGTTCATGCCGAAACTTCCACCGGCGCACGTCAACCGTTGGAAGGGGTCGCTGATTTGTGTCGTGAATTTGGCACTTTGTTACTACTGGATACGGTGACAAGTTTGGGTGGTGTCCCCTTGTTTTTAGATGCTTGGGGAGTTGACCTAGCTTATAGTTGTAGCCAAAAAGGGTTAGGTTGCCCGCCTGGTGCTTCTCCCTTTACTATGAGTGCACGTGCAGTTGAGAAATTGCAACAGCGGCAAACGAAAGTTGCAAACTGGTATTTAGATATGTTGTTGCTAGGCAAGTATTGGGGCGCTGAACGTATCTATCACCACACAGCACCGATTAATTTATACTATGCATTGCGGGAAGCACTACGTTTGCTTGCAGAAGAGGGATTAGTAAATTCCTGGCAGCGGCATCAAAAGAACGTAGAATATCTCTGGGAAGGTTTAGAGAATTTAGGACTGAGTATGCACGTTGAGCAAGAGTATAGACTGCCAACGCTTACCACTGTCCGCATTCCAAGCGGGGTAGATGGTAAAGCGATCGCTCGGCAGTTACTCAACGAACATAATATTGAAATTGGCGGTGGTCTTGGCGAACTTGCTGGTAAAGTTTGGCGCGTGGGATTGATGGGCTTTAATAGTCGAAAGGAAAGTGTTGACCAACTTTTAGCAGCACTACGGCAGGTTTTGCCTAAGTAGCTTTTACGCAATCAGGTGCGTTAACAGTAGTGTAACGCACCTAATACAAAAGACGTAGGCATAGCTCCCTATAGGCATCACTCTAACATTGTTTAAGAATTAAAGAAAAGTTGATACTTTACACTTACTCTTTTTACTAATCCCAACAATTAAAGAAAGAGCAAATTAATTTTTGTAGGTCAATACAATCGCATTGTTAGTTGAAACAATCGCATTGTCAGGCGAAACAATCGCATTGTTAGTCAAAACAATCGCATTGTCAGGCGAAACAATCGCATTGTCAGCCGTTGCATTAACTAATGTAGTATTGTTTTTGGATAATATTTATGATTTCCATAGTCATTGCACTCTATCCCTTAATTCCTTCCCTTTAGCAAGGGGAGGGGAGAAAGCATAGCTTTGGCGGGAGTGGCGTTCTAGTGGTTCAATAATATTTGTTGAGTATTCCTCACTAGCTTCACTGCGAGAAAAAACCAACAACCAGCAGAGGCAAGAGTATTAAGACAGATACAATCAAAACGAGGGTTGCCGGATCGACTTTAATCTGGTTCTTCTCTGGATCGCGCATTTGGCACTCTCTCGAACAATAAATATATTACCTAAGCCTAAATGATGGTTACTTTTTTTTCCAAGCCCAATGAGGTTTAAAAGTGTAAACTTGTTTAGCCCATCAGCTTATTTCTTCCAAGGCAATTTAGTCCCCATTTCAGTTAAAGCTGAGAAGATAAGATAGAGAATGAGTAACCCAGCAGCCGCAAAGAAAGCGAGTAAATCGTTATCCATAAATGCTATTTGCTGAAACTTCGCTAATCATAGCGAAATCATCTAATCTTTAGCATTTTTTTGAGTCTGCAATCTTTGATCTTCTGAGTGCAAACTGTACCAGCCATACCAGTGACGAACTGCTAGCCAAACTGCTGAAAGCAAACCCGCTAAACTAAGAGTTAGTCCGCTAAACGGTATTAATAATCCAAAAATCGGTAGCACTGCTCCAGCAATAGTGGCGACGATCGCAGCCAGGGAAGCACTGCGGCTAGCTCCCAATCCCCATGTTAAAATTAGTAAAATGAGCGAAATTAAAGTCCAAGCCAACTGAGCATTGATAACGCGAGCTAGATAGGTCAAAGTCAACAGACAAGCAAAGAAAATACTACCAGCGATCGCAATATTTCTGAAATTCATTGGCAGCGACAAATATAACAACAGTATCCACCACAAAAATATTGCTGGTGCTAGTAACAAAAGCCGAGGAATGATACCAGTATGACGAATAGGGTCGGTGTTAGTAAACACTCCAAATGGATTTTTCACTGAAACATTATCGTCAAATTTCCAAGTAAACTGAGTACTATGTCCATCAACTTTAATCTCATTTGGTACAACACCACTAGCAAAATCAACCGGGGCAAAGTTGGCAATTGCTGTGAGGCGAAAATTAGAAAGTAACTGTCCTGTTGCGCTATAAACCCAGCGAGGCCCGCCTTGAGCCTGATAGGTAACTCGAAAGGTGGTTTCTTCGCCTGGTTGCAGCTGGAAGGGAAAGCCATAGTCTCCCGGATTGGTTTGTTGTAGCCTAGTACCGTTACGCTCTACTTTGTAGCCAGCAAGTAGTGTGTAGCCATTAGGTGGCGGTGCTTCAAAGAAAAAATTATTAATATCCTTGAGTTGGTTAACTACTTTATAATCAGCAGTGTATTCGACGCGATAAATTGAACTGCGACCTGGAACATCTACACTTTGGTCTAGCTTGACTTGAATTTGCGAACCACCCAGCGTTAAGAAGCGGCTAACCTTTCGCGTATCATTGACTTTGACTATTTTGCCATTAGCTTGCGTAGTATAAAAATATGGCTCTTGGGTAGTGTAACGGACTTGCGGAGCAGATTGTTCGAGCTTTTCACCTGCAACACTTTGGGCCACTTGAGTCACCCTTGTTTGTTCCCAGTAATGATAGCGATTGCTCAAAGTTGAACAGAGAAAAAATCCTGGTACTAGCAGAACTAATACTAGAGTTAAATGCTGTAATCCCCGCAACAGTTGGGAATAACCAACAGCCCATTCGTTAATGAATATAAATTGTTCGGGAGCAATGCGACGCAGAGAAAAACTTACCAGTGCGATCGCAACTCCCAAAGCTACGACCAAAAATACTAATAACAGTGAAGCTTTGAGCGCTTGGGTTCCAAATTGGACAAGCTCAATTGGATGCGTCAAATCGGGTAATCCGGGAATACCTTGAGCAGAAGACGACATTGGTTGATTTTTGCAGAATTTGGAGAACCAGACCAATAAAAACTCTTAAAAGTTTCTGGACAATAGTTTAAAGAAGTGCTGCGTTGGCGTAGCTAGCCGTAGGCATCGCTCTGTCCCTGACTTGCTCGACTGTAACTTGGTATAAACACCAAAAACCCGGTCTTCATGACCGGGTTTTTGAGGGAAAACAATGGGGATATATTCCCCGAAGGTTAGTTATAGAGGTTCAGTATAATATCGATGTTCTAATATTTACTACCACGCCATTGTTACCCATTCCGGAAAATTAGCTAAGAATTTTTGACTAGTCTTCTTTGATCTCCTAAAATACGGCAACCTACTGGTAGCATCAGCGTGTAGGATTGATAAATATTAATTTTCCGGCTTTTGCTGATGAACAATGCATTTGGTAGCTGGCAAGAATGGCTAACAGTATTTGCCTATCTATGTTTCACCGTCTTCATTATCTGGTGCGTGTTTACCGCCGAGAAGAATTAAAAAAGCTGCATATTATCTCACCAGGGCCTTTTTGCTCAAAGGGCAAAATAGTCCCAGCTTGTTGAACCTTGACTCGTTCGCGACAATTGTAAACCTCTGTAGGTCTTTTTATTCCATCTACGCTAACGGTTGCTCTGTATTCCCAATAATTTTTGGCACTTCGACTGATACTGAGAATGCAAATCTGGTGGCGTAGCCCGTCGTAGAAATCGTAATTGCGGCATAAAGATGCAAAAGCCGGATACATTATGGGTATAAATAATATCAAAAATAATATAAATATTACGTGTTTAATCCTGCTTATAAAAAACTGCTTAACATTATTTGGAAACATTATTAAATTTTTAAACCCTTTGAGTTGAGTCAATTTCTTTTCCTAGTTTGACAGACCAGAGATTGCAACTCTCTAGCACACAAATTACCAGAGCAACAGCAAAAAAGCTCACAATGCTTTTTGTGCTATTTTCAGCTAAAGTTTACTAAGCTAAATTGAATAATGTCCAAACACCTCCTCTACTTTGAGGGTAAACATCTAGTGCATCTGTTCATCTACCATACCCTAATACCAATTCGTAATATCCTGTGGGAAGCCGCACTTAGTGCGTCTATTTGATTGAGAAAGTTAGATTATATCTGGCTGGGTTCCCACCATTTGTATCTGTAGTCTTATTTTGGAGAATTGACATAACAACAAATGTGCAAAAAAAGCCAGTCGTAAGGACGATAAAATTGCAACCAAAAACAAATTTTGAGCAATCTGGGATTACACGCTGTTTTGCAGCAATACTGCTCTTTGGTCAAGTGTGGCTACATTTACTCCAAGGGAAAACGTACTATCGTAAGATTTTGCAACATCTTGTTACCGCTGGGCCAGATTCTATCTCTCCAGTTCTCCTTGTCAGCGGTTTTGCAGGAATGATTTTTACTATTCAGATAACGAGGGAATTAGCCCGATTTGGGGCTGTCAATGCTGTAGGAGGTGCTTTTGCCTTAGCTTTTTGTAGAGAATTGGCTCCAATTTTGACCGCTAGTATTATAGCAGGACAAGTAGGTTCTGCCTTTGCAGCAGAAATAGGTGCAATGCGAGTCACCGAGCAAATTGATGCACTTTATATGCTCAAAACCGATCCAATTGATTATCTAGTACTTCCTAGAGTAATTGCTTGTTGTTTGATGGTGCCTTTGATGACGATTTTGGCTTTAGTTACAGGCATCATCGGCGGAGTTTTTGCCGCATCAAAGTTCTACCAAATTATTCCCGAAACATTTTTAGAATCAGTCAGAAATTTTTTAGAACCGTCAGATTTATTTATTATTTTGCTAAAAGGGTTTATTTTTGGAGTACTGGTTGCTGTCATTGGCTGTAGTTGGGGTTTAACTACTAGAGGGGGAGCAAAGGAAGTAGGAGAATCGGCAACAAAAGCAGTTGTTACTAGTTGGGTATCCATTTTCATCATGGATTTTTTCCTCTCTCTACTGCTGTTCTATCAGCCTGCGTTTTGAACCCAAATAAATATTAAATAAGATTCCTAACTTCTTAAAAAAGTTGGGAATCTGAGCCAAAAAGGAATTTCTGGGTAAGCAATACTGGTTATGAAGTCTTAGCACAGGCATCACTAGCTTTTTCGGATATACTCGATCACGTTAGCGGAATTTGGGAATATATGAACTTGTAGATTAGTGCACCCAAAGCTAAACCTCCCAATGAAAAGATAGAGGCAATTGAAAAAGCTAGGCCTTCTTTAAGACCCGCTCTTTGAAAGTCTATCCTGACTAATATAGTCGCTGAAATGATCAGCAAAGTATCAAGAAATACCCCAAACCAGGTAATCATGATAAAAAACAAGAAAGCTGCTAAGACGGCAATCCCGAAAGACCTGGTATTTGATTGAAGAAAAATACTGTAGTAATATGTCATCTTTGGCCAAGGAGCGGTCAAAGTTACGATTAAAAGTAAGATAGCAACTACAGTTGCCACCCACACAAACATAGAAGCATGTGTTTCAGATATTACCCAGCCCAAAGTACTGTAACTCAGTAGTACTAGCGCCAGGGACACCCAGGGAACTCTTTTCAAAATTGACATGGGTTTATATTTCTAGTACAGAGTTAAGGTCTTATCGCATAAATTAAGTGTAGTAACTCAAGACTTTATTTTGCTTGAGGATTTGCTCAGTTTATGATGATTGTCCTTATAAAGGATATCCCAGTATCAAAGGGGTTTTTAGGATACGGGTATCAGTGAGACAACAAACTAGAAGTTTTTACAGATAAAATTATGTAGATTTAGAATATATAGCCTAAACTAGTAAGTTTAGCATCATATTTTTATAGCTTCAATCAATAGACTTTTATGCTATTCACAAGAAAGCCAAACAAGTTTGTCGAAAATTGCGGTACAAAGTAGTTAAAGATTTGTAAACTATTAGCAGCCGAGTAGCCGCGTGTCACATCTTGTTAAGGAATTATCATGAGACAACTTATTATTGCTGAACGCGTATGCCTCATTGGTCATATCGCGTCAAAAGCCTTTGGACTGGTAGGGATGCTACTGGTAGTACCTAATCCCGAAATAATTTTAAACTTATCGCAGGTAGGAGAAACTGCCATACAGTTAAGTATGGCTGGTGGCGGTGTAGTTGATATCATCTTAGGGACAATAGCTGTCTCTATTTATGCCTACCGGACATTGGGATTAGGAACTTGGCTAGCATTTATACTACCAGCTATGTTTATCTCTTTGGGAAGTGAACTACTGGGAACTAGTACAGGATTTCCATTTGGTGATTATAGCTACTTGAGTGGCTTGGGTTATAAGATTGGGGGGCTAGTTCCTTTTACAATTCCTTTATCTTGGTTTTATGTTGGGCTGTCGTCTTACTTAATTGCAAGAACTGGTTTGAAAGTGGCTCAAAAACCCAGTTTGGGTCGTCATATTGCTGCGATAGCTGTTGGTGCTTTGCTTTTCACTTGCTGGGACTTTGCCCTTGAACCAGCTATGAGTCAAACTTCTCTGCCCTTCTGGTATTGGGAACAACCAGGAGCTTTCTTTGGAACACCTTACCAGAACTATGTAGGTTGGTTTGGTACTAGCGCCCTGTTTATGAGTGTGGCAGGATTATTGTGGAGAAATACCTCGATTAAATTAGAGCGATCGCAACTCAATCTGCCCTTAGTCGTTTATTTAACTAACTTTGCCTTCGCTGCCGGACTTAGCTTGGCTGCTGGATTTTCTATTCCTGTATTACTCGGCTTATTGCTAGGTGTGATTCCGGCTGTGGCGCTGTGGTCAAGGAGTTCAACCACACCTGCTCAAGTTACTGTTGAACCAGTAACCAAAGAAGTATCAGTAGCAAAGGTTGAAGTTGCCTTGAAATAAGTTTAGAAATTAGTGAGTGAGGAGTAGGGAGTGGGGAGTGGAGGAAGAATAACTATTGCTTATTCACCAATGCCCCATACCCAATGACTAATGACTAATGACAACGCTTTGATAGTGGAAAGCGCAATTTCTTTTTTATTGCTACTTATCCAAGTACCAGCAACGGCAATTCTGTTTTCGCGCCTGTTAAAGGGGCCAAGACGCCATCCTCCAATAGAACCCCAACAACCGATACCTGAGCTTTTAGGTAGGGTTAGCATCGTTGTTCCCACGCTGAACGAGGCGCTTCGTATTAACCCTCTGTTGGCTGGTTTAACTCAGCAAAGTTATGAAGTTCGGGAGATTATGGTTGTAGACAGCAAGTCCAGTGATGGTACCCCCAACTTGGTAAAAGCAACACAGCAAAAAGATCCGCGCTTTCGCATGATAACAGATGATCCCTTACCCTCTGGTTGGGTGGGGCGTCCTTGGGCATTGCATAATGGTTTTCTATATAGCTCAGAGGCTAGTCAGTGGTTTCTGGGGTTGGATGCTGATATCCAACCGCATCCTGGTTTAGTTGCTGGTTTGGTAAAGACGGCCGAAGCACAAGGCTACGATTTAGTTTCTCTTTCACCCCAGTTCATCCTCAAATATCCTGGGGAGTGCTGGCTACAACCGGCTTTGTTGATGACTTTGCTTTACCGATTTGACCCAGCGGGGATCAATCCAGAGCAACCAGAACGGGTAATGGCAAATGGGCAGTGTTTTTTGTGTCGTCGCTCTGTTTTAGCTGCTGTAGGTGGTTATAGCAGTGCGAAGAGTTCTTTTTGTGATGATGTCACGTTGGCACGCAATATTGCTATCCAAGGTTATAAGGTCGGTTTTTTAGATGGTGCAAAGGTGCTGAAGGTACGGATGTATGAAGGAGCGATGGAGACGTGGAAGGAGTGGGGGCGAAGTCTCGATCTCAAAGATGCAACTTCTCGCTCTCAGTTGTGGGGAGATTTATGGCTACTCGCATCTGTTCAAGGTCTACCCTTTTTAATTGTCCTGACTTTTTTGTTGATTTCTCCCACACTCTCATATTCGCGCACTCCCCCACTCTTGCTGGGACTGAATTTATTCTTGTTGGTGATTCGCTTTGCGATGCTAATAGCGATCGCACCTTCTTACGATCGCACAAACGCTAAAGGCAGCTGGTTATTCTGGCTTTCCCCTTTAGCCGATCCCTTAGCTGTGCTACGAATCTTTTTATCTGCATTCCGCACTCCGCGCGAGTGGCGAGGACGCAAGTATATATAGTGGGCATTGGGGAGCCAGTGCGTTGGGCGGGCAATGCCCGACTTGTTCGCTCTTAGCGTTCCCGTTCGCGCAGCATCTCCGTTAGGAGAAGGGTAGCAACTGGCGTCATTGGGCATGGAGAAGATACAAGGTAGATAAGGAAGAGGGGGGAGACAAGGGAGCATTGGTGTCAACTTAAGGTAAAAGTTAGGTAAGAGAAAGCGTTCTAGAGTTGCCCTCATCCCCTAACCCCTTCTCCCAACATGGGAGAAGGGGAACTGGAGAATTATGCTTCCCTCTCCCAAATTGGAAAAGAGCTGGGGGTAAGGGCAAAACTCATGCAGTGATGAGATTTCAGCTTAAGTTGACACCAATGTACAAAAAAGAGACTTGTTTAATAATTCCCCCTTGTCCCCTTGTCTCCTCTGCTCCCCTGCTCCCTTACTCCTCTTCACCTCCTACTTGATCCCCACGTTCCAATTCCCAAAGAATTTGATTTCCTTCACGGCGTACCCGTGACACTATCCAGTTTCGCCAGCGCCATTGATCTCCACGACTGGTGACAGCGCTGGCGTGGACATCCATCAAGTCTGCTAACTCAGAACTGGTGATTAAGTATCCTTTTTCAGAAATTTCGTCAGCTATACGCAGAGCTTCGACCAAGCTGCGGAGTTGCGAAACCCTCATTTCTAGCGGTTTTTCATCGGTCACGGCCGCAGTTGGGCCAATTGATGGTTCCATAACGGTTATTTCTGGTGCAGAAGTACTGATTTCTTGCGGACTTTGGTTAGTTATTCGAGAGTTTTTTTCATAATCAGCTACTTTTGCTACATTTAATTCATTTTGGGAAGATAAAGATTTATAAAAATCTGTGGAAGATAATTGTTGTAGCGAAGGGATTTTGCCACTAGCATAAGTGCGAGCGATCGCATCACAACGTTCGTTACCTATGTTACCAGAATGTCCCCGGACGTATTGCCATTTTACTTGTTGGGTATTAAGTTCATCTAAGATTTTTAAAAGGTCTTGGTTTTGGACGGGTTTACCATCTGACTTTTTCCAGCCTTTATTTTTCCAGCCTTTCACCCATTTGGTAACGCAGTTAATCAGGTATTCGCTATCGGTATGAAGGGTGATGGGTTGGGCTTGTTGAGATGTTTGCAGAAATTGAAGGGCGGCGATCGCAGCTTGCATCTCCATTTTATTATTAGTGGTATGAGGGGATGCATCGCCCATTTCGTGGATTGAACCGTCGCTGAAGTAGACGACAACACCCCAACCGCCAGGGCCAGGATTACCGGTGCAAGCACCATCGGTGTATATGTTTTGAATTTTGGGTTGGGTGGACATGCTTAGAGTATCGAACCGCGAAGGTAAGAGTTATTAGCGGCGAATTTTTTTAACAATATCCAGGCTATTATACTGATAAAAACTCTTAATTCTTACTCCTGAATTCTGACTTTGGAATTCTTCTTTAATCCTAATCATCAGGCAAATTTTCCATTTATTCAGTAATTAGCGTCTGAAAATCTTCGTCACAATGATTATGCAAATGAACTACACCAGCTAGAAGTTCTACGAGAATTTCAGCTTGTTGGTTCGCAGTTAAACTAGTTAACTGTAACTGGTTAACTAATGCTTGTACTTTCAGGCATTCTGTACCTAATTCCGCAATCAAGGTACTGAGGGTTGAATTGGTGACTGCAAGAGGGCGATCGCTAATCTAGATATTTTAGTTATTATCCCAATTTTTTCCGTGCTTGTTGGATTGCCTTGTCAAAAGCACAAATCTCTTTTTCCCAATGCTTAATTAAATCTTCGTCAGGAAAATTCTTCTCTAACTTGAGTCTAATATTTTCTTAATGTTCGGTAATTCTTTGAGCTAAAGATTCAATCACCTTTTGATGGTGCTTCTTACTGATTACTCAGAACGATAAGCAACACGGAGACTTTGGATTAAAATTACTAGAGATGCGATCGCCATTAACCCGCCCCAAAACCAGTAAGGTAAAAGCAAATATCGCTGCATTTGCGCTGTATCAGAAATTCCAAGGGGGCCAGCAGAACTACTAAATAGATAATCAAGTTGATGGTACGTACTTACACAAGCTTGTACACCCAAAAATTGAATGACAAACCCTTGCGTCCAGCGAGGTGCTCTTAAAGCAATACCTAAGATTATTAAACCTAGTAAAGGAATTGCCACCAATCCAAACCAGGAACGCACCCAAATTAATGTGGACAACAGCAAAAAACTTCCTAAAATTTTCAAACAGAGAGTTGCTGCTGTAAAACTGCGGGAAGCCAGAATCAAAGCTGCACCGGCAAGAGGCGGCCCCATTGGCCCGGCTGCGGCGATTATTGCCGGGACAATTGGCCCCAACGACGACCGGATGCCATAAGTTGCGACACCAGAACCATTGCTAAAAATCTGCAACTTCTGAAACTGTCCTCCTAATAGCAGTGCCATTAAACCGTGACCCATTTCATGAAACCAAGTTGCCAGAATTGTAAATGGGTATAATATATAATCCCCTCCTGGTACTTGCCACAATAAAGCAGTTGCGATCGCTGCTGCAACTAGCCAGGTTAGCCCCATACGTTCAACAACTGGCGGGGCTTCTTTGGTGAGCAAGGGTTCAAAATTTTTACTTGGTTGCCTCATAGGTCACTCATTGGCAGTGTATTTCCATCCATCCTAGTGTAATTATTCAGGTAATGGAGTTGCTGGGCAATGCAACAATTCGTACCTCGAAGCGAAGGCTGTCAGCCCCTGCGGTGAATTCAAAATTCAAAATTCAAAATTCAAAATTAATGATCCCCATAAATAAATTTAGGGGCTTGTACCTTTTTCTTTCTGGTCAACTATGGCGCTATCAAGAAAAAGTAGCCATATTCAGAAGTAAGCGATCGCAATGTACTTGGCCATAGCACTGAAGAATCTCACTAACCAGGCGTGGGACGAGGTAGACTAAATTTACGAGCATTGCTCATTGGTGTGCCTCTACCATATGTTGCAAATGACATTCCTTAACTATAATTCATCCCAAACTACAGGAAAGGAATAATCTGAAAATGCCGATAAATCACGATTTTCACTACGAGTTTCTTCATCTAGAACTTTGACAACTTTGTTATAAATGTCTTGTGCTTGTTGGAGGGAATCACCGATGCTGGTTAATCCCACCTTGCCAAACTGCGAAAGGCAACCCATAAGATGAAACACTGTACCCGTTTCTGTACCACTATCGAAGTGTAGTCTGTGGTGAGCGATGATATCCATCAAATCATTGGGTAATAATCCCTGATAGCGCTCTTTTTGGAGATTATCAGTGGCAACATAGTATTTTGGACGACCTTGTTGATTATAAAATAAACCCGTGGAAAGGTCATAGCGGCCATTCGTTAATAATTTCAAGGTCATGAATGGATGAGTTGTACCGCCTTTACGTAGGTTGATTTCGATCGCCTGCATATCCCACTCTCCGTTACCCTTGTCAACGGCAATAAAATCTAGTCCAAATCGCTCTAAAGTGCCTTTCTCTGCTAGTTTTCTGCCGACTTGAAGTCCCAATTGCTGTAATTGCAATCGATATCTTTCATCAGCAGGAAAACGACAACCAAGGTAAATCTGACCGTCTGGGCCTCCAAGAATTTGGTCATGAGTTGAAAGGATTTCCACTTCACCATTAGGTGTGATCTGTCCTTGGACGCTGGGCGATCGCTTAATTTCTCCTTCCACAAATGCTTCAGCGATTGCCCCTAACTCAGGCATTTTTACCAAAAAACTATCCCAAGTTTCTTGTTTTGCTTGAAAGCGCATCGTTGATAAGCGATCGCTAATTGCTGCTATCCTTTCGGCATGAGTACCAATGTTTGGTGCTAAATTCTCAATCGGTCTAAGATCCAGCAATGCATTCCCCTCTCCAGAAATGCCCTCGTTAAGTTTTACTACTACTCGTTTTAATGCTGGTTGACGTTCCCACAAATCAACGGTAGCTTCTACCAAATCTGTGTGGTTCCAAACTTTTTCGCTGCCATCTGGATGCGGTATTCCGCTTTCTTTGAAGATTTGCCGACTGCCACTTTTTGTTCCCCAAATCTGTAAATTTGGTGCAGCAGCATACAATGGTACACCTAATTTTAAAGACAATTCACCTTCCCAGTAGGAAGAGTTGTAACAGATCATAAATGATTTGTCTAGCCTCAAAGATTGATGAATCCGCTCTAGCAAGCGAGGACGTTCTAAAATCTTTTGACTCAGAGGCTTAAAGGAGGAATCGTAAGTAGAAAGTAGCAGTAAGCGATTGCGAGCATGAGAAAAGGGAATTCCTGGCAACAGTTGCAAATAATAATCAATGATACTAGGATGCAGTGGTACTGATGTTACGTAAATCAGTCGAGTCTGGGGATTCTGCAACCGGATCAAGGAGAATAGTAATCTTTCTTCATAATGCTCGCAGCCTTCGATCTTTTGGAGTTCGCCCTGGTCGATACTCAGGGAGGGAATAATTAAAATATCTGCTTCACTATTGTCAAATAGTTCGCTTGTTTTCCAGCGATCGCGCAGGGTTAATTGTAAGTGCCGAAACTTTTCAACTTGTTCTAACTCAGAAATATTTAATGTTGCCATAACCCCTGCCCTCTAATGATCTCAATGTAGCGCACCACGTAGCCTTTTGGAAAATGTATACTCGCTGTGTCAAGATTCAGGTAGTTTTGTAAAAAATTTCCGGAAGTCTGCAAGGATAAATCAAACTATCCCAACCCGCAGTTCGCCGAATTCTTTAATTTCTTTTCCGTCTTAAGGTTGAGCTAATTGCAGCTTACTTTACCTCTAAAGAATGATAAAGTACAGCAATATAATAGCTAACTTGTAAAGCAGATGAAAAAGATAAATTCTTGATCACATGAGAGTTGTGTACTTATTTTTCACTATCAGATGTGAGTATAAATAATCTAAGTTGCTTACAGTTACGAGGAATAAGTAAGTTTGGCAAACATCCAGGATATAAATGCTTAAAATTGCAAACTACTAGTGAGAGTCAAAGCAAAAAATAAACCTTGGGTTGAATTCTTCGATCCAAGGTTTGGTTTTGAAATGGGGAATGGAAGAGATGAGAAAAATGGGGTATAAGCAATGCCCTGTGCTCCATTCCCAATACCCAATGCAATATACAATTACCAAGACAAAACCTATGGCTAAATCAAAAGAGAAAAAAGAGCAAAAATTGCAACCGCCACAGCAACAAGAAGCACCAGGTGTTGAATCAGAAATGACACCAAAACCCAAAGCAGATGATGCTCAGTATCGGGGTAGTGGTAAGTTACAAGATAAAGTAGCATTGATTACAGGTGCAGATAGTGGTATTGGTCGTGCTGTTGCGATCGCATTTGCTAAAGAAGGTGCAGATGTGGCTATTCTTTACCTTAACGAACATGATGATGCCAAAGAAACAAAAAATTTGGTAGAAAAACAAGGGCGTCGTGCAGTAACCATCGCAGGTGATATTGGCAATGAAACTTTTTGTCAGCAAGCCATCCAACAAACAGTTGGTGAATTTGGCAAACTCGATATTCTCATCAACAACGCTGCCGAACAACACCCGAAAGAAAGTATTGAAGAAATCACTGAAGAACAACTAGAACGGACTTTCCGCACTAATATCTTTTCAATGTTTTTCATGACTAAAGCTGCACTCAAGCATTTACAAGCGGGCAGTGCTATCATCAATACCACATCAGTAACAGCTTATAAAGGTAGTCCACAGTTACTAGATTATTCCTCTACAAAAGGTGCGATCGTTGCCTTCACTCGCTCCTTATCAAAAAATTTAGTATCCAAAGGAATTCGCGTTAATGCTGTCGCACCAGGACCAATTTGGACACCTTTAATTCCCTCAACTTTTCCCGAAGAGAAAGTTGAAACTTTTGGTAAACAAGTACCAATGGAACGGGCTGGACATCCTGAAGAAGTTGCTCCTAGCTACGTATATTTAGCTTCTGATGATGCTTCTTATGTCTCTGGACAAGTGTTACATGTTAATGGTGGAGATGTGATCAATGGTTAAGTAGAATAGTTAGCAGTTAAGAGTTAGGAATTAGGAATTATAACAGATAGATTCTTAATTTATAACTCTTAACTTTTAACTTTTAACTCTTAACTCTAAACTTATAATTCTACCCTCATGGTCATCCATTGGAGGGATGATTTAATGTGGAAATATTGATAATCTGTCTAACAGCGTACATTTAAGAAATAATAACTAACGTTTATGGCATCTCTTACACCACTGCATGGCAGAGAACTAGTAGATTGTGCTAGAGCAAATGCCCAGCAAGGAATTGAAACTGCTGCTTATCAATGTGGCTATGATCAAGACCTCAACAAATTTGCCCAAGAACTAAGACAAGCTTGTGAAGACATGAATTTACAAGTGAAAGAACTTAGCGGATTGATTACTGACCAGGACATGATACTGCAATTGGGTACTGGCGAAATCGTTGCTCCAGATACGGAATCAGAATTATAAAAGTTAAGTTAGTCATTTGCCCTACCCTGCGGGAAGCCGCAGAAGCGTCTATGTCATTTGTAGTTTGTTATTCACTAATGACTCTTTTTCATAATTTTAAAATTACTCGTGCCAAATTGAAGTAGATCAAAACGCCTACGACATCAACTGCTGTGGTGATGAATGGTGCTGACATTAATGCCGGATCTAAACGCAGATAGCGAAATAGAAATGGCAGTGCTGAACCGGAGATCGAAGCCAAAATGGAAATAGCTACCAAACTAGTGCCTACAGCGATCGCTACTTCCAATCGTCCTTGCAGAAAATAAGCCCAGACAGTAGCGATTGTACCTAACATTCCTCCCAAAAATGCCCCAGCGATCGCTTCTCGGCCGATTACTTGCAATACACCAAGCGATCGGATTTCATCAGTGTTCATCCCGCGAATCACTACTGTGGAAGATTGAGCACCCACATTACCCCCAGTACCAGTCAACAAGGGGATAAAGGCCGTCAGTGTCACCACTTTTGCTAAAATATCTTCTTGCGACTTAATAATTGTCCCAGTAACAGTATTGGTTACAAGTAAGACCAATAACCAGACAACCCGCTTTCGAGCAATTTCCAGCAAATTCATTTGAAAATAGTTGTCGCCACCCGACTGCACACCACCTAAGGCATAGATATCCTCGGTGGTTTCTTGTTGCAGAATATCAATCACATCATCCACCGTAACAATACCTACTAGAAGCTGTTCTCGATCTACCACAGGTACAGCCAAAAAATCATATCTTTGGATTAATCTTGCAACTTCTTCTTGGTCTGTATCAGTGTAGACAAACACCACATCACGGGTCATAATTTTGCCAATAATTTGCTCCGGCTGAGATGTTACTAATTCCCGCAACGATACAATCCCCGTTAAGCGCCTTGCCGCATCCATGACATAAAGATAATAAATCATCTCACTGGCATTAGCTAAGTTACGAATTTGCTCTAGAGCTTGAGATACTGTCAAGTTTTCTTTCAGGGAGATTAACTCTAACGTCATAATTCGCCCAGCTGTATCAGCTTCATAACCCAATAGTTGGGCTGTAGCTTGACGTTCTGCTGGACTCAGTTGTTCTAGCAAGCGATTGACGACTTTTGCCGGTAATTCATCAAATAACCTAGCTCGGTCATCCGGCGACATTTGATCGACAATATCGCAGACTTCCTGACTTTTAAGTTCTTCTATTAACCGTTCTTGAACACTGTAATCGAGATATTCATAAACCTCTATAGCCTCATCCTTAGAAAGCAAGCGAAAAGCTAAAGCATGCATCGCTTTTGGCAAACCCTCAATCGCCTCGGCGATATCCGCAGGCTGCACGGGTACGAGAATAGATTTTGCTCCCTGCAAGTCTCCTGCTTCCAGGAGCATTTGCAGCTGAGTCCGCACTAAATCTCGCAATTCCCTGCGTGAGAGATTCTGGATGGTAGAGTTTAAATTGTTTGTCTCAGTCAAAGTCCACTTTCCTCAGCCAGTTTAAACAAGGTTGCTGCCCTTAGTCTAGGGGAAAGTGGGAATATGCAACGTCAAACTTGTAATTTTTCTGAGTTGGAGTAAATTGAAAACTTTTGTAAATCAATGAAAAAGTAGGGTTTAGGACGCTGACAATTCTTTGCTCGTGGCGTCTGGTTGGCGTAGCCTCTCATGGAGAAGAGAAACTGTCGCGTAGCGATTCGCAGGATAATCCACTCGCAACAAGTTCCCTAGCTTAAATGCATGAATGGTGAGGCTTTTGCAAAAGTTTTTGCTCCACTGATTTGAGGTTATTACTATATTTCTGCTGGTTTTGGTAAGAAGGACATAAAGTAATAGTCAAGATGAAGTATAGATAAATATTAATTTTTCAAATCTTTAAAGATGAAAATTTTTCTTGACCCGATTTTTATATAGTTAATAAATCTGTAGAAAAATACATTAAATTATCTGGCAATTTGGCAATTTTTATTTAAAGATCACCAAAACTTTTCTATTCCTTTAAAAAAGGATAGCTCAATGTGAATATTTAAACAAAGTCTTATAAACAAGATAGACATAACAGTGCAATCTATTGTCAAATATGTAAAAGTAAAACTAATACTTAAGTAATCTATGTAAAGTTATTGTGTTTGACTAATTACGTATGTGACTACTTTTATTGGGCATTGCTTGAATCAACGAATACACATCTGCATATCAATGAGATTAGAGGCTCTCAAGAATTCAGAAAATTGTTGAAATAAAACAAATATCAATATATTCTTCAACTAATTATTCATAATTAGCAATTACTAAATATATATTTATAAGTCAATCAATGATTAGCTTATTAATATATTGATATCAAGCTTTATGATACATTATTTGTTGAAAATATTCATATAAAACTGATCATGAAATATTAATTATGGCATCAAATCAAAACTTATCAACATCTGTAAGTCCAGTAATTACTACTAAATCATCTCTAGAAAGTATTGATCCGGGACAAACCAGTATTTCTACTCGGTCTAGCCTACTCTCTCAAGGAGATGGACTCAAGGCAGAGTATTACGACAACATCGACTTCACCAACCTGAAGGTAACTCGTACAGATGCGACGGTGAACTTTAACTGGCGCGCTGGTTCTCCCGATTCGTCGATAGATGCAGATACTTTCTCAGCGCGGTGGACAGGTCAGGTAGAAGCCAAGTACAGCGAAACTTACAAGTTCTACACCACTGCTGATGATGGTGTACGACTATGGGTGAATGGTCAACAAATCATCAATCAGTTTATCGATCAACCTGCTACCGAATCCAGTGGCTCGATCGCATTGGTTGCAGGTCAAAAGTACGATATTAAACTTGAGTACTATGAAAAGCAAGGCAATGCCGTTTCTCAACTGCGTTGGTCAAGCACTTCTCAGGCTAAGGAAATCATTCCCCAGTCCCAACTGTATAGTAATGTCAGCACACCTAGTAGTGGCAATGGACTCAAAGGAGAGTACTACGACAACATCGACTTCACTAACCTGAAGGTAACTACTACAGATCCGACGGTGAACTTTAACTGGCGCGCTGATTCTCCCGCTCCGTCGATTGATGCAGATACTTTCTCAGTGCGCTGGACAGGTCAGGTAGAAGCCAAGTACAGCGAAACTTACAAGTTCTACACCACTGCTGATGATGGTGTGCGACTGTGGGTGAATGGTCAACAAATCATCAATCAATTTGTCGATCAAGCTGCCACTGAATCCAGTGGCTCGATCGCATTGGTTGCAGGTCATAAGTACGATATTAAACTTGAGTACTACGAAAAGCAAGGCAATGCTGTTTCTCAACTGCGTTGGTCAAGCACCTCTCAGGCGAAGGAAATCATTCCTCAGTCTCAACTTTATTCACCACTTCTTCAGACCACTATCACCTTAGGCTCGTCTTCGATGACTGTGAACGAAGGCAGTGATAATGCTACCGTTAAAATACTTAGAATTGGAGATTTGAGTGGTACATCTTCAATTAAGTATGCGACTATCGCTAATACTGCTACAAAAGGAGTTGACTATGGGAATGAAGGTATTGAAAGTGCTGGAACACTGACTTTTGCACCAGGACAAAGCAGCATGCAGGTATCCATTCCGATCAATGATGATTCCTTGATAGAAGCAGATGAAACCTTTAATTTTGTCATCGATCAGGCAGAGGGCGCAACACTAGGAGTCCAAAGAACTCTCGCAATTACAATTCAAGACAACGATGGCTCTGGCCTCGATTTCAGTCAGCCAGTAGTTAATGAAAGTGACGGTACTGCTAAGGTGACAGTTACACGGGGCAATGCTTCAGCGGCTGCTAGCGTGAACTACACAACCCAAGATGGGACTGCTAAAGCTGGATCTGATTACAAAACTGTATCTGGAAACTTGAGTTTTGCAGTAGGACAAACCAGTAACACAATTGCTATCCCCATTATTGATGACAACGTTGGGGAATCAAATGAAACATTTACTTTGAAGTTCAGTAACCCAGTTGGAGTACAGCTAACTAATCAACAAACAAGTATCACTATTATTGATAATGACTCCGGTAACTTTGCTTTAGATACAGTAGCTTCTGGTTTGAATCAACCTACAGCTTTTGAATGGGCACCTGATAGTAACACCATGTTCATTGCCCAGAAAAATGGGGTAGTGCGAGTCATGAAAAACGGTAGCTTATTATCAACACCATTTACTGATATTCGCGGACAGGTAAATGATACGCGCGATCGCGGTCTATTAGGCATTGCCGTACATCCAGATTTTGGCAAAAGTTCAAACGGCAACAACTATGTTTATCTGTTGTATACCTACGATCCACCAGAAACTAGTGTAAACAATCCTAATAATAATCCCAATAGCACATTGGACGATCCCGATCAGAATGGGAATCGTACTGCACGCCTTAGTCGCTTTACAGCTGACCCCAACACTAATTACACTACTGCAATTGCTGGCAGCGAAGTTGTACTACTCGGCACAAATGGCACTTGGGCAAATATCAGCCACCCAGATGGAAATAGTACAAATGTTTCACTTGGCTATGCACCATCAGGAATTCTCAACAAAGATACTGGTAAGCCGTTTACCAGCTTGCAGGATTATCTTAATAATCTCGATAAAGTCCAAAATATCCAGAATTTTATAGCCAATGATAGTGAATCTCACTCAGTTGGTTCTGTGCGTTTTGGTACTGATGGTTCTCTATTTGTGAGCTTAGGAGATGGTACTTCCTACAATGGGATAGACCCGCGAGCAATTCGCGTCCAGGATAAGAATAATCTATCCGGCAAGATTTTGCGGATTGACCCGATTACTGGTAAAGGCTTATCAAGCAATCCTTTCTACAACGGTGACGCCAATAGCAATATTTCCAAAGTTTATGACTTAGGTCTGCGTAACCCCTTCCGTTTCACAATTGATAAAAAGACCAATACCCCCTATATTGGCGATGTTGGCTTCGGTAGTTACGAAGAGGTGAATGTCGGAAAACCAGGGGCTAACTTTGGCTGGCCATTCTATGAAGGTGGCCTTGATGCAAATGGTAATATCGTCAGTCTGAAACAACCATCTTACGCTAGTTTAGATGCAGCAAAAGCCTTCTATAGTAGTGGCTCATCTGTTACAGAACCATTGTACACTTACAAACATTTTGGTTCTAATTCGATCCTTGTAGGTGACTTTTACACAGGTAATACTTTCCCTGATATCTATCAAAATGCCTTATTCATTGGTGATTTCAGTCAAGGAACTATCGATGCTTTGATATTAGATAGTAAGGGCAAAGTTACCTCAGTTAAGCAGTTTGCTTCCCAAAAGGACAGGCCTAATCTAGGACTGCCTACACAAATCACTACTGGCCCTGATGGTAATCTGTATTACGCAAACTTGACCGGAGGCGAGATTGATCGTTTCCGACCTGTTTAGAGATAAATACAGTTTAGAATCAGCAACAAAACCCTGATGTAAAGACGCGATAAATCGCGTCTTGAAAGAGCAATTATCCTTAACCCAAACGTATTGGTTTAGAGATGACATAAAAATTATCAGTTATCAGCGAACAGTTATCTGACCGTTCGCTGATTTTGCTTAAGATAACTTTGTCAGAAATCCCAACAATTTTTTGGTATTTGATGTTAGGAGTGTTCGACGATAAGCATCAGCTGCTTTTTTAATCGCTTCGGCTTGAGTGGGATAAGGATGAATTACACTGCTTAACTTGCTCAAACCAATCTTATTCACCATTGCCGTAGTTACTTCTGAAATCATCTCACCCGCATGACTGGCAACAATAGTTGCACCAATAATTTTATCAGACCCTTTTTTATGGTGGATTTTGAGAAATCCTAACTCTTCACCATCTGCGATCGCTCGGTCTACACTACTAAAAGGGATCTCAATTGTTGTCACCTCAATACCCAATTTCTGCGCCTCGTGTTCGGATAACCCTACGTGAGCAATTTCTGGGTCAGTATAAGTTACCCAAGGCATCACCAAACTACTAAGTTTCGAGCGTCCCAAGCCAAAGGGAGAAAACAGGGTATTTTTAATTACAATTTGCGCTGCGGCATCAGCAGCATGGGTAAACTTCCAATTCATGCAGATATCGCCAGCTGCATAAATTTTGGGATTGGTCGTCTGCAGGTAATCATTTACCTTTACACCTTGGTGCTTGTCATATTCCACCCCCACTGATTCTAAATTCAAACCTTCCACATTTGGCGATCGCCCCGCACCGACTAAAATTTCATCGACTGTCACCGAATCTCGATGACCATTAGAAGAAAAGTAAAGCCGTTTCCCCTGGGTGACAGTTACCACTTCTTCCAACTTGGAATTGAGTACTACGCGAATTCCTTCTCTAATCAAAACCTTTTGGAGAATTTTAGCAGCCTCAGCGTCTTCTTTATTCAGGAGATGAGAACCGCTATGGAAAACTATCACCTCAGAACCCAAACGGCGGAAAGTCTGCGCTAATTCGCAACCAATGGGGCCGCCACCAATCACCGCCAAACGTTCCGGTCGTTGAATTAAGGAAAAAACCGTCTCATTGGTTAGATAACCCGCCTGTTCAATTCCTGGAATCGCCAGTTGTGTAGCTCTTGTGCCAGTTGCAATCACAACTTTTTTAAATTTGAGGGTTTTGTCGCCAACTTCCACGGTATTTTTACTCGCAAATCGACCGCTACCCAAAAAGACATTGACACCCAAGTTTTGAAACCGTTCCACCGAATCATTATGGCTGATATCAGCCCTGATTCGCCGCATCCTGCCCATAACTTTGGGAAAATCAACATCAATATTATGTTGGGGAATATTAACTCCCAAATCTTTAGCATCCCAGATTTCGCCAACAACGCGGGCAGACCGAATAATAGTTTTAGATGGTACGCAACCAACATTTAAGCAATCTCCACCCATGAGATGCTTTTCAATCAACGCCACTTTTAAACCCAAATCCAGTCCCGCTGCACCCGCCGCTACCACTAATCCCGCCGTACCAGCACCAATTACTACCAAGTCGTAAACGTCGGCAGGTTGAGGATTAACCCAATTTGGCGGATGGACGTGAGACACCAACTTTTGATTATACTCATCCGTTGGGCGAACTGTAACGATCTCGAATTCCGAATTGGTCATTGGCAAAACCTCTTTTAAGAATTGAAAATACTAAAGTCAACTGCCTTTTAAGGGAATTCAAAATTAAAAATTCAGAATCCCGATAAATTTAGGCGGCTCAATCTTTTATTTATGCTTGTTTAATAATGAATACAGCCTTTGAATTGTTTTGTCCGTTTGGGAATTGACAGATACGATTGAAGCTTTCCTGTATAAACGTTTCAGCAATAGATAATTTACTCAGCTTCGCCAATCAAAGTAAATGCTGCCCATTCTCTAGGATGGCGATACTTTTTCATTGTTGACAGCATAGCATCTCGCAATGCAACAGCTTTATCAGGGTTTCGCCGCAGATTTTGATAAAACTCCGTCATCAGCAATGCTGTAGAATCATCTGACACTGCCCATGAAGAAACAACTACACTGGGTGCGCCGGCACTAATCAAAGAGCGAGACAAACCGATAACACCATCGTTCTTGATATCTCGTCTGCCAGTATCGCAAGCACTCAGCACTACTAAATCAGCATCAAGTTTCATATCAAAAATTTCACCGCTTGTCAGCAATCCATCATCTTGACCAGAGGGAGCAAGGGCGATGGCTCCTGGTACGCCTAAGCCTTTAAAATCATCCAATAGCCCGTGGGTTGCCAAATGCACCACGTCAACCGAATGCATTAATTGCTTCACAAGAGTTTCAGTAGCTTTACTACTAGTTAATGCTTGAGTATTCAGTATTTTGGCAATTTGCAGTGCTTCTTTTTCTGCACCTGGTAGCGGTAACAACTGCTGAGGCATTGTCGGATTACCGACTACTAATACAGGACGATTTTTTATTGCTTTGCGCTTGTTTATTTTTTGCTGATGGGTCAACTGCAAAACTTGGATAGCAGGTGTGGTAAGAATAGTATGTTTTTCGATTAGGTATTTGCCGGACTCATCTTGCAAAGCTGGGAAGGGAACGAAAAATAACTCGGCTTGGGGGATAAAAATGACACGGGTATTTGGGTCTTGTGGTAAGTTATCCCTCTTTTGTTACTTTGGGTAAAGAAAAAACAGCAATCTTATTCAACTAATAATAGGAAAACTGATTGGACTCGCCCGAAAATCATTCATAAAGTTACGGTTATAACGTTTTCGACTCCCTGCTGGCATCAACACTCCATGATTGGAGCGAATTGCTACAATAAACTCTAGTTGTAACTTTTCTAAACATCT